>JAFRAH010000010.1 GCA_017405525.1 Synergistaceae bacterium
AGTGGATTACCGGCAAGTTCATGGGGCATTCACCCGGCCTGAAGACATCATGAACGTAAACGGTATAGGAGCGTCAAAGTTCCGGGCAATTCAGGGACGTATCACAGTATCAGGAACGTCAATAACCTCATCAACCGGCGGCTTAATCGACATAAACCGGGCAACCGCAAAAGAGCTCGAACAGCTCACAGGAGTCGGCCCGGCAACCGCAAAAAGAATTGTGGAGTACCGCCAACTTCACGGGAATTTTACCCGGCTTGAAGACCTGATTAACGTCCGGGGTATAGGCTCGGCAAAACTGGAGAAGATGAGAGGGCAGATAGTCATTCGCTGATGGAGATACTGAGACGTTCACCAATGCTTGCGGTTCTTGCGGCACTCGTTACGGGCCTGGCACTTTATGGCCGTGCGGGGGTCTTGGCGTTCATTTTGGGAGTTCTTGCGCTGTTCTTGGCCGTGATGCTTTCGTCGTATGAGTGGGAGCTTCCCGAACAATGGCAGATGCTCGCATTCATGGCCGTCTTCGTGATGCTTTGTTCGTGGCGCGTGTATTCGGTTGTCTCTGAGCCTCAGCCTCAGCCCCTGACCCTCCACAATGAGACCGGGACGATAACCGAGCTCCGACAATGGGGACGGACTTATGCCCACGTCATAGACACGGAACATAACGGGAGGCTTGTAGCGTTCCTTCCGTTTGCTGAGTACATGACCGGGACGAGAATACAGTTCAGCGGTACAACCCGGCAGTTCAAGCAGACATCAAGGCAAGGAGGATTTGACGAGTTCAGGTTCTGGAACGGAAGGGGAGTTACTGCATGTGTGAGCCTGCTGGAAGTTACGGAGCTTCCCCGAAAGTGGAGCATATCGTTATTGCGTCATGAGCTGTCCCGGAAACTCACTATCTACATGCCTAACCTGACGGCCTCATACCTCAAGGCGGCATGGCTCGGTGAACGCGACAAGTCCCTCAACGACCATCACAGACGCTGTGGAACAAGTCATCTCCTCGTTGTCTCAGGGTTTCATGCCGGTATTGTGATAATGTGTGCAAGTTTCTTCTTTGGGGTTAGTCCCGTGATATTGTCGTTAATCCTCTGGTTCTATGTCCTGTTGACCGGGGCAGTACCTAGTACGATTAGGGCGGCATTGATGGTTCAGGTCTGGCTGCTCGCTAAGGTCATAGGCAGGCGCGCTAATGCCGTCAACAGTGTCTGCACTGCCGGGGTATTGCTCTTACTGTGGAGGCCGTTCCTCTTCTGGGATATTGGCTGGAGATTGTCGGTTCTCTCGGCACTCACCATCTCGGCCATGTCTCAGGCAGGGTTCAGGTGGTTCACGATAAGCCCGGCAATATGGCTCGTAACATTCCCGCAGGTCTCGTACACATTCGGAAGCGTCCCGGTCGTTGGGGCAATCCTGAATCTCTTTGCGCCAATGTTCTTTGCTGTGGCGTTCACTGTGTCATCTTTCGGGGCATTCTTGAGGCTGATAGGTCTTCCGTTGAGCCGATACTTCATGCTTGCTGTCGAGGGTATCTTTGTCCTCTGGGAGAAAGTTGCTGACGTATTCCTTGAGGTCATCCCCCAAGTGATAGGGTGGAACTACCTCACTGCATGGCTGAGTTGCGGGGTGATTACGTTCTTCGTGTGCCGGTATCTTGAGCTTGCTCCCTTGAGGACTGCGGCGGTTATGGGAGTTATCGGGTTCATGGCCTTCATGGTGTTCTTGTGATTGCCCCCTGCCTCTATGCTTCAACGACAGGGGGAATGATATTCATCTTCACTTTGAGCGTCTCACTGCCTCCTTCATCATTACGTCATGTGCACCGCCCTCAAGTAGTGTTACGGGTGATACGAGGGTCAATCTTGCCTTCTCCCTCATCTCAGGAAGAGTTAATGCCCCGCAGTTGCAGAACGTTGACTTTATCTTGCTGAGTGTCTCGGTTACGTTGTCCCGGAGGCTTCCCGCATAGGGTACGTAGCTGTCTACCCCCTCCTCAAATGAGAGCTTGGCCTGTGATGAGTCGCCGGAGTCGTAACGCTGCCAGTTCCTAGCTCTTGATGACCCTTCACCCCAATATTCTTTGACGTAGTTGCCATTAATCATTACCCTGTTGGTCGGGCTCTCGTCAAAGCGTGCAAAGTACCGTCCCAACATGCAGAAGTCAGCACCCATAGCCAGCGCAAGAGTAACGTGGTAATCCATGACAATCCCGCCATCCGAGCATATAGGCACGTAAATTCCCGTCTCCGCAAAATATTCATCCCTTGCCCGCGCAACCTCAATCACTGAAGTAGCCTGACCCCTTCCAATTCCTTTGGCCTCCCGTGTGATACAGATTGAGCCGCCGCCGATTCCTATCTTCACGAAATCAGCCCCTGCCTCAGCAAGGAACCTGAAACCGTCAGCATCTACTACATTTCCGCCGCCAACCTTCACACTGTCGCCATACCTTCCACGTATCCACTGGAGCGTTCGCCTCTGCCATTCGGTGAAACCCTCCGAGCTGTCTATACACAGGACATCAGCCCCAGCGTCAACGAGTGCAGGAACTCTCTCCTCATAGTCGCGGGTATTTATCCCTGCACCTGTCATGTACCGTTTCTGTGCGTCAAGGAGCTCTAACGGATTCTCCTTGTGCATGTCGTAGTCCTTCCTGAATACGAACGCTACCATGTTACCGTCATCATCAACAACAGGAAGTGCATTCAGCTTGTGTTCCCAAAGGAGGTCGTTGGCTTCAGTGAGACTTAACCCGTCATGTGCAGCTATGACCTTGTCGATTGGTGTCATGAAGTCCCGGACTTTCGCGTTTATGTCCGTCCGGCTTATCCTGTAGTCCCGGCTCGTTACTATTCCGAGCAATTTTCCCGTGAGGCTCCCGTCATGTGTTACTGCTACGGTCGTGTGTCCTGTCTGTTCCTTCAAGGCTAATATGTCGGCTAGTGTCTGGTCGGGGCTTATGGCTGAGTCATTGGCGACGAAACCGGCCTTGTAGCGTTTCACACGGGCGACCATTTCGGCCTGCTTCTCGATTGGCTGGGAACAGTAGATGAATGATATTCCACCTTCACGGGCTAGGGCTATGGCCATGTTGTCATCAGAGACCGACTGCATACATGCCGAGACAAGGGGAATGTTTATCGAGATGGGAGGTTCTTCACCCTTCCTGAACTTGCACAGCGGGGTTCTTAGTGAGACATTTGAGGGCACGCAATTTTCTGATGAGTACGTCGGAACTAGAAGGTACTCGGAGAATGTGTGTGAGGGTTCGGTGTAGTAATAAGCCATGCAGTAATTTTCTCCCTTCAAAAAATTTTAGTGTGTATGATAGCACGTTAAAGGCTCAAAAATTTTCTGACTAGTTTTCTGCCGCCTTCATTAACCTGGCATATACAGGGGATTTCTTCAGGTTCGAATTTTCCGGGAGTTCCCGCGCATAATCCATTGCGGTTTTTCCCTCAACGCTCCGAATTTTCGCATCAGCCCCCAAATCCAGGAGCACCTCAACCGTCAAAGGGTTGTCGTAAAACACGGCATAAATCAGCGGGGTACATGAGGCCGCAAAATGAAGCCATCCCGTCCGCGAAAACAGCGTGTTGTTCCTTATCATGTAGTGAAACGTATCACCGTCAAGTGCATCGCTGTTATCAGGATTGAGGTCGTCCCTAAGTGTCTCCAGCTCCTCAAGGACTGCCTCAGCGTTCACATTCTCATCATGGACGTTGACATTTCCCCCGGCCTTTATGAGCTCACCTAGAACGTACCTTACTTCTTCCGTGTTATAGCCATACCATGCCGCGACATCATGGAACGGTGTAGCGACATACCAGCCTCCTAACGTCCAGCCTTCAGGATTTGCCCCGGCCTCTAGGAGTTCATGGATTGCCCCGAAATTCTTATAGTCCACCGCACAAGATAGGGGTGTTCTCGTGAAGCTCCCGTCTTCAGCCTCAGCGTTCACGTCAAGCCCAAGCGATATAAGGAACTTGATGCTCTCAGGGTTTCGGTTTAAGGCCGCCGCAATATGAAGTGGGCTCTCATTGTGGTAGATGAACCAAGCATTCCCGGCTCTCACGCTGCTAATGTCGTACACCTCATATTCATGGCTTTCGTCATCACTGCTGAGGTTGAAGTTTACCCCGTTCTTCACGGCCTCCTTGAGTTGCTGGGGAGTTCCTGAGATTGCCAGGGAATAGACATCAACACTTTCTGCCCGGCAATTTGTGGTGAAGAGCAACAATGCCAAGATTAACGCTGTGATTTTCACTGACCTCAAAATCATTCATTCCTTCCTTACGAAATATAGGGGGTATTGCACGGCGTGTATAATAACTCACAAACTTATAATCCCTAAACAAACGGAGGCGGTAGAAATTTATGACGGATGACAATTACTACATGAAGGCAGCTCTTCTTGAAGCATCCCGTGCATTCTCACGCGGTGATGTCCCGGTAGGTGCCCTCATTGTCCGGGGCAGTGAGGTACTCTCATCAGGCAGCGACCTCAAAGCCTCAGACCCTACAGAACACGCCGAGATCATCGCAATACGTTCATGCGCCTCACGGTCAGGACACTGGAACTTGTCGGGCTGTACCCTCTACGTTACGCTTGAGCCCTGCCCAATGTGTGCGGGTGCCTGCGTCAATGCCAGGGTCTCACGGGTCGTTTATGGTGCGAGGAATTACCGTTCAGGCGCGGGGGGGACACTCTACAACATTCTTCATGACACGAGGCTTAACCATGTCTGCGAGGTCAGGGCCGGAGTTATGGAGACCGAATGCCTCACGATACTTCAGGAATATTTCTTGCGGAGGAGGAAGAAATCATGCTCCCTACTTGCCTGATCTCTGACCTCAAGATTTACCAGCCCGGCGAATACACAAAGCATCTTGCCTCTGAGCTCTCATGTCCTGAACTTGCCGCCGGTGTCCTCGAAATGCTCAAGGGTGGCGAAGATCTCGACACTCTCAGGGAATGGATACACCCAGACTTTGACCGTCAGATGGAAAGCCTCAATCTTGGCACTGGCAGCATGGCCGCAAAAGAACTCTGGAACTCCAAAAGCTCACTGGGCAATGTCTTAGTGTATGGGGACTACGACACCGACGGGATAAGCTCTACAGTTCTTGCGATGGAGATATTCAGGAACAAGGCCGCTCAAGTCAGGTACTTCATCCCAAGAAGGGACGTTCACGGCTACGGCCTAAATTCTGAGACGCTCGACAAGCTCCCACTCACTGGCTGTAACACACTGGTGGTAACTGACTGCGGGACTAACGACTCGGAAATGCTGGAGAAAGTTGCGAAGGCTGGCATAAATATTTTCGTTTTCGACCATCATTCAGTCTCATCACCGATAACAATCCCGACAATCGTGAACCCCTGCATCAACATGGAAGCAGGAGACCATCAGAAAATTTGTGCGACCGCCGTCCTCTGGTGCTGGGCGTGGAAGGAAAACATAGTGTCCCGGAAATTCCTGCAGTATGAGCTTGACCTCGTTACCCTCGCCACTATTGCCGACTGTATGCCACTCCATAACCTCAACCGTTCGCTTGTTCGTTACGGGATGAGGCAGATGCGGACCAACCCACGGCGCGGGCTTGGTGCGTTGTTCGACTGCTTGGGGCTCAACAAGTCCCAACTCTCGGAGGAACACCTCTCAATGCGCGTAATCCCCTGCCTCAATGCCCCCGGAAGAATCGCAACGGCTGACCCAGGAGTCAGGGCACTACTCGGCAACGGTAGCAATGACAGCGTATATTCCTGCGTCAACGAGCTCATGAGGATTAACCGGAAGCGTCAGACATTGACCGAGAACATAGCCCGCGAGATTGACGACGGCATCATCACAGGGGCAATAAAGCGCATGGTGATCTACAATGAGTACTGGCCTATAGGTGTGCTCAGCGGTGTGGCTAGCAGGATTTGCGCACAGTACAACAGGCCGATAGTACTTGCCGCTCCTGTGGGTGGCGGTCTTGTCCGCGGAACGTTGAGAGTTCCTGAAGGTGGCGATGCTGTGGGAGTGCTCCGGGAAATTTCCGGGAGGCTCGATGCTTGGGGTGGGCACAAATACGCCGCAGGGTTCTCGGTGCTCGTAACGAACTGGCGCGAGGTCTGCAATGAACTTGAACGTATGCTGACTAGTATTGAGATTAAGCCCGAAGGTGTTACCCCCGTGATTAACATTTCGCCGTCGGACATAACTATATCGGACTGGCGGGCAGTCTCTGAGCTTGGGCCTTTTGGGAACAGCAACCCTTCACCAAAATTCTTCACACCCGTAAATCTCAGGAACTCCGAGATTATCCCGATGGGCAAAAAAAAGGAACATAGCTGCGTCCGTCATAACAACACAAGACTTCTTGCGTTCAACACTCCTCCCCGTGATGTCGTCGACCTCATGGGAAGGCTCAAGGGATGGATATACCATCCGCGTCTAGACTACTGGAGGAATGAAGAGCAGCTGCAGTTCATACTTGACTGCGCAGTAACGGAAGGAGGGATCTAATCCATCATGGCAGAACCCATAGAGACACTCGATACAGGCCGGGAAACTTTCTCATCAATCATCAACAGCATACCCTCAATTGAAGACAGCTCAACGAATTATCTCAGGGACATGTACATTCTGAGGGATGAATATTTCGCCAAGATACCAGAAGAGTCAAAGGTTGAAATTGTCCGTTCGGCATGGCAGGAACTATGGGGAAAAGCCATGCTGTCATTAACCCCCGAACAGATGCACAGGCTCGGTGATGCGTTCGTCTTCTCGGCAGTCGCCCACAAGGACCAGCGCAGGAAGTCAGGAGACCCCTACATCATCCACACCCTGAGTGCAGCATTAATCCTTGCTGGAATGAGGCTCGACATGGCCACTCTTGAGGCAGCACTTCTTCATGACACACTCGAAGATACCCAAGTTACTGCGGCGGAGCTTCAGGAGAAATTCGGCTATGACGTGTATATGCTCGTTGACGGCGTAACGAAACTTGCACGCGATGACGTGAAGGAGTTCATGTCGAGGGAAGACCTTACAGGTGAGAACTTGAGGCACATGTTTATCGTCATGGCAAAAGATATACGGGTAGTGCTGATTAAACTTGCCGACCGTCTCCACAACATGAGGACGCTGGACGTTATGAGGCCGGAGAAACAGCAGAGGATAGCCCGCGAGACTATGGAGATTTACGCACCGCTTGCCCACAGGCTCGGCATCTACCAGATTAAGCGCGAACTTGAGGATTTATCGTTCAGGTATCTTCACCCCAACATATATGCTGAAGTTGAACGCCGCGTGAAAAAACGTATGCCCCAAATGGAGGAAGTCATAGCTTACGCCCGCAAGATACTAGAGGAACGCCTCCAGAAAGAGAACATACCTTGCCGCATTAAGGGACGCTCAAAGCATTACTACAGCATCTACGAGAAAATGCAACGGAAGAAAATCTCGTTCGATGAGCTCTATGACATCCTTGCAGTGAGGGTTCTTGTTGCCGACGTGTCTACATGTTATGCCGTTTTGGGGGTAGTTCATGCGCTGTGGCTGCCTGTTCCGGGGCAGTTCGACGACTACATAGCCAACCCTAAGAGCAACATGTACCAGTCCCTTCATACTACGGTGATGGTCTCAGGTGTTCCGTTGGAGGTGCAGATACGGACCTACGAGATGAACCACTTTGCGGAGTACGGTATAGCGGCTCATTGGGTCTACAAGGAAGGCGGCAACAAAAAGCTCCTCAAGGGTCTCAACGAAAAGTTAATGCTTGTCCGTCAAGTCATGGAGGCCGGGCAGGAAGGCGAGGACACTAAGGAGTTTGTCGACATCCTCAAGAATGATATTCTCCTGACCAGTGAGCTCTATGTGTTCACCCCAGACGGCAAGCCCATGATACTGCCCAACGGCTCGACAGTCCTCGATTTTGCCTACGCAGTACACACCGAAATCGGCAACCATTGCGCCGGAGCCATGATTAACGGCCGTATAGTCCCCCTGAATACACAGCTCCATAGCGGCGACAGGGTCAAGATACTCACAGCCCCCCAGACTTCCCCGTCAAAGGACTGGCTCAACATAGTGAGTTCCCCAAAGACAAAGAGCAAGATACGGAGCTTCTTCCGTCAGGCCGAAAAAGCAGAACGTGATGAAAAGCTTGAACGCGGCTGGAAACTCGTTGAACGTGAGCTCAGACGCAGGGGTCTTGCTGACGTTAAGCGCGAGGACTTCAGCAACATTGACGACCAGCTAATCAGTGTAGGTTCCGGGACAGTAGGAGCTAGTGAGGCCGCTCAGAAACTCTCACAGGCTTACCTTCAGCACCACGTAGAGCCTCAAACTGACCCTGTCGATTTCGTCAGTGAGCCATTACCCAAGAAGAAAGACAACAAATCTGATGTCTTGGTTGAGGGTGAGGGGGGAGTCAGCGTAACTTTCGCGAGCTGCTGCGACCCAATCCCCGGCGATGAGATTGTGGGCTATGCTTCAATGAGGCGGGGCATCACTATACACCGTGCAGAGTGCCGGAACGTCTCAGCTCTTGGCGACGAACGGAAAATCAGCGTATCTTGGGCTCTTCCGGATTACAGCCTCACAGGCGGGAAACGTCCCAACATGTACACAGCGAGGCTCTACGTTGAAGGCGAGAACAGAAGGGAGCTCGTGGCCGACACAACAAGGGCTGTGGGTCTTGAGGGAACGGACATTGCCGGAATGAAGGTAGGTATGGCCGGAGAAAGCCTCATGAGAATGAAAATTGATGTCAGGGTAAGAGACCTTTCGCATCTCTATTCCACCATTGCGAGAATTAACGAGGTCAGGGGAATTATTACCGTTGAAAGGGAGTAGTGAAGATTGAGGCTCTTGATACAGAGGGTAAAGCGCGCATCAGTTACCATTGAGGGCACTGAACGCCACGAAATAGGGCAGGGTATGTGCGTCTTCATCGGTGTAACTCACGGCGACAATGAGGCAAATGCTGACTGGCTGGCCGAAAAAATGGCTGGCCTCCGAATTTTCGAGGACGCTGCCGGGAAAATCAACCTGTCCTTGAGCGACATTAACGGTGATGTGTTATTGGTGTCGCAGTTCTCACTATATGCCTCGTGCGCAAAGGGAAGACGGCCGGGCTTCAGTTATGCGGCAAAACCTGATGAGGCTGAAAGGTTGTATGATTACTTTGTGGCTAAAGTTAAGGCTATGGGCATTCATGGTGTAGAATGCGGGAAGTTCGGCGCAAATATGGAAGTTGAGATAATCAATGACGGGCCTTTGACTTTTATCGTCGACAGCATTTAGGGAGGCAGACGGAAAAATTGAACTATAAGAGATTTTCACTCGGTGCACTGTACACAAACGGCTATCTTTTCTGGGATGACGAAACACATGATGCGTTCTTCGTTGACCCAGGCGGTGATACTCAGGAGGTCAGGGACTTCATGGACGCTAACAGCCTCAACCTCAAGATGGTATTGCTCACTCACGGACACATTGACCACGTCGCAGGAATACATGAGCTTGTTCCGTTCGTTGGGGATAACGTCTACATAGCCTCAGAGGATGCCTACATGCTCAGGAAACCATCAAGGCAGCTTCAGGCACTTCTTGGCGTTCACTGCAAGGGCATCAACGACTTCAAGGAAGTATCTGACGGAAGGATTATCGACTTCCCCGGCTTCATCATCAAGGTCATAGCCACACCCGGCCACACTGAAGGCAGCGTGTGCTACCTCGTAACCAGCAATGCAGGGCCTCAGGTCTTGTTGTCGGGAGATACACTATTCGCCCAAAGCGTGGGACGTACTGACCTTGAGGGCGGGGACAGCCTGAAACTTGAGGCATCACTGAGGCGGCTTGCTGACTTCCCGGACGGCCTCCACGTTATGCCCGGTCATGGCCCGGACACAAATATAGGCTCAGAACGTGAGCTTAATCCTTACTGGCCAAGATAGGACGTGCTGAAATGTTCAAGTATCTTTCTGGAATGCTCGGTATGGACGTAGGTATTGATTTAGGCTCATCGAATATAGTCGTCTACGTCAAGGATAAAGGTATCGTTCTAAGTGAGCCCTCAGCCGTCGCAATCAAGAAGAAACCCAAAGGTGAAGGTGAGGTTATCGCAGTCGGTGAGGCGGCAAAAGCAATGTCCGGGAAAGTCCCTCATGGCATCGAGGCAATCTGGCCGCTTGAAGGCGGGGTAATCGCTAATTTCGACATGACCCAGGAACTCATCAAGCACTGCCTAAAACGTGTCAGCTCAAGTAATACCTTTATGGTTCACCCCAGAGTAGTCATCTCGATACCCGCAGAAGTTACTGAGGTTGAACGCAAGGCCGTAATTGATGCTACGTTGGGTGCCGGTGCAAGTGAAGCCTACGTTGTCGAAGAGCCCATCAGTGCGGCGTTAGGGGTCGGTCTTCCCATCGACAAGCCTTCAGGTTGTATGATTATCGACATTGGCGGCGGTACTAGTGAGGTCAGCGTTATATCTCTTGGTGGAATCGTCGTAACCTCATCGCTCAGGACTGCCGGGAAAATGATGGACAACGCAATAATCACTATGGTACGTCAGCGTTACGCCCTCCTTATTGGCGAGACAACAGCCGAAGAAGTCAAAAACACTATAGGCTCAGCACTCCCAATGAACCCGGAATTTGAGATGAACGTTAAGGGCCGGGACTTGTCGGATGGTCTCCCTAAGAGTGATGTTGTCTCATCAGTTGAAGTTCGCGAGGCAATGGAGCCCATATTTACCGGCATTGAGGACATGGTAAAGGTAGCTCTGGAGAAGATGCCCCCAGAACTGGCCAAAGACGTAGTAGATCGCGGAATTATCATGACGGGCGGCGTTGCACAGATGCGCGGATTCAGTGAGAGACTTTCACGTGCCATAAATACCCCGGTTATCGTCGCTGAACAACCCCTCAACTCCGTAGCTCTTGGTGTCGGTAAAATTCTCGACAATCTTGGGGCAATGCGCAAGGTCTTGATGTCGGTACAGCGTGGCTCACGTTAATGGAGAACAGGCGAAGCACTGCCCGCGAGTTCGTTCACGGCCTCACTGCGTTGATACTTGCACTGTTCCTTCTGGGTGTGAGCTCAAGCCTCGGTGTCATGAAGAGCATCGTTGACATTTGGGGGGCATTGCTCTTCATCCCGGAATATCCCGCCGTCGTTATGCGTGAGATGTTCTTGGGGTGGCGTTCATGGTCAAGGGACAAGGACATACTCAGTGCTGAAGTTACACGTCTGAAGTCAGAGAATGCCACACTAAGGCTTGAACTTGCACGGGTTGCCGGGGAACGTGCCTATTCCGACGACATGAAACCAGACGCAAAAACCGCAAGGGTAACCCTGAGAGCTCCTATGTCGTGGTGGAGTGAGATTAGGATTGACCGCGGAAGGAACGACAAAATCACTCAGGGCCTCCCTGTATTCAGCAACGGCTACCTTGTCGGAAGGGTCAGCAGTGTATCCATGATGTCCTCATGGGCTGAGCTCATAACGTCGTCATCGTTCATGATCCCGGCCGTAATCGAGGAGACCCGTGAACTTGGCGTTGTCGCAGGCGACGGGAACGGTTCGGTTCTACTGCGATACATTCCGGCGGGAAGGGGTGTACGTTCGGGAATGAAAGTAAGCACGGCCATGATTGGGGAGCAGTTACCTCCGGGGCTTCCTATTGGGCAGATTGCAGGGGAGTTTTCGCCCGGAACTGACGGCTACGCTACATACAGGATTGAGCCGGGAGCTGACTTGTCCCGGTTCTACACAGTGAGCTACTGAGCTATGATGCTGATTATTCTGTGGCTCATCCAGGACTTGCTGACGGTCTTCACAGGCGGCGGAATGCAGATACCCGGCCTCTTCATGCTGGGAATAGTCTTCAAGCTCCTCTTCAACGACGGCAGCGATGACGGGAGCATCTGGGCAATCTGGGCGGCATTCTCCGGCGGCATCCTCTGGGACATTAGGTGGATAGGCATTCCGGGGTTCTTCTCGCTGGGTTATGTCGTTGTCGTCCTGATTGTGATTCAGGTCTGGGGCTTAATCCCTCCGCAGGGCAGAGAGTCAGGAACAGGGCTGATAGTCTTCCTTCTACTTGAAGCCTCGCAGTTAATCCCCCCGGCAATCCCCGTTCTCGTTCTGGGAGGAAGTACAGGCTGGAACTACTTCCTCATGCAGCAGGTCTACTCACTCCCGGCAATACTGCTCACGATGTATATTTACGTCCAGAAACTCAAAAGCATTAACTTATAGGTGAGAGAATGGAAATATTAGACAGCAGGCTCAAGCTCTTTTTGTGGCTTACGGGTCTGAGCTCATTAATACTGGTGACAGGGCTCTGTTTCTGTCAGATTTTACAGGGCGACAAGTACGTCAGCCTTGCACACAGTAACAGGCTCAGAATGATACGTTTTCCTGCACCACGCGGCGAAATCTTTGACAGGAACGGCGTACCCCTTGCCGTAAATGATAACACCTTCAGCATTATGGGCTACCCCCTCGACCTGAATACCCCCGAAAAACTCGAACACCTCAGCAAAATTCTCATGAGGCACGGTATACCCTTCACCTCGTCCGACATTGCCCGAACCGTAAAACAGCAGCGGCTTGCTCCCTACCGCGTAATGAGGATAGTCCCTAACCTCACAATGACACAGATGGCCGAACTCGTTGCGGATTATGACTTCCCACGCGAATTGTTCCCCCTCAGCGTCTGGAGGAGAACTTACCCCGCCGGACCTACTGCCGCTAACATAATAGGCTACGTCGGCGAAATCTCAGAGACAGAGCTTAAAGCACGTTCCGATGAAGGCTACACTGGAGGCGACCTTATCGGGAAGTCAGGGATTGAGCGTTCATATGAGGCAGTCTTGAGAGGCTCACCGGGTCAGGAGGCTCTTGAGGTTGACGCACGGGGCCGAAAAGTCAGGACACTCGACGCTAACCAGGCCGTGAAGGGTGAAGACCTCCACCTGACTCTTGACATGGGAGCACAGAAATTAGCCGTTGAGCTCCTCAAGAACTGGAAGGGTGCATTATTGGCGATGGACGTTCATACCGGGGCAGTTCTGGCTCTGGCATCAAGTCCCGTTTACGACAACAACCCCTTAGCGTGGGGGGTCTCTGGCCGCGAATGGAACTCAATCATGAATGACCCTGACCGTCCCATGCTTGACCGAGCTATTGCAGGTGTCTACCCTCCAGCTAGCACCTTCAAGGCTTTCATGTCCATTGCCTCGCTTGAGGAGAACACCATAAACCAGAACACTATATTTTCCTGCAGGGGCGGCTTAAGATTTGGCTCACACCTCTTCAAGTGCTGGAGGCATTCAGGACACGGTGCACTAAACGTAATTGGCGGCCTTCAACATTCCTGTGATGTCTTCTTCTACCAGGCTGGCCTGAAAACCGGCATCGAGAAACTCATAAAGTGGGGGCGGAAATTTCACCTTGGCGAGCCTACAGGCATTGACCTTCCCGGCGAAAGCGGCGGCAACATTGCAGGCCCTGAATGGAAGATGAGACGCTTCAATTCCGTATGGGCTGGCGGCGACACAGTCAACTACTCCATAGGTCAGGGCTATATGCTCATGACACCAATACAGATTGCACGGGTCTATGCGGCCATAGCGAACGGCGGGAAAATGGTTACCCCTCACCTCTGCGTTAAGGGCTACAGGACACCTGAGAACATAGGGCTAAATCCGGCAAAGCTCGAAATAGTCAGGCGGGGGCTTGAGGCTGTGGTTACACGAGGAACGGGCGCAAGGGCCGGGCGTTTTGGGGTTCAGGTTGCCGGGAAAACAGGGACTGCACAGAACTCTCACGGTGATGACCACGCTCTTTTTGCGGGATATGCTCCGGCTGACAATCCTAGGTATGTAGCTGTTGCGGTCATTGAGGGCGGAAAACATGGGAGCAGCGTTGCAGGGCCGTTAGTGGGGCAGTTGTTGGCTCACTTGCTATCACACTAGCGGCAAATACAATATAATAGACACACCAAAAATTTTAACGCTAATACTCAGACTATGAAGATACCAAACTTTAACTTGCTCAAGAAAATACGGAAACCTGATGCCCAGCTCAAGATGGAACGAACCCACTACGGCATAAAGTTCCACCTGCCTGAAAGCCTCTCTGAAGATGAACTCCTCAAGCTCCTTGTCCGTATTCCGGCCAGTGCGTACAAGCTCCCGGATGAACAGGCCGTAGCTCTCGATTTTTCCGGGCGTGAATGTTCCCGGAGGCTGATACTCCACATGCTCAACAGCATAGTGTGGGAGAAAGGCATTCGTGTAGCGGCGTGGCTCTCAGGAAATGACCAGACCATAAAGCTCTTCAAGGCTGCCGGTCTTTCAGTCATTGAACCAGCTCAGGAAATCACCACCGCCAAAAAACCCGATACTCCCCAACCACAAGAACACAGGCACATTTCCGGGCTTAAGGTCGTCTATGGCTCCATGAGGTCAGGCCACAAGGTCGAGACTGAAGGCGACGTTCTGGTTTGGGGACACGTCAACCCAGGCGCGGAAATCGTAGCGGGCGGAAGTATCACTGTTGCCGGGAGACTGCTCGGTGTCGTCAGGGCTGGAGGCTACGGCCGCAGTGATGTCTTTGTGTGGGCCGGGAGCTTCGAGACACCACAGGTCAGAATTGCCAACAAACTTTGCTTCGCTGACCCGAAATCTACTACTTGCTGGCGGAAACCTGTCCTGATTACCCTTGAGGACGGTACGCCGGTAATTCGGGAGAATAAATTTCTACAGTCCCTGAGAAATCAACAGCAGGGAAAAATTGAACAGGAGGGTATCAATTCGTAAATGTCAGCTCGTGTAATAGTAACTACCTCCGGCAAGGGTGGAGTAGGAAAAACTACCTCAACCGCTAATATCGCCGCGGCTCTGGCAAAATTCGGGAAGAAAGTTGTCGCCGTTGATGCTGATGTAGGACTCCGAAACCTCGACGTGATTATGGGCCTCGAAAACAGAGTGGTCTATAACTTCATCGACGTAATCGAGAAAACCTGCAAGCTCTCTGCCGCACTCGTAAAAGACAAACGGGTTCCGGGACTGTACCTTCTTCCGGCCGCACAGACACGCACTAAGGATGCCGTCAACCCTGAACAGATGATTGCTCTCTGTGAGGAACTCAAGCCTGAGTTTGACTTCGTACTTCTCGACTGCCCAGCAGGTATTGAGGGAGGGTTCAAGAATGCCGCCGCCGGTGCTGATGAGGCACTCGTCGTAACTACACCCGAAATCCCAGCAGTTCGTGATGCCGACAGAATTATCGGAATGCTCGAAAGTATGGGCAAATCCCCCATAAGGCTCATCATCAACAGGTTACGGCCCAACATGGTTCAGGATGGCGACATGCTGGCAAAAGATGACATTCTTGATGTCCTGTCGATTGACCTGATTGGCGTTGTCCCGGAAGATGAGAGCGTGATACGTGCCACGAACAACGGCGAGCCCATGACTATGACGCTAGACAGCCCGGCAGCTCATGCATACCTGAACATTGCCGAGCGGATTTTAGGCCGTGATGTCCCGTTGATGGACCTTGAGAGCTATGCTACACGGGGCTTCCTCAGCAAGATTAAGCGTTTCTTCACTGGCAAGCGCAAGAGGTGATGAGAGAATGGGTTTCCTGACAAAATTTTTTGGCGGCGGTAATGAAGGTTCTGGCCAAAAAGCTAAAGACCGCCTCAAGATTGTACTCATACATGACAGGACGGACATATCACCTCAGCTTCTCGACAACTTACGTGATGAGATGGTTGACGTTCTGGCCAAGTACATGGACATTGACACACGAAAGATAGAGATTGACCTTGAACATGACGACAACGCCGTAGCTCTCGTAGCCAATATCCCAATACTCAGGATAAAACGCGGGAAAGTAGCCAACCTTGACGGGGCATAAATGGGCTTCTGGAACTCTCTCAGGGAAGACTTAACCCTAACCGACCGGGTAATGCTCCTTTGCGCCGTAACTCTCTCAGTCTGGGGGGTCTTCTGTATCTACAGTGCGGCGGCTGGCGGTGCTGGAAAAGGCTTCGATTACGCGTTCCGTCAGGCAGTCTGGCTTCTGGTCAGCATCATCGTAATGATCACCATAATGCGAATAGGACACAACGCACTCCTTGAGGGAGCTTACCCGCTTTATGGGCTCATGCTGCTTTTCCTGGCATTGACACTGCTCACTCCCAAAGTGAAGGGTGCTCAGTCATGGTTTGGTGTCGGGGGGTTCAGGTTTCAGCCCTCAGAGTTCGCGAAAATCTCAATCATACTCATGATGAGCAAGTTCATGAGCCGCTATCCCCCGCTGGACCTGAAGACCTTCATGATGTGCCTGGGAGTAATACTGCTCCCGGTGGTTCTGGTCCTCATTCAGCCCGACGCTGGTAGTGCCCTCGTGTATCTCGTGATTTCGTTCGGAATGCTCATTGCCGCAGGTACTCCGCTGAAATATCTTGCCGGTCTCGTCGGCTTGGGAGTGGGAGCTGTACCGTTGATGTTCTTCTTCTTCCTGAAGGACTACCAGAAAAACAGAATACTTGTTTTCATCGACCCAATGAGAGACCCTTTAGGTGCCGGCTACAACGTCATACAATCACGAATTGCCGTAGGTTCCGGGGGATGGACGGGTAAAGGCTTCATGATGGGCACTCAGAGCAAGCTCAAGTTCCTTCCCGAGCCGCATACTGACTTCATATTCAGCGTCTTTAGTGAGGAGTTCGGCTTCATCGGCAACATAATACTTCTGGTACTGTTCACGCTCCTTATTGTCCGGGTAATCCTCTCTGGAATACGGAGCAAGGACAGACGGAGCAAGATACTTTCTGCCGGAGTTGCGTCATGGCTCTGGTTTCAGATGTTCGAGAGCGTCGGAATGTCCATCGGGATAACACCTGTTACAGGGCTTCCGCTGCCGTTCCTGAGCTACGGAGGAAGTTCATTGCTGGCTACATTCATCGCTTTGGGACTGGTCGCTAGCATATGCATTGAGGGGGCAAATTCACGTCATGACTTCTAGCATAATCATACGAAACGAAACAGAAGACGATTACCGCAATACTGAGTGCTTGGTCCGGGAGGCTTTCTGGAACGTCTATCGGCCCGGCTGCACTGAACACTACATACTTCACCGAATGAGGGACAACCCCGCGTTCATCCGGGAACTTGACCTTGTCATGCTTATTGACGGGGAGATTATCGGGCAGAATGTCTTTGTCCGGGCAAGTATCACCTCTGATGACGGCCGGATAATCCCGGTCTCAGCAATGGGGCCCATCTGCATTAAGCCGGAACTTCAGCGCAAAGGTTACGGGAAAATTCTACTCGATTACTCCCTTGACATGGCCGCAAATTTCGGGGTTGGTGCTGTCTGCTTTGAGGGCAATATAGACTTCTACGGTAAGAGCGGCTTCACTCAGGCAAGCAATTTCGGCATCCGCTATCATGGACTGCCGGAAGGGGCTGATGCATCGTTCTTCCTCTGCAGGGAGCTCAACACCGGCTATCTTGACGGAATTACAGGGGAATACTCGCCACCTGATGCCTACTTCATGGCCGATAATGACCCCGAAGGATTTTCACGGTTTGAGGCAACTTTCCCCCCAAAAGAGAAACTGACTCTTCCGGGGCAATTATGGCAGTCATGACAGAGTTCGACGAGTTCAGTTCCCCACAATGGCGGCTCATGTCCCAAGTATCGAGGCCGTCCCGTTACTGTGGCAGTGAATGGCGGCCTTACCCCCCGGTCTCATGGGATGACGCTAAACTCAGGGTATGCTTGGCGTTCCCGGATGTCTACGAGGTAGGAATGAGCTATTACGGCTTCCAGCTCATAGGCTCGTTCATCGCCTCAATGGGCAGGGGCTACATTGCTGACAGGGCTTATTGTTCGTGGCCTGACATGAAGGAATTGATGCAGCAACAGAAAATACCACTCACCTCAACCGAGCACAAGAAACCCGTAAAAGATTTTGACGTTCTTGCGTTCACACTGCCACATGAGACAAGCTACACCAATATTCTCACGATGATATTTCTTGCGGGCGTTCCAATGGAGAAGTTCATGCGACGTGATGATACCCCCCTCGTTATTGCCGGAGGTTACGGAGCATACAACCCTGACGTTATGGGCAGGTTCATTGACGTTTTCTGTGTCGGTGAGGCTGAGGCACTCCTTCCCGAATTATTGCCGCTAATCGAGGGCACTAAAGGCCGTCCACGTTCTGAGAGGCTCACGGAAATTTCACGGCTTCCGGGGTTCTACGTCCCTGAATACCCACATGATGGCCTCGTTGAGCGTCAGTATACTCACCAGTTCCACACACTGCACTCTATGATTGTCCCAAGCGTCGGAATTGTCCATGACCGCGCCGCCGTCGAACTCTTCAGGGGTTGCGGGAGAGGCTGCCGCTTCTGTCAGGCCGGGATGACTAACCGCCCGGTCCGTGAACGCCCGGAGCCTCAAGCCGCCCGGTCAATCCTCGACATTGTGGCATCAACTGGCTACGAGGAGGCTGGACTTCTCTCGCTGGCCTCGTGCGATTACTCCGGGATTGAGACACTCATTGATGACTTGTCCCCGGTCCTCAACGAACGACGCGCTAAACTCAGCCTCCCAAGCCTCAGAATGGACGGGTTCTCTGTCGGTCTTGCCGAAAAACTCGAAGGCATCCGCTCTAAGCATGGCGGTATAACTTTCGCACCAGAGGCAGGAACTCAACGCCTCCGTGATGTCATCAACAAGGGCATCACTGAGGACATGATAACTTCATGCCTGACGGAAATATTTTCGCGGGGCTGGGAACGCGTAAAGCTCTACTTCATGATGGGTCTTCCCACAGAAACAGATGATGACCTTGACGCAATCGCTGAACTCTCACACATGACCCTAAAGTTAGGCCGCTCATTGGGACATAAACGCACAACCGTCAGCGTCTCAGTGTCGGGGTTCGTCCCTAAACCTCATACACCGTTCCAGTGGGAGCGTCAGAACAGCATTGACGAGCTCAGGGAGAAAGGCCGCCGCATAAAATCCCAGATACATGACAGGGCTGTATCTCTCTCCTACCATGAGCCGGAACAGACATTCCTTGAAGGCTTGCTGTCTCGTGGCGACAAGAATACCGCTGATGTCATACTCACTGCTTGGAACAACGGCGCATCTTTCGACAGCTGGACGGAACACTTCAGCCTTCAACGCTGGCTTGAGGCATTCGGGCATTGTGGACTTGACACGGAACATTATACCCGTGAAAGACAGGAGGACGAGATTTTGCCGTGGGACTTCGTGAACGTCGGGGTAAGCAAGAATTTCCTGAAACATGAACGACACAAAGCCTATTCCGGGAAATTAACTCCTGACTGCAGGATTTCGTGTTCAGCTTGCGGCGTGGGGTGCAGGCTATGAGGGTCAGGCTCATCTACTCACGGAGGGATGGAGCTTGCTTTGTCCCGCATACAGCACTCCCGCAGGTCTTCTCACGTTCGGCGGCAAGGGCCGGGTTGAGGCTCATGATGACACAGGGATTTTCACCGCGCCCAAAATTCTCGTTTGGCCCGGAACTTCCTGCTGGGGTCGTCGCACTTAATGAGCCCGCTGATATTTTCCTTCAGGACACAACACCCGATAACCTCCCCGAAAGGCTCAACTCATCACTTCCTGAAGGCTTCAGGGTCTCAGGTGCAACGTTCCCCCCTGAAGATGCCCCATCACTAGGGAAATCATGCATCGCCGCTGAATACCTCATACGTCATACTCAGAGCCTGTCTCTCACTGACTACATAACGAGCTTTTACGGGGCTTCATTGCTGGAGATGGGAGACGTTGACGGATGGCTCAGGGTGGTAACTTCAGAGCCCTCAAAAAACCCAATCGGTGCATTCGTCCGGAACTTGAGGGAAAAATCCATCATTACAGGCTGGCATCAGCTCAACATCGTACGCTTAAGGGTGATACTCTCATGAAGAACGTCAAGATTATCGCTAACCTCCTCGAACATGAACAATCACGGGTTGCAGTCCTCGAAAATGGAAGGCTGTCTGAGATTTTCATCGAGTTCAACGAGGCTTCATCTTCACGGGCAAATCAGGGAGACATCTTCAAGGCAAGAGTTGAGACAGTTTTACCCGCAATAAGTGCCGCGTTCCTCACTCTGGGCAACAAGTCCAATGCCTTCATGTTCACTGGCGACGCTCCCGGAATCAAGCCCGGTAATGAGCTCATCGTTCAGGTCATCAAGAATGCCACAAAAAAGAAATCACCTAAAGTTACACCCAATATCTCACTTCCCGGAAGATGGCTCGTTCTTCTCCCTGACAGTCAGGAACTAGGAGTGTCCCGCCGCATCAATGACCCGTCGGAACGTAAACGCCTAAAAGATATTGCCGACACCCTCAAATCTGAGCTCCCAAGTTTCGGCGTAATCATCAGGACTGCCGCTGAGGGCATCCCGGAAGATTTACTGCGTTCCGATTTGGCCTCACTACTCACTCTCTGGAACGACATCAACACTAAATCATCTGCCTCAAAAGCTCCCTGCATTCTATACCGGGATAATGGCATTCTTGGGAGGGTTCTCAGGGATGAGGTATCGGGCAGCATCGACGAAATCATCATTGACTGCCACCAAAATTTCAGGGACGCTGAGAATTTCATTGAGCGGTTCTACCCCGAACGTCCTAATGTTACGCTCTATGAGGGAGTTACTCCATTGTTTGAGTTCTTCGGCATTGAGGACGAAATTTCAGCCGCCCTCGAACGCAAAGTCTGGCTCAAGTCAGGTGCCTATCTCGTCATTGACCAGACTGAGGCATTAACCGTGATTGACGTGAACACAGGAAAGTTCACCACTGCCCCGGACATGAGACACACTATACTTTCCACCAATAAGGAGGCCGCTGGTGAGATTGCCCGGCAACTCAGACTCCGGGAGATTGGCGGTATCGTCATCGTGGACTTCATCGACATGGATAACGACAACGACAGAAACGAGCTCCTTCACCACTTCGGGCAGGCTCTCTCTCATGACAGGCTTAAGCCCAGAATTTTCAGCCTCACTCAATTGGGACTGGTCGAGCTCACACGAAAACGTGAACGTCCTGACCTCAAGAGTATTCTTACCCGGCCATGTCATGCCTGCGGGGATAATGGCTTCGTTGAACGCGAGGAGAATATCGCACTCACCATCAAACGCTTCATCCGCAAGGTCATCAACTCAAATAACGCTGAGGCTTTCGTCATTCAGGCATCTAGCTGTATGACCTCGTTCATGAAGAATTATCTTGAAGGGTGGCAGGATGAGTTCGGACGAAAAATATTCATTGAGCCTGTTCCAGAGTTCCCAAGAAGAAAGTTCAGGCTCAAATATCAAGGCAGCCTTGAGGGAATGAATGAACTTCCTACCCTCAAAGCCTAATCTTCACCGCCTCCAGAATTTCCGTACCTTCCCGAATGATAACCCGGCTATCACGAAAATTATTCCCGTCAGCGTAAATCCCCAAGCCTTGGGCAGATACCCGAATAAATGGTCAAAGAAATACCTTGACGCTAGCAACCCGCAAAACGTTATCCCAGTCCCTGAATGACCACGATAGACGTTCACGAGCATTATTCCCGCAACTATCACGGCGTTGACGACGGGCAGAAACTCAAGACCTCCCGAAAATTCAGAGCCCCGCCAAAATTCCGGCCATGTCAGCAATAACCCAAACACTCCCAGCATCAACAGCCCCATAATCTCAGCGTCATTATCCCGGCCATTGAACGACATTATCCCGCCAAATACCGCAAGTATTATCATCGTCCATGTTCCGCCAAAGCAAAGGCTCATTCTCGACGCAAGGAGCAACAGGCTAATCATCACGTTCAGCATGAAGGCCGCCCTGTCCCGGATTACCACCCATGAGAGCCACAGCATCATCACCATCATGAAGGCACTCATTGGCTCGAAGAACTCACTTAACGCCAGCTTTGACGTGGGCATGAACTGGAGCGCAAAGACATTCACAGCACCGTTGAGATTTAGCCACAGAAGAGACAACGCCTGAGACAGGTAGACCTCCCAGCTGTCCCGCGAAATTATCCCGGTAAGTGCCGCCTGAACTGCCCATAACCCAGAAATTCCTTCAAGCGTCATCTTCACGTCATACATTCGCGGAATCAGGTACAATCCTGCACCAACTACAGCACTCCCAACAAGTAGGAATGCCCGGCCCGTCTTTGTCCCTGAACGCCCGGTGAACATCCATGCTGTGAGTGAGGCAACATACAGCCCGCCGATAAGAACTACACGGAATTCACGGCCCAGCTTGTGCCAGTTAGCCATGATGAAACTCGCACCACCTAGTCCCAGCAACACAGCCCCGGCAATCAGCAGTATCACCTTCAAGTTCCGGGACTTAACCGTGTACAGCGACAAGATACCTTCAGCCTGTTCATCAGTGATTATTCCGGCTTCAACCCATGAAGTCGCTTCAGTGCTCAGGAACTCCATATCATGCCGACTTATTCCTGACATATCTAGCTCACCCGGCTACCTAATGGGATATTCTCGTCTTCAGGGGCTATCAGGGTCAATTGCTCCGATACTCCGTCCTTCTTCACCGATGCACAGAGTATCATTCCGTTGCTCTCTACTCCGCAGAGCTTGACGGGCTTCAAGTTCGTTACGAGGATTACTCGGCGGCCTGTGAGCTCTTCGGGCGTGAAGAATGCCTTTATCCCCGAACATACCGTGCGCGTCTCATATCCTAAGTCAACTTCGAGCTTGTAGAGCTTCTTTGACTTCGGGATTTCCTCACATTTCGTTATCCGGGCTACCCTCATCTCTACCGTCTTGAAGTCATCTATACTGATTTCGGGCTCATGTGGGATTTTTGCCGCCTCTTCCTGCATTTTACGTTTCTCCTTCCATGCCTCAATGTCAATTCGCGGGAAAAGTACCTCTGATTTCCCGATTGCTGCACCCTCACCATCTCCCCACCTGAACGCGTCTATCATCATCTTCACGGGCTCACCTTCAAGCCCTAACTGAGACCATATTCTCGCGGACGTGTCAGGCATTACCGGGGCTATGAGGAGTGCCGTAAATCTCAATGCCTCGTACAAATTCAGCAGGACATAATCAAGCCGTGAACTTTGAGCCTCTTCTTTGGCCAGCTTCCACGGCATCGTCTCATCTATGAACTTGTTGGAACGACCGATAAATTCCCATACGGCTTTGAGTGCCACATCAAACGCATATTCATTCATGGCCGTATCATAACGTTCAAGAATGGCCGCTGACATTTCCGACAGCTCAGATTTTCCGGGACTTCCGGGAACTTTTCCCCCCCGATAGCTCCGTATCATCTGCAGTGTCCGGTTCAGGAGATTGCCCAAGTCGTTGGCCAGGTCTGAGTTTATCCGCCCTACTAGTGAGAGCTCCGAGAAGTCGCCATCATTCCCAAACGGTACTTCCCTCAACATGAAATACCTGAACGGGTCAAGTCCGTATTCATTCACGACCTTGAACGGGTCAACTACATTCTTGCGGGTCTTGCTCATCTTCTCGCCGTCAACCGTCCACCAGCCATGAGCAAACACCTCAACCGGCAAATCAGCCCCAAGTGCAATAAGCATCAGCGGCCATATGACGCAGTGAAAGCGGATAATATCCTTGCCGACCATGTGGCGGACATGAGGCCAATACCGCGCGAACTTCTCCCGGTCATCAAGATACCCTGCCGCCGTCATGTAGTTCACCAGAGCGTCAAACCAGACGTACACAACATGCCGTTCATCGCCCGGAACAGGCACTCCCCACTTAAGGCTGGTCCTGCTCACTGACTGGTCATGAACTCCGGACTTCAGGAAGCTCATTATCTCGTTGTAGCGTATCTTGGGCATTACGGCCTTCAGGTTATGTTCGTAGTAGTCGATAAGCTGAGGAACATACTTCGAGGCTCGGAAAAAATAACTCTCCTCCTCCATCAAGGTTAATGGCCTCCCGCAATCCGGGCAGGTCTTGTTGGGACCCATTGAGTTTTCGGGGATGTACGTCTCATCCGGGACGCAGTAATACCCGGTGTACGTTCCCTTGTAGATGTCCCCCTGCTCCATCAACTGCCGGAACACTGCCTGTACTGCCTTAATGTGTCGTTCTTCGGTCGTCCTGATGAAGTCGTCATTGCTGGCGTTAAGGAGGGTGCATAATTCCCGGAACTTCTGGTGTACACGGTCTACCAGTTGCTGAGGGGTCTCACCTTTTGCCTCTGCCGCTGACTGTATCTTCTGGCCGTGCTCATCCGTACCAGTCAGGAAGAACACGTCATAGCCCTTCATTCGCTTGTAGCGGGCGATGGCATCACATGCAGTCGTGGTGTAAGCGTGGCCAATGTGTGGAATGTCGTTCACGTAATAGATTGGCGTGGTTATGTAGAATATTTTTCCGTCATCCATAAAATTTTTGCCTCCTTCTGGGATTTTTACGGGCTATTGTACTACAGCAGGCGTGCTAGAATTAACGGTGCAATAATCCCGCAATCAGGAGACATTCACCATGAACATAAAGACATTCAGGGCTCTCATGCTTTACGGTATCTTTGGGGTGCTCACTACAATTCTGAATATTCTGACTTATTGGGTCATTACCCGGATATTCGGCCTCAGCGTCATAACCTCAACCGTCATTGCCTGGGTTATCGCCGTACTGTTCGCTTACATCACCAACCGTAAATACGTCTTCCACAGCAGGAACTCATCAATCATTGCAGTATTCTTTGAGGCTGTATATTTCTTTGGGTGCAGGGTTGCGACAGGAATACTTGACGTTGCCATAATGTACCTGTTTGCTGACTTGATGGCCTTCAACGACGTAATCACTAAGACAGTCTCGAACATCATCGTAATCATCCTGAACTACATAGCAAGCAGAATGTTCATATTCACCGACAAGGAGGGGTTAAGATAAATCATGAACAAGTTAGCCGCAACAGCACGAGGAGAAATTCCCGCTGAACTGGTCATCCATAATGCCAACATCGCCAACGTCTACACTCAAAGCTACGAGCTCTCGGACATTGCCATATACTCCGGGAGGATTGCCGGGGTAGGACGGGGTTATACCGGCCTCGTGAACTATGACGCTGAAGGAAGGGCACTAATCCCCGGAATGATTGACGGCCATGCACACATTGAGAGCACCATGATGGCACCTCCTGCATTTGCTCAGGCTGTGGCACTTCATGGGACATCAACCGTAATGGCAGACCCTCACGAGATCAGCAACGTTCTCGGAATGGCGGGCATTGAGTACATGTTCAGGGCATCACAGGGCTTGCCGGTTGACATCTTCTATGGTGCTCCTTCATGTGTCCCGGCATCAGACTATGAGACACCATATGATGAGCTCGACATGAACGCAGTAGCCTCAATGTTCCGGCGGGGTTGGGCTCAGCATTTGGGGGAAGTGATGAACTTTCCGGCAGTGATTGGTGGAGACCCTGAGATTTGGGGGAAGATACTTGCGGCCGGGAATGTCCCGTTGACCGGCCATGCTCCGGGAGTATCGGGTTATGCCCTGAATGCCTACGTTGTGAGCGGGATTAACTCAGACCACGAATGTACTACCCTGACTGAAGCACGGGAGAAATTATCGCGTGGAATGTGGCTCATGATTAGGGAGGGTGCATCATTCCCGGACCTGAAGACATTACTGCCGCTAATCCGGGAAAATCCACTTTATGCCTCGCGCTGTATGGCCGTCAGTGATGACCTGACTGCACGATACATCACCGAGCGTGGACACATGGACGAGAAGATGCGCATCATGATACGTGAAGGCATTGACCCGTTCACGGCCTTGAGGATGGTTACACTTACACCGGCTGAATACTTCAGGCTCTATGACAGGGGCGGTATTGCTCCGGGACTTGCCGCTGACTTCTCCATTCTTGACGCTGAGACTATGGATGAGACGTTCAGGGTCAGTTCAGTGTGGAAGAACGGAAGGCAGGTTGTCAGGGATAATGACGTTTTCACGGCCAATGACACGGAAAATCTTGCACCCGTGATGAAGGTTAGGGTGAAGAAAATTCCGACAGTTGAGGAAATTCGCATAAAGTCAACCGGCTCATTGATTAACGTAATCGGTGTAACTGAAGGAAGCGTAATCACTCAGACCTTGAAGATTTCCCCTAAGGTTGAAGATGGCTGTGTTGTCCCTGATGCCTCTAATGACACCGCAAAAATCATTGTCCTTGAACGCCACAGGGACACCGGGAAATTCGGCGTTGGTTTCGTTCATGGTTTGGGCATCACAAGGGGAGCAATCGGCTCAAGTGTTGCACATGACGCACATAATTTCGTTGCAGCCGGAGCTGATGACAGGAGCATACTCACGGCACTTCATGGCCTTGCAGAAATGGGAGGGGGTTTAATCGTGTCAGAAGGGGACAAAATTACGGCCTCATTTGCGCTCCCGATTGGTGGTCTTATGAGCTACCTATCACCTGAAGAAATCGCCAGTAACCTCGAACACATGGAGACTGCGGCATCAAGTCTTGGAGGGGTTAAGATTGCTCATCCGTTTATGGTGTTGTCGTTCTTGTGCCTGAGCGTCATTCCTGAGCTGAGGATAACCGACCGGGGATATATCGACATCACAAAGGGAGGACTGCAACCCCTCTTTGTGAGATAATAGAGCCATCCTCAACAGGAGAGTGATACAATGTTCAAGATACACGAAACAGGAAGCACCGTCATAACTGAGATATTGGCAGGGATAACGACGTTCGTAACGATGAGCTACATCATCTTCGTGAACCCCTCAATCCTCAGCAATACAGGAATGGACTTCAACGCCCTTGTAGTGGTAACCTGTCTTGCGTCGGCACTGGGTACGTTCATGATGGCACTGTTCGCGAACTACCCTATAGCCCTTGCTCCGGGAATGGGGCTGAATGCGTTCTTTGCGTTTGGCGTGGTGATGAGCATGAAGATTGCAGGCCAGCCTGTAACGTGGCAGATGGCACTTGCGGCGGTCTTCATTGAGGGAGCAATATTTGCCGTCCTGACGCTGACCTCAATACGTGAGGCAGTCATGAACTCAATCCCCAAGAGCCTCAAAATCGGAATATCTGCAGGAATTGGACTGTTCATTGCGTTTATTGGCCTCCAGTCAGCAGGTATCATCGTCGACAATCAGGCAACATTGCTCGGACTTGGCTCAATCAGGAACAACGTCCCCATGATGCTCTCACTTTTAGGGCTGTTCATCATGTCGGTATTGACTGCATGGAACGTGAAGGGTGCGTTATTGCTTGGCATCATCATAATCACGGGTATAGCGGCCGGTTTGGGATTGGTGAAGATACCTGAAAGTTTCGTTTCACAGCCCCCCTCAATAATGCCGCTTGTTGGACAGCTTGATTTTTCCCTGATTGCTGAGCCGGATTTCTGGGTTGTTGTGTTTACGTTCTTCTTTGTGGACTTCTTTGACACTCTGGGAACTCTCGTAGGTGTCTGCAACCGTTCGGGACTTCTCGACGAGAACGGCAGCCTTCCGCGCGCAAAGGGTGCATTAATGGCCGATGCATTGGCGACGATGGCGGGT
The DNA here is from genome assembly GCA_017405525.1 of Synergistaceae bacterium. GTDB lineage: Bacteria > Synergistota > Synergistia > Synergistales > Aminobacteriaceae > JAFUXM01. Next base: position 27,622 of record JAFRAH010000010.1, read on the forward strand.
GCGGCAATGGGAACATCAACGGTAACGAGTTATGTCGAGAGCTCAGCGGGAGTAGCTCAGGGTGGACGTACAGGGTTGACGGCAATAGTTACGGGACTGCTGTTTGTGGGGGCAGTATTCTTCACGCCGCTTGTTGGGATTGTTCCGGCATATGCGACAGCTCCGGCACTCATAATTGTCGGTATCTACATGATGATTAGCCTCCGGGATTTGAACTTTGACGACTGGACAGAACTTATCCCCTCATTGCTGGGGTTCTTCATGATGCCGCTAGCCTACAGTATTGCGGTAGGAATTGAGTTCGCGATAGTCTCCTACGTTGCAATCAAGATACTGACCGGGAAGTTCAAGGATATATCATTCTTGATGGTGATACTATCAGCCCTGTTTATCGCTAAGGAATTTCTGGCCTAACTCAGAAGCCATCAATACCCCCCAAAATAAAGCCGTCCGGGAAATTCAAACCGGGCGGTATTTTTTCGCAACTTAGTGCTTGACAGAAATCATTTATGCCGTATAATATCATTGTCGCGCGGCAAGGACAACATAAAGAAAGGAGATGACGCAAAAATGGCAACGACACTCACGAAAATATCAGCCCGTGTAAACCTCAACAACGGCACCGATAGTTCTGGGAACGTCAAGACAGTAAGTCTCGGACTTGGTACGATGAGCCTCACAGGTTACGACGCGGGCAAGGTCTACGCAATCTCCCAGCTGTTAGCCCCATGCCTGACGAAAACGGTCTACTCGGTCGAGGAAGTCAGAACCAGCACGATAACGGCGGCATAATCAGGAATTGAGGCCATGAAGGGAGGTGAGAACATGGCGGCAGGAACAAAGTTAGTGCTCACGTACGACAACGCAAGCGGTGGAGCGGTATCGTTCACGTTCAACTATGCGGACAGTGCGGCGGAAGCATCAGACGTAAGGGCACTGGTGAACGGTATAATCACGAACAATGCGGTATTCGAGAACGCTCCCGTAACGGCGAAGAGTGCGAAGCTCGTAACGACAACAGAGACAGAGATACCCCTTAGCGCATAGGATAGATTGAGAGAGGACCTCCGGGCAAACGTCCGGGGGTTTTTTGTTATGCCTGCATAAATTGACATGATTATACCTGTGAGCTAGAATACCTTACGGATTAAGCATAGTTTTAGCGATATTTACTGCTTGTTCATGAAAGGAGACTTGCTTAATGGATTATCAGCCAGTTCATGAGATTTTCGGGTCAATGCTCTTTGACCGCAGGGTTATGAGGGAGAAACTTAACCCTGACATTTACGCCCAAGTCATCGAGGCTATGGAGGGCAGGCAGAGATTAACCCCTGAAGCCGCCGACATAGTAGCCGCCGCAATGAAGGACTGGGCAGTCTCGAAGGGAGCGACACACTGGGCGCATTGGTTTCAGCCGCAGACCGAGCTCACAGCCGAGAAGCACCAGGCATTCACCATGTCGGACAATGAGGGCAACCCTATAGAAGTATTTCGCGGCCATCATCTCGCACAAGGTGAACCTGACGCGTCGAGTTTCCCCAGTGCCGGGACAAGGTCAACGTTTGAGGCACGTGGCTATTCGGCATGGGACATCTCAAGCCCTGCGTTCATCGTCAAGACCCTGAAAGGCGGTACACTGTTCATTCCGTCGGTGTTCCTGTCGTTTGACGGCACCCCCCTGGACCTCAAGACCCCAATGTTACGGGCACTTGATGCCGTTGAAGGCCGTGCATTGAGGCTCCTGAAGACACTAGGACAGCGCGGCATAAAGAGCGTCAAGATGACGGTAGGTGCAGAACAGGAATATTTCCTTCTTGACCGTCCAAGAGCCCAGTTAAGGCCGGATATACGTTTTTGCGGGAGGACGCTAATCGGAGCTCAGCCAGCCAAAGACCAGAAGCTGGACCATCACTACATGGGTGCGATACATGGCCGGGTGTTGCGGTACATGGAGGACGTTGAACGGGACCTTGCACGTTTGGGAGTGTCGGTACTTGCGCGGCATAATGAGGTTGCACGGTGTCAGTTTGAGTTTGCGCATCTCTACTCTGACGCGAACCGTGCCTGCGACCAAAACCAAATACTCATGGAGACGATGAGGAAGTTAGCCCGGAAGCATGAACTGAGGCTGTTATTCCATGAGAAGCCATTTTCCGGGATGAACGGCTCAGGCAAGCACACGAACATGTCCCTAGTTGACAGTGAAGGCCGGAACCTCCTCAAGCCCTCGCATTCCCACAGAAGGAACGTGATATTCCTTGCGTTCTTGTCTGCTGTAGTCTTGGGTGTGTCGAAGTTCCACAGCCTCCTTCAGTTCTCGATAGCGACATCAGGAAATTTGTTCCGTCTTGGCGGCCATGAAGCTCCTCCGTCAATCATCAGTGTATATCTCGGCTCAGCACTCACTGACCTGATACGCAGGCTTGACAGTTCGGACGTGTCATTGCCCGAAAAGGGAGTTATGGACTTGGGACTGGCGAAGCTCCCCGACATAATCCCATTCGACAGCGACAGGAACAGGACATCACCAGTTGCTTTTACCGGGGACAAGTTCGAGTTCCGTGCCCCCGGTGCAAGCCAGAGTATAGCATTGCCAGTTACCATGTTTGCGAGCCTGTGGGCATGGGGAATTGAGCAGGTTACCGGGATGGCAGAGGCCAAAATCACCGAAGGCAAAGACCCGATAGATGCGGCACTGGATGCGGCACGAGAGGCATTCCGTCAGGGCAGCAACGTACTCTTTGAGGGTGATGCATACACTCCCGAATGGCACGAGGAAGCCCGGAACAGAGGCTTGATTGAGGCAGAGACGATGCCCGACAGGATAGACCTAGCGATGAAGCCAGAGAACAAGGAAATGCTTGAGGCACTGGGAGTTTACCGGGCTCATGAACTGGAGAACCTTCACGCTGTGAGGATGGAGAAGTTCGCGACAGGACTTGAGGTTGAGGCGGCGGTGCTCTATGACATGTTATGGGAGGGAGTATTGCCTGCAATCTCGAAGCAGCTCACTCTTGAACGTAACTCAATGCTCTACTTTGAGGACGTTGATTTTGGGGACATGACCCCATGGCGTGATTATGTGGGAGGTTTGGGCCGGGCCAAGAATGCGCTGATACATGACGCAAATGCACTCTATGAGCTCAAAGGCAGATTGTCGGGAATGAATGCGCGAGAACGTTCGGATTTTCTGACAGGTGAGGTTATCCCATTGATGGAGGGTATACGTGCTAAGTGTGATGCCGCAGAATTGACGATAGCCGCAGATATTTGGCCATACCCGATATACAGGAATCTTCTCTCACTTTCGGCATAAGATTAGCCCCCGGTTGTGATTGCCGGGGGTTTTTTGTGTTACTTTCTTTCGGCGGCCTCGATTACGTGTTTTGCCAGAACCGCCGTAGTTACTGCCCCCACGCCGCCCGGAACTGGTGTTACTGCCTTGACGATACGTTCAGCGTCCGTGAAGTTCACATCACCGCAAAGCCTTCCTTCAGCGTCAAGGTTAATCCCCACGTCAACGATAACTTGACCCGGCGACATGAACGATGCATCAATGAAGCCAGCGCGTCCGATTGCGGCAATGATAATGTCTGAGTTCCTGCAGATTTCTGGGAGGTTTCGGGTCCGGGAGTGGCACATGGTTACTGTGGCGTTCCTGTTCATGAGGAGCATTGAGACCGGGCGGCCAATAACGAGGCTCCGGCCGACAACAGCAACATTCTTCCCCTCAAGTTCAACGCCGTAATAGTCGAGCAGCTCAATGCAGGCTTGAGCGGTGCAAGGAGGGAAGCCGTTTCCTGAACCCGTGAAGACCCCTGCAAGTGATGAGGTGGTCATGCAGTCGGTATCTTTTTCGGGGTTAAGGTATTCTGAGGCGGTCTGTTCGTAGTCCCTGTACTCAGCGGGGCGGAACATCATACAGCCATGAACTGAATTATCGCCGTTAATTTCGCGGACATGGGATTTTATGCGGCTGATGACTTCGTTCATGTCGACATTATGGCCGCCGGGGTACAATATGCGGTCTATGATGATGCCGATTTTCTCGCAGCGTTTCATGATGCTCTTCTCGTAGCTCAAATCTTCGGGCTTATCCCCAACTCTAAGAAGTTTAAGTTTCGGGATTATTCCGCGCTCTTTCAGGGCATCAGCTCGTGCCTTGAGGTTATCGGTTATGGTGGTGGCAACAGGAGCACCCTTGAGGATTTCGGCCATGTCTCAGACCCTCCTGACAATGATGGTGATTTTCCCTGAAATGTCATCGGATTTTACGAGGTACTCAGCAAGCAGGGTATCAATCTCGGTCTCAATGTCCCGTGCCTCCTGACAGTCCTTGAGGCTTCCGGCGTTAATGTAGACGTTCATAGCGGCGGCATTCATGGCGGCCTCACAGAGCAACACCCCACAGCCAACGTCGGAGATGAGCATGACGTTGCCTTTCTCCATGACGACAGCGAGGAGGTCAATAGCCTCACAACAGCACTTGACCATTTCGACGGGAGCTTTGCAGGCGTTGAGTGCGGCCCGCTCAAAGACAGCCTTGCGGTCAGGGTAGTCTTTTGGGAGTTTCCATGCGGCCGAGAGTTCCGGGAATGCCTTAGCGTCCTCATCAGCGAGCTCAAGAAGCCGTACCCTCAATTTCTCCGAACGTGAGACTATATCCTTCATTTCGGGCTCAACGTCAAGATAGCGTTTATTGCCGACGGTGAAGTTAGCGGCCATCTCACAGAGAGAAGCCCCCAGAGCGGCAACGAGTGCAGAAGCCGCCCCGCCACCGGGCATAGTTACTCTTGAGCCGAGAAGCCGGGAGAAGTCAGCGCAAGTTTCCTTCATCAGTAACTTTTCAGCCATTCTAGAACAGCCCCCTAATTTTTCCGTCAGCGTCAATGTCGATATTCAGAGCGGCCGGTTTTTTCGGAAGCCCCGGCATCGTCATAATCTCACCAGTAACCGCAACGAGGAACCCGGCACCTGCAGAGAGCCTGACTTCACGGACGGTAATCCTGAAGCCTTCGGGTCTGCCAATTTTCGCGGGGTCATCCGAGAGTGAGTATTGGGTTTTGGCCATGCAGACGAGGAGGTCATCTTTACCGAGAGCGTGAATTTGCGCAAGGTCCTTCTCGGCCTGTGGTGTGAAGTCGACACCGTCAGCCCCGTAAATTTCGCGGGCAATGATGTTCATTTTCTCTTTGGGTGGAAGTGATGCGTCATAGATTGGCCTGAAACTTGAAGGTTTTTCGCAGGCCCCGATGACTTTCCGGGCAAGCTCCATGCCGCCATTACCGCCTTTCTCCCAGACTTCGGACAAAGCGAACGACGCGCCGAGCTCCTGACATTTCCGGGCGACAAGTGCCAGTTCAGCCTCAGTGTCAGCAGGGACCCGGTTAATTGCCACGACAACAGGAAGTCCGTATTTCTGGATGTTCTCGATGTGCTTGATGAGGTTGGGGATACCGGCCTCTAGTGCATTGAGGTCTTCAGTTGCGAGTTCGGATTTGCTGAGCCCTCCATGCATCTTGAGTGCTCTCACAGTAGCCACGACGACGACAGCATCAGGTTTCAGCCCTGCAACGCGGCACTTAATGTCGAGGAACTTCTCAGCCCCCAAATCTGCGCCGAAGCCTGCCTCAGTTACGAGGTAGTCAGCACACTTCAAGCCTAGTCTTGTAGCCTGAACTGAGTTGCACCCGTGAGCAATGTTCGCGAAAGGGCCGCCGTGAATGAACACAGGACTTCCCTCCAATGTCTGGACAAGGTTGGGCTTTATTGCGTCCTTCATGAGTACTGCCATTGAGCCCGCCGCACCGATGTCTTGGGCAGTAACGGGTTTTCCGTCGTAGGTATAGGCCAGAACCATACGGCCAAACCGAGCCTTCAAGTCCATCAAGTCGAGCGAGAGGCAGAGAATGGCCATGACCTCAGAGGCAACTGTTATGTCGAAGCCTGACTCACGGGGGACACCGTTAGCTTTTCCTCCAAGACCGATAACGATGTTCCGTAATGCCCGCTCGTTCAGGTCCATAACCCGCCGGAACACCACACGACGAGGGTCAATGTTGAGCTCGTTGCCCTGCTGAATGTGATTGTCGAGCATGGCCGCGCAAAGGTTATGTGCTGTAGTGATTGCGTGAAGGTCGCCGGTGAAGTGAAGGTTTATGTCCTCCATAGGGATAACCTGAGCATAGCCGCCTCCTGCCGCGCCGCCTTTAAGCCCGAACGATGGCCCTAATGACGGTTCACGAAGAGCAGCCATTGCGTTTTTGCCGATTTTTCGGAGGCCGTCAGTAAGTCCGACGGTGGTTGTGGTTTTTCCCTCACCTGCCGGGGTTGGGGTTATTGCCGTAACGAGTATTAGTTTTCCGTCGGGTTTGTCCTTCAGGCGTTTCATGACTGACGGGGAAATTTTGGCCTTGCAGCGTCCGTAAAGCTCTAGTTCTTCTTCTGAGATGCCCAAGCCGGAAGCCACCTCGATTATTGGCTTTGGGTTAGCTGACTGGGCTATTTCTATGTCGCTGGGGATTGTCATTATTGCTGTCTCCTTGTGGTAATTTTCCGGCAATTATACCCCATAGCACTAACCACGTGAAAACCTTGCACGCTGGACATGTTCGGGTTTCTTAGCCTCAATCTCGCCTGCCGCAGTCAGTGCCATTCTCGTCATCATTGGCCCCACAAGCTCATACACCAAGACGCTGAAGAGTATTATGTTGCGTATCAGCCCTCCAATCTCGCCGCCCAATGCCTGAGCACTCACCACCATACCCAGCGCAACGCCAGCCTGCGGGAACAGCGTAACGCCCAGATACTTCCTGACATTGGGGGAACAGTTCATCATTGCCGAGCTGACGGATGCCCCTAAATATTTTCCCGCGCAACGAACCAGAATATACACCATCCCCACAATCATAACTGAGGCATCACCCATCACTGAGAGTTCAAGCCTTGCACCTGAGAGCACGAAGAAGACGGCATATAGCGGTGCTGACCATCTCTGAGAACGTGCCATGATGTCAGCCGAATAGTCGCACATGTTGCAGAAAGCAGTTCCGAGCGTCATACAGACCAGCAATGACGAGAAGGCTACCCTAACGCCCCCTATATGGAACTGCCCGGAAGACAAGGCTATAGTCATGAGGACAAAGGAGATAGTCATAGAGAGCCTGTTAGAGTTAGAGAGGAAGAGTTTTTCGAGCATCGTCAGGACCCAGCCCATTACTGCCCCAAGAACCAGTGAGCTCACTATCTCGATTAGGGGGTTAATGGCGACCGATACGATATTGACCGCCCCGCCAATCATGGCCTGAGAAATTCCCATAGAGACCGCAAAAATCACCAGACCCGCCGCGTCATCGAGAGCGACAATCGGGAGGAGCAAGTCAGTAACCGGGCCCTTAGCCTTGAACTGCCGGACGACCATCAACGTAGCCGCTGGTGCAGTAGCTGAGGCAATCGCTCCGAGAACCACAGCCGCCGGAAGTGGCAGAACGTCCCAATAGCTCAGGAGGATTAATGCCCCGTCAACGAGGATTGCAGCCATCAAAGCCTGAAAGACCCCGATGAAGAGTGCTGAACGTCCCATTTCCTTTAGGCTTGCGGCACGGAACTCACTCCCAATGTCGAACGCTATGAACCCTAACGCAATATTCGAGAGTATTCCGACACCTGAGAGCTCTTCAGGTGAGGTGAAGCCAATCCCGAAACGTCCCAGTACATAGGGCCCAACGAGAACCCCGGCAATGAGGAACGACGTAACATCAGGAAACATTATGCCCTTCCTGCCTACGGTGTACTTGAAGGCTCGTGTCATGAGTAGCCCTGCGGAAAGTGCAAACGCTGTACGAAGCAACAATGTCATGAATTAATGACCTCGCTTGTGTTGAAGTAGTGGTTTTATGGCTCTGTAAATCTCTCCTGCCCTTGAACTGTCTTTATATGTTTTCAGGAGGGCAGTATTGATTTCAGTTTTTGTTCTGGAACTTGTGATTATCCCGGCAATTTTCGTGGCATCTTCAGTTTCACCAGTGAGTTCGGCAATTTTCCCGGCCATGTCCTCAGTATCTTGGGTTGACTTAGTTCCTGAAACGTCCGCCAAAATCTCAACGGTGATATTTTTTCCCTTCCAGAATGAAATCAGGCTTGTGAACCCGTTATCTTTTGAGACGATGAAATATTTTGCCTCAGTCCCTGAATTTTCGGTGATTAGTTCTCCGAGATATGAAGAAAGCTGAAAGTCCAGTGCGTTTTTCTGGCCAACCTCGACGTGATGGTAGGTGATATTAGCGCGGCTCTCCTTGAGGTGAAGGTTGAGCTCCGTAGAAATTCTGTCGGCATTACGGCTGTAGAATATGCAGACGTTGCAGGTGTCATCAAGCCTGTGAATGCCATTGAGCCCGGAACTCTTTACGTTCTCATAGTCGACGAGGTAATAGCTCCTGACTGCCTCGTTATCGTCCCTTGAGTTCTCCATTTCGGGGGTATAGACCTTACAGCAGGCACGACCTGATTTTTTGGCCTCATACAACGCAATATCGCTTTCACGAATCAGGCGGTCAATAGTTTTTTCGTCGCCGTGAACTTTCTGTGCAATCCCTGCCGAAACACTAAGAGCCCTCATTGTCTTAGTCCCTGCGTAATACTCAAGGAGCGCGGCCATGAAGCCTTCAACCTTGCGTTCAACGTCAAGAGCCTCGCGCTGTCCCAAAAGGACAATCATGAACTCATCACCGCCCATTCTTGCGCAGAAGCCGTCCGTGAAGTCCTGCTGCATCATCTCAGCGGTTGCGGCAAGTGCCCGGTCTCCTGCCTGATGACCGTATGTGTCGTTTACCTGCTTGAAGTGGTCGAGGTCGAAATAGATACAGGTAACGTTCCGTTCAGCCTGATTCTTCATGATGTATTCGTTGAGGTACCATCTTGTGGCCAGCCCGGTGAGGTAGTCCTGCCGGGCCATTTCGGTTATACGTTTCTGGTGCTCGATTGCCTCCGTAGTGGTCTCAAGCTCTGATTTCAGGCGTTCGAGCAAATTTCCAGCAAGAAACCTGACCAGTGAAGGTGTAAGTGGCTCAGGCCAAAGGCCATAGATTTTCTCCAGTGATTGTGCAGTGAGTAGTTCGGGGGATTTTGTGCAGAGTATATATTTTGCGCCGGGAGCCGGGATTTCCGGGAGGTTCTTCACGATGAGGACATTTACCCCCCCGCCTGAAGGTACGTGAGAATTTCCGGGCTTGATTGTGCGCACGTTGACCTTGAGCCCTGAAGGGTGTTCCATGCCTGAGAGTATGGCGGCTAAATTCTTACTGGCTGAGAAAATATTTACTTCACCGTTCATGATGGGTGTAATGATACGTCAAGGCTGTGAAAAATCAAAATCACCGCCACAACAAGAGCACGCTCATATAAGGCATCTCAGAGCTCATCACTGCGTCAAGTCCCTCATAGATGCGCTGACGTTGGGGGTCTCCTGCGAAATCAACCCTGATAATCCGTGAGAACTGGGATAATTCCGGGGGAAGCTCCTTGAGTGCTGAGGGCTTATAGATAGCGGCACAGTCGCAGGAATTGAGGGCATTGCGGATTTTATCGGGGCTTGAAGTTCCGGGGATGATGGTCATGATTTCGTCATCAGAGGCCAAGAACTGACGTGCGACACTTGCGGCGAGTGAATGAGCAGAAATTCCGGGGATGAACCGTGCCTCAACGGGTGAAATGACCTTCCTCAAAGCCTCAAGGAAATATTGACCTGTTGAGTAGAGTGTGGCATCACCAATCACAGGGAAGAAGATTTTACCGGCCTGTTCAAGTTTTGGCTTAAGTGCTCTGAGCTGAGATAGTATGATGCTGTCTCTCAGTGAGGTGTTTCGGGTCATGGGGAAGTGAAGAGGAGTGAGTATCTTTCCCGGAATGAGTGAGGCTGTGAGATTTTCTGCCAGTCCCGGAATTTGGGGGTCAGCGCGCGGAACTATGAGCATCCCGGAATTTTTGGCGGCCTCAATGACGGAGGGGCTGACATGTTCAGGATTTCCCCAAGCTCCAAGACCGGCTATTACTGCTAGATACTGGGATAAATTTTTCATGATTGAGCTATAATATCACTTAATGACTAAAAGGGAGCTATAACGGTAAAAAGTTGTTTCCTCACTGCCTTATAATATAATCAGCAAAAAGGAGGTGAGAAAATGTTAAAGACAATTCGGGTAATGTTAATCCCGAATAACAAGCAAAGGACGCGGTTATTCCGTTTTGCCGGGACAGCAAGATTTGCCTACAATTGGGCATTAGAGCAAGAACAGAAGAATTATGACGCGGGGGGAAAATTCCTGTCAGATTATGAACTTCGCAGGCTTTTTACACAGTTCAAGAATGAGCCAGATAATCAGTGGCTTTACACGATAAGCAACAATGTATGCAAGCAGGCAGTCAAAGATGCAGTAAACGCTTATCACAAGTTCTTCAACGGATTAGCCAAGCATCCAAGATACAAGAGCCGGAAGCATGACAAGCCAGCTTTTTATATTGATTCAGGAAAGATAAAGTTTACTGGGACACATGCAAAATTAGAAAGTATAGCCCTGAGCAAAAGGAAGCCCCGGCAATGCATAAACTGGGTCGGGCTTGCAGAACATGACCAAATCCCGACAGATGCGAAATATTATAATCCGCGGATTAGTTTTAATGGGCTGAATTGGTTTCTTACCGTCGGAATTGATATTGAAGCTCCTGAACCAATCCCCCCCATTAATGACGGCATAGGAATTGACTTAGGCATTAAGGACTTGGCGGTATGCAGTTCCGGCCATGTCTACAGGAATATTAACAAAACAGGTCGTGTGAGACGGCTGAAGAAGAAACGGCGCAGGTTACAGCGTAAAATCTCACGGAAATACGAGAAGAACAAGAAAGGAGAAAGTTACCAGAAGACACGTAACATTATAAGGAGTGAAAAGCAACTTTTACGATTAACCCACCGATTAACGAACATCAGGACTAACTACATTCATCATGCGACTTCTGAGATAGTGAAGCGAGAACCAAGTTTCATAGTCATGGAGGACTTGAATGTGTCAGGAATGATGAAGAACAAGCATCTGGCAAAGGCCATACAGGAGCAGGAATTCGCGGAGTTCATCAGAATAATGCGGTATAAATGCGACTGGCACGGCATAAGATTTATCACAGCAGACAGATTTTATGCATCAAGCAAGCTATGTTCATTCTGCGGGCACAAGAAGAATAACCTGAAGCTGTCAGACAGGATATATACATGTAGGCACTGCGGGGCTGTAATAGACCGGGACAAGAACGCCAGCATAAACTTGTATCACTATGGGAGAATGAAAATTCATACCGATACGTTAATCGGGAAAAGCTACGCGCACTACGTAGCAAAGCCTCTGGAGCGTTATTCAACCCGTAAGTAGCAGTAGTACCGTGAACACGAACGCGATGAATGAGGAAAGAAGCAGAAAAGTTAGCTGATAACTTCTTATAAGTCTTCTGTAACGGTGTTAGTTCATGGCGTTATTGTTGGGATTTATTGGTGCAACGATATTTCTTTTCGGGCTCTACCAGTGGGCACAAGGCGGTGCTAATTTGTGGCGGATATTCAGCATTCGTCGGCACGAGAAAGATTTAGCGACCCGTGAGGAGAAGGCACAGGCTGAACGTGAAGTGAAACAGCTTGAGCAGGCAGCAGACAGGACAATATCAGCCAGTTTCAGGATTATAGCTGTTCTTGCGGTGCTGGTGTGGGTATTCTTGGGTGTAACGATGATTCTGGAGATGTTCGGGATAAACTGGATAAGTACGATTTCGACACATGCCCGAAATTACTGGTCAGCTCCCGGAATTGAGAGCCAGCAGAACACCCAGAGCCGTAACGACATGCTCAGGAACATGGGCAACAACTTGAGGCGTTAATCATGGTCAGGCTGATGGTATTTGACCACGACATGACCATAGTTGACTCAAGCTATGCAATCATGGCCGGGTTCAACTATGTAGCCGAGCATGAAGGACTGCCGCCTGTCAGCCATGAACTCACCATGAAGCATATTGCCGACCCGATACCTGCATTCTGTGAGGGTTTGCTTGGTGAGTACCGGCCTGAATGGGTGAGGCTCTACCGGGAACGTATCGCCGGATTTGAGCGCGAGCTAATTCGTCCGTACCCTGACACAATCCCGGTCATGAATGCACTCCGTAACATGGGCATAAAGACAGCCGTCCTCTCGAACCGTGAACGCCCTTCATCTGTCCTGAAGAACACCGGCCTTGATGTCCTGTTTGATGCTATCGTCGGTGCACTTGAGCCGTTCGGGAAGATGCCCTACAAGCCCGCACCTGACATGATGAACGCCCTCATGTCTCACATGGACGTGAAGCCTGACGAGACAGTCTACATTGGTGATTCAGACCTCGACATAATGACGGCAATCGGCGCGCATGTCCGGGGAATTGGCATCACTAAGGGGATTTTTACCCGTGATGATTTTGTGGCGTTAGGTGCATGGCGGGTAATAGACACATTGAGCGAGCTCATAGCCATAACGGAAAACGAGAATGCCGCTGACTAACGGATTTATGCGGGAGCTTGGGCCGCTTTCAGCCTATGGTGAATACAGCGAGGAGACATATTCCCCGCAAGTTCACGGGACGACCTCAAGGCCAAAGAGTGCATACATTCCCGTCAACAGGCTTGCAGGTGAGCTCAGTCCGTATTTGTTGTCGCGGGCAAATGACCCTGTAGGCTGGCAGTCATGGGGTGAAGAGGCATTCAGGCTAGCCCGGAGTGAGGACAGGCCGCTGTTCGTGTCAGTAGGGTATTCGTCGGAGCACTGGTGCCACGTAATGGGCAGGGATTGTTTCAGTGATGCCGAAGTTGCCGGGATGCTCAACGATGCCTGCATTCCTGTCCTTGTTGACCGTGAGGAACGCCCGGACCTGGATAACTTGTTGATGGAGATATGCCGTGTTCAGAACGGAAGTGCCGGGTGGCCGCTGAATATCTTTCTCACGCCCGAAGGCAAGCCGTTTTTCTGCACTACATGGCTGCCCAAGCGGACGACCGGGCAAATGCCGGGGATAACGTCAATTCTTCCGCGCATAAGGTGGCTCTGGCACATGCAACGGGGGGATGTTGAGCGTTTCGCCGCAACTCTTGATGCCTCAGTCCGTGAACGCCTTAATGTTCTTGGCGGTATCAGGTCAGGCGGCCATGTGGGAAGGCATGTGATGAACGTTGCGATTGACGACACAAGACGCATCTTTGACGTACGCTGGGGAGGTTTTGGTGGTTCGCCGAAATTCCCGGAGTACAACAAGCTCATGTTCCTTCAGGATACTCCGTTCATCTCGGAGCGGGACAAGTCCGATGCCGGGACGATGACCGACATAACTTTACGCAGGATGTGGCGGGGCGGCATTCATGACCATTTAGGCGGGGGGTTCTCACGTTACAGCATTGATGAGCAGTGGATAGTGCCGCATTTCGAGAAGCTGCTCCCGGAACAGGCAATGATGCTTATGACGGCCTCACGTCTCAACGCAAAGCAGGGCGGGACATTTCCCCGGTTACTGGCTGAGGACATAATCCACTCTGTGATACACGACTTCACGGATGATGCATCATTCTCACAGGGTTTCAGGTCAGCGATAGACGGCGACACTCCTCAAGGTGAGGGACGCTATTATCTCTGGAACGAGGACGAAATCCGGGCAGTACTCCCGGAAGGCGACGCGTCATTGTTCTGTTCAGCCTATGCAGTCCTGCCGTCCGGGAACTTCGGGAGCGAGATTGCCGGTTCACAGATGAGCCTCAATATTCTGTATGAAGCCTCGACAGTTACGGAGCTTGCCCGGCGTTACGGCCTGAAGGGTGCTGAAGTTGCCTCAAGGCTTGCGCAGTGCCGGAAGTTATTGCTTGATGCCCGAGACATGAGATGCCCCCTCAAGTATGACGGCAAGGTGCTCATGGGCTGGAACGGCCTCATGATTGCTGCCCTTGCTGGTGCCTCAGTCTCATTCAACCAGCGCGAATGGCTCGACATGGCCGAACGTCCTGCACTGTTCATCCGTAAGACCTTCCGGGACAAATCGGGAACATGGCGGCGGCGATGGGTTGCCGGGAAATCCGGGGTTGATGCTCAGGCTGAAGACTATGTATATTTCCTGTGGGCAGTCGTTGAGCTCTGGAAAGCCTCAAAGCACTTCAACGTTGGCGAAAAACAGCTCAGTGAATGGCTCGAACTATCACGTGAACTTGCAGATATTCTCATGGAGAAGTTTGGTGATGCCCAAAACGGCGGGTTGTACGAGACTTCAGGGGTTGAGTTCCTGCCTTATAGGCTGAAGACCTGTGAGGATATTAATTCACTTCCTTCGGTTAATGCTGTGGCTATGATATTGCTTGATGAGCTCTCATTCATTCTTGAGGACGCTAAATATTCGGAGTTCTCGCGGAAAATTGAGGGCTGCTTTTCCCGTTATGTCCGTGAAAATCCCATGAAGTGCCTCACTATGATTACTGCCTCGATGAACTGGAAGCCCTACAAGCCGGTGAAGAAGCCTGAGCCCGAAGTGAAGCCCATACCGACAGATGAGGAGCTGAACCGTGAAGATGCCGGTGAAGTTCAGGGAGTGCCGGAGGAGCAGGAAGACAGCCGGAAGTCATCACGAGCCACAAGGAGAGCCCAGCGTTCTGGAACGTCAGGGAGTGCCGCAAGTTCGGAACGCCGTGGAACAAGGGGACACAGACCTACAAGGTCTCGTGAAAGGTGATATTATGTTATGACGAAAATTTTACGGGAGGTTAAGGATTTGAAGCGTTATCTTAGTGCCGCGGTAGTCTTAGCGGTTTTTTTCATGTTATCCGGGAGGTCATATGCTGAATACAATTTTGATGACCTTCTGGGAAACGGCAAATCCCCGCAATGGATGATTATCACAGATGCGGCGGATACATTCGGAGGTCCTGGCAGTGAGGCTCTCGACATTTCCGGCGACCTTCTCTCAGACCCAAACGATGCAATCTTGAACGTCCTCAATGGCACACCGACAACCGGGACAGCAAGCAGGAACATTCACACGCTGTTTATTGTCTTGGCTGAAGGTTACGGGGAGTTTGCGATGAATTTCGGCTCACCTAATATGTCATGGGACGTAACGGGCTCAAACTTGGGCGTGAACACAATCGTGAATGAGTACGACACGCCATATTCAGCGGTCAAGACATCAGGAGGTCAGCCGTCAGGAAAGACGTACTACAGCGCGCTCTGGAGGAACTACAGTTTTGCGATAGGCCGTGAACGCAACAGGAACATGTACGACACAGTGATACAGTCATTCTACTTCAACCAGATACCCGGAAGCACTCCCTCTCAGGGAATACCCCGGCCTATGGTCATCTCGAACGTCTACAACGGGACAGCAAGGGACAAGCCTTTAACGGTGAGGATGACGCTCCGGGACAGTTCAGGGATTGAGGGGAACATCATAGCCTACAACCGCGACACGTGGGACATGACCCAGAACAAGACCACCGAAAAATCACAGTGGGTGTTTATCCCGGTTGATGACCTGAACACCGACAACATGAGGATAGACTACAACCTCACGACTGAGGTCGCCAACAACACATCAATACGTTATGCGGCGCGCTATCCAGACAGTACGGGGGGAGCTGTAACGCCTGACACGTGGAAGTTCGACATATTCCGGCCACAGGGGACGACCAACATTGAGAGTTCATTCCAGCTTGACCCTGCGAGCAACATAGCCCCCGGACTGGTTACGGTCTACAGGAGACGCTACAACATCAACGAACAGAACAAGACCCCGTTGCATCTGTATGCTGTTGACCCGGTATATCCCGGAGAATATGGCCTTACGCTGAACCACAGGATAATTTTCGGGAAGAGATTGGGCGAGACGTACACCTATCCGGCATCAGAAGGACGGTTTAACCTGTTCGAGGTTACGGCCTACCAGCCAAGACCAGCAAGCCGGACGTTCTACGATGACATAAAGCGTGTAACCAAGTCAACGGCATCTGAAGTAGCACCGCCTGAGACACAGATATTCTCCGCCGGGTCAGTGAAGCGTGAGGTTGTCCGTGATGACGTAACCCACTACTTCACGATAGACCAGAACATACCTTCAGGTTTCAGGGGCTCATCAACTGAGGGAGTATTCCCACTTCACATAACGTTCAACATTCCCATAACGATGGTAAGCGACAGTTCATGGCTGAACACCCTGATGAAGGCATGGCGCGATACCGGGGATATAACCTCGATATTCGCGAACAACTACGACCTCTACCTTATGACGACAACGAACGGCGAGGACAACATCTGGAACTTGACGCAGGAGCTCAAGGACAAGGGACGCTATGAGGAGCTGGTCAAGGTATTCTTTGACGAGAACCGCGGACGTGTTACCGATGACAACTACAGCGGCCTAATCACAGTGAGCTTTATTGCGATGCTCATGAACGGCACAAGGGACGGTGTGAGGCCGGAACTCAGCATAGTATCTGATGACTCGGTAGCCCAGCAGAACAGCTACATCATCATACGGGACGGCAATAACGATGCGAAGTGGAACATGACATTCTTCATTGCCCCTGCAGGCTGGAAGAACAACCCGAACTATGAGCAGACCGGCGCAAACGGCAACAACACTTCCGGGAACACTACATCAGGCGGCGGAGGCGGCGGGGGCTGTGCGGCAATATCGCCCATGATTGCGGCCATGCTTGCGGGAATTTTGGCGGTGTTCCTTGCAGTCAGGAAGAAGGGGAGCAGGGTACTCATTCTAGCCTTAATGCTCCCTGTTATGATGGCGGGTGTCTCGTTTGGTGCAACGACAACTGCAGAGCTTAATGTCAGGACAGGAGCTGTTCTTAACTACGCTGTTGAAAACCCTTCAGGCGATGTTCGTGGCAAGGTAACGTTCAACCTTCCATATTCGTTCAACAAGTTAAGCGATGCGTTAAGTTTTGCATCCGACCGGGACAACTACGTATCCAGTAACTACACGGATTTTCCTTCAAGCAGCTTTGATTACGTCTACGAGGGACTTCCAGAAGGTACACCTATGAGCCCGGTAACAGTTACGTTGATGAAAAACATAACGGCCTCGGAGTTCGAACAGATAAACTTCACAGTCAGCCCCTACAGCTCATTGAACGAGGTAACCATACGGAACAGCAGCATCACGGCAACATCTGGTGTCCGTCATTTCGTACTTGGCGGCTCGACAAACCTGACGCTCCGCAACATCATCCTCAACGGCGGGGGAGTAGGCGGCGGAGTATCAGCAACGGGCGGAACACTGACGCTTGACGGGGTAACGTTCACGTCGAACTCATGGACAGGGGACGGCGGAGCACTGAGTATCACGGGCGGCAATGTGAGCATCACGGCCTGCACTTTCGGGGGAACGTCATCGACCGGCAACACAGCAACCGGCAACGGCGGGGCAATCTATGCATCCGGCGGAAATCTCACCATCAGCAGCACAAACACCTTCAGCTACAACAGCTCGACTAATGCGGCCTCAACAGTACGAGGCGGCGGGGCAATCCATGCATCAGGAGCGATAATCAGGGCAACTGACAGCGTCCTAGAGTTCACGCACAACACTGCGGCAGGTGATGGCGGTGCACTTCTCGTAACGGGCGGCAATGTGAACTTGGGCAGTACATGCAACTTCACGTCCAACGCGTCAACGGCTGGTTCAGGGGGTGCTGTGAGTGTCTCATCATCGGGCTCACTGACCATAACGGGAGCTACATTCAGCGGGAACACCTCAGTGAACGGGGGCGGAGCAATCTCGAAGGCTGGCGGAACTGTCAGCATTACCGGGGCATCAGGAGCGTCATTCAGCAATAACAGCTCTAACGGGAACGGCGGGGCGGTATATTCGTCAGGTAGCGGGACGTTAGGGCTTGGGAGCTTTGCCTTCTCCACGAACTCATCAGGGGCACAAGGCGGGGCAATATACATTTCAGGCGGTGAAGTTGACTTGTCGGCGGTCTCATTTACGGAGAACAGTGCGGACGAGGGCGGGGCAATCTACGCTGACGGCGGCGAGGTCGAGATAGCAGGTGCTACGTCATTCTCCCGCAATCATGCACGTTCAGGCGGCGGGGCACTCTACCTCACCCAGAACGTAGCGGCCGCTAACCCGTTGACGTTCACGGACACTGCGAGGTTTACCGGGAACTACACACAGACGGGCAACGGTGGAGCTGTATATTCGGCGGGTAACCTGAACTTTTCGGGAAGCCCTGTATTTTCGTCGAACTATGCCACATCCGGAAGTGGCGGCGCAATGTATCTACTCCGAACATCAGGAACTGACTTCACCGGGAGCGGCACTGTCTCATTCAGCTCGAACTATTCCGGGAATGGTTACGGTGGAGCTGTCTACATGACCGGGGCACTGACCTTCACGGGAAGCCCTGAGTTCAGCTCAAACTACGTAACCAGCGGGGACGGCGGGGCAATCTACATCGGCAACGACGCAAACGCAATCCTACGTGTGAACGGGACATCAAGCGAGACCGAGTTCACGGAGAACCACACCAGACGTAACGGCGGGGCAATGTATCTTTCGCGGCAGGGTCAGGCAGTATTTGCGTCCTCAGCGGTCTTCACCGGGAACTCAACGGAGAACGGAAACGGCGGGGCAGTCTGGGCTGACACAATCACAAGGCTGCGTTCGGGCGGAACACTGAGCTTTAACGACAACATAGCCAGCCATGACACAAGCATCGAGGGAATAACCAGCGACATGGCCGGAAATGGTGGGGCTGTCTTCATTGGCGGGACAGCGGCAGTAACCTTGACGAGCAATTACCGTTTTGGCGGCGACATGGGGAACTCAGCAAGCAGGAACGGCGGGGCAGTCTGCACAGCAACGGCAAACATCACCGTCCGGGGCTTGAACATAACCGACCCGAACACTGCCGGACGTTCAGGGGGCTTTGTGAGCGCAGGGATAGGCAGCAACGACAACACTGACCTCAACGCTCAAATCACGGTGGAGAACTCGACGATACGCAATCAGAACGCCTCACAGGGCGGGGCAGTACGTGCAAGGAACGTAACGGTAACCAGCTCCGACTTCTACGAGAACCACAGCACGAGCACTACAGCAACTGACGGAGGCGGTGCAATATTCTCCAGCGGCACGGTAACGTTGAATGAGGTGAAGTTCTACAGCAACGATGCCCAGTACAGGGGCGGTGCAGTGAGGTGTGCAATCCTGAACGCCAGCAATACATACTTCAGGAACAACCGTTCAGGCAATGGCGGTAATGCAGTGAACATAACCGGCTCAGGAGCAATATACTCCTCAATTTCGACCTCAACGTTCGACTCAAACCGGCCAGTTCTTGCGTCAGGTGCAGGCGGTGCAATGTATGCTGTCGGAAATGTCTCGATGGATATGTGCTACTTCTACGGGAATATCTCAGCATCAGACGGCGGCGCAATAATGTATTCACAGCACGGGGTATCTCAGAATTTGGGTGTGTTCCGTATCGCAAGCTCATTCTTCGAGCAGAACACTTCAGGCAGGCACGGCGGGGCATTGTATCTTGACGTGAACCTTGCCGAAATCTCAAGCTGTACGTTCAACGCAAACAGGGGAGGACGCGGCTCATTCGGTGGCGGTCTTTACCTCAACAACAGCGAACGGGCTCAAGGTGCAGGAGACAGCACGGTGTACAACAGCACGTTCACGGCTAACTCAATGCCAGACGGTTTCGGCGGGGGGCTTCATATTGCCGGCAACGTAACGATGGCAGGCTGTACGTTCTCCCTCAGCAATACCACGATGGGCAACGGGGACGGTGGCGGTGTCTATGTGTCATCAGGCAGCACCCTGAACATATCAGCAACTATACTTGTCGGGAACAACGCAAATCGTGGGGCTGACATCTGGTCGGAGAACGGGACGATAAATTCACAGGGCTATAACCGAATAGGCACCTACGGAACAGGCGGCTCAAATACAAGCTGGGTTAATGACGTTGGCGGTGATGGCGACCGTGAGTCTCTGAGCTCAACGTTAAGCCCGTGGGACACTGCTACGTTCTTCGGGTATGGTGCGGCACTTGCTGACAACCGAGTACCAGGCGACAGCTCAAAGCCTCCGACAACCGGCTACGTTCACACTAAGATGCTTCAGACGTTGATGCTGAGTGAGGATGCCGGACTTCCGTACACTGACTGTGCAACCAACGCGATACCCTACGAGCAGAGACGCTACTACTACGCAATACAGTACGACGAGCGCGGCCGTAACAGGTGGCCCTCAGAGATGGATATAGACATTGGGGCTTGCTTCAACGACAACGCAGAGAGGACACGCCGACGTTTATCCGGGGACGTGAGCTACGCGATAGACAGCATTGAGATGAGCGGCATTCCCAACAATTTCCGCAGGCTTGGACAGACAGCTAGCCTTGTAGCCCGTGTGAACTACACTAATCACCGCTGGGCATTCGGTGGGAACGCGACGGGTCAAGAGCCTGTAGTCTGGGGAACTGAGCCAGCCGGTACTAGTGTCCTGAAGTACGACCAGAACGGAAATTACACCGTAACAGGCTACGGAACTGCCTATATCACCGTCAGGACTGCGGCGGTGAAGAACGACGGGACATATGCCGTTGCGAGGGCTGCCGTAATCGCTGAGGACACCGACACGGGAATACTGAACTTGTCATCAGTGAGCTTCAAGAATTACTTCAGGGACTACGTGAACACAATCGTGAATGAATATCAGATGTCGGTATCATTCCTTGACGCTGACAGCACGGCGGTAACCTCATCGACATTCCAGAGTGCATTTTCCGGGATATGGAGCACCTCAGCATCTCAGGTAACTTCATTCGGGAGCAGTGAGCCGACATTCAGTACGTCAAGCAGCTACTCAAACACCGGGATAACTTCCGCGAAGAACGGCGGGGTGAAAATAATCCTTAATGGCCGGGAAAAAGGAGACCTTCTCCCCATGACGTACTACTGGACGTTCACCGGCGATGAACTGAAGGCTATACTCAGCTACGACATGAGCGACAGCCGCATGAATGACCTTGAGAGCGACACGGCCTATAACGCATTGTTCAGCACGTTGAGGCTTGACTTTGAGGGTGTCAACGGAAAATACCCGGTAATAGGAACTGGTGGAGTGAGTGCATCAGATGCCAGGATGTACGAGGCGTTGAAGTTGTCGAAGGCAGACGGCGGGCGTGGCCTCAGCATTGAGCTTAATGCATTCTTGGCGAACGTCTCATCAGGTGCGAATGCCGGGCCCCAGATGGTGAGGAGCTCAGGTTCAAGGCTCCTTGTAGTTCCTGACGGTTCGGACAGCGACAACGCAATTTCCGGGACGATGTGGGCGGCAAGACGTACAACCGCTAATGCCCCGGCCTACGGGAACGATGGCGGCAGTTCTGACGGAGGAGGAGGCGGCGGCGGAGGCTGTTCCTCACTTGGTGCACTACTCGGAATTTCGGCGGCATTGATTTTCTGGCAGAAGAGGCGTTAAAGTAATTATCTCTCCCTTGGCTTTGAGGCTGAGGGAGATTTTTTTTGCCTTCCCATAGTTGCAAAATAGACAGTGAAGGTTAAAATTAGTCAGTAAAATTCAAGAAGGGAGAAAAATTATTGACGATGAAATACAAGGACTACTATAAAATTTTGGGAGTATCGAGGGACGCAAAGACTGACGAAATAAAGAAGGCTTACAGGAAATTAGCGAAACAGTATCACCCTGACATCAACAAAGAAGCCGGAGCAGAAGAAAAATACAAGGAGATAAACGAGGCATATGAAGTCCTGAAAGACCCTGAGAAGCGACAGAAATACGACACATTAGGGATGAATTGGCAGGGTGGACAGGATTTTACTCCTCCTCCGGGCTGGGGCTCAAGTGGCGGCTATCAGCACGTAGAATTTGGCGGGGACTTCAGCGATTTCTTCCAGACGTTATTCGGCGGCGGAGGTTTCGGGGACATTTTTGGTGGCGGAAGGTCAGGCCAGCCAGTAAGACGGGACAGCGAGGCAGACCTTACCATGACGCTTGAAGAGGCAGTGAAGGGCGGTACGTTCAGCCTCAAAATCGGGAAGCGTACCCTCAGCGTGAACATACCCAAAGGCATCACAGAGGGCACTAAACTAACCCTAAAAGGCAAGTCAGACGGTGGCGGCGACCTCCACATAACGATACACATAGAGCCTAATGGGCAATACGAGGTTGACGGCTACGACCTTACGCGTGAGGTGAAAGTCCCGGTGTATGACGCAGTGCTAGGGCGTGATGTCCCGGTCAATACTCTGACAGGTGAGGTTGCGGTGAAGATGCCTCCCGGTATTCAGGACGGCCAGAAGCTCAGGCTAAGGGGTAAGGGAATGCCCAAAAGGGACGGAACTTTTGGTGATATGTTCGTGAGGGTGAGGGTAGAAATTCCCCGGCACTTGAACGCAAAGCAAAAAGAGTTATGGGAGGAACTTTCACGGCTTGGCTAAAAGGTCTATAATCAGGCAATATTCCCGGAGGTGAAATTAATGAAGTCAAATATCTTCAACGTCCCAAACACCTTAAGCCTTATACGTGTATTCCTTGCGCCGTTGGTACTGCTCTTCCTGTCATTGAGGATAGACACACCGATAACCTCAAGCCTTCCCGGTCTGAGCTGGGGTGATGCATTGGCGGCAACGGTCTTCATCATAGCGTCAATCACCGATGCATTCGACGGGTGGATAGCCCGGAAGTATAAGCTGGTTACGACGCTGGGCAAGTTCATTGACCCCCTCGCCGATAAAGTCTTGGTGATTGCGGCCATGCTTGCACTGATTGAGCTGGGCAGGCTCCCGGCATGGATTGTGATGGTCATAATCACGCGTGAATTTATCGTTACGGGCTTGAGGCTTGTTGCGGCGGCTGAAGGAGTAGTTATAGCGGCCTCAAAGGGCGGGAAACTCAAGACAGTATGCCAGATAATCGCGCTTGTGATGCTGATACTGAACATACCGGGCGGAATGGCGTTAATGTGGGTTGCGATGATATTAACCGTATGGTCAGGGATGGACTACCTCATCAAGGGAAGCAGGATAATCACAGGATAGCTCAAAATGGACTGGACAATCTCACAGCTCTTTATCATTTGCCCGCTAATCTTCATAGGCGGTGTAATTGACGCAATAGGAGGCGGCGGAGGACTAATTACCCTGCCTGCATTCATGATTTCAGGTTTCCCCGTACATTTTGCCATAGGGACAAACAAAGTCAGTTCAGCAATGGGAACATCAATAGCCTTCACGAAATTCATGAGGGACGGCTACATGCCCCTGAAACTCTCGGCATTAGGTGTAGTCTTCGCGCTCACAGGCTCATCACTCGGAGCAAGGACGGCACTCCTCATCAGTGATTATGCGTTCAAGCTCCTTATGCTGGCGATATTGCCCGTAACAGCCTGGTACGTCTTCAGGAGTCAGGATTTGCTCAGGGAGGAACGAGCCTCAAAGGATACCCTAACGACGAGGACATATATAGTCTGCGTACTTGTGGCGTTCTTTCTTGGGTTCTACGACGGGTTCTACGGGCCCGGTGCTGGAACGTTTATGTTGCTCCTCATGGCCGGGGCTGCAGGTCTGAGCGTCCAGAAGGCCAACGGTGTAACGAAAGCGATAAATTTTGCGACGAACATTGCGGCAATCGCTGTATACTTCATGAACGGGAAGGTGATATTGCCGGTTGGGATTACGGCGGGTTGTTTCAGCATTGCGGGGAACTATATCGGTGCGCGTTTCTTCGAGAAGGGCGGCGCAAAAGCTGTAAGGCCGGTTATCCTGATTGTGTTATCATTGTTCTTTGTCCGTGTAATTTATGATTTGCTATTCTAACTGGAAGGATTGATATTCATGCGGAAGTTAAGATTTATTCTCGCGATAGTTCTCGTTCTAGCCATGGCATTAGCGGCCTCAGCACATCCCGGAAAACTCGACAAGAACGGCGGCCACTATGACCATGAGACCGGGGAATACCACTACCACAAAGGCCCTAACGCACTGGAGAGCCTCGAACTCCGTCGCAACACCGTCTACAAGGCCAAAGTTGAACGTGTAGTTGACGGCGACACAATGATAGTCTCGTTCCTGTTTGACGACGGGAGCAAGTACCAGAAGGAACGCGTGAGGTTTCTCGGAGTTGACACCCCCGAAACAGTCCACCCGAACAAGCCCGTACAGTATTACGGGAAAGAGGCAAGCAACTTCACGAAGTCCCAGCTTGAAGGAGCTACCGTATGGCTTCAGACGGACGTTAGTGTGAAGGACAGGTACGACAGAATGCTGGCCTATGTGTGGCTTAAGGAGCCGGCAACTCAGGAGCTCGATGATGAGGCGGCAATAAGGCAGTACATGTTCAACGCTAAGTTATTGCTTGGTGGTTATGCCCAGCTGATGACGATACAGCCAAATTCACGGTATGCAAATTTGTTCGTTCACTTCCAGCGCGAGGCAAGACAGGAGAAAAAAGGTCTCTGGGGAAAAGAACCCGAATAGCTGAAAATCCGGGGGCAGGGCATGAATTTTCCCTGCTCCTCAAACTTTGAAGTACCGCCACAGAACGTCCCTGTATTCATCCGCGTAATCGATATTGACCCGCTTTGAAGTCCCAACCTGAAACTTTATCCCCTCGTCAAGAATGTAGAGAGTATCCCCGCAGAAGTCAGCCCCGTAAAGTTCATGGGTTATTCCCATTGATGCACATAACTTCCCCGGCCCTGAGCAGAGATTATCCCGGTTCATAGTGCCGCGCCTTGAGGCCATGAGCTCCACGCCGTCAAGCGGTTCAATCGAGCGCAACAAAACGGCTTCAGGTTTTCCGGGAACGTTCGCTGTAACGTTGAGGCAGTGATGTACCCCGTAAATCATGTAGACGTATGCCAGACCTCCCTCGTGGAACATGACTTCAGTCCGTGAGGTTCTCCTTCCTCCGTAACTGTGGGCGGCCTTGTCCTCCGGGCCCTTGTAGGCTTCGGTCTCGGTGATGATGCCTGAGGTAGTGCCGTCGTGGGAGGAATGAACTAGAACTTTCCCGATGAGTTCGCGGGCAACGGTGCAGGCTTCCCGGAGGTAGAAGGAACGTTCAAGCCTCATTCTAGAATGCGCCAATGTCAGACCTGTAACGCATACCCTCGAACGTGATACGTCCTACAGCATCATAGGCCATTTCGCGCGCGGTTGGGAGGTCATCAGCCACAGCATTAACCGCTAGGACCCGGCCGCCTGAAGTCAGGAGCCTACCACCCTCAAGTTTCGTCCCTGCATGGAAAACGTCAACGCCCGGAATATTCCCGGCATCCCCCAAGTCAATCGGGTAACCTGTCAGGTATGAGCCCGGATAACCAGACGATGCACAGACCACACAGCAAGAGGCACCCTCACGGAATTTTACCGGGACTTCTGCGAGCCTCTCATCACGTACAGCCATCATCACGTCAAGAAGATCACTCTCCATCAACGGAAGGACAGCCTCAGCCTCCGGGTCGCCAAACCTGCAGTTGTACTCGATGACTTTCGGGCCTTCAGGTGTGAGCATGAGGCCGAAATACAGGCAGCCCTTGAAGGTTCTTCCCTCTGAGTTCATGGCCGCTATTGTGGGGGCAAATATGCGCGTCATGCATTCGTTGGCGATTTCGGGGGTATAGTGGGGGTTCGGGGCAATTACTCCCATTCCGCCAGTGTTGGGCCCCTTGTTGCCGTCATAGGCGCGCTTGTGATCCATTGATGAGACCATAGGGATTATTGTTTTCCCGTCAGTGAAAGCAAGCACAGTAACTTCCGGGCCTGTGAGACATTCCTCGATGAGTATTCTTTCGCCGCTCTTCCCGAAAGATTTATCCCTCATGCAGGACATTATTGCGTCCCTTGCCTGCTGGAAGTTCT
Organism: Synergistaceae bacterium; assembly: GCA_017405525.1. GTDB lineage: Bacteria > Synergistota > Synergistia > Synergistales > Aminobacteriaceae > JAFUXM01. The sequence continues at coordinate 53,586 of JAFRAH010000010.1, forward strand.
CCGCGACAGTAACACCTTTTCCCTTTGCGAGACCGTCAGCCTTTATGACGATGGGACAGTCAGACAATGCCGCATAAGACAGTGCCTTGTCGGTTTCGGTGAAGACCTTGTAGCCTGCTGTGGGTATCCCGTATTTCGTCATGAGCTCCTTGGCGAAGACCTTGCTGCTCTCGATTTGGGCGGCGGATTTTTCCGGGCCGAAACACTTTACCCCTTCAGCCTCCAGACGGTCAACAGCACCCATAGCGAGGGGGTCATCAGGTGCGACGATGGCGAAGTCTATTGCGTGTGTTGCGGCGAACGAGACGATGCCGTCAATGTCTTCTGCTGAGATTTTCACGCACTCTGCGAATTGGGAGATGCCTCCGTTTCCTGGAAGGGCGTAAATCTTGCTGACTTTGGGATTTCGGGCGATGTATTTGGTGATGACGTGTTCGCGTCCTCCTCCACCGATTATGAGTATGTTCATGTGGATTACCTTCTTTACTTTAGGGTTATGAAAGACCTAACATTTCCTCAGCTTCATCAGCCGTTATAAATTCATGACAGTCTTTATCCTGTTCAATTTCCTCAAGCATCTGCAAGTCAAATTCATCTGGTTCTGCTTCTGGTATGCTGCCCCAGTCTGCCGGATGAGCAAACTCGTTCGTAATGAACTCCCACAACTTTAAGGCCGATGAGTTATCCATTACGGTAACAGCTCCGAATATTCGTTCCTTAATTGCGTTCAATCAGTTTTTGCCTCCTTTTGGGATTTGTTTTATTGCCTGAACGATAAGCTGGTGAATCCGCAAGGGTTGTTTATTCAGGAATTTGATTGCCTGTTTTGAGTACCGGATATCATTCAACATTTTCTGCGATTACGTGTTCGTGTCCTCCTGTCGTTGCAGGTTCATCAATGTATCACTGTCCATGACGGCAAATATATACCCGTCTCTTCCGTCCTCCTGTCATCAGTCCAACTAGGTGGCGCGCAAACTATCTTGTCCGGGCTTGAGCTGAGCCAGCTTCCCCACCAGCTCAGGCTTGAATTAGCGATGATGAAGTGCCTGCAGGAATACATCAGCCGCAGTTCCTCATAGTCCGGGTTGCTCAGGTCAACATAATTCACTTCATGGCCGGGAAAATTCCAGTTCTCACGTAGCCAGCAAATATCCTCGTGAGTGTTCGAGAAGACATAGAACACAGGACGTTCTACCCTCCCGGCAACATAGCTCATTGCCCGCCGGTAGTACTCATACCCGCAAGCCTCACTCAGCCCAAGCGTCAGGTAGTCCCCACGCCTAACATGGACACAGACGCTCTCACACCCGGAAAGCTCCCCAATCATGGCCGCATTCTCTGGAGACGGCGGCACTGACACAGTGAGCTCGTCCCTTAAGGTTGCGGCGTAATCCCGGAAATACCTCCACGCCTGAAAGTACCCCTGAACTGTGATATTCTCACCGCCATAATCCGGGCTCATTATTGCGGGCTCGTACCTGTCGTAATTCGTGAAGTATATGAACCTGTCAGTGAAGAAGTCCCGGCCAAGCCCCCGAAATTTCCGCATTGCCCCCTGAATTTTCCTGAACCAGTAAATCCGGGAATGTTCCTTCAGTTCCTCAAGTGGGGACATCATCAGGACATCATCAGGGAGTGTGAGCCTGTCGAGTGAGTAAGACCTTCCGAAGCCGTCAGTCCCGAAGAATCGCCGCGAAATCTGAAGGTCTGTATTCTTTCGGAGTGCTAGAGACCGGGCAAATGAATACTGGAACATTTGGTTTCCCAGTCCCCCGCAAAGCAGGAGCGTTATCATTGAGCCTAGTGGTGGAAAAGTCTCCTGCCGGTCATCACCATAGCTATATCGTAGTCATTGCAGGTCTTAATCACGAGGTCATCACGTATTGACCCGCCGGGCTGTGCAATATATCCCACTCCTGACTTTCTGGCGCGCTCTATGTTGTCGGGGAATGGGAAGAATGCATCACTCCCAAGACTTGCACCCTTGTAGCCTGAGAGCCATTCCTCACGTTCGGACTGAGTGAGTATACCGGGCTGTTCTGTGAGCATTGAGCTTATGGCGTTATCGCGTTCTGGCCGTCCCAAGTCGTCGCGGAACTCAAGGGCAAGAATTTTCGGGTGTTCACGGAGTATTCGGAGGTCTGCCTTGTCGCACGCTAACTTGACACAGTGAAGCCTCGACTGCTGGCCTGCACCTACTCCCAATGTCTGGCCGTTCCTCGTTACGCAAACTGAATTTGACTGCGTGAACTTCAGCGTGATTAGTGCAAGTGTCAGGTCTCTTCTTGCGCTCTCAGGAATGTTCTTGTTCAGCGTTACAGGGTCATCATATTTTGCCGGGTCAATAACGGGGGCAGTGTTCCGTCCCTGCTCAAAGGTTATCCCGAAAATGTCCCGTGTCTCTGTGCTCTCAGGCTCATAATCCGGGTCAATCTTCACAACGGCGTAACTGCCCTTGCGTTTGGTCTTAAGGATTTCGAGTGCCTTGGGAGTGTATGAGGGAGCTATAACCCCGTCCGAGACTTCACGCTTGATGTAGCTTGCCGTAACCTCGTCGCATTCGTCGCTGAGTGCTATCCAGTCCCCGAATGATGAGAGCCTGTCTGTACCTCTTGCGCGGGCATAAGCACAGGCTAGTGGCGAGGCGTTAATGTCGAGTGCGTCATCAACGAAGAAGAGTTTTCGTTCATCATCGCTTAACGGGAGACCCAATGCTGCACCGGCAGGGCTTACGTGCTTGAATGAGGCTGCTGCTGGAAGGTTGAGGGTTGCCTTGAGCTCACGGACTAGCTGCCACGAGTTCAGGGCATCGAGGAAGTTGATGTATCCCGGCCTTCCGTTGAGGATTTCGAGGGGTAATATTCCGTCATCCCTCATGTATATTCTTGCGGGCGACTGGTTAGGGTTCGTCCCGTATTTCAGTGAGTATTCGTTCATTCTTCATGCCTCCTGTGTGTTGTAGAGCTTATCCGTGTATGTATCACCGTCATAGTATCTGACATAGAGAGCAACCCTGTAGCTTTCTCCTAACTCATCCCAAAGAGCCCCCGCAAAATCATTCATGTCCTCCGTGATTGATACCTCCCTGGGTTCTCCCGTGAACGAGGGAAGGACTTCACCGGGCATAACGTCATGATCATACGTGTGAATTAACCTTCCTTTTCCGGGCTCATAGCCATACTCGAAGAAATATTTTCCGGCCTTCTTGAGGATACTCTGTTTGTGGCCTGATGGTGTCATTATCGCGCTGATTCTCGGTGTGTAGTGCGGCGCATCGGGTTCGTATTCCCGCGTGCGAAGTGCCTCCTCGAACGTCCCCCCGTCCTTCATTGCGTCATATACCGTGTCAGTCTGGTCGCCGTTGGTGATGATTATGTTGCCGCCCAAGACCCTCAACGGCGCATAAAGTATCAGTGAAGGGTCAAATCCTTTGTCTTGTTTCGTGAGCTTGATGATGAGGTCATCGCCTGAACGCTGGAAAATTCTTGCCTTGCTTGACGCGCTACGTCCCATGATGAAATATGCGAGCATCTTACGGCCTGAAGGTGTCATCCCCGTAATTATCCCACGACCTGCATATTTCTGAGGTTTCGGGAAAATCCGGGGCTCAATCTTCCGGCAGACTTCCTCGACAGCCCGCGGGAGTATTACCCATTCAGCACGCTCCATAACCCTGCGCTGTAGAGTTTCGGGTGTGTCGTTGGGGAGTATCTCGACAGCTTTTTGCGCGATAATCTCCCCGCCGTCTGGTATCTCGTTGACCATATGGACGGTTGCACCAGTAACCTTAACCCCCGAACGCAGGACCGCCTCATGAACTTTCAGGCCGTAATAGCCCTTGCCACAGAATGACGGTATCAATGACGGGTGAACGTTGAGGATTTTTGCCCCGCAACGCTCAATGAACTCACGGCTAAGTATCTTCATGAACCCCGCAAGAACTATCACGTCAGGCTTGAACCTGCCAAGTACATCGAGTATTCCGGCCTCATCGCTGGCAGTGAACGACGGGATACCTGCCTTCTCCGCACGTTTCAGGGCGTAAGCATCAGGACGGCTTGAGACTACCTGAACGATACGGCCCGACGACAATACCCCGTTGTTCTGAGCGTCTATCAGTGCCTGAAGGTTAGTGCCTCCTCCTGACACAAGAACGGAAATTTTCACCACAATAATATTCCTCCTTCACCCTTCACGATTTCACCCATGACGTAAGAGCCAGCTACAGCCCCCAGCAAATCATCAGCCTCATCACGCCCGGCAATAATCACCATTCCCACGCCCATGTTGAACACGTGGAACATCTCTTCACGCTCTATGTTCCCTGCCTTCATGATTGCGTCAAATATCGGGGGTGTCTTGATGCTGGACGTGTCTATCTTTGCGGCCAGACCTTCAGGAATTGCGCGGGGTATGTTCTCGTAGAAGCCTCCGCCGGTAATGTGGGCTATTGACTTCACGCGCGGGATTAGTGGCAGTACATCCTTGACGTAGATTCTTGTGGGAGTGAGCAGCTCCTCGCCTAACGTCCGGCCAAGCTCAGGGATATACCCGTTCATGTCATGGCCGGAAAATACCTTCCTGACCAGTGAGAAGCCGTTAGAGTGAACACCTGATGACGGGAGCGCGATAACCGCATCACCTGCCCTGACGTTCGAGGGGTCAAGAATCCCATCACGTTCAACTACACCGACACAGAATCCCGCAATGTCGTATTCATCTTCTGGGTAGAAGCCCGGCATCTCCGCAGTCTCGCCGCCAATGAGCGCACAGCCTGCCCTCACGCAACCTTCAGCGACACCTGAGACTATAGCCGCCACACGCTCAGGAATATTCTTGCCGACTGCCACATAATCCAGGAAGAACAGAGGCTTAGCCCCGCAACACAGGACATCATTGACGCACATGGCCACGCAGTCAATCCCCACTGTGTCATGACGTTTCAGGGTGAAGGCTATCTTGAGCTTTGTGCCCACTCCGTCAGTTCCTGAGACTAGTACGGGGTTCCTCATTCCTTCAGGGAGCTCGAACATTCCCCCGAAGCCTCCCAATCCGCCAAGTACTCCGGGGATATTCGTCCGCTCTACGTGTTCCTTCATGAGCCTCACTGCGTCATAGCCCGCCTGAACGTCAACCCCTGAAGCCCTGTAGCTAGTGCTGGTTGTATTTCGCTCTGATGGCATCGTTCTTCCCCTCAACTTTCCGGGCCATGTCCTGAGCCTCAGCCTCAAGCCTCGCCGAAAGCTCATCATCCTCAACAGCCAGTATCCTAGCCGCAAGCCATGCCGCATTAGCCCCGCCGTCAATCGCAACGCAGGCTACAGGAACTCCGGGAGGCATCTGGACGGTCGAGAGCAATGCATCAAGTCCTCCTAGGTCATCACTCTTCACCGGGACACCGATAACCGGCAGTCTCGTATGTGCCGCAAGTACCCCGGAAAGTGCCGCAGACTTCCCGGCAATAGCTATGATTACACCGTAGTTATTGGCGCAGGCATTCAGGGAAAATTCACGGGCTCTTTCTGGTGTCCTATGTGCCGAGATAATGCTAACGTCAAATGGAAGACCTAAACGCTCAAGGACGGCTATGGATTTTTCGGCAATGGACAAATCACTATCTGAGCCAAGAACTATTGCTGTCTTCTTCATGGCTTGTTGCTCACCTTAACGGTTGGTATCTTGCTGAGTTTCGAGAACGCCGACAAAGGCAGCTGAGGTGTTGCCTTGAGGTTCGTGGACTTGGGAGCTTCTGAGGCTGTCCTGTTTTCCTTCACGATGACATCCCACAGCTCTTTGCGCCAAATCTGAGTCGACTGCGGGGCGGTTATCCCTAACCTCACGACATCACCCCTAACGTCTATCACCATGATTTCAATGTCGGTGCCTATCTGTATGCTTTCGTTGATCCGCCTGCTGAGAACGAGCATTATTCCCCGCCTCCGTTCTCGTAAGCTGAGGCTTTCATCTTCTCGCGGACATCTTCAGGGAAAACTACATACCTTATTGGGTACTCCTCATTGAGGGCGATAACCTGGACTGCTTTGTGTGTCTTCAGGTTGATGAGTATGGGAGCTCTGAGGTTTGCGGTCATGTTCCAGGGCGCGGCCTCCGGGATTGATACCACGATAAGCAGGGCAAGATCTGCGGGGTTAGTGCTGCCTATCATTTTGAGCTCGTCTTCAGGAATGCGTGCGTTGTAGTCGGGCTGTACTGCGTCAGGTGAGGTTACAGGCAAGGCAAGGTCTCCATCATCGAGGGACTGAAGCCACTTTACTGCACTGTCATCATCGCCGACTAGTATCCAGTTGTGTTCAGCCTCGAACGCCGGAATGCCGCGGGGGAAAAACAATATTTCCTCCTTTGAGTATGAGACTTCACCGAAACGCTCGGTGTTAATCTTCATGTCAGACATTTTCATATCAACTGCTTTCTTTGTTGGAACGGAAATTTTTGCACATTATAACAGCACGCCGCACTTGTCCCTAACATTGCTAACTTTGGGAAATGTTGTTAAACTGACTAACTATTATGGAACAGGATTTATTCGGCTGGCTCAATTCAACTCACAGCAACTCACCTCAATCACAAGGGACAGGATTACTTCTTGCCCCCTTGAGCGATACCCAGCCACCCGAAACCGAAGCCCTCCAGGAAATCCCAACCCCTCATGATGAGCCTGAACCTTTGGCCGTTGAGGAGCTCCAGGAATTGCAGGATGAAGTGAGGGAACTTCAAGCCGAAATTGAAGACGAGACTCAAGAACCCGAAGAGCCTTCAAGTCTCCCAGAGTATGAGCCGGCTGACTACCTCCCGGAAATTCCCGGACATGCGGCCGTTGATGACGAGACACAAGAACCCGAAGAGCCTTCAAGTCTCCCAGAGTACGAGCCGACTGATGACCTCCCTGACGAAATCCCGGACGACCACGAGTGGCAGGAACAAGCTACCGGTTTCACCCTGAGCCTTGACGAGCCGCCCCCCGAACTCTGGACGAACCTCAACAATGACGACGACGAAGAACTAGACTACGAACCCACTGACAGCCTGCAGGGAGCTGCCTACGTCCAGATACATGGCCGGAACTTCACGGAGCGACTTCACCACACCCTCAAGCACCGAAAGGAACGTGCCCAAGAACGCGCCGAGTCCGAACGTGAGAACCCATCACGTGGCTACATACAGAAGGCAGTGATACTCTGTGCTACGATGCTTATGGCACTTGGTCTCTCATGGCCTGCGTTGTGGCTCCTGAACCGCGAGACCCCCGAAGGAATGAAGGCACGTGCTGAGGCTCTGGTTGAGGCCGGGAAATTCGAGGAGGCTGCCGGGATTTACCGCAAGGCACACAGGCGTTACCCCGGTGATATTATGTTCCTGAAGGGACTTGCTGAGACCTCAGAGAAAGCCGGGCTCACTCAGACCGCAAGAACAGCACAGGAGGAATACCTAAAAGCAATTGCCAGTGATGACGAGCCGCCGCTGCAAAAACATGATGATGAGGAAGAGCCGATGCCTGAGCCGGTAACGATACTCCTTCCGCCAAGAAAACCAGAACAGCCCAAGCCCAAAGAAATACCCAAGCCCCTGACGTTCGAGGAATACATAAACGAGGGAAACAGGAACTACAATATAGGGATGTACAGCCGTGCAGTGGTGAATTTTTTCCGGGCAATGGAGCTCAACAGCAGGGACATAAGGCCGTATATTGGTCTTTCAGGAGCTTACAGGGAAAGGGGAATGTTTTTCGACTCAAAGCGTATACTTGACGAGGCACGCAAAAGATTTCAGCGCAACCCAACTATAGAGATGGGCTATAAATTTTTGAGGGAGGCAAAATAGCAATGGCAGTACACGAAAACGTAATCCAGGCAAACGAGATCATAGGCCGTGATGCAGTGAAGGCACTTGAGCGCAGGGGCTTCACCGCTGAATACGTCCCTACAGGAGCAGAGGCACTAAGGCGTGTTCTTGAGATTATCCCGGCTGATGCAACCGTAGGCATTCCCGGCACTATCACCGTCCGGGACATTGGGGCACTCGACGCACTGAAGGAACGCGGCAATACCGTCTACCAGCACTGGGGCAAGATGACCAACGAGGAACGAAGAGCAGCACGCTTCCGTGAGAATACGGCTGATGTCTTCCTGACGAGCGCGAACGCCTTAACCCGCGACGGACGAATCATCAACATTGACGGGACAGGGAACAGGGTTGCAGGGATGGCTTGGGGCAACGGGCTGGTGCTTTTCGTGGTTGGCATCAACAAGCTGGCATTTGACCTCGAGGACGGCATAAAGCGCGCAAAATCTGCAACGATACCCAACGCAATCCGTCAGAACGTCGAGACTGCCTGCGTTAAGACCGGGCATTGCGTGAACTGTTCGGCGGCCGGGAATGATGACTCGATGTGCCGGGCTATACTCATTCTTGAACAGGCTGTGAAGGGCAGGAAGTATCACGTTATCATAGTTGGCGAGGATTTAGGATACTAACCAGGATTTCATCAAGCCCTCCTGCCTCAAACGGGAGGGTAATTTATTGAGGAGTGTATATACTTTATGGAGAACAGAGACAAGATAGTAGTCCTCTTAGCGGGAGGAAGGATAGTGCAGCGTCATGAAGGCCATGACAGCCCGGAGCTTACGGATGAAGAGCTCTATGCATTGTTGCCCGATGACGTGAAGAGTCATGTAGTGTTCCAGAAGTGGAGCTTCCAGCCTGTGAGCAACTACACGCTCAGAATGTGCGGCGAACTTATGGGCATGGTAACGAGCTACGTCCATGATGAGGGGGCAAGAGGTGTAGTGGTAACCTGCGGCATTCAGGCACTGGCTGAGCTGTCGTACTTCGCGGATCTCATCTGGGACCTCAACCCCCCGTTAATCTTCACGGGCTCAATCTTCAACGCCGGGACCCCCAACAGTGAAACAGGTCTTAGGCTCACTCAGTCAGTCCGTGCGGCATTGTCTGGTTCATGCACTGGCAAGGGTGCGTTAATCTGCATTCAGGACGCAATATATTCACCTGCCGATGTCCTGAGAATCTCGAACTTCAACAGGTCGGGACTTACTGCGTTTCCTGAGTCTCCTTTGGGGGTATTCTCCCAGCCATCAGGGAGCTATATATCGCTGAGGTTTCCCCGTCATAGGAGGGTTCAGAAGATGCTTCAGCCATTAGCGCGAAATATCCCGGTTCTCACTGCCGCGCTTGGTGATGGTGATGTTATCTTGCGTGCACTCCTCGATAAGAGATACGAGGAACTTGATGGCCTGATTATTTCGGGGCTCGGTGATGGTGATGTTCCCAGCTCATGGGTGCCATTGCTCAGGAAGATACTACGTTCTGATGTCCCGATAGTCTTAACGTCCCGCTACCCTGACGGAATAGTCCAGGCTACGGAGAACTACGAGGGCAGTGCGTCCCAGTTGCTTGAGATGGGGCTGATCAACGGCGGAATGCTCTCACCGTACCAGGCAAGGATAAAGCTGGCAGTAGGTATGTCTTCGGGGCTGAAGGGTCAGGAACTATCTGACTACATGGCAAGCAGGCACTGAAGATGTCAGGAATAGCAGCGATAATAGGCCGTCCTAACGCTGGCAAGTCATCACTCTTCGACCGCCTCACAGGAACACGTGATGCAATCGTTGACGACATTCCGGGAGTTACACGCGACCGTCTTTACGGTGAAGTTGAGCACGAGGGACGGAGCTTCTACGTTATCGACACTGGCGGGATTTTCGGGGAGGACACGGAATTTACGGCGGGGATCAAAGCACATGTTGACGAGGCAGTGAGGGAATGCGACGCAGTAATCTTTGTGGTTGACGGAAGGGAAGGCGTTACGGGATCTGATGAGGAGATAGCTGACTTCATCCGCAAGGCAGGGAACAAGCCCGTAATAGTTGCGGTGAACAAGCTCGATGACCCCAAGCATGACGACATGGCCAATGATGCCTACAGTCTCGGCTTTGAGCGGGTAATCCCGGTAAGTGCGCTCCATAAGCGGGGGCTCTATGAGTTGCTTGACGCGGTGAATGATATTTTGCCGGTTGATGATGAGGCTGAAGAATACCCGGATGATGGCGAGATACGAATAGTAATTGCTGGCAAGCCCAACGTCGGGAAATCCTCAATGCTCAACAAGATAACAGGTTCAGAGCGTTCACTAGTCAGCCCAATAGCCGGGACAACAAGAGACCCTGTAGACACCCGGACAATAATTGACGGGCAGAAGTTCAGGATTGTGGACACTGCCGGGCTCAGGAGACGGGCAAAGTTTGACGGCAACCTTGAGTATTACTCGTTCGTTCGGACATTGGCGGCGGTTGACAGGTCAGATGTTGCGCTGCTCCTCATGGATGCCAACGAGCCCTGCACTGACCAGGACAAGAAGATTGCGGCTCATGTTGTGAACAAGGGCAAAGGTTTAGTGATTGTGCTGAACAAGTGGGATTTAGCGGGAGGAGAGAAGGCCGGGAAAAAGGCAGATGAGCTCATGAAGAAGATACGTGATGAGATGCCTTTTGTGGGTTATGCGCCGGTGATATTCGCCTCAGCACTCAGCGGGCGGGGCATCGGGAAAATCCTTCAGGCAGTTACAGCCGTGAACACCAACCGGAAGAAGCACATTCCCACCAACCAGCTCAACCGTCTTATGCGTGATGTCCTAGCGTTTGACCGCCTCCCGTCTGACAGGAAGGGCCGGAGCCTCAAGGTATATTACTGCTCACAGGCAGAAGGTGAACCGCCGACGTTCATATTCTTCGTGAATACCCCTGAGCTCGTGAACTCAGGCTTTGAGAACCACGTGAAGAACAAGCTGCGGGAACTTGAGGACTTTACCGGGACACCGATTAGGACGTTCTGGCGCGGAAAGGATAAGGAGGAATGAAGGCCATGAAGAAAATATTATGCACCCTCACACTAATACTAACGCTCACACTTCCGGCATGGGCAAAATCCACCGTAACCCTCGCAGAACTCACCGGGACAGTCGGCGTTCAGATGGAGGAGTTCGTGAAGGAGACCGTAAACGCATCATCAATACGTGGCGACTCACTAATCATCTTCCAGCTCGATACCCCCGGCGGCCTGGTCTCGGCAATGCGCGGAATCATTCAGGCGATACTCGGCTCGAAAGTCCCTGTGGCTGTCTGGGTACCACCCGGAGGACGTGCGGCATCTGCTGGGGCATTCATCGTTCAGGCGGCACACATTGCGGCCATGTCCCCGGGGACTAACATCGGGGCGGCTCATCCAGTTACTGGCGGCGGTGAGGACATCCCCAAAGGCGACATGAACAAGAAGGTCATGAACGACCTCAAGGCTCAGATGCGGAGTGTAGTCCAGCTCAGGGGACGCAATGAAGACACAGCCGAGCAGATGATCGAGAACAGCATATCACTGACTGCGGTCGAGGCCCTAAAGGAACGTGTGATAGACATAGTTGCAGGGGACATAAGCGCGCTCATCAAGGCATCATCAGGACGGCGCATAAAGAACGGCAGCACATCAACACGTTTAACTCTTGATGATGAGGTAGCGATTAACCGCGTGAACATGTCGTTTGCTGAGAGCATCATTCAGTTCGTCTCAAGCCCTGAAATTGCCTACCTGCTCTTGTCTGGCGGAATGATGGCTATATTCTTCGAGGTCATCACTCCCGGCGGCTTCATTCTCGGAACTTTAGGGGGCGTTATGCTCCTTCTTGGTGCTATTGGCCTGAAGATGCTTCCGTTCAACTGGGCGGGCATCGTCCTCATTGTTGCGGGAATAATCCTCATGGCCGCGGATCTCATTGCCGGGACTTCCGGGGTACTCACACTTGCGGGGCTTCCTGTTTTCTGTTTGGGGGGAGTGTTCCTGTTCCGTGCTCCGGGCGGTGAATTGATGGAGCTCTCTTTATCGTTCATCGGTGGGACTGCCCTTGCTCTGGGAATATGCTTCGGTGTGATGGCGTTCTTTGTGGTGAAGGGATTGCGCCGGAAGGTCTCGACAGGTCAGCAGGGAATGATAGGGCTTGAGGCTGTGGCGGTCTCAGACTTTGACGCTGAGGGGACGGGACAGGTTATGTGTCATGGTGAGATTTGGCGGGCGAAATCTGAGGGCTCTACGTTCCTGAAGGGAGATGCCGGGACGGTGAAGGAGACTGACGGAATGACCCTCATAGTAGTACGCAGTGCCGTGTAATTCATGACACTGCGCAACCCTCTCACACTCTAGAACATCTCCGCAATACTCCTAGCGTCAGGAGGACAGCCCTTGACGTTCCTCGATGCCCCCGAACAGCAAGCCCCCACACCTAACGCACCGTCAGGAATATTCTTGCCCTTCCAGCCCTGGCCTATGTAGACATCCTGACCCCGTCCCTTCCTTTCGGCGTAGAGTGCCCTCACCAGTGCCGCATAGCAAGCTGAACATGCCGAGTCCTCGTGAACTTTCCTCGTGAGCTCTCCAACCCTCCCTGAAGGCTTCGGGTAACTCCCTGCATTCACCGGCTCGTTGAGGGTGATTACGTCGTCGGGGGAAAACTTCATGCTTCCTGCCCCCCACATGTCGGCAATGGCGATATATGGCACCCTTTCGGTCTCAAGCCCCATCAGTCCCGCGCCGTAAGTGTCAATCATGACCGGGTCCGTTCCGAGAAACATCCTGTTAGTGTGTATTGGGTTTCCTCCCTCCTCAAAGCAGAGATCCCCGCAAATACTGTCGACGATGACCAGTCCCGGCCTCAGTACAGCAGCAAGGGCGGCAATAGGCCGGGTTAATCCTATTGCGTGAAAGCGTCTCTTCTCGCGGTCAGGAAGGCAGCCTTTGAGGTTCTTGAGCGCACAGGTCATGACTGTCTGGCAATGTCCCTTCAGCACCGGGAGGTTGACGAGAAACCCGGCATCTAATGCACGGCAGCATATCTCCATCGGGCCAATGGGTGAGTCGATTTTTCGGGTCTTGTCGTGTTTCAGGTCATGGAACGGAACATCATACTTCCTGCAGATTTCGTCATAGCCTGCGCGCTTCATGGCCTTCATTGTCTCATCACCTACCCAGCTTCCCTCGATGATGCTGATGGATTTTGCCCCGTTGTCCCTGAAGTACTCTATGCATCCCGAAAGAACTCCGGCATGTGTTGTAGCTCCGTCTTCAGGCCGCCCGGCAATAACGAGGTTGGGCTTGAGTGCGATGCTTGCCCCGGAAGGTACAAGGCTTATTGCGTCAGAGGCTTCAAGCAGTCGCTTCGTCATCCCGTGAGAGTCGGTGCCGTATATGTTGTAGATCTTGCGCATAAATTTTCAGTCTCCTTGTCGTTAAAGGTAGTCCCTGTATTTGTAGACGTAGATGAAAGTAATCGGGAAAAAGACCCAATACTCATTGCTTTGGCTCATGAATAACGGAATGAACATTAACATTGATGGTATTCCTGTCTTCATGTAACGCAAGTTCCTGACTATGCAGTACATGAAGAATATAGCGAACGGCCAGCCGAACAGAGCAGCCATGTAAAACCAGCCGTTTGAGCCGGTAACATCCCCGTAAATTCTTCCGTACTTCCTGAACTCCTGAGCACTTAAGCCGGTCAATGGAGATACTGCGCTCATGTTCAGCAATGCTATGTTGTCCCCAAGCCTTATGTACAACGAGCTTCTTTGCTGTAAATTCCTTGAGTCAAGTTTCTCCTGCACTACATCACTCCGCCATATCAGCAATGCGAGGAAGGCAGCAACGGCAAAAAGGATAACATACATTATTTTGTTTTTCTTCACTGACGCGTTGAACATGAATGATATTCCTGTTAGTGCCATCAGGCTTAGGTATCCCATTGTAGACTGGCACACTATGATTGCGAGAATGACTATCCCGAATTTCTTCACGTAGTAGGCAATTTCGGAAAAGCTGAATTTCTTGAACTCATCAAAGAAAAGTCCAAGCACGAATATCATGATTATCTGGTATTCTCCCGGTTCCCAGTATATGGAGGCCATTCTTCCGCCCCAGTCCATGAATATATAGAATGTCGGCGCAGGATGTCCTCCAAAGCTACCTATGCCGAGGTTTACGTGGAGAGCCCATGCTACGAGGGTAGCGGCTGACAATATCGTTAGGGCCTTGAGGAGTTTTTCCCGGAACGTCCTGAATGATAGGGAGGATATAGCCATGTATGAGCTTGCGACGTTGAGCAATAAGACTGAATTAATCCCAACAGTTCCGGTTTGTGCTTCACCACCGATAACGTTGAAGATGAGACGTGATACGCACGCCCAAGAAAACAATACGACTGCGGACATTGCAGAGAAATCAAACTTGTTCTTGTATCTTTTCATGAACAACAGGAAAGACGTGGTAAAGAATATTACAGCCATTACTTTAGCGGGGATAAACCTTAGTCCGCTTGCATCGCTGCTCTGTCCTGAAAAAAGAATTATCTCCCATGCGATAAGCCATTCAAGTATGTCATTGCTTTTGCCTGATTGCTTTTGCCTGATGTCATTATTTTGTTCCCAGTTCCTGCATAAATTTTTATCGGTATAGTGTTTTTGTTATTATAATCAACAAATAAACTTTTCGCAGGAGGCTCTTAATGAGACAGCAAAAATTCTTCATCCCCGCAATCATCATCATAGCACTTGCCGTACTTCTCTCACTTGATGGCTTCTACACCGTCGGCGAACAGGAACAGGCAGTAATCACCATGTTCGGCAGTGTCATACGCACAGACACCGCAGGACTGTACTTCAAGCTCCCGTTCATTCAGCGCGTCCACATCGTCGACATGACCACACACGGCACAGGAATAGGCTACGATACCGACCAGTCATTCAGGAACGTTACTCGTGAGGACGAAAGCATCATGATCACTTCGGACTTCAACTTCGTGAACATTGACTTCTACCTTGAGTACAAAGTCTCAGACCCTATAGCCTGGCTCTACAACTCAGACAACCCGGAGGCAATCCTGCGTAACATGTTGCTTGCCTGCATTCGTTCCGTTGTGTCTGATTACCCGGTCGACGAGGTCATAACCACCGGCAAAAATCAGATTCAGGTCTCAGTTCGTGAGAGGTTGACCGAGATGCTGGAGCAGAGCAATATCGGCCTTCAGTGCGTGAACCTGACTGTTCAGGACGCAGAGCCCCCAACCGAGAAGATCATTCAGGCGTTCAAGGAGGTAGAGACAGCCCGGCAGGCACGTGAAACTATGGTGAACAGCGCGAAAAAATACCAGTCCGAGCAATTGCCACTAGCTGAGGCAAAAGCAGACGAGATCATCCAGAAAGCTGAGGCAGTAAGGTCGGCACGAATAGCTGAAGCCACAGGTCAGGCAGTCCGTTTCAGGAACATGTACGAGGAATACAGGGCATACCCGCTCATCACAAGGCAGCGTTTATTCTACGAGGCAATGGAGCAGGTACTTCCTGGCGCAAAGGTCATCATCACTGACGGAACTACTAGCCGTTTGTTGCCGCTGGACAAATTTTAGGGAGGGCATAAGGACACATGAAGGGTTTAATCATAAGGTCAGCGTTAATTCTTGTGGGGGTGGTAGTTCTTCTCACTCTTCCGTTTTCGTTCTACGTTGTCGGGCCCAATGAGTACGGGGCGTTGTTCAAGTTCGGGAAAATCGTATCAGTTACCGACATTCCGGGCATAAAGTACAAGACCCCCGGAGTTCACACGGTGCGATACATCTCGAAGAAGCTCCATCTCTACGACATACCGCGTTCAGGCGTAATCACGAAGGACAAGAAGTCCATGATTGCCGACAACTACGTTACGTGGCGGGTCATTGACCCCGTGAAGTACATTCAGACACTCAACGCCATAGAGGCTCGTGCACGTGAACGCATAGAGGCGGCCGTCTACAATGCGGTGAAGAACGTAATATCCTCAATGACTCAAGACGAGGTTATAGAGGCACGGGGCGGGAGGCTCTCAACGGAAATTGCGGGGGCCTCAAACTCAGACATAGGCATGTACGGAATCGAGATAGTCCAGACCGAAATCAAGGCACTCGACCTTCCCAACGACAACAAGGCGGCAGTCTATGAGCGTATGATTAGCGAGCGTCAGAACATAGCGGCCTCATTCACGGCAGAAGGTGATGCAGAGGCCCGCAAGATTCGCAACAGGACAGACAGGGATGCGGCAGTCAGGCTTGCACTTGCCGAGCAGAGCGCGGACGTGATTATTGCTGACGGTGAAGTACAGTACATGAGGATACTTCAGGGGGCTTATGACACTCCCGAAAAGGCAGAGTTCTATAACTTCCTTCGTTCACTCGATGCCCTCAAGAAATCACTTTCAGGGAACGGGAGCAAGACAATAATTCTCGACAAGACCTCAGAAATCGGAAAGATGATTTACGGATTCCAAGAATAGCTTAAAATATCAA
Organism: Synergistaceae bacterium; assembly: GCA_017405525.1. Taxonomy (GTDB): domain Bacteria; phylum Synergistota; class Synergistia; order Synergistales; family Aminobacteriaceae; genus JAFUXM01. The sequence continues at coordinate 69,976 of JAFRAH010000010.1, forward strand.
GTAAGGAAGGTGAAACGATGATAACCGAAAAAATCACAATCACAAAGTCAGGTTCAGGAATGGACGAGGCACTAAGCACCACCGAAAATGCCGCCGACAAAATGAGCCTAACTTCCCGCGAAAAACTCAGGCTTCGTCTTCTCGCTGAGGAGATGATGAGCATGGTCAGGTCAGTAACAGGCGACTTGACCGCAACGTTCTGGCTTGAGGCTGAAGGAAAAACCTTCACGCTCCACCTTGAGGCCAAATCTGAGCTCAGCTACTCCAAGCGCAGGGAGCTTCTCTCAGCGTCAACGACCGGGAAAAATGCCGCCAATCTCGGCATCATGGACAAGATACGCGGGATAATCGAGGCTGGAATTTATGGCCTTGAGGAGGGCTTTGAGCTTCAGGCGAAATACGGCACTGGTATGTTCTCCTATGGGGCAATGGGGCTTGAGGACTTCGGGATGTCCGAGGCTGTCTATGCGTGGTCAATGCAGAAATACAGGAACGACCTGGAGGCCGGACGCAATGACAACCCCGACGAATGGGACGAGCTCGAAAAATCCATTATCGCCAACATAGCCGATGATGTCAGTGTTGGGATACTCAGGGACAAGGCAGTTCTCACAGTAACCAAGAAATTTTAGGGAAGGGGAAATATTCTCAATGGCAAGAAAATTTTTGTTCGCTCTTTTGCTCGTCGTCCTGTCATGTTCGGCAGTCTTTGCGGCACAGCCAAAACCCAAGAATGCACTAGATGCCGGAATACTGACCTATCTCGGAACAACTGAGGCTGAATTTCAGGAAGGTCTTGACGATCTCAGGAAGGCACTAGCCCCGCTGATACCTTCGGACGGTCCAAGAGATGACCGCGAGGACTACGACATGCTTGAAGGCTACCTCTCTGAACTCGTGAAGAACAGAAGGGTAGTTCACTTCTATGATTCCCTGCTGAGTATGCAGATGGCTCTTCGTTCACACAGGATTGATGAGATAGTGCTGCCTGAAGCTGTAGTGATGTACCTCATGGCCAACAACCCGACAGGCTACGAGATACAGTTTTCGCTAAACATGATGCCGTCAACAATCTCATTTGGTTTCAAGGCCGGTAATACTGCCCTCAAGAAGGAATTTGACGATGCCATCAAGGCCATGAAGAAAGACGGTACATTGATGACGCTTGAGAACGACTACATAACCAATCTGGGAACGAATGAGCCCGGACATGTTGCGTTCCACGAGTTCAAGGGTGCACCGACAATCAAGGTAGCAGTAACTGGAGACCTTCCCCCGCTGGATTATGTGGCGGCTGACGGAAGACCTGCAGGCTACAACACGGCGATACTCTCGGAGATAGGCAGGCGGCTCAAGAAGAATATCCGGGTGATTGGCGTTGATGCTGGTGGACGTTCGGCGGCTCTTGCGTCAGAGAGGGCTGATGTAGTCTTCTGGTACAGGAACACCGAAGGAATGAAGCTCCCCAAAAAGGCAAAAGGCAGAAATCCCAAAGTCAACGATACACATACGGGAGTAATTTTGTCTGAGCCATATTACGAGTGGGACACTGATTTAGTCGTGGGAAGGTCAAAATAGCGTGAAAAGGTTTCTCTGTTCGCTCATCATTGCGCTGTTCATGGCCACACCGTCATTTTCGCTTGAGAGGCTGACGATAACCCTCGGCCTTCTCGAAAAACTCAACTCGACGGAAGAAAGATTCTCCCAGCAATGGCAGAAGGCTTTTGCCCCGAATAATGAGCTGCTCAAAGTCAACGTGAAGTTCTACCCGACATTAACGGCTCTTCAGATGGCACTCAATGCCGGGGAAATCAAGCACATGGTACTTCCTGAGCCTTCAGCCGAATACGTCATGCGTCAGACCGGCGAATATGACCCTGTCCTTGTCCTCAGGTCTCAGGGGATGGGTCTGGCGTTCGGTTTCAGGGAGGAAGACCGGGAGCTTCGGGACAAGTTCAACGCCGCACTTGAGGCCATGAGGGACGGGCTGATACTCTCAGCACTTGAAGGGATGTACATAGCCTCGCCGGGCAATGATGACCCCCAGCCGGTGAAGTTCGCGGATTTTCCCGGAGGAATGACCATCAGGGCGGCAGTAACGGGCGACCTCCCACCCATCGACTTCATCGCTCCAGACGGAACGCCTGCAGGGTTCAACACGGCGGTGCTGGCTGAGATTGGCCGGAGGATTGGGGCTAATATCCAGCTCGTGAACATTGACGCGGGAGCTAGGAGTGCCGCGCTTGCGTCGGGAAGGGCTGATGTCGTGTTCTGGTACGAGGTCGTGAAGGGTGCGGAAATTCAGCCGGATATACCTGAAGGGGTTATAGTCTCAGAGCCATATTACGAGTGGGAAAAGTTCATTCACCTTCGGAAAAAGCAAAAGCAGCAATCATCTTCATCATGGAGCTGGAATATCTCACTTCCTGACTTCATGAGCCTCTATCTTGGAGGTGAGTAAAGACCGGGGCAGTATGTGAACTAGTCCGTACTGCCCTCGTTCATTCATTCAGTTATTCGGTTTTCCCGTCATAGAACAAGCTGTTTGTCTCGCTGAACTCAAGAAGTATACTGTGCTGGTTGAATGCCTTCAATGCCTCATCCATGATGCCCTTTACTGCCTCGTCTGATGCACCGTCTATAACGCACACAAGAGTATGCTCACTGCTCACGTTCTCACCTTCACGCCAAAAACCATCAGCCTCATAGAGTGTGTAGCCGTCCACGTACTTGATGGCTATCTCGTTGAAGATTTTGCGGGCTTCGGCCATGCTGTAGACCTGTTCGCCTGTGTCGCCGTCATTCATGCCGATGTAGAGGGTGTGCTTCGTGTGCATCACCAGCTCTGCCCCGAATGACATCGCTGACATGAGCACTGCCATAATTGCCGCAAGGGTGATTAGCCTGTAACTTCTGCGCATTGTTGAACGCCTCCTGAAAATTTTTGTGCCGTCATTATAATATAGTCATCCCAACTTTCACGGAAGGAGTAAATTCCATCAAATGCCACTGGATCAGATACTCTACAGGATACTCATACAGGGCGGCTCATACATGACGATACTCAAGGGCTTTAACGCTACGTTACACATATCGGTGTTGTCGCTGATATTCGGGACGTTGCTCGGAGCGTTGGTGTGTATGCTCAGAATGTCGGGGGTAAAGGCACTCAGCATTCCCGCCAAAATATACATCGTCATACTCAGGGGCTCGCCTGTCTTGATGCTCCTGATGCTCATGTACTATGGGGTGTTTGCGCGCTCAAGCCTCGAAGCCTCGACAATCGCAGTCATCACGTTTTCCCTGAACGTCGGGGCACATGTTGCGGAGATACTCAGGGCCTCACTCAGTGCCACAGACAAGGGACAGGTTGAGGCGGCAAGAACGCTCGGATTCTCGGCATGGCAGGCTTTCAGGCTGATCACACTTCCGCAGGTTGTACGCATCGCAAAGCCGGTCTACCAGTCGGCAGTGGTGAACCTGATACAGTGGACTAGCGTTGTCGGCTACGTCTCAATCACTGACCTAACACGTGTCATCAACAACATAGCCTCCCGGACAATGCAGCCAATGATAACGATAATTATCGGGATGCTGATATATCTTGCTATGGCCTACATAGTTCACGGGCTGTTTGCACTTTCGGACTACTTCCAGAACAGAAAGGAAGCGTTATCATGAGCCTGATAGAAGTCAAGAATCTCTGCAAGTCTTTCGGAAAACTTGAGGTGCTCCATGATTTGAGCCTCGACGTTGAGGAGGGTGAACGTATCGCCATAATCGGAGGGTCAGGGTGTGGAAAGAGTGTATTCCTACGTTCGCTTGAGCTGCTTGAAGTCCCGGACAAGGGGCAAATCTTCATTGACGGCGATGAAATTACCGCCCCACATGCTGACGTGAACAGGATACGCCGAAAAATGGGGATGGTCTACCAGAAATTCTATCTCTTCTCACACATGAACGTGATGGATAATTTATGCCTTGCCCCGGTGAAGCTCTCAGGAATGCCACGCAAAGAAGCCGAAGCCCACGCTATGGACTGGCTCGCCAAAGTCGGACTTACCTCAAAGGCTCACTCAATGCCCGCGACACTCTCAGGAGGTCAGCAGCAGAGGATAGCAATTTGCCGGAGTCTCATGATGGAGCCGAAGGTGCTCCTGTTCGACGAGCCGACAAGTGCGCTTGATCCTACTATGGTTGGTGAGGTCCTGGCGATGATTCGGATGCTCACGAAACACAACATGACGATGCTGATAGTGACGCACGAGATGAATTTTGCCCGTGAGGTTGCCGACAGGGTACTGTTCTTTGCGGACGGGGGCATATACGAACAGGGGACACCCAGAGAAATTTTTGACGCTCCCAAACGCAAAAAGACCCGGGCGTTCATACACAAGCTGAAATATTTTGCCTACGAGATACGCAGCAGGAACTTTGACTTGATGGAGATGCAGGGAAGGATACATCACTTTGCCGAGAGGTACGGGCTCAATTCAAGGCTGTCCTACAGGCTGGCATTATGCTGTGAGGAGCTGGCCTATGAGATGCTTGCGGGGTGCTGTCCTGACGGCGGGCCTGTCAGTATCGACATAGGAATATCGTACTCGGAGGCTGACGGCGCAACGGCTATAAGCATGTCCTGCAAGGGGAGGGAGTTCAACCCGTTCATGACTGCAGATGACGATGACGAGGCTCACTTGGGAGTAACAATACTCAGGAGGATAGCCGGGGAAAATATCAGGCATGAATATTCTGACGGCATTAACAGGATTGAGATAGTAATATGACATTTTCATTTGCGTGAACGTTTTTCTGCGTTCGTGAATGAGATTTCAAGCTCCTGTAAATTTTACCGGCCTGATGGAATAATTCATGAAGCAACCTTCAATCCCTACTAGAAAGCTGGTACACAATGGACAGCATAACCGTATCGAAATTCAGCGGAAGTTCACTCTATGATGCCGGGAGAGTCAGGAAGTCAGCCGAAATAATCAGGTCAGACCTTTCACGCCGCTATGTTGTCGTCTCAGCACCGGGCAAGACTTCAGGCAGTGAGGCAGGAATAACCGACATGCTCTATTTGTGTCATTCCATGTTCACCGAAGGCAGGGAGCACAAGCCAATGCTCAAGGAGATAGCCGGGCGTTTCAGCAAGATAGTTGACGGGTTGGGTATACACTTCAGCATTGATGACATGACCGCCTCACTGGAGAGGGATTTATTCTCCGGGAAGGATAACGGTTACTTTGCGAGCCGTGGAGAGTACTTCATGGCCGCAATAATGGCTGAGTACCTGGGCTGTGAGCTCGTTGACGCGGCAGGAATAATCAAGTTCGACACCAACGGGACACTCAACGAGACTGCTACCTGTGTTGCGGCATCAATGAGGCTGAAGGACACAGAACGAGCCGTGATACCGGGGTTCTACGGGTCGATACAGGGCGGGAAGATAAAGACGTTCCAGCGCGGCGAGGGGGACATTACCGGGGCACTTGTTGCGCGTGCTGTGAATGCCGGAATGTTCGAGAAGTGGCACTACAAGGCAGAGATACTCAGCGCGGACGCAAAGATAGTTGATGACCCCCTGCCCGTACGGAACATAACCTACCGTGAGGCTGGTGAGCTCAGCTATGTGGGTATCCCTACGGTACATGACCGGGCGTTGTTTATGCTCATGGACGCGGGGATACCTTCATGCGTGAGGAGTGTCATGGCTCCCGAAGACCCCGGAACACTCATTACCCCGGAACTTCCTGACGGTGCACGGCATAATGTGGCTGTGTGTGTTGCAGGACGCAGGAACTTCAGCATTGTCCATATTGAGAAATTCGGGGTGAACAAGGAGGCAGGGTTTGGGGAAAAACTGTTCAGGATTTTTGCCGGACATGGTATAGCGTGCGAGCATTGCCTTTCAGGTATCTACAGGATGTCGGTTGTTCTGAAGTCCCCGGTTTTCGACATAAGGAAGTCAGCGATACTTGACGAGATAAAATCCGTCCTCAATGCAACGTCAGTAACGGCAGAGAAAAATTTATCCCTCATAGCCATAATAGGCCAAGGAATGGGTACAGTTCACGGGACATTCAGGCGGGCATTCTCAGCACTGGAGAAGGTACAGGTAAAGGTGAGGATGATAGACCAGGGCTCAGACGACATGAATATTATTCTTGGTGTCTATGATGAGGACTATAATAAGGCAATCAAGGCTCTCTATGAGGGCATGATACTTTAAGGAGGCGGTGCAATGAGGAAGGTTTTATGTGTGTGTGCAGTCGTGGTAGCTCTCTGCAGTCCGGCCATGTCGGCAGGAAGGCAGGAAATGAAGCGGATGGGTGTGTTCCTGAGCAACTTCACGGAACTGGGAATGTATGACGTTGACGCTGAAGACATAAGCGACGCAGAGCTTGTGCGTTTCGGGATATGGCACAACTACGTCAACAACTACAGGACACGGATCGAGGACTGCCCTGACGGTGAAGGCTGCCCCTACGGCTGGAAGGTGATACGTTCAAGCCATGTAGCCGGGTCGGTGAAGAAGTACTTTGACCTTGAGCTTGGGCACGTAAGCATTGAGGGCGGGCACTATGACGGGAGATACTACCACTTCATGCCGGCCGACGGGGAAATACCGTACTATGCTGACGTTCAGGAGGTCTCACAGCGCGGCAGGGTCATTACGATGCGAGGGGAGCTCTACTCATCTGAGGACAGGGACGACCGGCCAGCAACATTCACGGCGACGGCGAAACCCTACAGGTACGACGGCAAAGACACGTGGGCACTGCTCACACTCAAAACGAAATGGAGGCGTTAAAGTTGAAACGTATAATCTCAGCAATAACATTGATGCTAATTCTTGCAGTCCCGGCATTTTCTCTCAGTGATGCGGAATATTTGAGGATGAAGAAGGCCAACGCTGACTTTGCGAAGGCTGACAGGCAGCTAACCCAAGTCTGGAACAAGCTCAAGAGCAGGATGAGCAGGAGCGACTTCAGGATACTTCAGGACGAACAGCGGGAATGGATCGACTGGATGCGCGACAATGAGGCCGAGAGCTACATGGACAGCGGATATTCACGGATTGAGGCATACACGATGGCGACATATGACCGAGTGAGGTACATTCAGCAGAGAGCCAGGGATATTGAGCGTTACGGTGAATGAGACTGAGAAGGAACTTTTCCTGCCCGGCACTGAGGCATTGAGCTTCTGCCGGGTATTTATTTTGCGCCGAACTTGATTTTTTCCCGGAGGTTTATGGACATCTCACACATTCCTATCACGATAAGCCACGGCCAGAAAAACGGCACTGAAAGAACAAAGCAAACTGCTATTTTTGCACCCCTTCTGAGCCTGAAACCGTCCATAATCCAGAACGCCATAGATACCCCCTGAACGAACATAAGAATATTGGCTGTAATCTGCAAGTTCATCACGAACAGCGTAACTTCCCGGAACTCGTCAGCATCAATGAACCACCCAAGAATAAACCCTGCCACAGACACAAGGAGCAATGAAACCGGGAACTTCCAGAGCCTGAAGGGTGGAAGCTCAGGAGGTATATTCTTGGACTGGGGAAAATACTTCTGCATCACAGCGCGGCACATGTGGTAGTTCAGGAATGATTCTGCTGTGGCGTAAATCACCAGCATCGAGGGCATAAGATGGGGAATGAGTGATAATACCTGCCTGACTGCCTCCCTGAGTTCGGGCTGTTCACCGTAGAGTTCGGCCATGACCTCGCTGACCTGTGCGGCATCAGGGAACATGATATTTCTCCCGGTGAAGACCCAGAACAGCGCAATCATGATCAGCTTGAAGGCAATATCAGCCCCCATGCAGATGAGGAGGCTTTCACCGCCGGTAAATTTCTTTGCGTCCCTGAAGTTTTCGCGTGAGAGTGAGAATATCACTGCCGACAGTGGCGCGCAACCAATCAGGAAATACGCGGCCATAGTCGGGGAGAATGCCAGGAACAACGTAGCCTCAATCATAAGCTCGGCAATGCTCATGTTCCTGTGTCCATCGAGACAGCCAAGAATACACAAGGGCAGCGGGCATAACATGAGGCCGGTAAATCCTAGTACGGGTAAAAAACTCCCTGCGAATATCAGGGCTAGGGTGATGAGTACGCAGGGAATTATTCTCTTCATTGTGGTGTGGATTAGTCGAGTGAGTAGGGAAGAAGTGCCATGTACCTTGCGCGCTTTATGGCCTCAGTGAGCAATCTCTGATGCTTTGCGCAGTTGCCTGTTACGCGTCTCGGAATGATCTTGCCTCTTTCGCTGATGTACTTGCGGAGCTTCTCCACGTCCTTATAGTCTACGTGCTCCTGTTTCTCCACACAGTAGTAGCAGAACTTGGGCCTGCGTCTTGATGCACCCCTGCGCATTCCTCCACCGGCAGCGGCACCGTTGCGTGCGGGTGAACCGGCTCTGTTTTCGCGCTCTGTGTTCTCGCGTTCGTTCATTCTGTGTTCGTGTCCTCCATTCTAGAACGGTATATCTCCCTCAGAGTTTCCTCCGGGAATGTTGTTTGTGTCGGGCGTGAACCCGGAAGAGAACCCTCCTCCGAATCCGCTCTCTCCTATGCTTTTGCCGAAATCGTCATCACTGGGCGTGTATTCTCCGGCTGAAGAGTAGTCGCTGCCTGATGGTGAGGCTGAATAGCTGCCTTGTTCCCTTGAGCCGAGCATTATCATGTTGTCTGCGTTGACTTCAGTTACGTACTTCCTGCCTGAACCGTCATTTGCCTCATAACTTCTTGAGCTTATACGACCCTCAATGAGTACCGGGCTTCCCTTCTTGAGGTACTTTCCGCAGGTCTCACCAAGCGGCCCCCATGCCACAACGTTAATATAGTCCGTACCTTCCTGATACTCGCCGTTGTTGTTCTTGTAGCGGTAGTTCACAGCAACACCAAATCTTGCATATGCCCTCTTATTCACGGTATATCTCAGGTCGGGGTCTTTCGTCAGGTTTCCGGCAATAATCGCGCGGTTAAATCCTCTCATGCTCAAAGCCTCCTAGTCGTCAAGCAATACAGTAAGCTGGCGGTAAACATTCGCACGCAGGCTCAATATACGCCTAAGCTCAAATGTCTGTGAAGGCTCTAGCTTGAACGTGAACAAAACATAATATCCTTCGGTCTTCTTGTTGATGGGATAGGCAAGGGTACGTTTCCCCCAAGCATCTGACTTCGACACAGTCCCGCCCAAGTTCCCGATAACCTCCTGAATCTTGGAGATCTCTTCACTCTGGCTCTCGTTCCCTGCGTCAAGAATGACAAGCATCTCGTAATCTCGCACTTCTCTGCACCTCCTCCCTGTGGTCTCACGGCCTCCAGTCCAGTGCGCCAATGACCAGAGGCAGGGCGGCAATGATTATAGCATAACACGCGCAAAAAATGAGACCCTTGCATTTTCCGCAAGAGCCTCATCATTATTCTCTGGTTTATGGTCGGGACGAGAGGATTCGAACCTCCGACCCCCTGCACCCCATGCAGATGCGCTAAGCCAGACTGCGCTACGTCCCGAAAACACACGCTATTTTACCGCAAATCCCCGATACGTCAAGTTTTGCCCCCTAGAGCTCCCTCTTCATGATGACAAAGAAAACGTTAGGGTCAAATGTCGTCCTGACTGCGAAAATCTCGGCAATCTCCCAGCCGTCTTTACCCTGTTCGTTCAGGAGGGATTCTACCTGTGCTGTCTTTGAGGCAGCTTCTTTGGCCTTCTGCAATGAAGTCAGCGACCCAAGAGGAACAACCTTGTATTCATACCTTTTTGCGGCGGCAAGTGAAGGGCTCGCAAAGAATGCCATCATCAGAAACACAATCAGAAATTTCTTCATGGCCTGAGCTCCCCCCTAGTCAGTAGCGTTGATTATGACACCAGCAGCAACAGCTATCTTGTAGATTATGTCGACCGCGTCCTTGAACGACTCGATGCCCTGCCTGTCCATGTACTTGACCGGCACGACTATAGTATCTCCCGGCTCAACCTTCGCCGAATATCCCCGTGGGGGTGTCCACTGCTTGCTTGAGAGCATGGCCGTGCTCCGTGTCAGCCTCAAGGTAGTACCGTCAGCCTTCAGGAGGTAGACCATACGTTTATGCGCGCTCCTGAGTGCCCCACCTGCCGCGCTGATGTAGGCGTTGATGCCCATCTCAGGACGATAGAGCTGTGTCGATGACGTGTAGACCGCACCGAGTACATGAACGGTTAAAGGTGTCTGCGGAATGCCGAGATAATCCCCGTCCTGAAGCTCATAGTCCCAAACCGTCCCGGCTATGTTCTTGGGGGTGTCTATCTTCGTGATTATCCTGCCCATTATGTCGAGATGCCGTAGGTTGCTGATGAGCTGCCTCCTCCTGTTGAACTCCTGCTGAAGTGCCCCGGTGTTCTCAGTGCCTGCCGTGTTCTGGGATGCCTCCAAAAGCTCCCTCTCCATTCTGTCGGCCATCTGGTTCAGTGAACGCCTCTGCTCTGCCGCAACACTCCTTCGCGTGAACATTGCCCCTCTCAGGTACGCCTTGGGGGTAAATCCGCCCGCCCTGTTGATGAGGTCTGAGAGCCTCTCGCCCACAAACATGGAGTAGCTGCCCGGGTTGACGACTTCACCGGCTATCGTAACACGTATCTGCTGTTTCCAGTTGGGTATGACGAGCACCGTTATTTGGTCGTTCTGTTCAAGGACTATGTCATGCTCCGGGTTTCTCTGCATTACCTGTGTGAGACTGACAGTGAAGCGTTCGTTCACAGGGCCGTCAATTGTGGGAGTTACGCGGGTGATTTCAGCCTTGTCGGATGCCGTTACTCCCAAACCACCAGCACGCTCTAGGATCTCAGAGAATCTTGTTCTTCCGGGAATTATGGCGTACCTTCCGGGTCTCAGCAACGGGCCGGTAATCAGTACTGACGACGCAAAGCTGATGACCGGGTAAAGCCTCAGTATATCGCCGTCCTTGAGCTCTGTATTCTCGATGTCAGCAAGACTTCCCTCAAACGCTCCAGCATATGCATGGTCAAATATCCTGTAGAACTGTATCCTTCCCCTGAAAGTCCGGGCATTGAGGCCGCCCGCAATGTATAGCAAATCCTGAACCCTCGTTGCACCGTTGAGCTCATACACTCCCGGCATGTGAACCTCGCCCGCAAGTCCCACAAGAGGCCCTACAGGAGGAATATATATCACGTCCCCGTCCTGAAGCCTCACGTCCTGGGTCTTGTCGCCATGAAGGAGCATTGCGTACATGTCGAAAACCGCAACAGTCCTTCCGGCACGTTTGAGCTCGATTTTGCGGAGCGTTCCATTCGCTGAAGGCCCGCCCGAAGAGATGAGTGCGTTCACCAGCGTGGAGAATGACGAGACGGTATAAGCTCCCGGCCTCCTTGCATTGCCCGTAACGTAAACCAGAAGTGAGCTCAGCCTTCCCATCGACAAATTCATCTGGAAGCCCGTGTAATACTGCCCAAGCCTCGCGTGCAATATCCTCTCAGCCTCAGAGAAAGTGTAGCCTGCAAGCCTCACCGTTCCTATATGGGGGATTGTCGCCATGCCGTCCCTGTTTATCGTGAAGTTGAAGTTGCCTTCTTCAGGAATGCCCCATATCGTCAAGGTCATCTGATCGCCCACTGTTATCCTGTAGTCCTGAGCAACGGGCACTCTGTCGACCGGTGCATATGTTGACGGAGGCCGCCGGAAAAATGACATCCCGAACCTCGGAAGCCTGCCGAAAAGTGCACCCACCGGGTTGCTTGCGTTCCTTGAGTTCAGTATATCCTCAAAGTAGTTGTTTATTTCCGTTTCGTTGATGGGGGTATCAACATCTAGTTGCTGATCGAGCGGCTGGGTTTGTGTGTTGTTGCCTGTTGTCGCTGGAGTGTCAGGCGTGAACCCGTCAGTCGTAACGTCCTGATATGAATTTGCGGGGGTATCAGTGTAGTTTTGGGGTCCCGGGTTTATCGTGCCTACTGGAATATCCATGCCGGGCTGTGGTGTGCTGGGAGCGTCGGGAATTGCCACATCCCCCATTGGTGTGGGAGCAGCAAGGACTGCAGGAGCCGGGACTGCATCGGCCGCGTATGACGTGCAGGCTGTGAGCAAAAGCAAGAGTAACGCCGAAAGAATTTTGATGCAAGCTGAGTTTTTGTTTCCCAATATAATCACCTCAAAGATTTATGTTAGTGATGCCTTTTTCCGTGCTGGTTACCTGAAAATGTATCCGAGAATGCCCGTTACTTCCTTATCACCTTCTGACCTTGCTTCATCATCGTATGAACAGTACTCACGAAGGAGCTTCTCAACGTTCTTCTTCATCGAGACAGGACGGAGCTGGCTCATCATCCTTTCAGGAGAGCGTATATATCCTCCCTCACGGCCTGAATGCATCCTCCACGTTGAATGAAGTATAGTGTTCTGTTCCCAGACGTGAGAGCTTGGGTTTCCGAACCATGAGCCAAACCACTTTTCTGCAGGCAGCTCAAGGTGAACGCCTGCCCTCGTGTAGTCCCTTCCCGGCGCGTGAATGTCCGTGTCAATGTACCAGAACCCCAGCGCAGTATCGTCCCAGTGCCTCGTGATGGAGAACTTCCAGCCCTTGTCGTCGTCGGCAAAGTGCCCGTAGTCGGCCTCAAGGTCAAGGTCAAGCCCGGCAATGTTGTAGCCCGCCTGAACCCAGCCCGCATATCTCCATTCACCGTCTGTGTCGTCCTCGTGGATTCCGCCGCCCCTGTATACCAGTTTTCCGTCAGTGAGCCCGGCAAACGAGAAGGGATCTCTGTCGTGGAATGCCGAGAGCCTCGCGCCTATCCACCAGTTTCCGCTCTTCCCGTAGTATCTCGTCCACAAGTTCGCACCGAACCATTCTTCATCGAGGTAGCCGCCCTCGCCGAAAAACCAAGCCCTGCCCTGACTGCCCCAAGTGTTAGCGTAGAGCATGGCCGCCTGGTTGATACGTATCTCGTCATTCAGGTCTTTCTCCCACCAAATGCCGTAGTTGTTGCTTATGTCGACGTTGTTATAGATTGGGAACCTGACATCAATGATTGAGCCCCATCCGTTCGAGTAACGCCCGGTATATACTGCGTCAATGTTGAGCCTGTCCATGTATGCCTCGCTGAGTGTCTGGTCTATTCGCGGCTCATATACCAGCATTGCCTTGAACTCATGGCGTGCCCTGTCTTGGAGGAACTCACCATCAGGGTCATCAATCCCGCCGTTCCTTCCTGCCCACTCAAAGACTGCAGCATGTATCGGGTCTTCCTCTTCGCGGAGTGCCCTTGCCCTTATGTCGAAAAGGAGAGTGCCGGGAAAACTTGCCTTCACTATGGGAATGCCAGCGTTCTTGTGGATTAGCACGAGCTCGTCAGTCTCAGGCATCACTGAGGAAAGAACGACAAGAACCCTCGTCATTGCCTCAGCATGTGAAGCATAGCCGTAGTTCTCGTAGGCAAGTGTCATTCTGTGGCCGTCTTCAGTGTCCTCAAGTTTTGCCTCGACATCACGGACACGAACATATTTTTCGAGCCCGGACTTCAGGCGCATGATGAGATCTTGTGAGGCTGTATCGTTCCATTGTGGGCATCTTGACGTTCCGGGAGTCTCGTAGCGTTTCGGGGCATTCCCGATGAACGGACCTTTGAGGTCTATACGCTGGGAGATGCTGAAGACCCATTCATTACCGCGCTGGTAACTGACTGAGCCCTCCATTCCCCAAGGAGCTCTGAGGACTATTCCGGCGTTGTATTTCTCTTTGGGCAGCTCCTTCACTACACGAGTTCTTGATACTGTGTCATGCTCATAGTCTAGGGGGCTGTATTCGGCCTTGAACGTCAGCCAGTTGGTTATGTCCCATTCGATTCCGCCATATACTCCGTTGAGCCTGTCAGTTCCGTAGCCTATTGTTGCCGCGAATTTCCCGAGCCTCCATGTTGCCGCGGCGTATTTGGCCTTCATGAGCTCAGTACCCATCATGTCGACCATGCCTATAGCGATTGAGGGGATTATCCAGTTCTGGGGGTCTTTGCTGTGCCATAATACTGCCTTGAAGTCTATTGCCTTGTCCATGTAGCGGCGGCCTTTGACTGTTTCTTCTGAGCCTATCCTGTTTATCACGCTTACGTTGATTGTGTCGAATGTAGTGAAGCGTGCGTTTATCTCGAACCAAGGAAGCCATGCAAGATCAATGAAGTAGAACCCGTAAGGTGATGCGTGAGTGTATCCGAAGCGTCCTGCTCCGTCCTCGGGCATCTCAGCGGTTGGGTATTCCCATAAGCCCGTGAGTCCCGTATTCCCTCCTGTGGAAGCAAGAAGGCTCCCGCAAAAAATGTTGACCGTCAGGACTGAGACGAGGCAAAAAAGAAAGACCCTCCGCAAAATTTATCGCTCCTCTGGAAAAATTTTGTTTATTTTACACTAAAACGGGCTGAATTATACAACCTTGACGGGTGATTGAGAGGCCATTAAAATTTTTGGCATCACTAAAATTTATCAGCAATGGAGATTTTTTCATGATAGAAAGATATTCAGAGCGTGATGTTTCAGCCTTATGGGATGAGTATAACAGGCTCAAGGTCATGCTTGATGTTGAACTCGCCGTGTGTCAGGCATGGTGTGAGATGGGCAGGATACCCGAAGAGGCACTGGAGGACATAGTGGCACATGCAAGTTTCACGGTTGAGCGCGTCCAGGAAATAGAGCGGAAGACACAGCATGATGTAGTGGCATTCGTGAGTGCTGTAGCTGAGAACATAGGGGCAAATGGCCGGTATCTTCATCTTGGGATGACCTCAAGCGACATTCTCGACACAGCAAGCTCCATAATGCTCCGGGACTCACTGGACATAATCATTAAGGCACTCGCTGAACTCGACGAAGTAACTGCAGAGCTCGCCAAGAAATACAAGCACCTTCCCACAATCGGACGGACTCACGGGATACATGCCGAGCCGACATCACTGGGCTTGAAGTTCCTGAACTGGCACGCAGAAATTCTCCGGGACATTGGCCGCCTCGAATACGCGAAGAAAGACGTATCAGCCGGGAAAATTTCCGGGGCTGTGGGAACTTACGCGATGAGCTCCCCGAAACTTGAGGCAAGAGTGTGTGAGCTCCTGGGACTTGAACCTGCCAAAGTCTCGAACCAGATACTGCAGCGCGACCGTCATGCGGGAGTCCTGAATGCCCTTGCGGTTATGGGCAGCACGCTTGAACGTATGGCACTCGAAATCCGCAACCTCCAGCGCACAGAAGTACGGGAGGCATTCGAGCCTTTCGGTGTGGGGCAGAAGGGATCCTCAGCGATGCCGCACAAACGCAACCCCGTAAAGTGTGAACGTATCTGCGGAATGTCGAGGCTCCTCCGGGGCTATGCACTCACTGGGATGGAGAATGTAGCCTTGTGGCACGAACGAGACATCTCCCACTCCTCAACCGAGCGCGTGATTTGGCCTGATGCGTTCAACATTGCGGCGTTCATGGTTCGGAGCATGACGAAAATTTTGCGGGGTCTTGTTGTCGATGAGGCGAGGGTGAGGCACAACATCAACCAGACTAACGGCCTCGTGTATTCGCAGAGGGTGTTGACGTTCCTGCTGGATGAGCTGAAACTTTCGCGCGAGGATGCATACGCAATCGTCCAGGAAAACGCAATGAAGACGGCATCAAGCGGGGTGGCATTCCTTGATTTGCTGCTCAGTGATGAGAGGCTGAAAGAGGCTGTTGATCCTGAGAGGCTGAAGGAACTTTTCGAGAATGACTTTTACCTGCGCTATGTCGATGAGATTTTTGCGAGGTTCTTTGAGGAGTAATGACAGCAAATAAATTCTGCGTCAAGGTCTACGGCTGCCAGATGAACGTCTACGATGCCGACAGGGTACGCACCGTTCTTTGTTCGCGCGGTTGGGAGGAAGTCAGCGAGGACGAGGCCGATATAGTCATGATTACGGGCTGCAGTGTCCGGGCAAAAGCTGAGCAGAAGGTCTGGAGTGAGCTCGGACTCTATGAGCCTTCGTGGCTGAAGTGTCAGCGGCCAATAATCGCACTTACCGGGTGCATTGCCCAGAGGATAGGAGCACGTGCACTTGAACGCTTCCCGTATGTGAGGCTTGTTGCTGGCCCCCGACACATCGGCCTTCTTCCTGACGCAATCGAGCAGGTTCACTCACACCCTAAATCACGCATAAGCCTCCTTGATGATGACCCGAAAGAGTTTCACGCACTTGACCTTGACCCCGACAACGTAACCATAAAGCGCGGGAACAAGTACAAAGCCTATGTTACGATTGCGCACGGTTGCGACAACTTCTGCACGTATTGTATTGTCCCGTATGTCAGGGGGCGTTTCGTCTCAAGGAAACCTGATGACGTTCTTGACGAGTGCCGGATGCTCATTGATGATGGCGTGAAGGAGATTACCCTTTTAGGCCAAAACGTGAACAGCTACGGAAAAGATATAGGTCTGAACTTTTCGGGACTGCTCAGGAGTGTAGCGAGGCTTTGGGGAATTAGGCGCGTGAGGTTCGTTACGTCATTGCCGCAGGATTTTACCTCGGACATCGTTGACGTTATGGCCAGTGAGGAGGCTGTATGCCCGTCGCTGAACTTGCC
Source organism: Synergistaceae bacterium (assembly GCA_017405525.1). Taxonomy (GTDB): domain Bacteria; phylum Synergistota; class Synergistia; order Synergistales; family Aminobacteriaceae; genus JAFUXM01. The sequence goes on from JAFRAH010000010.1 coordinate 86,586, forward strand.
CGTACAGTCAGGAAGCACTAGGGTATTGCGCCTCATGAACAGGAAGTACACGCGTGAGGAATACATCGAGAAGGTGAACATGACGCGGGGGAAAATTCCGGGCTTGGGACTGACTACCGACCTAATTGTGGGATTTCCCGGCGAGACTGACGGGGATTTTGACGCATCAATGAGCCTGTTACGTGAGATACGTTTTGACCTCGTCCACAGCGCGGCATATTCCGAACGTGAAGGTACACCTGCCGCAACAATGGAGGGAGCTTTGCCCGTAAGTCTGAGGCTCGAACGTTTGAACCGCCTCAATGAACTTCAGGACAGCATAACCCTAAGCATCAACCGGGAACTGACGGGGCAGGTCGTAGAAGTCCTTGCGGATGACGTTGCGCCGAAGGGTGAAGGAATGTTACAGGGCAGGACTCCAAGCGATAAGGTAGTGATTTTCCCGGCCAGCAAGAAGATACTGGGGAAGTTCGTGAACGTGAAGATCACTGAGGCTGAAGCGTGGTGTCTTCACGGTGAATTAGTCTGAGTATTCCGGGGATGTCGAGGCTCCGGGAGAGCACGCGGGCTATTGAGTTGTAGGAATTATCGTTTGCGGTGAGTGTGTCAGTGATGGCATGTTCACCGTAATTTTTTGCCCTCCGTATCGTGTTGAGCCATAACGCCCGGAAATTGTCGCTGCTGAACACCCCGTGAAGGTACGTTCCTGCCCTCCTCATGTCATGGCCGATAATCCCCTCGTTCATGCCCTCAACCCTGAACAACGGCCTGAACCCGTCGCCGTAAACGTACTCAGTCCTGCCCAGGTGGAGCTCATAGCCTGAGACTGACTCAGAAGTCCCGTATATTGTCCCGGAGACCTGATGGGTGATTTTGCTGGTGGCGTTGAAGCTCGTTACTGCCGGGAGAATACCCAAGCCTTCAGCACGTTTCAGTGTGTCGTTCTCGTGAAGGCTGTCATCAATGAGTTCACTGCCCATGACCTGAAGCCCCCCGCAGATGCCGAAGATGAAGCCCCTGAAGCCCCGTATCATTGCGTCAAACCCCGAAGCCTTGAGCCATCCGAGAGCCGCAAAAGTATTCTTTGTCCCCGGAAGTATCAGAGCGTCGAGTGCGTTGAAGTCCCTCACGGTGATGCTGTCGTCAATGTAGAGTGTCTCAACGTCAGGCTCATGTGTGAACGCGTCAAAGTCGCTGAAGTTTGAGATGCCCGGAAAGTTCATGATGCCTATTGCGATTTTGCCCGGTGTTATTGCCGTCATGGTTTGAGCCTTAAGGTTGAGGCTGTCCTCGCCGGGAATGTTCACGCCCCTCACGAACGGGACGACCCCCAAGACCTTAACGCCCGTATAGCTCTCAGTCCACCTCACCGCGTCAGTGAAGAGCCCAATATCCCCGCGGAACATGTTGAAGATTATTCCCTTGACGCGCCGCCTGTCATCACCCAAGAGTTCGAGCGTCCCTGCAACCGCCGCCAGTGAGCCCCCCCTGTCAACGTCAGCAACAAGGACAACAGGAACATCTGCCTCACGAGCTATCCTCATGTTGACGATCTCGTTTGCGTTGAGGTTGATTTCCGCCGGGCTTCCTGCACCCTCAATGATGACAGCGTCAAAGTTCCGTTCTATGTGCCTGAGTGCATCACGTACCGCCTCAATGCCTGCCGTCCGTGTGAACTCCCTGTAGCCTTTCGTGTTGTGGGCATATACCCTGCCGTTGAGGATGACTTCGGAGGAGCATTCATGACGTGGCTTGAGGAGTATCGGGTTCATGAAGTATTCGGGGCGTAATCCTGCCGCCTGTGCCTGGACTGCCTGAGCTGTGGAGATTTCGAGGCCGTCATGTGTGATGCTTGCGTTGTTGCTCATGTTCTGGGACTTGAACGGGCAAACATGAATTCCCATCCCTGCGAGGAGCCTGCACAGACCCGTAACGATGAAGCTCTTACCTGAGCCGCTCGATGTCCCCTGTATCATGAGGCCGTTCATGGCCGGGCAATCTCCTTCATGGCCGCAATGAGCCTCGCATTATCCTCCGGGCATCTCGTAGCAACACGTATATATCTCCCCTCAAGTCCCGGAAAATTCCTCGTGTGCCTTACAGCTATTCCGTGTCTCAGTAAGTGCCGTATAACTTCCCCGTCATCCTCCACTCTAACCAGGAAATAGTGAACGTCCGAGCTCATCACCTCAAAGCCTGACTGCCTCAAGTCCTCCATGAACAGGGGAGTGTTGACGCGGTAGAACTCACGGGTTGCCTCATAGAACGCCGAATCATTCAGGAAGTATAGTGCAAGTTCTTGGGCGAATGAGTTTACGTTCCACGAGGGAAGGAAGCTCCTTAGTGCCGCCGAAATTTCTTCATTGGCTATAACGTAGCCTATTCTTGCGCCCGAAAGGTGAAATATCTTCGTGAGTGAACGCAAAACTACAACGTTCGGGAAAATGCAGAGCCTCTCAGGTTTTTCCTCTCTCAGGAAGTCTATATATGCCTCGTCAACAATGAATACGGTATCAGGGCAGTTCATGACCCGGCGGCTCAGGTCAGGCATGAATTTTCCCGTTGGGTTGTTGGGGTTGGAGAGTATGACGGCCTCATAGCCCCCGGCATCATCAAGCGTGAATATGTCTCGTGCGTTCTTGAATGCCCGCCTGTATTCGGTGTATGTCGGCTGAAGTATGGCTGTCCTCCCGGTGAAGACGTGAGAGAGCGCAAATATTGCCTCGTTGCTGCCGCTGGTGAATGTTACTCGTGAGGGGCTGATGTCCTCCCTTGATGCGATGAGTTCCCGGAGCTTTCGGCATTCGTTGTCCGGGTAATGTGAGGCGAGACGCTCAACGTCAACATGAATTTCCGGCCATGTGAGGGCGTTAGTGTTCGTGCTGAAGTCGATAACCCTGTCAGGAATTGGGAGGTTGAAGGAACGATAGAGATTTTCGGGATCAGCTCCATGAAGAGAAAGAATGTTATTCATGAGGGTATTATAGCGCGAAAAAAAGAGCCTCCCTGTTTTTCAGGAAGACCCTTCAGTTTCTGAGGTTAAGTTATTCTGTTGCGGTTATGTGGAGTTCATCAGTCTCAAGTTCAATGCCTCCAGATTTTGCCCTGACAGACACGCAGAAACCTCCATCAACCATTTCAGCCGGGAGCGTGAATTTCCCCCCATCCTCAGAAAACGTAATGCCTTCAGCGGGCTTGAAGTTGTAGATTACCTGAACGTCTGAAACTTCAGCCATTGAGCCATCAAGATAGAGCCACTTTCCGAGAATGAACGTGATAGCTTTTCCCTGTTGAACGTTGACGAGGTCAGAGTCGCGGCCACTGCCTGCCGAGAGAATATCACTGCTCAAGACTTCGAGGGTTGCGGGGATTATTACTCTTGTGTTAGCTGAGAGTTCAGGAATTTCGGTGAGGGCTTGGGAGTTTTTGGGCTGGACTACTTTCACCGTGAACTTCTTGCTTGATGCAGCACCGTTCTTGTCTTTCGCCTTAATGGTGAACTTGTAGCTTCCTGATTTTGTGGGAGTGCCTGAGATTTTCCCGGTCGAGGCTTTGAGTTTCAGACCGTCCGGGAGCTTCCCACTGCTCACGCTCCAAGTGTAGGGAGATGTCCCGCCTGATACCTTGAGCGTCCACGAACACGAGGCTTTCCGGGTTATTGTTGTCGGGATTGAGCCTGTTAGTGTTGTCTGGGTTACCTTCACAGTGAAGGACTTAGTGGCCGCCGCACCGTTCTTGTCTTTTGCCTTGATGGTAAACGTGAAGATGCCCGCCTTCGTTGGAGTACCTGAAATTTTCCCTGTCGATGCATTGAGCTTTAAGCCGTCTGGGAGTTTCTCACTGCTCACGCTCCAAGTGTAGGGAGATGTTCCACCCGATGCCTTGAGCGTCCACGAACACGAGGCTTTCCGGGTTATTGTTGCCGGGATTGAGCCAGTTAGTGTTGTCTGGGTTACCTTGACGGTGAATGACTTTGAGGATGCTGCACCGTTCTTATCTTTGGCCTTGATGGTGAACGTGTAGGTGCCTGCTTTTGTGGGAGTACCTGAGATTTTCCCGGTCTTTGAGTTTAGGGACAAGCCCGCCGGTAATTTGCCGCCGCTTACGGTGAACGTGTAGGGAGATGTCCCGCCTGATACCTTGAGTGTCCATAAACAGGAGGCCTTCCGGGTTATTGTTGCCGGGATTGAGCCTGTTAGTGTTGTCTGGGTTACCTTCACCGTGAATGACTTAGTGGCCGCCGCACCGTTCTTGTCTTTGGCCTTGATGGTAAACGTGAAGTTGCCTGCCTTCGTGGGAGTACCTGAGATTTTCCCGGTTGATGAGTTTAGGGACAAGCCCGCCGGTAATTTACCACTACTCACAGTGAACGTGTAGGGAGATGCCCCACCCGATGCTTTGAGCGTCCACTTGCACGAGGCTTTCCGGGTTATCGTTGCCGGGATTGTGCCAGTTAGTGTTGTCTGGGTTACCTTCACCGTAAATGACTTTGAGGCTGTCATGCCGTTAGCATCTTCCGCCGAAACAGTGAACTTGAACGTTCCAGCCCTTGACGCAGTCCCTGAGATTACCCCTGTAGCTGGGGCAATGTTCATTCCTTCAGGGAGCGTCCCACTGGAAACCTTGTAGGTATATGGCTGAGTCCCTCCATCTGCCGTCAATGCCTCCCTGTATTTGCCCTTCCTCGTACAGCCAGAAAGTGAACCGTATAGCTTTATGACCGTTATATTGACGCTGAAGTTCCGTGTTACGGAGTTACCTGTGCTGTCTGAAGCCTTGATGCTGAAGTTGTAGTAGCCTTCCTTTGAGGGAGTGCCTGAGATTACGGCCTTGTTCCCCGAATAGCTGAAGCTGAGCCCCGAAGGTATATTCCCGGCTTTCTCCCATGAGTATGGCATTACACCGCCGGTTGCCTCAATGCTCCCGGAGTATAACTTCCCCGCAATGCCATCACTGAATGTGTCCCCGCTCAATGTGAACGGAAGAGTGCTTACAGTCAGGGTGAAAGTCTTTTCCGCACTGCCGAGTGAGTTGGTGGCTTTCACGGTAAATGTGAACGTTCCTGCTGAACACAAGCGGCCATGCAAACGTCCTGAGTCCCTCTCAAGCGTCAAGTCCGGGGGCAAAGTTCCTCCTGTCTTCTCCCACGTGATGGGAGTTCTGCCATTTCTCGCAAGGGTGAGGTCATAGTCATTGCCTGTTGTTCCTGCTGGAAGGTTGTTGCCGGTGGTAATTTCTGGCGCGTCCGGGTCTCGTATGAAGATGGTGAAGTCCTTTTCCGCCGAGCCTGAATCATTCTGAGCCTTGAGCCTGAAAGTATATGTTCCTGTTGAGTTGAGATGTCCCCACAAACGCCCGGAGTTCTCATCAAGCCTCAAGTCCGGGGGAAATGAGCCGCTTACCTTCTCCCAGTGAGTATTGCCGTTCCCTGTGCACCTGAACGTGAACTCGTAATCCGTTCCTTTCGTGCCGCCGGGTAGTGTGCTGTCGGAAGTAATCTCCAGCGCGTCCGGGTCTCGTATGAAGATGGTGAAGTCTTTTTCCGCCGAGCCTGAGTCATTCTGAGCCTTGAGCCTGAAGCTGTATGTACCTGTTGAGCTGAGATGTCCCCACAAACGCCCGGAGTTCTCATCAAGCGTCAGGTCCGGGTGGAATGAGCCGCTCACCTTCTCCCAGTGAGTATTGCCGTTTCCCGTACACCTGAACGTGAACTCGTAATCCGTTCCTTTCGTGCCGCCGGGTAGTGTGCTGTCGGAAGTAATCTCTATCGTCGGATGGGGATCTTCAGGCTGTGGGCTGCCTCCATCGCTCACCGTAAGCGTAAATTCCTTTGTGCCAGTGCCGCTGAGATTCACGGCCTTGACGGTGAACCTGAAAGTCCCTGCCTCCTGGACATACCCGAAAAGCCGCCCGCTGTTGCCGTCGAGCTCAAGCCCTGAAGGATGAGTGCCGCCGTCAAAATACCAGTGAGCCGAGCCCTCGCCTGTGCATTCAAGCAGCTTGTCGAAGTAAGTTCCCGTTGTCGTTCCCGGAAGAACTGAGCCGGTGGTTATCTCTATCGTACTGGGAGAAGGGTTCACCGGCCCGTCTGAAGGTGAGGGAGCCCCAAGCTGATAGACCGACGCACCGCCCTTGTTGCCTGCCCTGTTGTAGGCATCAGCCAGCTTTGACCAGGTCAAGTAGTTGTTGGTTATCTTGCCCGATGAGTAGTTGGCCTGCAGAAATTCCACACCGTTATCGTCAAGCGCAGACACTATCGCCGTGTGAGGGGTGTACACGTTGCCCCAACGCCAATACATCTGGACGACATAGCCCACGTTCGCGTGCTCGAATATTCCCTTCACGTCATCAGGTGATATGCTCGTCCTGTTCACGCCTATGATGACCTGCCCGTCCTCAATGGGTGTTAATCCCCTTATGGTAGCCCCGCCGGTGAAGAGCCCTCCTATGCTTGGTCTTTGCTCATCAAGCAGGACTTGTTTGGCGAAAAGGTAGCAGTTCCCCCCTAGTGATGCCTCATACTTTTTCCACTCGGAGGCGTTGTACTTTGACGGCCTGCTTATGTTGGCGGCGAATGACTGCCCAGAAAACCCAATCATCGCGCAGAGGATGACTGCAATAATTGCCGAAAAACTTTCCTTCTTCACGTTCATGAAATTACCTCGTTTCTATGGCTGTAATGTTGAGTTTTTCCGTCTCAAGCTCAGTCTCTCCCGCAAGTGCCTTCACCGTTACGCTTATCCCTCCGTGAATCATCTCTGCCGGAAGCGTGAACGTCCCTTCATCCGATACGGTTATGCTCACGTCGGGCTCATCGTTCACGAAAACGCAGACACCAGAGACCTCAGCACTTGACCCATCAGGATAGACCCACCCGCCTATCACGAAACTTAGCGGCAGGCCAGCCCTGACATCAACGAGCCCGGCATCAATCCCAGTCCCTGCATAGAGGACATCACTGCTCAGGACCTCAAGCCCTGTAACCGCATTAAGCCCGGTGTTTCCACCATCACTGTAGGTTTCAGGGTTGGGAACTTCACGCGCTGACTCGTCATTGCCGGGAACGTCAGGAGAATTTTCAGGCTTACCTTCAGGTGATGAGGCTTGCGTGTCTTCAGTCTGTGAGGCTGAGAGGTCTATAACCCAGAGAAGATATGTAGCCTTGCCTGTTGCACCGTTGGCATCCTTGACTTTTACCGTGAACTCAAAATCCCCGGCCTCGCATGGAACTCCTGAGATTGTCCCATTATTCTTGTTGAGCTCCAGCCCTATGGGAAGTCTGCCGGAACTCACTGACCACTTATAGGGTGAAGTCCCTCCTTTTGCCGAAAGAGGTACGTTGTAGCTGTCCCCCAAAAAGCCAACGTCAAGTGTCCCGGTTATCTCAGGCTCAGTTATTCTGACGGTGAAGACCTTTGAGGCTGAAGTGTTGTTCTTGTCCTTTACCCTTACGACGAACGAGAAAGTACCTGCCTTTGTGGGAGTTCCTTTTATCTTGCCGGTATTAGGGGCAATCGTCAGGCCGTTGGGAAGTTTACCGGAACTTATTGACCATTTATAGGGTGATGTCCCTCCTGTGGCATTAAGAGTCCCTGTGTATGGTGCCTTGACTGGTTTAGTCGTTGGGATTGTCCCGGTTATTGCTAGTTTTGCCGACGATGAAGTTACGGTTATCTTGTAGGTCTTAGACCCGGCCGCACCGTTAGCATCTTTTGCCTTCACTGTGAAACTGAATGCTTTTGCCTTTGTTGGCTTGCCCTTTATCTCGCCGGTATTGGGGTTAATCGTCAGACCGTCAGGAAGTTTCCCGGATGAGACCGACCACTTATAGGGTTTCGCTCCACCTGAAGCCTTCGGTGTCCCTGTGTATGATGCCGTGAGTGTGGCTGTAGCTGGTATCGAGCCGGTTACTGATGTCTGAGTTACCGCAACACTGAATGACTTTGTTCCTTCCACGCCGTTAGCGTCCCTTGCCTTTACGGTGAAGGTGAAAGCTCCTGCCTTGCTGAGAGTTCCCTTTATTTTCCCGGTTGACTTGTTGATGCTGAGGCCGTCGGGTAATTTCCCCGCGCTTATCGTCCAGGTATAGGGTGCTGTTCCTCCTGAGGCTTTCGGTGTCCATGTGATGGATGCCTTGCGGGTTGAAGTGGCTGGGATTGTCCCGGTTACTTTTGTCGCTGTTACGGTTATGGTGAACTTCTTTTCGTTCGACATTCCGTTTTTGTCGCTGACCTTGACCTTGAACGTGAACGTGCCGGATTTTGAGGGCTTGCCGGAAATTTTGCCGGTCGACGTGTTGAGACTTAGGCCGTTCGGAAGATTCCCTTCACTGACTGACCATGTATAGGGTTTCGCACCGCCTGAGACTGAGAGCCCCCACTTGTACGTTCCTTTCTTTGCGATCTCTGAAGGGAGGGTGCCGCTAAGTTTTGTCTGTGTTACGTTGAGGGTGAAGGTCTTTGATGTGCTCCCAACTGAATTTTTCGCCTTTAAGGTGAACGTATACTTTCCTGTTCCTGAGAGAATGCCTTTGAGTTTTCCCCCGCTGGTCAGTGATACGCCGGGAGGAAGTGTCCCGCCTGTTCTGCTCCAGGTTATGGGCTGTGTACCGGTTGCGGCAAAAGTGATGTTGCAGGTCTGCCGTCTGGTCATGGCCGGAAGTGTCTTGCCTGTGGTTATGGTGGGAGGTGTTCCGGCTGAGAGACCTTCGGGGGCGTTTATCTTCACGGTGTATTCCTTCTCGGTGTATGCGTTCCTTCGGTCGGTGAACCTGAGCTTGAATGTGTACGTTCCGGGAGTGTCCGGGATTCCCTCAAGGTAGAAGTTCCCTTCATCCTGCCTGATGTAGAACCTCGTAGGAAGTGAGCCGCTAATCAGGTTGAACGTGTATTCCCTGACTCCTCCGCTGACTGCTATGCTGTTCGAGTACCATGTGTTGACCCCGTAGCCTTCGGGGAAAGTCCCGGATGCCGACATGTCTTGTGCTGAATATGGAGTGCCCTTTATCTTGAGGGTAAATTCACGCTCGACGAACTTGTTCCTCTGGTCAGTTACCCGGAGCTTGAACGTGTAATCTCCAGCAGTGTCCGGGATGCCCTCAATGTAGAACCTTCCGCCGTCCCTCCTGACGTAGAAGCCCGGAGGAAGTGAGCCGCTCGTTATCGTGTGAATGTAGTCTGCCGTACCGCCGCTGACCTGGACATAGCCGGAGTACCAGTTGCTGACCGTGTAGCCGTCAGGAAGTGAGCTGCTCAATGACATATCCGTAGTTGACTGGAACGAGGAATCAGCATTGCCCTTTATCGTAACGCTGAATGTCCGTTCAACGTAGGCATTCCGAATGTCTGTAATCCTGAGCCTGAAGTTGTACCTTCCTGTCCGTATTGGGATACCCGCAAGGTGTATCTCATTCACCCAAGACTTGCAGAGGAACATTCCCGGAGGAAGTGAGCCATTTACGAGGGTGATGTTGAAGTCGCCAGTATACCCCATCGCATACACATAGCTGTCGTAGGGAACCCATGCATTTTTGTCGGTGTCGAGGTCGCCTGTTATCGACATGTCTGAAGCCTCGTAGGGTGTACCGTTTAACTTCACGGTGAACTGACGCTCAACATAGGCATTCCTGCTGTCTGTTGCCCTGAGAGTGAACTTGTAGGTGCCGCCCTTGTTGGGTATTCCTGTGAGGTGTATCTCATCTCCCCAGTTCTTGGCGAGTGAGAGCCCCGGAGGAAGGTCGCCGCTTACATGGCCGATGCTCATAGTGCCGGTGTACCCGCTGACCTTGACGTAGCTGTCGTAGCGGTCATTTACCCTTCTGCCACTGGTGAAGTCGCCGGTTATAGATATGTCGCTGGCCTTGTAGGGTTTGTCGTTGATTTTGACGGTGAATTGACGCTCAACATAAGCGTTCCTTTTGTCTGAGGCCCTGAGCTTGAACGTGTATGTGCCGCCCTTGTTGGGAGTGCCATAGAGGTAGACAGTCCCCCAGCTGTAGCCACCGAGAGACATTCCTGGAGGGAGGCTGCCTTCAGAGACTCCCCAATATATTGTGTCGGTGTATGTCTCACAGTTCACGGCACTGGAGATGTATTCGTTGACCCTTCGGTTTGTGAGGAGGTTGCCGGTTATGGTCATGTCCCCGGAAATGAAGGGGGTATCGTTTATCTTGATGGTGAAGCGTTTTTCGGTGTACTTGTTCTGAGTGTCGGTTGCCCTTATCGTGAAGGTGTACTTTCCGCCGGTGTTGGGTATTCCTGAGAGTGTTGCGCCTTCGTTCCCCCATCCGTATGGTGAAAGCGAGAGGCCGGGGGGAAGTGTCCCGCTCACTATGCTCCATGTTATGCTGCCATTGTAGCCGCTGACAGTAACGCCGCTGCTGTAGTCTGCATTGATCCGCCTGTCTGTGTGGAAACTGCCGGTTATTGCCATGCTGTCAGACAGTGAGGGGGCATTTCTTGTCCCGGTTATTTTGACGGTGCTCTTGATGCTTGCGTATGAGTTCCGCCGGTCAGTTGCCTTCAGCGTGAATGTGTACGTCCCGGCCTTTGAGGGTATGCCTTCAAGGAAGAACCTGTTAGCGTCCTGCCTGATGTAGAGCCCCTCCGGGATAGTGCCTGAGACGTTGAACGTGTAGCCTGAAGTTCCGCCGGTTATGGTTGTCGTGCTCTGATACCATGTTCCTGCCTGACCTGTTGCCGTGAAGACAGGGGATATTGTCATGTCGTCAGCCTTGTAGCTCTGTCCTCCAATATCGAAACTGAAGCTCTTTTCGGCGTAGCAGTCCCTTCTGTCTGTAACCCTGAGCTTGAAGGAGTAAGAGCCTGCCGTGTCAGGTGCTCCCTCAACGTAGAACGTACCGCCGTCCTGCCTGATGAAGAAGCCCGGAGGCAGTGAGCCCTCTGTGATGTTGAAGGTGTAGTTTCCGACTCCTCCTGAACAATTTAGCGGGTATGAGTACCAGGGGTTGACGGTGTAGGCTTTTTGGAGTGAGCCGGACAAAGTCATATCGCTTGCTAGTTTTGCTGTGGAAGAGCCAGCCCAAAGAAGGACAACCAAAAATGACAGAGCCGCTGAAAATTTCTTGAAGCTCATGGAAAAATCACCTTCCTGAAAAATTTTGGGATAAGAAGTGAGCTCATTCTAGCATAAAAAAAAAGCTCCCCTGCCTTTCACAGGGAAGCCTCACGACTAAATCACTATGTCATTCTTCCTTTGTCTTTTCCTCGCGGGAAACTATCGCCTTGATCTCGTCGCTGTTGATTACTTCCTTGTCCTGCAACGTCCCGGCAACCTCATGAAGAACGCTCTCATGTTCACGCAGGATAGTCATTGCCTGTTCTTGAGCCTCATTGACGAGCCGCTTGATTTCCCCGTCAATAATCTCTGCAGTCCCCTCGCCTATGTCGTTGCGAACCTCAGAGCTTCCTGCAAGGTACATCATTGACGGTGAAGCATACCTGACGGGCCCCAGTTTCTCGGACATTCCGAACTCCGTAACCATCCGCCGGGCTGTCTCAGTGGCACGCTCAAGGTCATTTGATGCGCCAGTTGATGCCTCGTTGAACACAAGAAGCTCTGCCGCACGACCTCCAAGCATTACGGCCATTCTCGTCTTGAGTTCGGCCTCAGTAACTAGGTACTTGTCCTCGTTGGGCATGTTGAGTGTGTAGCCAAGAGCTCCCTTTGTCGTTGGGATGATGCTGACCTTGTGGACGGGGTCAGAGCCCGGAAGGTAGCAGGAAACCAAAGCGTGCCCTGTCTCATGGTAGGCTACCTTCTTGCGGACTTCAGGGGTCAGGGGTGTCTTACGCTGGAGGCCAGCAACAACGCGCTCAATTGCGAGGTCAAAGTCATTCATGGAGACCTTGTCGGCCTTGCGTCTTGCGGCTAATAGTGATGCCTCGTTGGCGATATTGGCGAGGTCAGCACCTGAGAAACCGGGCGTAACCTTAGCGATTGACTTCAAGTTTATGGCCGGGTCAAGCGGTAATTTCTTGGTGTGTATCTTGAGGATTTCCTCCCTGCCTTCTTCGGTGGGAAGAACTACCTGTATCTGCCGGTCAAATCGTCCGGGCCTGAGCAATGCTTGGTCGAGTATCTCCGGCCTGTTGGTTGCCCCCATGATTACGACACCGTTATTGTCCTCGAAGCCGTCCATCTCAGCAAGTAACTGGTTGAGTGTTGCCTCCTGCTCTGAATTGCTGTTGAAGTTCCGCATTCTCGACTGCCCTATAGCGTCAATCTCATCAACGAAAATTATGCATGGAGCTTTCTTTTTGGCCTGCTCGAAAAGGTCTCTCACTCTTGCCGCACCGACACCTACGAACATTTCAACGAAACTTGACCCCGTGATGAAGAAGAACGGGACTCCTGCCTCACCAGCACAAGCCTTAGCCAGTAAGGTCTTGCCTGTACCGGGAGGGCCAACAAGGAGAACGCCGCGCGGTAATTTTGCGCCGAACTTGTCGAAGCGTTTAGGATCTTTCAGGAAGTCGATAATCTCCCTCAGCTCTACTTCAGCCTCACCAGCACCGCCAATGTCCCCGAAGTGTACCCCGCTCATTTCGCCCTGAAGCTCTTTAGCCTTGCTCCGTCCGAACGAGAAGATACCTCCCCCGCCGCCGTGCATGTTCCTGAATATGAAGTACCAGATTATCATCAAGGGCAGCATTGGCAGGAAGATACCCACGAGAAGATCTATGAGCCCGTCCTGCTTGGCGACACCTCCGAACTTTATGTCAGCACTGGCGAGCCGCTCAATGAGGAACGGATCAGCTAGACGTACAACGCTCTTTATGCTGTCTTGGGATTTTGCCTTTCGGTTTGTGAGTATCTTGCCGCCGACTATGGGACGTTTGTCGGGGCTTACGTCTTCCTTGAGTGCGTAGATGATCCGGGATTCTGTGATGTCTGCTGTCTCTATGGTACCAGCCTCAAGGTCTGCGAGAAATTCGCTGTATGGGACTTCATTTTTCCCTTCAGTGTAGGGCTTGTATATGTACTCGGCAAAAAGCCACGCAACTATCAGTGCCGCAAGAAAATACCATACTGAAAATTTTTGTCCTTTGTTCATTCGTCAAAATCTCCTGTAAAAGTTAAAGCCTTGCGCTCCTCATTAATGCCCTTCCGCCTTCATTGCGCCTTGTCCTGTTACGGAGGCGGTCAAACTCTTCTGCTATCTCCTCTCTTTCTGACTGGCTGACCGGCATAACGTCAAGGAAGCTGTTTACTTTCCCTTCAAGCTCGTCAATCTCCTTTGTTCCGGGTGGAATTGTGCGACCTATATTCTTGAGGCTCATCACTGCAACATCAGCAATAAGGACGGCCAAATCATGGAGGTCTTTGCTGTCGTCATCACCTGATGATGAACTGCCTGACTTCTCGGACTTAACCCTTGTGGCGAAACAGAGAAAGCCCACAGTAACAGCCAGCCAGGCCGCGCCCAAGTCATTCTTGCCGGTGTTGAACATGTAGCCCGCGAAAATTGCCGTGATTATTCCCGCGCAGAAAAGCATCCAGCGTAAAAGCCTGTCTATAGTCATGATATTATCTTTCTGAGTTCCTCACATGCTGAATCTAAATCGTCATTCACTACAACGTAATCGTATCTATCCTTCAGCGAAAGTTCATTCAAGGCGTTGTTCAGTCTCACCTTCAGGGCATCCTCGCTTTCAGTTTTGCGACCTCTAAGTCGTCGTTCAAGAACCTCAATGCTTGGCGGCGCAACGAACACAAGAACCGCACCGGGCATCTTCTCCTTGACCTGCAATGCTCCCTGAACGTCAATCTCAAGCAATACATCATGGCCGGATTCGAGCTCGTTCAACACGTCCTGCTTGAGCGTCCCGTAGAAGTCCTCGTGAACGTGTGCATACTCAAGGAACAAGCCCTGCGATATTCCCTCCCTGAATTTTTCGCGGGATATGAACCTGTATTCCACACCGTCAGTCTCGCCTTCACGTGGTTTTCTTGTTGTGCAGGAAATCGAGTAGACCAGCCCCGGAATGTCCTTCAGTGCGCGTTCCCTGAGAGTTCCTTTGCCGACACCGCTCGGCCCTGAGAGTACGAATAGTTTTCCCGTCATAGCGTCATTCAATGTTCTGTATCTGTTCGCGCATTCTCTCAATGCAGGTTTTTGCCTCGACAACTCCCCAGCGGAACTCGGCATCATTGACCTTTGAGCCCATCGTATTGATCTCCCTGTTCATCTCTTGGATGAGGAAGTCGAGCTTTTTCCCGCACGGTTCGGCCATGTCCATAGTCTGCCGGAATTTCTCCGTATGAGCCTCAAGCCTTGCAGTCTCCTCCGAAACGTCCCACTTGTCCGACATTAACGCAACTTCCTGAGCTATCCTCGCCTCGTCAATCTCAAGGTCATAGTGCTCCATTACGCTGGCGATCCGTGTCCTCAGTCCTTCGAGTGCGTCAGTGCTTGCGACCTTCCAGCGTTCCTTCAGGGAGTGGGTTATGCCTTCAAGCGTCTGAAGGTCAGCCTCTACCTTCTCCCTGAGCTTCGCACCTTCGGACTTCTTCATCTCCATCAATGAGGCTATAGCGTCAAGAGCTAGCTTGTCCCAGATTTCGGGGTTCTCACGGGCGGCCTCTTCTGCTACGTTGCTGGAATCGTCAAGGACTCCGGGGAGCATGAGGAAACTTGTTATGTCGTTAGGGGTCTCTAGGTTGTTGCGTCTTGCGATGCGCCTGACCTGATTAACGAGGTTCATCAATCCGTCATTGTCGAAAACGGGGATCTTTGCGCCGGGATTCCATGTGATTTCTGCTGAGAGCTTGACTTTTCCCCGGCCTATTGAGCTTCTGAGGAGGGTTACTATTCTTGTCTCAAGTGAGGACAATTCACGGGGTAATCTTGCGCTGAAGTCCTGGTACTTGTGGTTGACGGAAGTAATCTCGAACGACACCGTGCCCCACGAAAACTCCTGAGAGCTGCTCCCGAAACCTGTCATGCTGAGAAACATAGCTATTCCTCTGCCTCCAGTTCCCTCATGGCCTGATTTAGGCTCTCCATGATGATGCTTCTACCTTCCTTGCTCCTGTAGACTTCATCGCTGAAACGCAAGGGCTTCCCGAACGTAATGCGCAACTTTGTGGGCTTCACGAACGCTGATCCGGGAGGCATTGCCCTGAATGACCCGTGAATGAATGCAGGGAGTATTGGTGCCTTAGTGTGGGAGGCTATGACTGCTACCCCGGCTTCAAGCGGCTGGAGGTTACCGTCAAGTGTCCTGCCTCCTTCCGGGAATATGAGGACATCGCTGCCTTCCTGATAGAGCTTCATGAATCCCTTGAGTGCCCCGGCGGCTGATGCGTTGCTCTCACGTGAGACAGGAACAGCACCCAATGCGGTTATGCAAGTCCCAAGAAACCAGCCCGTAAAGAGCTCTTCCTTGGCGAAATACCTTAACCTTCGCGGGAAAAAGCACCCTACTATCAGCGGGTCGAGATTGCTTGCGTGGTTGCAGGCCACTATGAATTTCTCGTCAGGGTTCAGCTTCTCAATCCATCTTGAGGAACAACGGTTGTAGATCTTCAGGAGTATCTTGAAGAAATTTTTGACGATTGCGTAAAATATCTTATTCTGTTTCATGGGATAATACTTCTTTCACCTTGTCGGTTATGAATTTCACGGCCTCTTCTTCGGTCATGTCTGAGGTGTCTAGGTATATTGCCCCGTCCGGGACTGTGAGGGGTGAGGTCTTGCGGGTTGAGTCGTTTATGTCGCGTTCCTTTATGGCCTGAAGTATCTCGTCATAGTCTGCAGGAATGCCCTTAGTGATGCGCTCCCTGTAACGTCTTTGCGCCCGTGCTTCAGGTGATGCAGTGAGGAAGAACTTTGCCTTTGCGTCAGGAAATACAACGCTCCCAACGTCCCGGCCTTCTGCCACTATTGAGCCGTGCTTCTCCTGTTCTTTCTGGAGTCCCAAGAGTGCCTGCCTCACGGAAGGAATTGCAGAGTATCTTGATGACAGCTCGTCAACTTCAGGAGTCCTTATTTCCCCGCTCACGTCAAAGCCATTAACCAGCACAGATTTTCCCCTAAGCTCTATGCTTATCTTCTCCAGAGCCCGCCGCATAATGTCATCATCAACCGGCTTCACTTCGGACTCAAAGAGTATCAACGCTATAGCCCTGTAGATTGCCCCGGTGTCGAGGTACTTTATGCCCAGAGTTGAGGCGACATCTTTTGCGACAGTACTTTTTCCCGCACCTGCAGGGCCGTCTATCGTTACAACGTATGACAATTCAGCTCAAAGCCCCGCCATATCGCCCATATCACTCGCAACACTCCCGGCGAAATCTATCATCTCCGACAACAGGCTGTCGAAATTCGTGATGCCGAGCCTCTCTACCGGTTCAGGGAAAAGATACGCCTGCAGGCCGTCAGCACCGAGACCGATTCCGAGCATGAGGCAAATTGTGTTCGCCACAGTAACAACGTCAAGCAACGGCTGATGCTGTATCATGTCCTCCGGGAGTTCATTGGGCTTGTGGTGGTAGGCAATCGCTACCCTGTATGCTTGGGGCATGTCCCACTTTCCTACAAGGAGCTCGCCTATTTCTGCGTGGTCAAAGCCGAGCACTTTCCACTCTGCTTCGGTGAACGGTATGTGCTTCTCCTCAACCATCTTGACGATAATTCCATAGCCGAAACGTACATAGTCATTCAGGATTACCTTGCCTATGTCATGGAGCAAGCCCCCGACGTATGCATCTTCTGTGCTGACCTTCCCGGTTAGTCCCGCAAGATGCCTTGAAGTGTACGCGACCATGAGGGAATGCCGCCATAACTCGCCGCGGTCAAGTGCATAGCCGGTTAATCCCTTGTCCATCGCTGAATAGACAGTGGCAGCAAGTATGATGTTGCTCACGCTCTTGTAGCCGAGTAACGCAATGGCTTCGGCAATGTTCGAGATGTTACGGGTAACTCCATAGGCTGCGGAATTGGCCAGCTTGAGGACACGGAGAACAAGACCCTCATCACGTGATAGGCTCTGAGCAACGTCCGCTGCATTGCTTTCGGGGTCATTCAGTTTTCTCATAGTCTCTAGCACGAACTGGGGAAATGATTTTATGTTCTGCATGTTGCTTAGTATCCTGGTCTTGATTAGTTCTCTGGATTTCTCATCGATTTCACTCACGGACTTTTAACCCCCTTTTTGTGGAAAAATTAAACTGTACCGCCATCAAATATTTTAGTGTAGAGTTCAGAAAATGACAAACTCACATATTCACCGCTTCCCAGAGTCTCAAGCCTCAAGCCTCCTATCTTCCGCCGTATGAGTCTCTCCACCCTGAAACCTGCCTCCCGTGCCATAAGCCTGACCTCACGCTTCAAGCCCTCGACAATCACGACCCTCACCCACTGCCCTGAAGGTTCCTGCTCCATTGCCTCGATGCTCAGGGGTGCGACATGACGGCCTCCCTCAATCTCGAAACCCTTGCGCCAACGTTCCAGCTGCTTCTGGTTTATCGGGATGTTGAGGAGGGCTTCATACTCCTTGCGGATTTGCTTGGAGGGGTGAAGGATGCTCTGCGTGAAATTCCCGTCATTCGTCAGGATAAGCAGCCCCTCGCTCTCACGGTCAAGACGGCCGACAGGGTAAAGCCTCCCTTCATGGCCGGAGATGAGGTCGACTACAACGGGATCATACTTGTCGCTTGCGGCACAAACATAACCGGCGGGCTTGTTGATGACATAGTAGGTGAGCTGTGAGAGTGTCAGGGGCTTTCGGTCGAGGGTAACTGTGTCGTTCTCCGGGTCAACGCTGAAGAACGGGGCAAGAACTATTTTGCCGTTCACCTGTACCCTGCCGCTGAGTATTACTGTCTCGGATTTGCGCCTTGAGGCAACACCACATGATGAGAGATATGCATTCAGCCTCATGAGTCAGTCATCATCTCGCAGGGTTCGGCAGGAGTCCCATAGCCGGATAAATCGCGCTCATGGTCTCACGAGCAGTCTTTCCCGCACGAGCAGCACCTTCCGCAAAAATCTCGTCAAGCAGTGCCCTCTTCCCCTCGTATTTTGCCCGGCGTTCACGAACTGGCTCCATCATTGCCTGAATGTGAGCGTTGAGCTTCTTCTTACAGTCGATGCAACCAATCCCGGCAGACTTGCAGCCCTCGCAGATTTCGGCCTTCTCCCCAGCGTCAGGGTTGAACACCTTGTGCAGATCCCACACCGGGCACTTATCGGGGTCTCCGGGGTCTGTGCGTCTCATTCTTGCGGGGTCGGTCATCATTGTACGGAGCTTCTGCCACATTGAGTCGGCAGGCTCGGAGATTTCGAGGGCGTTACCGTAGGACTTGCTCATCTTGCGGCCATCAGTTCCGGGGACTTTCGGGGTCTTCGTGAACAACGGCTGAGGCTCAACAAGCAACCCCTCACCGAAGAAGTTGTTGAAGCGTCTCACTGTCTCGCGGCTCAACTCAAGGTGTGCGCTCTGATCCTCACCTACAGGGACAAGCTCAGCACGGTACAACAATATATCGGCGGCCATAAGGACAGGGTAACCGAGAAATCCATACGTCCCTAAGTCCTTGTTGGTGATGTTCTGGAGTTGCTCCTTGTAGGTAGGATTACGGTAGAGCCAACCCAGCGGCGTAATCATCCCCAGGGCAAGGGCAAGCTCTGCATGTTGCGGAACGTGGGACTGAATGAACAGGGGGGATTTCTCCGGGTCAAGCCCAACTGACAGCCAGTCGAGTAATGCAGTGTAGCAGTATTCGCCGGTGTTCGCGCTGTCCTCGTAGTTCGACGTGAGGGCGTGCCAGTCGGCTATAGCGTAGTAGCACTCGTAGTTCTCGTCATTCTGGAGACTCACGAAATTGCTCAGTGCCCCGGCCATGTGCCCCAAATGAAGCGGGCCGGTTGGTCTCATTGCGCTTAGTACTCGTTTCTTCATGTCTATACTTGCTCCTGTAATGTTAAGTAGTGTCAGAACATGCACATATCCATCTTTGAGATTTTCCCATCGGTTGCCTTTATCCTGAGATATGCCTCTTTCGTACCGTCCTGAACAAGTTTTATCATGTTGCCGCCGAAAATATCATCACTAACGACAGATACTTCAACTTTTGAGCCGCTAGTCTTTATGGCGTTGAACTTGCCGGTAATGTACCCCGGATACTCGTCAGCATACATTGAGGCAAATACCCACTGTGAATCATACTGGAAGTCAGGGTGAATATGTCTCACAAGCTCCGAGGCATCCAGCGTTCTCCATGCCTCAGCAAGTACCTCAAGAAGTTCCTGATGGCCTTCATTCATTCTCGTATGCTCCTATACTCTCAGGATTGGGGGAAGTGCCTTAACGTCAATAATCACGGTCTCAACTTCACACTCTGAAACCTTCCGCGAAAGTTTAGGGATTGATGCCCTCTCCATCTCTCCATGATCCGCAAGGGCTATCATCATTCCCGAACGTTCAGCGTCAATGACCTCGTGATATTTCATGTCGGCAGTGATATACAGGTCAGCCCCCCAAGATTTAGCGGCCTTCCAGAACTCAGCACCTGAACCCCCGCATATAGCCACACGAAGAACATGCTCAAGTATATATTTCGTGTAGACATCGAGGCGTGAAAGTCCCCATGAGGATTTTACGTTCTCGGCGAAATTCTTGACTGCCATCGTCTTGGGCAACAATCCGCAAACCCCGAACGTCCCCAATGGCTCAACGTCCCTCAATCCCGCAAGACCTGCAAGAATGTCGTTTACCCCGCCTTGTGCCTTGTCCCAGTTTGTGTGGGCAGCTATAACGTTCACCCCGCGCTTTACGGCCTCGATTATTGTCCTTCCCTGCTCTGAGTCGTCAGCTACCCGCCTCAATGGCCGAAATATCAGCGGATGATGACACACAAGGACGTTGCACCCCTGCCTGTCAGCCTCAATCACCGCATCACTCACAGCGTCAAGACAAACACCCACACGCTTAACGTCAGCGTCATAGCTCCCGACCATCAAGCCGGGGTTGTCCCATTCTTCGGCGAGCTCAAACGGTGCGAATGTGTCTATGTGTGCTAGTACGTCGCTAACCTTCATGGCCGCGAAAACCTCTCAGGGAAGAACGCCTTAATGTCCTCAAGGAACGCATCAACCCTTGACGGCGTATTGATGAATGAGGGATCCGACAGCTCAAGCTCATAGAACGTAACATCACGGCCAAGCTCAGACTTCACGAAATCGAGGAACGGCATGTAGGCATCATAGAGGTTCTTCCAGTACTCAACGCCCGCATCAATCTCGTCCTGCCTTCCGCGATTGTGTATCCTGCGCATTATCTCGTTGAACTCACAGTGAACGAGAACAAATAGCCGGGGCTTCTTCACGTAACGCAACAGTGAGTCATAGAGCGTCAGGTAACAGCCGAACTGACTATCCCGAAAATATCCGTCCTTGTAGTAGAGCGTGGCATATACCTTGTCGCCGAATATGCTCCGATCAAGTATGTAGTTGTCCTCCTCGCTGGCACATAGATATTGCGCGAAACGTGTCGCAAGAAAATTCAGCTGCATGGGAAAAGCCCATTTCTCTTTGTCGTGGTGAAACCTGCTGAGAAGGTCCAAAGGGTCCCGGAACTCTTCAGGCATAAGCTCAAAGCCGAGACGTTCGGAAATGAGGTTGACGATTGTGGATTTGCCGCTTGCCGTCATCCCCTCAACAATGATTTGTATCTGTCCCAATAAATTACAGCTCCCTTGAATGTTTAAGTATGTGTGAGAATTATGCGATTATACCAGATTGCTTTTAGCCCTGAACGTTAAAGGCTGGCAAAAAAAATTCCCCCCCGGAAAAATCCAGAGGGGGCATGAAATTTTCTGTGTTGTGTCTAGCGTATCGTTATGTCAGGCTGTGGGTTGCCCGTGAACCTGATCGAGGCATCATACATTCCCATAGCACTGACCTGCGGGACCTTGAACGTTCCACGAGTTACTGCCCTCATCCTGAAACCGTATGACCTTTCAGCCTCAAGCCTCCCAAAGAAGAGCACTAACCTGTCATCCCGAATGTCATTCACTACACCTGATGAAGTCCCTGCGTCGTTCATGCCGTCATCAAGGCGAGGGTTCTCCAGCTCAAATCCTGCAGGCAACAGGTAGCTCACTGCAAGGTTGTTGACCGTCATTGATGGCTTGATCCCAAGTACTACCTGAATGATTTTCCCATGTTCAACAGGCTGTGAAGGGTCGAGAATATTTCCCTTGTCGTCATAGTATAGGCACTCAATGTTGACGTTCCTGCGTTCAGGTTTGGGCTGAGCCTTCGGGCTTCCTGTGATGTTCCACGAGTAGCAGCCCTGCCCGCTGCCTTCTGCCTCAATGAGGATATTCGCGCCTCTTGGTAGCTCACTGACCTTCACGGTTGCCGTGCCGTCATTGCTCCTGTAGCTGAGTATCGGCCTGTCGCTGGTCTCTGTGCTGACACGTGCGGTGATGTCGCTCTTAGCCCCTGCCGCCTCAATGTTGTAGCGTGAGAGTGCCACGATTGCCGCCGCGTTGTCCTGGGTGCTGTACCACCTGAGAGACACAAGACGCTGTGCAAGCTCCGTAACCTCCGGGGCTTGGGGCTCAACGTCAAGCCACATAGAGAGCAATGCCGCCGTGTTCCGTGCCTCTGATTCGAGCGTCATTCCTGAGTAGCCTGAAGTCTTCCCGGCAGTAAGTGCCCTGAGAGCGTCAGCCTTCCCGTCAACCACTGCCTGAGCTCCGGCCAAGTAGATATGTCCCGACTGAAGAAGGCTGTTCTGGTTTTCCCTCAAGTACTCAATCCATCCGAGGGGCTTTTCACCGTTGAGAGCCAGAACGTAAACGGCATATGCTTTTGCGGTGAGGTCATCGCGTTCCTCTCCGGGGTAATTGTATTCGGGCATTGACGCAAGGAACTCACGAATCCAGTTCAGCGACCCCGTAAGCATCTCCTCCGGGAAATTCACGCCTGCATTCCGTGCGCTGAGTAGGAAGTGTGCCGCATAGACGCTCCCCCAGTTGTAGGGCTGGTTAGTTCCCGGCCACATTGCGAACGAGCCGTTGAAGAGCTGCATTGACTGGATGCGGGATATTGCCCCGTCAGTGCGTTCACGTATCTGCTGGTCAGTGATTACCATCGGGTCAAGCTCAGCCACAGCGTCAGGGACAATCAGGAACGGCCATGCTCCCGAAATAGTCTGCTCAAGGCATCCGTAGGGGTACGAGTTCAGGAAGTTCACGGCCTGATTGATGCTGACCGCCGGGGTATCTGAGAGTGTCAGTGTCCCGGTGATGTTCCCGTCGAAATCGTCAAGGGGAATGTCGAGCCTCGTTGTCCCGTTCTCGAACGTCCCGGAGCCTCCCACAGTAACAACCGGCCATGCAGGACGCACGGGCATTTCTATTTCCTGAGTGAATGAGCGTTCATTTCCGTGTTCCGTCCACTCAGTTACGACCTTAAGCACTGCCTTATCCGCACCGCCTAGTGCCCTTGCCTGAGCAGTGAACGATGACTTAGAGCCTGCCGAAATTCTCAGGTCGGCAAAAGAATTGTCGAGCATGAGCCCTTCAGGTACAAGGCTAACCTTCACGCTCCTGTTCTCGTTTGAGGTGTTGAAGACTGATACGGGGATGGTGAAGCTGTCTCCCGGTGCCGCAAAACGTGGAAGCCCTGCCTCAGTTACTATGTCGCGGGCAATCTCTACGGTTGTCTCACTGCTCCCGAAGCTCCTTCCTGAAGCCGCAACGACAAAGAGCCTTCCTCTTCCCGAAAACTCAGGGATGTCCAGTTCTGTCGTGAGCATTCCGCGTTCGTCAGGGTAAAGAACTCCCTCAAAGAGCGACAATATCTTGAACCTCTGGACGCTGGCATCACCTGCAAGCATGTCAAGCTCCTCATCACCGCCGGGGTGGAGCTGTTCTGTTGCCCTGTCCTCAACCGGGATTAGCTGGTCGTATATGTCGTAGCCCTGTGAGTTGAGTTTCTTCAAGCCCCAGAAATGATGAAGGAGGTCGGGCACCTTGTACCTAGTGAGACCAAGTACCCCGTCATCTACGAGTGCTATCGAAACGTCGGCATTCCGTGAAATTCCTGCACTGCTGCCCTTGAGCGTTATAGTTACCGGGAGCTTTGTGGATGGCTCTATTTTCTTGGGTGCACTGATGGCTACGTCTATGTTGTAGTCGCTAAGGTCTGTCTTAATCCGCGTAAGTCCTACAGCCCTGTGTGAAGCCCACTGCCTCGCGTCCGAGTCCTCAACTGGACGGATGAGCCAAGCACTGACCCAGACGTTGGGCCTGAAGTCCTGAGTTACGGGGATGTCAAACGTTAGCTCAGACTCGTGGACCTCCTGAATTTTCCGGGTGATCAGCTTTGAGCCTTCAACAGTAATCATCATGAGGCCCTCAAAGGGAGCTTTGACTTTTATCTTTGCGGTCTCGCCAAGCCGGTAAAATTCCTTCTCGGTCGTCATCTCGATTCTGTCTATGAGCTGTGAGCCTGAGCCTGCAAATTTCGGGTCTTCTGCGTAGAATCTGTAGACTGCTCTTGCGTTGTCGTCAGCATCTGAGACTTTGACCATGTAGCTCCCGTAAGTCTCAGGTCTGAAAGATACTTCACCCAGTCCGTTCTTGAGGGTGATTATCTTTTCGGCGACCTTCTGGAGCTCCTCGGTTGACTGCCAGCGTTTACGTCCGTCAATCTCAACCATGTTATAGCTCCATGTGATTTTGTGGAGTTCTGCCCTGATTTCGCCGGGGTTAGCTGGTTCTTCGTCCGGGGTAATTCCGGCAACCTTGAAGGTTATGTTGTTCCTTACGCTGAACTTTTCGCCGGTTGGAGCGATGCCCAAGAGCCACGGCGCAGGGTAGTACGGCCTCGTTATTGTGCCTGATACCCACCTTCCAGTGTCCTCCATGACTTCAGCCCTCAAGGTTACGTTGATGAACGTGGGAGCTTCCCAGTTCTCTTCAAGTTTGAGGTTTACCTTTGCCGCACCGAAATTGTCGAGCTGTGAGTCATCAATATCGCCTTCCTCAGCGGTGAAGTGCCTTGAAGGGTCGCCGAACTGATAGCCCTTCCACCTGTCCTGCGCGGGCTCAAAATTTCCTTCGCGGGCAGTCCATGAAGTCTTGTACTTCAGACCGGCGGCATCAACCCCGAAAAGCCAGCGTGAATATATATCCGCTGTGAACGTGTCATTGTGTATCAGGTACTGCCTGTAAGAGTTCAGCTTAACCTCAACACGAGGGGGTGCGAAATCCTCAACATGGAACTTGTACGAGGCTATAGGCTTGTTTTCATTGCCTGGAACTGCAAGGGAGGCCGTCCATACTCCTGTGAGGGCATTTCCCGGAAGGCTCAGGTTTGCGATTGCGCTTCCTTTTGCGTTGAGGGTTATGGTTTCCTGCTTCACCTTGCGGCCCAGCGTGTCCCTCACTATGAACATAACAGGGAATGCTTCAGGTGTAGTGATGTCGGCGTTCCTGACTATGGCCTTGAAGGCTGCATTTTCGCCCGTCCTGTAGATGTCTCTCGGTGAGAATATCACTGCGTCATAGCCGGATTTGAGCCAGTCGCGCCCGGAGGTGTCGAATATTTCGCGGTTCAGCAAATTACGGGTCAGGTGGACATAAGTCAGGTCGTTTCCCTTCGAGATTACCGCAACGTCAGGCAGATTGTCTTCAGGCCATGTTTTCCCGTCAGGTATCTCGTAGTAGAAGACCCCGCCGGTATTGGTCTTTCCCTGAGCTAGCAGCTGCTTTCTCGCCGAGAATATCTTTACCGTCGCGTCAGGTACTCCCCTTGCTGTGGTGAGGGTATTGACCCAGATTAGGGCGGCATCCTCCCAGAGCCTCACGGTTGCGCCCAAGTCGCTGAGGTTGATCATCTGACTAGTCTCGTTCCAGTATTCACCCTCAGCATCGCGGGCAGTGAGCAGGAATAATCCCCTGTCCCCTGATGCCATCTCGTCAAGGGGTATGCTCCTCCTCACTCTCTGGTTTAACGGGAGGCTTAACGGGATTTCTCTCGTGAAGACCCTCTGCGCTATATCCCTGTCGAAATATTCATACTCATCATTCAGTACATGGGGTATGTTGTTCTCGTACATTCTCCACAAATCAAGCTGAAGCCTCTTCACGTTCAGGAGCTCGACGGGAATTAGCCCTTTCCCCAGTGCTGTGAGGTATGTCCCTGCGGCAGGAAGAGTTATGTCTGACTCAAGGTCCGGCATAATCACGGCCTGCTTGTAGTCTTCCTTGAGGACAAGGCCGCCCTTTGAGGGGAAGCCCTTTCGGAACGTGAGGACAAACCTGCTGCGTGGCTTGAAGTCGTCAGCCCGTATAGTGAGTATCTCATCACTCCAGCCTGACTCGAACTTGAGGCCCTTCACTTCAGGCTCAACAGTAACGAAGCTCCTCACGGTCTCAGGGTCAACGCCGAAATTCAGGGTTGCACGTATCTCGTTCTCACCGTTAGCCCTGACCTCCTGAACCATTAGTGCCGGGTCAAGTATGACGTTCTCGGAGATTTCGCGGTCAATCCCTAAATCACCCTCGCCGGATTTCAGCCCTGCCGCTATTTTCACGGTGAACCTCTGGCGTGATGATGCCTTCTGCACAGGAACGGAAGCCCTGATTACCCTTGAGGGCAATGCGCCGCTTATGCTGTAGGGCATCTCCCTGCCCTCGCTGTTGAGTATCCTCATGTAGCCCTTGAGCCTCGAAGGATCTACCCTCATGTTGAACGTCAGGGTGAAGTGAGCATTTCCGTCTCTTCCCATTGAGGCACGTATGTCCGCAGGTGAGAGCCCCTCAGTCTGAAACCTGAACTCTCCCGGTCCTACTGAGTTCCCGCGCCTGTCCTTGAGGCCGTCCCTGAGTGTCGCCGTGTAGGTCGTGGCGTTCCTCAGCGGTGAGAGCAACCGGGCCGTGAATGTCCGTTCGTTCTGCCAGCGTCCCTCAAGCTGAAGGGGAGGGTTGACCTCAAACGGGAAGAGCGAATTTTCCGGGGTTATTGCTTTGCCGGTCTGGCTCCTGTTCACGATGGGGTTCGAGAACACAGCCCTGAATGATACGTTGTCGGGAACTGTTCCTGTCGGCGAAAAGCTCCTTACTCCCGCGGGCATTCCTGAGCGTGCAGGGGCAGACATGGCCGGGGAAGGCAGCAGAAAGAGCAGAAGGATCAGCATTAAGATTCTGTGATGCCTTTGCAAGGTGATGCATTCCTTTCTTTGAATGGGATAATTAACGGGGTTATTATAGCCTGTAAAATGCAAAATATAAGCTATAATCTAAACGTTCACATCAAAGAGGGAGGAAGTAATTTCACGTCATGGAAGAAAAACGGAATGTTGAAGCCGCAAGCCGTAAATGGGAGGTAGTAGTCTTCACGCTGGGAAAGGATGCCTTTGCGATAAACGTCAACAAGACCCGCGAGATACTCAGGTGGACAGGATGCCGGCCCGTTCCCACAAAGACCCCGGCCTTTGTAGGCATTACGACCTTGAGGGATGCCCTCCTGCCTTTGATTGACCTCCGAATATTCTTAGGCATAAACTCAACTGTCCCCATGGCGAACACTAAGGTGATGGTTGTAGAGTTCAATGACATAAAACTTGGCTTTCTTGTTGACGGTGTTGAACGGATAAGGCAGGTAAACGCTGAGGATCTCGACAGCTCAAAGATGAGGGGAGTATCGCTGAAGTGGGTGCTCTATATCATCAAGCGCGACGAGAGGAACATACTCCTTCTAGACTACGAGGCAATAATTCAGGAGACAGCTCCGGCGGTTGCTGAACACATGTTCGACCAGGGGAAACTTGAGACGTTCCACCGGCAGATAGGACATGTTGAGGACTTCCACATACTCGTAGCGGATGACTCGCCGTTGCTCAGGCAGCAGACCTGCGACGTACTCAAGCAGTCCGGGTTCACGAGCATTTACCCGGTCAAGGACGGAGTGGAGGCCAGGAAGTTGCTGCTTGACCAGGGGGAGAACTTCGACCTTCTTGTGTCGGATATTGAGATGCCGCTTCTGGATGGGTTGAGCCTCGTCGAGACGTTAAGACAGGATTCGAGGACTGAGAACATGCCCGTAATATTATTCTCGTCCATAATGGTGAAGGAGCTCTTAGACCGTGCCGAACGCCTGAAAATTATTCACGTGCTGAAACCTGATGTGTATAAGCTGGTGGAGGCAGTGATGAGAATTTACCACGAGTGCAAGAAGAACAGGAACTATTGAGTTGATGCCCCCCTTGATGTGAACTTTGGGGGGGTATGTGTCATTACGGCTTCAAGGTGAATTGCATGGTTATGTTGTCGTTTTTCTTTACCGTGAGTATCATTTTATTCTTGTCCCAGTCAAAGCTCACTACTTCATGTTCAAATATTCTAATCGGCGAGTCTATTGTCGGGATTGTTATTTCACCATCAGTATAGGAATATGTACCTGCATCATGACCTGCTTCTATGTCGTGATCGATATTACGCAATATATTCCTGTCCCATACTGAAACCTTGCCTCCGTGTACGCTGTTGAAGTTATCACCGTTAAGTGTCTGCTGGCTTAACCAGTTGGCATAAAACATCATGTCGTCCCTGTCCTTTATGTTCGTGAGGTTCTCAGTCTGACCAGCAATGAACTCGAACATTCCGCCCATCATTATCCCAAAAATCGTCATGGCCGCCAAAAATTCCGTGAAGGTCTCGCCCTTCCTCTTCATGTCGCTTCATGCCTCCTTAGTGTTATGCATCGTGGGAAATTCCCGCCGTCATTGACCGACCCGGAGAACTCGAACTCACCGCCCAAGCCCTCAAGCTCCACTGCCTGCCTCATGTCCCCCGCCTCAAGGACGAGATACCCCCCCGGCCTCAGCCTACCTAGTGCCAGCGCAATAACCTCACGGTAATACTTCATGCCGTCATCTCCACCGTCAAGCGCAGAATGAGGCTCATAGTCCCGGACTTCACGCATGAGCCCGGAAATTTCCCCTGAAGGAATATACGGTGGGTTACTGATGAGAAGATCGAGCTCCGGGCTGACGGCTTCGGTGATGATTTCTGCCCTGTCAGTGAGGCCGTAACGTTCGAGATTCTCGCGGGCATACTTCAGGGCTTCGGTGCTGATGTCGAGCATGTAGCCACATGACTCCGGGAACTCAAGCAGCAAGGTGATAGCTATGCATCCTGAGCCTGTCCCCCAGTCCATGAACGTGAACGAATCATCACGGGCAAAGAGCCTCCTCACTCCCTCGATTAGGGTTGCTGTGTCGTTGCGTGGAATGAGAACGCCCGGCCCAACGCTGAAATCACGCCCGCAAAAATCCGCAGTGCCTAGAATGTACTGCAAGGGTTCGCCGTTCTCGCGACGTGAGATTAACGCCTCAATTCTTGCGCACTCGTCAGGGGTGAACTCGTTGCGGGCATATACTGCCGAGTGCCCAACGCCCAGAGCATGGGAGATCAGCCACAATGCTTCATGCCCCGCGCGCCGGAAGTAGTCATCAGCCCTCAATGTCCTGTAGTTTCTGCGTCTGTTCAGCTAGGAGCATGGCATCAATCATCTCATAAAGGTCTCCGTCAAGGTAGCTCTCCAGCTTGTAGAGTGTGAGGTTTATGCGGTGGTCGGTTATCCTGTTCTGCGGGAAGTTGTACGTCCTCACTCGTTCGGATCTGTCGCCGCTCCCAATCATGCCCCTTCTCTCACTGGCCTGCTCACTGCTCTGCTTCTGTTGCTCCAAGTCGTATAGCTTCGTCTTGAGGTAGGACATTGCGCGGGCACGGTTCTTGATCTGTGAGCGTTCATCCTGGCAGGTTACGACAATCCCGGTCGGAAGGTGAGTGATCCTCACGGCTGAGTCAGTCATGTTTACGTGCTGTCCTCCTGCTCCGCTTGAACGGTAGGTGTCGATCTTGAGGTCTTCCGGGCGAATCTCCACCTCGACATCATCAGCCTCCGGGAGAACTGCAACAGTAGCCGCGCTCGTGTGAATGCGTCCTGATGCCTCAGTTACCGGCACTCTCTGGACACGGTGAACACCCGACTCGTACTTCATCTTGCTGTATGCTCCCTGAGAGTCTATCCTGAAGACTATTTCCTTGTAGCCGCCAATCCCTGCAGTGTTCGTTGAGCTGTCTATGACTTCAACCTTCCAGTGCTGACGCTCGCAGAAACGCGTATACATCCTGAAGAGGTCTGCCGCAAATAGTGTAGCCTCATCGCCGCCTGTCCCTGCCCTGATCTCGACTATGACGCTCTTGTCATCGTTAGGGTCTTGTGGCAGGAGCAGCAACGTCAAATCGTGGGTAAAGCTCTCTATCTTGGGTTCAAGCTCCGCAATCTCCTCACGTGCCAATGCCTCAAGCTCAGAATCCCCGGACTTTATGAGCTCCTTTGCCTCAGCTATGGACTTCTGGGCTGACTTGTACTCCTGATATTTCGTTACGACTGGTTCAAGCTGTGCGCGTTTCTTGCCCAATATCTGGAGCTCCTTGGGGTCTGAGGCTATTTTCGGGTCAGCTAACTTCCTGCCGACTTCTTCGTATTCCTGCTCGATTGCCTGCAGTTTAGGTTCTATGTTCATGACAGCAGCCCTCCTTCAAGTGCGGTGTCTAGTGAGATTAACGCTACCTCTGCCTGCCTGATGTCCGGCTCTCTTGTCGTGAGGTACTGGAGCGTCAGGAACGGGGCAATGACACAGAGCCCGAACTTCCCCGATTTTGAGGCAAGGCGTATTATCTCGTAGGATATTCCGATAACGACAGGGATTAGTATTACTCTGGCCAATACCTGAAGAATGAAGCTCTCTCCTGCTATGAGCGTCTTTACCGGCGAAAACACAATTATGCTCACGATTACGGCAATAAGCAGGAACGATGTCCCGCACCTTGGGTGTATCCTCGAACACGTCATTATGTTTTCGGGTGTCATCTTGAGACCGTGCTCGAATGCGTTGATTGTCTTGTGCTCAGCTCCGTGATACCTGAAGACCTCGCGGATGTCCTTCCACAACCCTATCACAGCAACATAGCCGATGAAGATTACTGCCCTCATTACTCCCTCGATGATGTTCACGTGAAGGGGCTCGGTGGCAACCTTGCCTGCAAGCCACAAAGGCAACGCGATGAACAGCCCTCCCACTGCACCGACAGCAAGCAGCACTGACAGCACTATATCCTTGATGGTCATCTTCTCGTCTTCTTCCTCAAGGGCAACTTCAGCAGATTTCGAGAGAGCCTTGAAACCTGTAGCCATCATCTCGCACATAACGACAACTCCGCGAATGAACGGGAGCTTCCAGGGCATTCTCTCAGTTCGTGAGGAGTTCGGCCATGTCTCGGTGAAGATGTCCCCTGACGGCCTGCGGACTGCCAAGCCCCATAAAGTTTTCCCCTTCATGAGGACTCCCTCAATCACTGCCTGCCCCCCAACGGGTATTTTCTTGGGTTCAGCATCAGAGGCAAGCATGTTCATAGCCATCATCAACAAAATGTTTAGTCTCTTAAGCAAACAGCAAATCCTCCATATCTCTATACGGCTTCCCGCAATTCCTGGTCTCGTTGCATTTCCCGTAGATGCATGACGGCCCGGCCTTCCCGAAAAGAACGGGAGCTTTCTCGCGGCAAAGTATCAGCATCTTCCGGGCAAGCTCGTGAATCTCCCACTGTGCTCGGCGGCATAGTCTCAGGCTGAAGAAGTGGTGAAGCTCCCTCGCGTTCATGGTCATCACCAGCCTCGTTGATTGCCCGTGCGGGAGAATGAACCTTGCGTCCTCCTTCGGTATTCCTGCCTCGATTAGTGCCCTGTAGGTCTCCTGAGATGTCTTCACGGCCTCAGTGTAGAGCCTCAATGCCTCCGGGGTCTCACTGACTGACGGGGGGATAACCACGCTTTCAGGGTCTGGGCTCATCTTCACGTAACGCTGGCTCTGCTGGCTGAAGCTGGCTACCCTGTGCCTCACCAGCTGGTGTGATGCTACCCTGCTCAGCCCGTCAATCCCGAACGTGAAGCTGACATGCTCGAACGTCGAGAGATGCCCGCTCCTGAAGAGGTCGGCAATGAGACCCTCCGATAACTTCTGTTCCTCGCCATGAAGCAGCTCGCCCGCCGTAACGTCCCGGTAGCATATTCTTGCGGCGGCGGCAACGAGTGCATCAGGTTCAGGGGTATACGACAATAAGATTACGTCCATAACAAAAAAGGGAGCATCTTTCAGCCCCCCATAGTGGTCTGCCGGTTTATACTTCCGTCTTCTGCCCGTAGTTCACGCCCTTGTACTTCTTCTGGAACTTTTCGAGCCTTCCTGCCTCAGCAAGTACCCTGCCCTTCTTGCCCGAATAGAACGGGTGGCACGCCGAGCATACTCCTACACGGATTTCCTTCTGTGTCGAACGGGTCATGAAGGTGTTTCCGCAAGCGCATGTAACCTTGCACTCCTGATATTCAGGGTGAATGCCTTTCTTCATGGTGATGATTCCTCCCTAGTGCCTTAATCCGAGACGCTCAATCAGTGAACGGTAGCGGTTGAAGTCCTTGTTCATGAGGTAGCGGAGAAGCCTCCTGCGTGAACCTACCATCTTGAGGAGTCCTCTGCGTGAGTGGAAGTCCTTCTTGTGGATCTTGAGGTGCTCGGTGAGTTCCCTGATGCGTTCCGTGAGTACTGCTACCTGTACTTCAGGAGACCCGGTATCTTTCTCGTGGGTCTTGTACTCTGCTATTACTTCCTGTTTCTTTTCCTTCTGGATCATGAATGAATTAACCTCCTGATGTTGCTAGTCCTTCAGAGCCTGGGACAAGGCCGATCCATCAAGCCATGTTCTAAGCCTTGAGTGTAAGCAGGGATTATATTAGCACATGGGGAAAAAATTTGCAGTCTTTGAGCTTGACAGGAAAAAAATTTTTTTTGTGCGGCCATGTTGCTATAATACGTCTTAAATTTTCCACAACAAAGGAGCTAAAGCGCAGAATGAAAATCGCACTTGGCACGGACCACGCAGGCTTTATCCTGAAAGACGCAGTAACAAAATTTCTCAGCTCACGAAAAATTGAAGTGATAGACTTCGGAGCTTACATGAAGAATGATGAAGATGATTACCCCGACGTAGCTTTCAAGGCATCAAGGGCAGTAGCTGATGAGGAAGCTGACGCGGGGATTTTATTATGCGGGACTGGCTACGGAATTTCCATCGCGGCCAACAAAGTTCTGGGGATAAGGGCAGTCGCATGTGATACCCCCGAAAGCGCAAGGCGTGCGAAATCCCACAACAACATCAACGTGATTGCACTCGGAGGAAGCTCGGTGAACCCTTCGGACGTTCCGGCAATACTCAGCGCATGGCTGGATACTCCCTTCGAGGGAGGAAGGCACTTGCGCCGAATCAACAAGATCTCCATGGCCGAACGTTCAACCCTCAACGCTCACCTGTCATCAGGCGGTCGTGTCGTAATCTTCAACCACCCGTTAGTTCAGCACAAGGTAGGAATAATCCGGGACGTGAACACGAGCGTAAAGCAGTTCCGTGAATTGCTCCAGGAGATTGCCGGGCTCATGGTCTACGAGATAACCCGGAGCTTGCCCCTCACCGCAAAGGAAGTACAGACCCCCATCGAGAAGACGACCGTCAAGACGATTGAGGGCCGTAAAATGGCAATAGTCCCCGTACTGAGGGCAGGGCTCGGAATGGTTGACGGTATCCTACAGATCGTGCCTAACGCGAAGGTAGGACACATTGGGCTTTACCGGGACCCTGAGACGTTGAAGCCTGTAGAGTATTACTGCAAGCTCCCGTTCGACATTGAGGAACGTGAAATATTCGTTCTTGACCCTATGCTTGCTACCGGCGGATCATCTGCGGCGGCAATAAGCCTCATCAAGAAACGCGGCGGCCGTAAAATCTCTCTGGTCTGTCTCATTGCTGCCCCCGAAGGAATCGAGAAGGTTCACAGTGAGCACCCTGAAGTAGATATTTTTGCGGCGGCTCTTGACTCACACCTCAACGAGCACGGCTATATAGTTCCCGGACTTGGTGATGCTGGCGACAGGTTGTTCGGGACAAAATAACGGGCTGAAATGCTTGACGTTAGGTTGTTCATCTTCCTCCTCCTCGGATTTTTCTGGGGAGGACTTACTGCACCAATATCGATAAGGCTTGCGGGCATCTACGGGATAATCGACGTACCTGATGCCCGGAAAATCCACAAGGGGAACATGCCGCGTGGTGCAGGTATAGGCTTATGGCTCGGCTATATGCTCATGGCCGTACTGATGTCTGAGGAGATGCCGGGGTTGCGTTATGTGGCCACAGGTGCAACGGTGATATTCCTTTGCGGCTATCTCGATGACATGTGCTCACTTAGTCCGTTCTTGAGGCTTGGCCTTCACTTGGGGGCGGCGGCTCTCGTAGTTGTCCCGCTGGGTCTGAGCATCCCTGTAACGCTGCTGGCGGTAATCTGGCTTGCAGGTCTGACCAGTGCCTATAACCTCATTGACGGAATGAACGGCCTCTGCATCTCGATATTCATTGCGTCATCTCTTGCTTTGTTCCTTCTTGGGCGTTCATATTCCGGCGTGTACATGGGGGCAATGGCACTCGGTGTGTTGTGCTGGAACTTCCCTAGTGCCCAGACGTTCTTGGGTGATGGGGGAAGTACATTGCTGGGGTATCTATTTGCCTCTCACTTCCTGATGATCGCCCTGCCTCAGCTGGAGAGTATAGGCATTCATGAGCTGGTTCTGTTGATGGTACTTTTCGGGGGGATTCCTGTAGTCGATACATTGACGGCGTTCACGAGAAGGATACTCAGCGGGAAATCGCCATTTTACCCGGACAAGAAACACCTTCACCACATACTAATCTCACTCACAGGCTCTAACGTCCTGACTGTGAGCATTATCTTATCCCTTCAGGTCATCATGTTAGTGTGTGGTCTGAGACTGTATTTGAGGCTGGTGTGAACATGAAGAATATAGCTTGCATTGTAGGGACGAGACCAGAGGCCATAAAGATGGCACCGTTAATCCTTGAGCTGAGGAATGACACGGATATTAGCGTTACAGTTCTTGCGACGGGACAACATACCGACATGCTGAGGCAGGCACTCGATGACTTCGGGATTACGGCAGACTTCAACCTCAACATCATGAGGCAGTCCCAATCACTCGACCACATTACCGCGAGCGTACTTCAGGGAGTGGGTAGTTTCCTCGATGAGCACCCGCAGGACATGATACTTGTTCACGGCGACACATCAACGACATTTGCGGCGGCACTTGCTGGGTTCTACAGGCATGTTCCTTCCGGCCATGTTGAGGCGGGACTAAGGAGCTATGATTTATCGTTGCCATTCCCCGAAGAGGCAAACAGGGTATTAACTGACAGGATAGCCAGCCTGTTCTTTGCGCCGACTAAGGGAGCTGCCGGGAACCTGATACATGAGGGAGTTCCACGCGAGAAGATACACATCACGGGTAACACGGTAATTGATGCACTCTATGACATTCTGAGGAGACGGCAGGGAATGACTGAGCCGGAATACCTGAGCTCACTTCATGGCCGGCCGTTAGTCCTCATGACTGCACACCGTCGGGAGTCTTGGGGTGAACCGCTCGTGAATATCTGCTGGGCAGTGAGGGACGTTATACGCGCAAGACCTGATACTGTGTTCCTGATACCACTCCACAAGAACCCGGCAGTCAGGGAAGTCATACGCAGGGAACTTGACGGCCTGAAGGACAACGTGATATTCACCGAGCCTTTGGGTTATTCCGAGTTCGTTTATGCCATGAGCAGGAGCACGTTCATTCTGTCAGACAGCGGAGGAGTTCAAGAGGAAGCCAGCGCAATCGATAAGCCCGTGCTGATTATGCGGACAGTGTCGGAACGCCCGGAGGCAGTAACTGAAGGGACATGCATTCTTGTGGGAACTGACAGGGAGAACATACGCACCCATGCCGTGAAAATCCTGAATGAGCCTGAGTACCTGAGAGCCATAACCGCCAAGAACACAAGGCCGTTCGGTGATGGGACTGCGAGCGTGAAGATACATGAGTCAGTGAGGAGGTATTTCGGTGTCCACTGTTCCCGCTAAATTTATGGCAGTGCTGGCAATCTTTCTTTTGTCTGCCGTGCCGTGCTTCCCTGAAGGCGTTAATGTTGTTGACGATGACGGAAAAACACTCTTCACCGTTGACGTGAACATACGCGACAAACAAGGCCGTACCCTCCTAATGCTCACAGCCGGAACGTCAAGGAATCCCGAACAGGTCAAGGCACTCATTGATGCCGGGGCAGACGTGAACGCAAAAGCCCCCGATGGAGAAACTGCACTCTTCTTTGCGGCCTTCAACAACAGCAACCCCGAAATCATCAGGCTGCTCATCTCGGCAGGAGCAGACACCTCAGCACGTCTCATCAACGGAGCAACCCCACTCATTGCGGCGGCAAGGAGCAACATCAATCCCGGAATAATTCAGGCTCT
Organism: Synergistaceae bacterium; assembly: GCA_017405525.1. Classification (GTDB taxonomy): domain Bacteria; phylum Synergistota; class Synergistia; order Synergistales; family Aminobacteriaceae; genus JAFUXM01. The sequence goes on from JAFRAH010000010.1 coordinate 122,056, forward strand.
CGTGAAAGGTGGCTCTGACATAAACGCTGAGGACAACAGGGGACGTTCACCGCTCATAGTCTCGGCCATGTTCAACCCGAACAAAGACGTGATGAGGGCGGTAATATCTTCTGGCGCGGACGTGAACAGACGCAATAAGAACGGACTTACTCCCTTGATGGTTCTTGCCTCGAACAATGCCAGCAACGAGGCAATGAGTATCCTTCTTGACACTTCCCCAGACATAAACGCAAGGGACAAACACGAATGGACGGCTCTGACTTTTTCGGCGACAAACGGAAAATCAGCCCACGAAAATATCAGGCTTCTCCTTGAGGCAGGGGCTGATACCAATATCCCGGACGATGACGGAATAACCCCGTTAATGTGGCTTTGCATGAACAAGCCCGACGCTGAGACGGTCAAGCTCATTCTCTCACACGGGGCTGACGTGAACGCAATAACTGGAGAGCTATGGACTGCCTTGACGTTCGCGCTAATGAAGAACGCAGAGATTGAGGCTGTCAGGGTACTTCTTGAGGCCGGAGCAGATACGTTGATTAGGGACAAATACGGAAAGACAATGCTGGATTACGCAAAGACCGACAGCGTTAAGGAACTCATCATCAATGCCGCAAAAAAACAAGGACAGGAGGAATGACACCATAGACAACAAGAACGTAATGAAAATCAACGGAGGAATACCCCTCAGCGGAACGGTAAAGACCCAAGGCGCAAAGAATGCCGCCCTCCCTGTCATGGCCGTATGCCTCCTTCTCAGGGACGGAGCTTTAACCCTCGACAATGTCCCGGATCTCCACGACATCAACACGATGATAGAGCTGCTCAAGTCATTAGGTGTTGAGGTCAGCATTAAGCGTGATGAGAAATCCTCACAGGTGATATTCCGTTCACCCTCTGAGCTCAAATGGGAGGTCTCAGAGACATTAGCCCGGAAGATGCGTGCCTCCTCACTTGTACTTGGCCCATTGCTCGCCAGTTGCGGGAAGGTCTCCCTGCCATTGCCTGGAGGTTGCTCAATCGGAAGCAGACCCATTGACCTGCACCTAAAGGGTCTCAAGCAGATGGGGGCAGAAATTGACATCAGGGACGGAGTAGTTCATGCCAGCGTCAAGGGAAGGCTCAGGGGGCGGCGGCTATACCTCGACTTCCCTTCAGTGGGTGCGACCGAAAACCTCATGATGGCGGCGGCACTGGCTCAGGGTGAGACGATAATCGAGAACGTAGCGCGTGAACCCGAAATCGACAACCTCGCGGCGGTGTTGCGCTGTGTCGGTGCTACTGTCGAGACCGAAGGGGCAGGAGGTGTCCGCATTCTCGGAATTGACCGGGCGCATTCAGGGCGTGAACGTGTCATTCCCGACAGGATAGAGGCATGTACCTACATTCTCGCGGGAGTGATGACGAACGGGCACATAAAGGTTGAGGACGTTGTGCCTTCACACATTGATGCAGTCCTCGCGAAACTTGAGGAGTCGGGGGCAAAGTTCAGCGTCAGGAAAAAGACAATCGAGATTTTTCCCTCAAAGAAGAGACTTCACCCCGTAACAGTAAAGACGATGCCATACCCCGGATTTCCGACAGACTCACAGCCTCAGATGGCCGCCGCACTCTCAATAGCACGAGGAGTTAGCACAGTTGAGGAGAGCGTGTTTCAGGCAAGGTTCCTTTACGCCCAGGAGTTGAACCGAATGGGAGCAGATATTCAGATTTCGCGTGATGTCGCTGTGATCCGGGGGGTTGAGGGACTCCAAGGTGCAAGCGTTAAGGCTACAGACCTCCGGGCAGGTGCTGCGCTGATTATTGCGGGGCTTGCGGCAAAAGGTGAGACACGGGTTGAGGACATGATACACGTCTGGCGGGGATATGAGGCAATCGACAAGAAGCTGTCAGCATTGGGGGCAAGGGTTGAACTCCTCTGACGTTCTCGCAGGAATTGAGGTTACCTCGCTCGTTGGCCCTGCAGGTACAGGCAAGAGCCACAGGGCAGTGATGACGGCGAAACAGAACGGTATAGACGTGATAATTGATGACGGCCTCGTAATCTCACGCGGGAGGATTCTTGCAGGACGGAGCGCAAAATCTGAGGTCAACAGGTTACGGGCAATCAAGCGCGCAATATTTGAGTACCCCGAACACAGGGATGAAGTGGTGAACTACCTGACGAAGAACCCTCCCGAAAAAATCATGATACTTGCCACGTCTGACGAGATGGTCGCGAAAATCACATCAAGGCTCGGACTTAATCCCCCCTCAAAGACAATCAGGATAACCGAAATATCTTCACCCGAAGAGATCGAGGCGGCATTACGTGAACGAAAGGAGAAGAAGCAGCACGTTGTCCCGGTGGCGAAGGCACAAATACAGCACAATTTCGCGGGAAAGCTCGTGAGCCAGATACGAGGTTTCTTCAAGGGCAGGGAGAAGGACGAATCACGCAACACAATCGTCAAGCCACTGTTCAGCTTTAACGGGAAGGTAACTATCGGCTCGGACGCAATACTGGAGATGAGCAGGAAGCTGTTAGAGCTCGGCGACCACGTCAGGAAAATACGAAGCCTCGACATTGAGACCTATGATGACAGAATTTCACTCAGTGCATCAATAGACCTAAACCTCAGCGGAAGGAGCGCGTTGTCAATCGCAAAGACGTTGCAGAAAAAAATCAGAATGGGCTTGAGCTACTTCACAGGAATGGAAATCAGGCAGGTAAACATAAAAGTGAACGAGATATTTCTATGACTATCGACATTAATACGGCATGGGATGAACTGAAGCGCAGGGTCTCCGAGTGCCAGAAGTGCAGGCTGTGCGAGAAGAGACGGAATACAGTTTTCGGCGAGGGCCCGGAAACTGACTGCAGGGTTGTGGTCATCGGTGAGGCTCCCGGTGCTGACGAGGACATTATAGGCCGTCCGTTTGTCGGCAAGGCAGGCCAGCTCCTCAACAGCATACTGGAACAGGGCGGAAATATCCCACGAAGCAGCCTCTACATCACCAACACCGTAAAGTGCCGCCCACCCGAAAACAGGAATCCCACCAAAGACGAGGTACAAGCCTGCAGTGAGTTCCTTGAAGCTCAGTTATTGCTGCTCCACCCGGATATAGTCGTAACGCTCGGCAACGTTCCGACACAGGCACTTCTTGGCACGAAGCAAGGCATCTCGAACTTGCGCGGGCAGTGGCTGGAGTGGCGGGGTATAAGACTTCTCCCAATGTATCACCCCAGCTACTTGCTCAGGAACGACTCAAGGGCTCAGGGAAGTCCGAAATATCAGACATGGCAGGACGTTAAGGCACTCAAGGCAGAAATCGACAAGTTACCCAAACTATAAGGAGCTGAAATATTTTGACGGACACAAAGATACCCCGGCATCTTGCAGTAATTCTTGATGGCAATGGACGCTGGGCAAAGAGCAGGCATCTTCCCCGCCTCATGGGACACAGGGCAGGAGTACGAAGGCTTGAGGACATGGTCAGGCTCGTGAAGCGCGAAGGTATACGCTACTTCTCGGTGTATGCATTCTCCACGGAGAACTGGAACAGGCCGGTGATGGAAGTTACGGGGCTTATGCGTCTTTTCGAGTACTACCTCCGCAAGAAGATCAAGGAGATCAAGGAGGAAGGCGCGCGTTTACGTTTCTGCGGGAGGAAGGATAGGATACCCGAAAAGATATTGAGCCTCATGGAGTGGTCAGAAGACTACACGAAGGACGAGAAGATACTTGACTTCATCGTGTGCCTGAATTACGGCGGGAGGGCTGAAATTCTCGACGCTGTGAACTCAATCATTGCCGGGAACCCAACAGCCCCCATCACAGAACAAGACCTGAAGAATCACCTCTACCTCCCTGATGTCCCAGACCCTGACCTGATTATACGGACAAGCGGCGAATTAAGGCTGAGTAATTTCTGGTTATGGGAGAGCGCATACAGTGAGTACTACTTCACCGATAAGTACTGGCCTGATTTTGGCGAGGCTGAACTCAAGAAGGCACTTGCAGATTACGCAGGAAGGGAGCGTCGCTATGGCGGGCTTAAAGGCTGATACAGAATTACGGTTGCGAACCCTCAGCAGTATAGGAATAGTCATTGCGATAATCGGAGGGATAAATTACGGGGGCTTATTGTGGACGGCAATAGGGGGAATAATAATGCTCTCCTCACTCTCAGAATATTACCGCCTCATCACCAAGCTCAAAGGAATGCGAATATCTCCGGGCATCGGGTATATATTCTCCCTAGCGTTTCTCATTGCGGCCATGAAGGACAACCCACAACCCATAATGCTGGCGATGATTCTTGCGTTGTGTGTGTGTACGGTATTTGCGGCAGAGGTCTTCAGGCGGCAGATGACCAGGGGAACTAGCTACGCAATCATGAATGCCGGGGGTGTCGTGTCGGGGGTGCTCTATATCGCCGTGCCGTGGACGTGCATGATTGTCCTTCGGGATTATGCGTTCGGCCGTCAGGTGCTGATTACTCTTTTCGTGTGCACTTGGGGCTGTGATGTCGGGGCATATATCGGCGGAAAGATGTTCGGGACGGTCAAGCTCTGCGAACACGTAAGCCCGGGAAAAACAGTTCAAGGGTTCATTGCCGGGATTATAGGCAGCCTCATAACCAACGCAATAGCTACATATGCCTTTAGCCTACCAGCATATCCCCTAATGCTTATTGGGTTCATATGCGGGATATTCGGGCAGTTGGGAGACCTTGCAGAGTCCCTCATCAAGCGCGAGGCAGGCGAGAAAGATTCAGGGCACTTAATCCCCGGACATGGGGGAATGCTTGACCGTTTCGACAGCATATTGTTCAACGGCCTCCTGACGTACCTTGTTCTGAGGGTGATACTGTGATGATCAACGTGGGAGTAATCGGGGCAACCGGCAGTGTAGGCAGCTCAGTGATGTCGGTCTGCGGGTCATGGCCGGAGAAAATCCGGGTGAAGGCACTTGCGGCAAACAAACGCTCGGAAAAATTGCTGCAGCTTGCGGAAAAATTCAGCGTCAGGAAAATTTATCCCTACGAGGAATACGGGGATGAAGGGCTTGAACTCATTGCGTCAGACCCGGAGATTGAGCACGTTGTGTTCGCGTCATCAGGTACGGCGGCAATCAAGGCACTCTGTACGGCACTCAAGGCAGGAAAGACGGTATCACTCGCCAACAAGGAGAGCATAGTAGTTGCAGGAAGGTGGGTAATGCCCCTCGTGAAGTTCCCCGACCAGCTCCGGCCTCTGGACAGTGAGCACAATGCAATCTGGCAGTGTCTTCATGGTGAGGGCAAGGAGTTCGTGAGGAAGATATACCTGACTGCATCGGGGGGGCCGTTCAGGGAGTTCACGAGCGAGGAACTGAAGAGTGTTACGCCTGAGATGGCATTGCGTCATCCAGTGTGGGACATGGGGGCGAAAATCACAATCGACAGTGCCACCCTCATGAACAAGGGAATAGAGCTCATCGAGGCAATGTACTTGTTCAGTCTTGAGGCAGGACAGGTTGACGCTCTGGTTTCGCCGGGGTCATTCGTTCACGGGCTGGTCGAGTTCGAGGACGGGAGCGTGAAGATGCTTGCTGCTGAGCCCGATATGAAGCTGCCTACCGCATCGTGCCTTTTCTGGCCTGAGAGACATTTCCCCAGCCCTGAGTTCAGGAGGCCGTCATACAGCGTTCATGATGTGAGGTTCGAGGAGCCTGACGCTGTGAGGTTCCCGGCCATGAGGATAGCCCGCGAGGTTATGAGGCTGAAGGGTGCATATCCTGCGGTTCTTGTGGGGGCTGACGAGGCGGCTGTGAGTATGTTCCTTGAGGGGAGGATAGGGTTTGCGGAGATTGCCGGGGTTGTTGAGGAGACGTTAAGCGCGAGGGAATGGCAGAGTCCTGCGAGCCTTGAGGAGGCTGTGGGGCTTGTTGAGGCAGGCAGGAGGGTGGCCTTGGGGCTTGTGGGGAAGGCTGAGGGGTAGAGCCCTATGCGTCTTCCCTCATCATCTCGAGGAGAGTCCTGCCTTCCGGGCGGGTGTTGTACTCCTCAAGCAGTGCCTTGATCTGAATATCATTGCCGCCTTGATGGTCATTGAAATAATGTAGAGCTTCTTCTTGGCTATAAGGTATTAAGTTCCCCATTACTCCATTCCCATTGGAGGCAGGGACTGCTCTAGTGTTATTCATGACCTCCATGAATTTTAGCCATACGTCATCAGCTTTTGGACATAACTTTTTCATTGCCTCAACGTTGAAGACTTCGGGATGAAGTGAATGAGGAGGATACAGGACTCCACCTACTCCAGCTAAAAAATAGGTGTGGGATTCATGACCTTTACTATTTACATAAGCATATTCCCAGTCTGCAATGCTTTTTATGTTGCCATCATGATTAAATGTCATCTTTGTACAGTATATTCCTGTTACGCATGAAGGATGTTGTATGTATGACTCATATAGTATCTTGATAATATGGCGACTGTAAATATAATCATCATCGAATGTAATCACGATGTCTTCTGGGTATTCCTTCATTGTGTAGAAATACTTTGTGTGGGGCTTCAAGTCTTCAGGGCAGAATTTCACTTCAACGCCACATTCTTCCAGCTCATCAAAAATTTTGGGTAGCTTTTTATCAGGGAACTTATCCTCACCAAGCCAGAGTATTATCTTGTCGGGCTTCATCGTCTGGTTCAGGAGGGAGGCTATTGCATAGGGGACAATTTCAATCCTTCCAGGGTAACTCGTCAGTGAGGCTATGATCTTCTTGGGACGCTGTTCGGTCGTGTTGAGGCCATTATGGTTGAGCTTGAAAGATAATTTGAACAGATACCAATTGACAAAACTTTTTGCACAACGTAATAAACACACTAATCGATGTGCAGGGCGATGGATAATTGGATACTTTCTGACCTTATACCTTATGGTGTCAATCAGAGCACATTGCCACACATCATTCGACCTTGCCATAAGCGATAATTGCTCCTTCCTTGTGATCTGTTTGTGATTATACCATACCCAAAAGTATTTTCGCGTGCTCCTGAGCCTCCGTCATATCCGGCGACCCCGAAAGCATCCGCGCAATCTCCCTCACCCTCTCTTCACCGTCAATCCTCCGCATCACTGACTCACCCCCTGAACGCTGTATCAGTATGTGCGAGTCCCCAAGTGCCGCAATAGATGCCTCGTGCGTTACCAGTATCACCTGACACTTCCGGGCCAAGTTCCTGAGCTGCAGACCCGACAATACCGCCGCACGTCCACCAAGCCCGGCCTCGACCTCATCGAACACAATCACAGGAGGCAGCCACTCATCAGGCAGGGACATCTGCAGAGCGAGCAATAGCCTGCTCAGTTCACCGCCTGATGCTATCTTCTCCACTCGCCCGGATCTTGAGCCGTCGCTTAACGTGAACTCCACATCATCAGCCCCGTCATGCCTCAACTTCTGGAGGCCGGTAAAACTTATCCCGAAGGTTATTCCCCCCATGGCCAGCTCAGACAGCACGGAGTTGACACGTTCGGTGAGGATTTCCGCCGCTTCATGACGTGAACGACGTATCTCCATCGCCAGCTCATTGGCCTTCTTCTTCTCCGCAAGTGAACGAGACGACAACCCTTCAAGCTCCGTGTAGCTCTTCTCCAGCCACTCAAGATTAGCGTAGATGTCATCACAATACGCCTGGAGCTCAGACTCATTCGGGATATTGCAGAGCCTCTTGAGCCGCCTCAATGCCCCAAGCCTTGCCTCTGTAGCCTCACGCAACGAAGCGTCCTCCTCTTCACTTCCCATCAGGCCATGAAGCCCCTTCACCGCATCGTGAAGAACCTCAAGCGAACGCCTCACGTCATCAGCAAGGTCATCACTCATGACCCCGTAGAGCTCCTCAAAGCACGCCTCAGCATTCCCGATAATGCCACGTTCAGACAGGCCGCCGGTCAACGCGTCAAGACTCTCACGTGCTCGTTCACGCCTCGTTATTCTGTGGGTTATGTCTGATAGTTCGTTCTCAAGCCTCATCTCTAGGCCGGGCTCTGGTCTTGCGGTCTTCATGAGGGCGAAAATCTCGCGGGCATTGGCATATTTCCGTTCAATCTCACTGCGGCGTTTCCTTACTGCCCGGAGCTCTGCACTGCTTGTTCTTGCCTTGCTGAATACCTCACGGAACGCCGGGACTACTTCAGACTTCACATTAAGCGGCAAACATGAGTCGAGCATCTCAAGCTGTCTTTGGGGGTCAAGAAGCTCCATCTGTGCGAACTGGCTCTGTATTCTGACGAGGGCACTGACCTTTTCGCCGCACTCACTCAGTCCCACAGTAACACCGTCAATTTTTGCCCGGGATCTTCCTGTGCTGAGTATCTCGCGGGTTATTGCGGCCTCAGTGAACACTGCCTCGACACTTCCGCGTTCCTCACCTGCACGGATGAACTTAACGCCTCCCCTGCCGCCGGTCAAAAGCTCAAGGGAACGCACAACGCTCGACTTCCCTGCGCCGCTCTCGCCGGTTATGACGTTGAGCCCCGGAGCGAACTCTAGGACTGCCTCACGTATCCCGCCTATGTTCCTGATGCCTAATCTCTCAATCAATCCTGTGTACCCTTCAGCGAACCCCAGCCGAGTTTTTCCCGGACAATGTCGAGGAAGTGTCGGCCTGGAAGGTTAACCGTCCGTATCTTCTTCGTCCTCGAAAGCCTGACCTCTATCCTGTCGCCGGGGAAGACCTCATAGGCCAGCTGTCCGTCCTGAGTCAGCATCAAGTCCCGTGATACTCCGCGGGGGATCAGGGTTATCGTGTTGTTGTCGGCGGCAGTCAGTGGACGTGAATAGAGAGTGTGTGCACAGAGCGGGGCAAGTATCATCGCGTTCATGTGAGGTGGGATTATCGGGCCTCCTGCTGAGAGTGCGTAGGCTGTTGAACCTGTGGGTGTCGAGACTATTACCCCATCAGCAGGAAGGACGCAGAAAAACTTGTCGTCAAACTTTATCTCTATGTGAACGAGACGGGCTATTGCGTTTGTCGTGAGGACTATATCATTGAGGGCGTATATCCTGTGCAGCGGTGAGTCGTCGTGATAGAGAATGCACCTCAGCACACGGCGTTCAAGTACGTCAAAATTATCGTGAAGTATATTCGTCAGGTCGTGTTCGTATTCGTCAGGTCTGCTTGAGGCAAGAAACCCAAGATGTCCCAGATTTATGCCGTGAAGGATTATGTCCGTGCCCATGATGTAGCGTGCCGCCCGGAGGAACGTACCATCACCCCCGACTACTACAGCCAGCTTTACGGTCTTCAGCCACTGCTCATCATCGAGTCCTGCTGTAGTGAGCGCGCTTGCTTCCTGATGTGGCAATAGGAACGGGCAGCCGTTATCCTTCCCCCACTGCAGGAGCTTCACGGCCATGTTCAGGGCTTCAGGCTTCCGAAGGTTCACTATCATTCCTAAGTCTTTCACGGCGTTGTGTGTCTCCTCTCGAAGTTCGGGGCTATACCGTTATCTCTACCTGGTTGCCCTCAATGCCGATAATGCAGCTCTCATAGTAGCCGTCCCCTGTAGTTCTTGGGCCGCTCTCAACACGATAGCCGTCCTCCTTGAGCCTCGCAGTGAGTGAGTCAACCTTCTCCTTGCTCCCTACACTGAGGGCAATGTGAATGTAGCCTGTCCTGTCTCTGCCTTTGGGGTCGTCAGTCATTCCGGGCTTGGTCATGAGTTCGAGCCTTGCCCCGCCGTCCGGGAAAGTCAGGAAGTACGAGCGGAACTGTATGGCGTTCTCGTAGTAATTCTCTGTGGTCTCTGCCTCAAAATACTTCACGAAGAAATTTTTTGCTGCCTCAAGGTCATTCACATAGACTGCAACATGCTCAATCTTCATTAATCTTTTCTCCTGTCATTAAATGGAACGAGTGATAATTATATCGTACCGAACTCCTTGTATAACATGCTGGCCTGAATGCCCTTGTTGTTCTGGTATTTCCCTGACGTGTAGCGTTCATAGGGCTGTGTTATCGTGTGGTAGTATATCTGCGCTATCTGCACCCCCGCATAAATCCTCACGGGCTGGACACAGAACAGCTCAAGCGTCCAGTACCCCGCAAACCCAACATCCCCGAACCCTGCCGTAACATGAATGCATATTCCCAGCCTCCCGATTGAGCTCCTCCCCTCAAGCATGGGAATGTAGCCTTCAGTTTTCGTGTACTCTTCAGTTCGTCCTAGGTATAGATGACCAGGCTCAAGGGTAAAACCTTCAGGGGGTATCATGATTTTCCGGGAAGGGTTATCGTGTTTCATGTCTAGCGTGTCATTCACATACACTAAAAGCTCATCATGAAGGGACAAGTTATAGCTGTTGGGATTTAGGCGGGACTCGTTGAAGGGGTCTATCACTATCTCATGGCCGATGTGTTTCTTTATCTCAAGTCCTGAAAGTATCAACTGTGCTTAGTCCTCCTTTTTGCGCTGATATAATAATACAAATTCACGAAAGGCAAAATTTCACTTCTCATCATGAAAAAGTTTCTTAGCGTCAGGGATGTAAAGCAGCTCCCTAAAGACTCAGACTTTTACGTCATGGGTCTTGTCTCAAAATTCACGAGGAGGAAGGACAGGAACGATAACCCATTTTGGGAGATGACCATAAGCGACACATCAGGAGACCTTGAAGGGAAGGTGTGGCCTGCCTCATCATGGCGTAACACTCAGGGCGGCGATGATTTCCCCATTGACCCGGACAACTGCGGCTTAAGGTTCGAGGGTTCAAGCGTCAAGGTCATGGGACGAACTGCAGAGTTCAGGGATCAGGCACAATACAACTTCAACGAAATATCCTACCTAGACCAGAATGAATTTCCTCCGAGAATGTTCGCAAGACGCTCGCCCATAAAGTCAGAGTACCTTGAAGACACGTTCAGGGACTTAATCGCCGAAATATCACATGCCCCGTTGCGTGAGTTCGTTGATGCCGCGTTCTTCAAGCATGGCCTATGGGAGAAGTTCAAGGTGTGGCCTGCCGCAGTAACCCTCCATCATGCATACACTGGAGGGCTGCTTGAGCACTCGGTCTCTGTGGCAATAGGAGCTAGGGACATGGCACGTCATTATGCGGACTTCATGATACCCGTCAATATGGATCTGGTTATTGCCGGGGCACTCCTCCATGACATCGGGAAGCTCGAAGCATACACGATTAACCCCGTCCCGCAGGTTACCCCCACAGGAAACGCAATAGAGCACATCACTCTGGGCTACTCCATGTTCATGAGGCTTGCTGAGGCTGAACACCTCGACAGCGGCCTAACCCTTGCGTTGGGTCATATACTCGTCAGCCATCACGGAAAACGCGAATACGGCTCACCAGTCCTTCCCGTAACACCTGAAGCCTTCATCGTGAATGCGGCGGATGATGCGGACTTCAAGCTCTCGTACTGGAAGGCACAGATTGACGCGCTGAATATACAGAGTGAGGTTACCGACTACCTGCCAGCAATCGACAGGAGATTATGGCGGGGGATTGCTCCGAAATGAGCTACGCGGTGAAAATCTCACAGGACGATGACGGCAGGAGGCTCGACAGGACACTGCGGGGAATGTTCAGGCACGAGACCCTCGGCGAAATCATGAAGGCCATCCGCAAAGGAGACATACGCATTAACGGCGTTCGTGTTCGTGATGGGAGCGTCCACCTCTCGGCAGGTGATGAACTTGTTGCTCCGTGGAATGTAGGGAGTGATGACACCGACAAGCCCACAAAGTTCACAGGCTGGGGAAAAATTCAGGTGGTCTTTCAGGGTGTGAACGTCCTGATGCTCAACAAGCCCGCCGGGATTCTCGTCCAGCCCGACGAACCGGGAGGGGACAGCGTGATTTCCCGCGTCTGGGGAGTTTTCGGCACAAAGACACCCTCACCAGTACACCGCCTCGACAGGAACACTACGGGCATTCTTGCGGTTGCACTTCACGGGGACGCATTGCGGGCAATGGAGGAGCTCTTCAAGGCTAGACATGTGCGCAAGGTCTACATGGCCGTTACTGTCGGGAAAATGCCCGGTGAGGTCATGATTGATGCCCCCCTCCTGAAGGACGCTGAGAACAACACCGTGAAGGTCTGTGAGGATGGCTTGAAGGCTCTCACACGTTGCAGGTGCCTAGCGTATGACGGCGAATACTCGTTGACTGAGATTGAGCTGCTCACAGGCAGGACACATCAGGCACGGGTTCACACCGCCCACATTGGCCACCCTATACTTGGCGACAGGAAATACGGCGACTTCAATGCCAACAGGAAGATGAAGAGCATCAACCGCCCATTACTTCATGCGTATGAACTTGAGTTCCCTGAAGATTTGCCGGATTCATTGAGTGAGGTTGCAGGGAAGAAATTTACTGCCCCGCTCCCTGATGACATGAAGAACTTTATCACTGCAAGGAGGCTTCAAGAATGAGAACGAGAAATTTACTGTTGAGAATAATTATTGCCCTTCTGATTTCGTGGGGCTTTTATGTTCTTGCCGACTACTTCACCGTGAAGAACTGGAACAACAACGAATCCCTAATAGTCCGCGTAATCTCTGCCGGGCCCGAAAGCATCATGCCATCATCAGGCGACGAGGACACCTACGAGATGCTTGAACGTGATACAGTCCTTCAGGTTCTCTCAGGGAACGACGCAGAAACTCAGCTCAACGTCAAGACAGTCAGGCTCTCAGGCTCAGGGCTCGACGTTAAGCCGGGAAACCGCTACCTTCTCGTGTGGGACATGTTCGACGACGGCAGGGTTCAGTACTCGATAGCCGATGCGTTCCGTGTTCCTTCAGTTGCGGGGGTTGTTATGCTGGTCTGTACGGTCTTGATGGCTCTCACTGGATGGCGGGGCTTCCTCGCACTTCTTGGCCTGGGTGCGTCAATAGGTGTTCTCGTCCTCACGATGATCCCCCTTGTCGTTCAGGGTTGGGATTCAGTCTGGCTTGCGGTTGCTTCGGTCTTCATCATCTCGACAGTAACGATACTTTGCGTTGTCCGTCATTCAAGCTACAGGCTCGCAGCACTGGCCGGAAGTCTAGGCGGTGTTATGGGCGGCTTCCTATGCGGCGGGGCGATGGTCTACCTCTGGGAATTGTCCGGGCTTGCCGGTGAAGGCTCAGCACTCCTTGCGTCCACACTGCCGACCCTGAACATGAGGGGCTTGCTTCTTGCGTCGGTGCTTATCGGCTCAATCGGTGCAGTCCTGGATGTCGGAGTATCAATCACCGCGTCAATGTCCGAATTTGTCGACTATGATGCTGATATTCCGCTGGACAGGTTATTGCTTGCCGGCCTCAACGTGGGAAGTGAGGTACTTGGGAGCATGATTAACACCCTCATACTTGCCTACATGGGCAGCTCCCTACCTATGGCAGTCCTGATATGCAGTGCCGGGGTTGAACTCTCAGGAATCCTCAACGATCCGTATATAGCTCAGGAAATCGTGCAGAGCCTGGCGGGAACTTTAGGGCTTCTCTTCACGATACCTGCAACGTCATTCAGCTTTGTGATGCAGGAGTCAGTGAGGCGGCGTAATGGTTAGGGCAGTAATCGACATAGGCAGCAACTCCATAAAGATGCGGGTTGCCCGGGTTGAAGGCGGGAAGGTCAGCGTTCTCCGTGATGAGACTGAAGTAGTGAGGCTTGGGCGTGGAATGAGCGGGACAGGTCTCCTCAGTGATGAGAGCATGAGGCTGTCCTGTGAGACTGTAGCGAGGATGGTACGGAAGGCAGAACATTACGGGGCAGAAATATTCATTGCCGGAACAATGGCACTCAGAACTGCGGGGAATGCCGGGGATTTCGTGAGGATGGTTCGCGAGGCAACGGGGCTTGATGTCCATGTGTTCACGGGCGAGGAAGAGGCGCGTTACTCGTGGCGGGGGGCATCTGACGGTTTCGGGCTTGATGGTGATTCCGTGATGTTCGACACAGGCGGAGGCAGCACAGAGTTTGTTGCGGGGCATGACGGCGAAATGAGAAGGGCAGTAAGCGTTCCGATTGGTGCAGTGAATTTGTCGGAACGTTTTTTTTGCGGGCATTATACCACTTTCAGCAAAAAAGTATGTGATGAGGCAGTGAGCTACGTTCTTGATGTCCTTTCGGGGAACGGGATAGAGACATTCAGGGCAGGGAGCTCAAATGTCATAGCAGTAGGCGGCGGAGTAGTGGCGATGTCCGGGGTCAAGAATGCCTGCGAGGAGTTCATACCCTCAAGACTTCACGGGAGCGTTCTGACACAGAAGGATGTAGTACGTCAGATCAGGCTCTACTCATCATTGACCCTGAAGGAGCGCGAGAACATTATAGGACTTCCGGCATCAAGGGCAGACGTGATACTTGGCTCGGCGTGCATAGTCTACGCGGCACTGAAGGCACTCGGTGCCCCGTCATGTACCGTCAGCATAAACGGATTAAGGCACGGGCTTTTACTCAGTGATATATAATGTGGGGTGATAAATTCCCGAAGAGGTGAAAATTATTGCTGCTTGAGTTATTGTCCAACGGAACGCTGGCAGAGCTGCCCCCTGACAACCTGCCGGGAGATATTGACATGCCCGCCGAATCTTCAGTGATGCTCCTCCTCCCGCACAACAAGTACTTGCTCGGCACAAGTGGCAGCAAATGGGTATATTCCGGGTCAAGTCCTGGAAGCCCGCCGCAAAATATATTTCTCTACGACAGCCAGAGCATCTCCCTCATCAATGACGGAGCTGAACCCACAATCCTCACTGCCGGGACGGTGAACACATTGCGCCGCGAACTCTTCGCCGTCTCCGAGCCTCCTGGAAGCCATACGGGAGCCGTCCTAATGCTCAGGACCTTCATGCGAGACCTGCCCGTCTTCAGGTCAGAGAATGCCGAATATCTTGACGAGAATGCTTTTTCCCTCACCCTCAAAGAAAACCTGACACTCCGCAAAGCCTATTGGGCATTGAGATTTGCCATGAACAGGAGCGAGCTCGAAACAGTAGGGAGGCTCAAGGCATGGCTGAAGGCTGGCCCTGAAACATTCGCAAAGCCGGGAAATTCTATGCACCTCTGGTTCTCACTTCTTGGCCTTCCTGATGAGGAGGGGGTAAGCGAGCTTGAGGCACTCTCATTCTCACGCCTTGAGCTCAACAGGATGGCCTCACAGAATGCATCGCCTGTTGTCGTGTATAATCCTGCGTCAGGATGGCTAGTTCTTGCGCGTTTCGGGAGACACAGGGATACTATGTTCTTCCTTTGGGCACACTTCACACATGAACTCTGGAACGAACTCCGGGAAGTGAAGAAGCTGACGATACAGGAGATAATCCAGGGCTCATGGGGAGAGTACGAGACACAGCAGGCCATGATTGAGCGGGCAAAATACAAAGGAGCTGATGACATAACGCAATGAACATAAACTTTTCAGGAGTGAGCAAAATTTTTGAGCCGGACATAGCCGCCCTTATCGACATAAACATTAACATAGAGCAGGGCGAGTTCGTCTACATAGTCGGGCAGACAGGAAGCGGGAAATCTACCCTCCTCCGTCTCATCACACGGGAGATTCTGCCTTCAAGGGGAATTGTCGCAGTTGGAGGAACTGACCTCATGAAGATGCGGAAGGCTGACGTACCATATTACCGCCGTGATGTCGGGTTAGTGGCTCAGGACTTCAAGTTAATCCCAACCCTTACGGTCTACGAGAACATAGCCTTTGTCATGGAGGCAATGTCAGTTCCCGGAAGGCTTGTAGCTGAACGCGCAAAGGACGTGATCACACAGGTAGGTTTGTGGCGGAGAAGGAGCATGAGGCCCGCCCAACTGTCCGGGGGGGAACAACAGAGGGTAGCCATAGCCCGCGCACTGGCAAATTCACCCTCACTGTTCATTGCCGACGAGCCTACGGGAAATTTGGACTTCCACACAGCCGCCGAAGTCATGAAGATATTGTTCTCGATTAATGCCGCCGGTGTTACTGTCGTTATGTCGACACACAACCAAGCCATAGTGAACGCCTCAAGGCAGAGAGTGATAGAGCTTGAGGGCGGGCACCTGGTGAGGGACGAGAGAGGAGGAAGCTATACAGGATGACGGCGATACGTTACGTTATACGCGACACATTGAGGCTCATAGTTCATCACTGGGTGCTTGGTCTCCTGACACTCATAACTGCCGGGGTAATGCTCTGGGTGTTGGGAATAACCACGTTGCTATCACTGAACCTTGAGAACCTCCTTTCACGCCTTGAGAGTGAGCTTGCAGTTCAGGCATACCTGGTGAAAGACAACACCCTTGACGTTGAGGCAGTTGCACGGAAAATTCAGGCACTCGAATACGTCTACACCGTGAAGACATTTTCCCCGGCTGACTCTCTGGCGAAACTTCAGGTGAAGATGGGCTCACAGTCCCGCGCGCTCCAGATGCTTGGCGACAACCCGATACCTTGGAACTTCGAGATACACGTCAACAATGCTGAAGATGTCGAGCCGCTCGTTGAGGCACTAAAAGCGATGCCGGAGGTTGATGACGTGGTATATGCCGGGCTCGTGGTCAAGAGAATATCAGCCCTCTCAAGAGTATCATCACGTGTAGCATGGATCATGTTCATTCTTGCGGTCATAATCACTGCCTTGGTCGTCTACAACACGATACACATATCACTTTACTCACGGCGTGAGGAGATCGGCATAATGTACCTTGTCGGAGCAACTAGGGCATACATAGCGACACCGTTCATACTTCACGGGACGATGCTTGCGTTCTTCGGAGCAGTGATAGCCGGGGCAGGGATAATCGGCGCATACTTCCCCGGAATTGAGCTCATCCGTGAAAACCTGCCATTGCTGAGCAACATTCTCTTGACTGACCACATGGTTATATGGCGTTTCTGCGGACTCCTTGCAGGTTTCGGGGCAACCTTGGGCTGGGTATGCAGCTACCTTGTCGTCTCACGTTTCATCAACTCCATAACGAGGCCGGAATGAACAGGAAGACTATAGCCCTCGTTCTCTTGATTGCGCTGGCACTGACACCCGCCGCCGCAAAGAAGAAACAGCCAAGAGGCAGCATTGACTCACAGATAGCCGCCGAAGAAAAGAAGCGTTCAGATTTGGCGAGGCAGGTACAGGCATACAGGGCACAAATCAAGAAGATGGGCGCGAAGGTTGAGGGGCTCCTGACGAAGGTCAACACACTTCAGCAGGATGAGAGCGTTGCCCGGCAAGAACTTACAGTGCTTGAGCTCCAGAACCAGAAGATACAGGAGAACATAGAGGTGCTTGACGAACACATGAGGGACGAGCAGGTGAAGATAGATGAGCTATCCGAACTCATGCGGGGAAGACTGCTAGACATCTACAAGTACGGGGAAGCCGGGAGGATGAGGACGCTTTTTGCCTCCCGTAGTGTTTTCGAGGCTGTGGAGAATGCCTACCTCCTCAAACGCTTGAACGAACGGGACGAGGCCATACTCTCACAGCTGCAGGCACGTGTCCAGAATATGGATCTCTCACGCCGCACAATGGACGACCACCAGGCGAGACTAAGGGAGAAGACACAGGCAGTACAGGACCAGCGGGACAAGTACAACAGGAGCATCAAGGAGACCAACAGGTTCATCACGTCCTTGCAGAAACAGAAGGAGTTAGCCGAGAAAGCCGCCGCCGAAGCTGAGGAAGCCCAGAAAGCTGCCGGAGCAATGATAGCCGCCCTCCAGAAGAAACGCGAGGCCATTAAGCGCGCCTACATTCCCGCAACGGGTCAGGGCTCAAAATTCGACTGGCCTGTAAGGGGACCAATGGCAAGCCCGTTCGGTGAGAGGATTCACCCAATCCTTAAGCGCAGGATACTTCACGCAGGAATAGATATTGCCTCACCCAACGGAACACCCGTAAAGACCGCCGCACCCGGTGAGGTCATCTACAACGGATGGCTCAGGGGTTATGGCAGGGTTGTTGTCGTGGATCATGGCCGGGGTTACTCGACACTCTACGCTCATTTGTCCGCGAGCCTCGTTCAGGAAGGCCAAGTTGTGAAGGCCGGGGCAGTAATAGCACGTGTAGGGAAGACCGGCAACACAACGGGCTATCACCTTCACTTTGAGGTCAGGGTCTACGGAACTCCGGCTAACCCGATAAAGTACCTCAAGCGTTAAACGAGAGGAGGCAGATACGTTGAAGAAGTTATTGACGGCAATAATGATTGTGATGATTCTCTCGGTTTCAGGGAATGCCGCAAACATTGACAGCCAGATACGAACCCAGCAGAGAAGCCAGAGCGACATGAAGAAGAAAATCCAGCAGTACAACGCCATAGCCCGGCAGAAGTCCAAAGAGAGCCGTAACCTCCTGAGCCAGCTATCACGTCTCAAGCAGAACGCCAGCGAGTCGCAGTCCCGGATGGCTGACCTTGAGCGCGAGAACACGAGACTTCAGGCATCAGTGAGTGAGCTGAACAGTCGAATAGCCCGCGTGAATGAATCAATGACCCATATACTAGCAATGCTCCGGGGAAGGCTTGCGGATCTCTACAAGTTCACTCCCGCTGAAAGCACCATAAGGCTGATACTGAGTTCCGGCGGCCCTCATGAGGCGGTCAACACGGCGTACATGCTTGGGATTTTCGCACGTCAGGATCAGGCCATGTTTGACGAGCTTACGGCAAAGGAACGCGAGCTTGTCGAGGCAAGGGCAAAACTTGAGGCTGACAGGTCGCAGATAGCCCAGCAGACCACAGAGCTCAAGAAGAAACGCGAGGAGTTCGACACGACCATAAAGAGGACGGATAAGCTCCTTCATGATGTCCAGAGTGAGCAGAAGAAGGCAGAGGCAGCAGCACGTGAGCTTGAGAGTGCACAAAGGGCAGTAGGCAGCAAGATAAACAGCCTCATGAACCAGAAGAAGAAGAAAGCCTCAACAGTGAGAATAACTCCCTCAAAGCCGGGGGCAAAAGCTCAGTCGGTGCAATCCCAAGTTGAGGGTGCAAGGGCGGCAGTACCTGTTCAGCCTTCAGGCAGTCAACAGAGAAGGGCGGTAACCTCCCTTTCATGGCCGGTGAATGGTCAGGTAACTATGCAGTACGGCTCAAGGATACACCCGACGTTCAAGACAAAAATATTCAACTCCGGGATAGACATAAAGGCGGCGGCAGGTACTCCCGTCAAAGCGGCAGGACCGGGCGAGGTTCTCTATCAGGGATGGCTCAGGGGATTCGGTCAGGTCGTAATCATAGATCATGGCGGGGATCTCTCCACTGTCTACGCACACTTGAGCGGGGCATCAGTCCGTGAGGGGGCGGCGGTGAAGGCAGGTACTGTAATCGGCAGGGTAGGGAACACCGGGACAGATGCAGAATACGGGCTTCACTTTGAGGTCCGAAAGGGAGGCTCTGCGGTCAACCCTATGAATTATCTGCGGAGATAGATTTTTGCTGTATAATTTTTCCTACTTTCAGAAGGCAGGTGCAAATCCAACATCAAATGACCAAGAAGAGAATATATATCCTGATATTCACCGCATTGACACTAACCGGCTTCATATTCGGCTATAAAGCACAGTCCGCAGATTTTTCCGAGTCAGACTTCAACCGCATATCCCCGTTCAACGTAAGGTCTTTATGGCTATTGAGGCAGGTCCGCTACATCATAGAGAGCTACCAGGTTGACGCAGACACAAAGCCTGCGACAGATGATGACCTTTTGCACGGTGCAGCCCGCGGTATGGTCGAGGCGTGGAAGGACCCATATACCCGCTTTGTATCGCCCTCACAGCTCAAAGATGAGGAGATAGAGCTTGAAGGGAAGTATGGCGGCTTGGGCATGTACATAGGCGACAGGGACGGCCAGATTCTCGTGATCAGCCCGATGGAGGACTCACCTGCTGAACGTGCCGGCCTCAAGACCAAAGACCAGATAGTGAAGGTTGATGATACCGTAGTGATAGGCTGGACATCTGACAGGGTCGTCCAGAAACTCAGGGGTCAGGAAGGCACTAAGGTTACTGTCTGGGTAAGGCGTGAGGGTGAAGATGAGCTCCTCAGCTTCGAGATTACGAGGGAGATAATCAAGCTCCATAGTGTCAGGTATGAGATGCTATCGGACGATATAGGCTACTTGAAGTTGACTCAGTTCAAGCACAGCACGGCAGACGAGGCCAGAAATGCGATGAGGGACATGATGCGCAAGGGTATGCGTGCGCTGATCCTTGACCTTCGGAACAACGGCGGCGGGCTTCTTGATGCCAGCGTTAAGATAGCGAGCTTCTTCCTGAACAACGGCCTAATAGTCGAGACAAAAGGACGCTCCGAACGCGCAAACGAGAAGTATTACGCCGACAAGTCCCAGTACCTCACCAACATGCCCATGACCGTCCTCATCAACGGCGGCAGTGCATCAGCAAGCGAGATAGTAGCCGGGGCACTGAACGACCGGGGTAGAGCCAAGCTAATCGGTGAAAAGAGTTTTGGGAAGGGGAGCGTTCAGACATTGTTCCCATTGACTGACGGGAGCGGTGTTTACGTTACCATAGCGAGATACTACACGCCTTCAGGAAAACTCATAGACCATGTAGGATTGTCGCCTGATATTGAGGTCAAGGGAGACCCTGACAGGGACAAGAGCAAGGATAAACAGTTACAGCGTGCAATAGCGGAAGTGAAGAAGTCAATGCGTCCTGTTGCACGCCGGAAATAAGGAGGAGTAATTATTTTGAGCGCAACAAAGAATGTAGACCTTCTTGTAGGTGCCCAGTGGGGCGATGAGGGAAAAGGTAAGGTTGTCGACATGCTCGGCTCTGATGTTGACGTTTTCGTCCGCTACCAGGGCGGGGCAAATGCCGGGCACACGGTCGTATCAGACGGCCATAAGGTAGTGTTCCACCTTCTGCCTTCAGGTATGCTTTACCCGGGCAAGTTATGCGTCTTGGGTAACGGCCTCGTGATTGACCCTGAGCAGTTCCTGAACGAGATTAACGGGCTTCTGGAGAACGGACAGGACAGGGCACGCCTTGCAGTGAGTCCGCACGCCCATGTAGTCATGCCGTACCACAAGATGCTCGACAAGCTCCAGGAAGAAGCACGCGGAAAAGGCCGCAAGATTGGCACAACAGGACGGGGAATAGGCCCTTGCTACGTGGACAAGTATTCACGCTCAGGCTTGAGGGTTGAGGACCTGATTGATGCTGACGTTCTCCGCGAGAGGCTGACCTACATACTCGACGAGAAGAACCAGCTCTTCACGAAGCTCTATAACCAGCGTCCCCTTGCGTTCGATGAGGTCTACGAACCGGCGCGGAAATGGGGCGAGGCTCTGGCTCCCTACGTTGACGACACGAGGGCACTTCTCAGGCGTGCGGCAGACGAGGGCAGGCATATACTCCTTGAGGGTGCACAGGCGGCATTGCTCGACATTGACCACGGCACTTATCCCTACGTTACGAGCTCCTCAACGTCGGCATCAGGGGCATTCACCGGCACGGGGCTGTCTCCTCATGATTTGTCGAGGATTATTGCTGTCGTTAAGGCATACACAACGAGGGTAGGAGAGGGCCCGTTCCCGACTGAGGACTTTGGGGATGACGGCGAGAAGCTCAGGGCTAACGGCGGCGAGTTCGGTGCAACAACAGGCAGGCCGAGACGCTGCGGATGGCTTGACGTTCCGGCACTCAGGTACTCGATGGAGCTCAACGGTGCGGACGTTATAGCCTTGACGAAGCTCGACGTTCTTACGGGTATGGGCGGGATCAAGGTCTGCACTGCCTACGAGAAGGACGGCGAAAAGCTCACCTCATGGCCGACCGACACAAGGACACTCAGCGAGATTACGCCGGTCTACGAGACATTGCCCGGATGGGATGACGACATCACGAACTGCAAGACGTTCGAGGAGCTCCCGGCAAATGCACAGTCATACGTGAAATACATTGAGGCCGCGCTGAATGTACCTGTTGGGCTTATTGGCGTTGGTGCAGACAGAAACCAGACGATAAACAGGGGAATGTAGCTAGTTGTACGTGCCTGATATAGACTTCCTGACATTCGAGGACATTCCCGACATTCTGAGGCTGAACGCGTCTTCCTCGTGCTCATGGCCGGAGGAAGTTATACGCTCGGATCTCCGGGAGAACTCGAACAACGAGATCACATACTTGGGGGCTTTCGCTACGACTGCGGAGGCTCCCCTTTTAGGCTATGCAGTTCTTGGCCGCGAAAAACAAGAGGCTCTTCTGATGGCTCTTGTAGTGGACAGCGTATACAGGCGGCGCGGAATTGGCAGGCAGCTTGTTGCGGCTGTTGGCGACTGTGCGGTGTATCTCCATTTCCGGCGGTTGAGGCTGAAGGTCAGGAAGTCGAATGCCGGGGCTATATCGCTGTATTCCCAGATGTCATTTGTTGGCGAGACAGTGAGGCGGGGCTACTACTCCAACGGTGAGGACGCTATCATCATGAGCGCAAGATTACCCCTGAAGGCGGGCACTAAGTCATGAGGGTATATATCCCATTCGATGACGGATCAAGTGTTGCGTTTGACGGCGATACGTTCACGATACAGAAACGCCCGAAGGACATTAACGACGCCGGGGAGGACGAGAAACCCTGCAAGGCCGAAACTGCTTGGTCTGCCCGATGGAGTGAGATAGTCCGTGCACTTGAGACGGCATATAAGCGTCAGGAGAAGGCAAGAAAAGCCCAGAGTGCAAAGAGAATTTACCGGCCATAATCCCAAAGGAGAAAAGCAAAATGAAGAAATACCTTAAGCGTTTCCTGAAAGGCAATGCTCCCGTTTTGGCAAGGTACATTAAATTTCTGGTCAACATAAGCGAAAGGAATAATCTTGTATGCAGGTGCAGGGACTATACTTCAAGCGTCATTTTCCGTAGTATCTTGAAGATACTTGTTACTCCTTACTACCTGATAAAATATTTTTTCCCACCTTTTGTTCCCAGACGCGAGGGGCTTGCTCTTGTGCTAATAGCCAAAGATGAAGGCTCATACATTAAGGAATGGCTGGACTTCCACATCAAGCAGGGAGTATCACAGTTCATCATCTACGACAACGGGAGCACTGACAATTTCCACGAGGTACTTGCGCCGTATATTGAGGCCGGAACGGTGAACTATGAGACCATAAAGGGAAAGCGAAGGCAGGTTGACGCGTACAACATGGCACTCAACAAGTACGGTCATAAGTTCAGGTATATGGGCTTCATTGACACAGACGAATTTATCTATATCCGAAGAAACATCAAGGATGGGAATTTATGCAAGTTTATGGATGCCTTTATGTCTGAGCACAAGAATGCAGGAGGTCTTGCGGTCAACTGGCTGATATTCGGCTCATCAGGACATGAGAAGAGACCCGAAGGCGGCGTTTTGAGGAACTTCACGAGGTGTTCTGAGAATGACTTCAAGCATAACCTTGCATTCAAGACAATCTGCGACCCGATGAGAGTGCTTGCAGCTCATGTTCATGCTCCTTCATGCTTTTACAGGGGCTTCCATGAAGTTAACGAGGACGGAGAAATTATAATCAATCCCAGCAGCAGCAAAGTGAGTTTTGAGAAGATAAGGATAAATCACTATTTCTGCAAGTCCAAAGAGGAATTTCAAGACAAGATGAAACGCGGAAAGGGCTATAATCCCGGAGGCCACTCAATGAAGAATTTCCTGCGCATGGATAAGAATGACGTTGAGGATACCGAGATACTTTCCCGGATGTGAGAAAGACACACCATAAAATTCACGACAGGAGATAACTATGAAGTACCTGCTCAGATGGATAAAGAGCCACAAGAGTATTAGATTACTGGTAAAGGCATTACGATATTCGGGAGAAAGCAGCCCGCTGGTTTACAGGTGCAGGGATTACATTTCAAACAGACTTATACGCACAATATTAAGGATTTTCGTTACACCTTACTGCCTGCTGAAATATTTCATTGTAGGCAACGAACCAGAACGTGAGGGACTTGCTTTTGTTCTTACTGCCAAGAATGAAGCTCCTTACATCAAAGAATGGCTTGACTTCCACATAAAACAAGGGGTATCGCACTTCATCATCTATGACAACGAGAGCACCGACAACCTCCGTGAAGTTCTGGAGCCATACGTCAAGGCCGGAACAGTAACTTATAGGGAGCTCAAGGGGAAAAACCGTCAAGTGGATGCGTATAACATGGCGGTCTTTGAGTACAAACACAAGTTCAGGTACATGGCATTCATTGATGCTGATGAGTTCGTGTTCGTACGTAGTAGTGTGGGCGGGGCATCAGGCAGTTTATACAGCTTTGTTGACGATTTCATGACTTCCCACAAGAACGCCGGAGGAATAGGCATCAACTGGCTCGTATTCGGTTCAAACGGGCACATCACTAAACCTGAAGGCGGAGTGCTTGAGAACTTCACGAGGTGTGCAACAAGAAACTTCGACCCTAACCACCTCATCAAGACAATCTGCGATCCCATGAAAGTTTTCTTCCTTTATGACCCACATCATGCAGTTTTCCGCAAAGGATACCAAACGCTGGATGAAAATGGAGAAATTATAACGGGCTCTGTTACTAGTGAAGTTCATTACGAGAAGGTACGCATCAATCACTACTTCACGAAATCAAAAGAAGAGTTCATCAGCAAGAGAAATAGAGGAATAGCTTTCGAGACTTGGTTTATGTCCCCCATGATAAGACCCATGAGCGACTTTGACAGTCATGACCGCAACGAATTTATAGACACCGATATACTTTCACGGAGATAGAATGGCAAAAAAAACTCCCCTCACATTCAGCAAGGGGAGCATGAAATTTTCCAGACTATAATTTTTTCCGCAAGACTAATCCCAGAACAGACAGAAGCATAATCCCTGATACAGAATTACAGCCGCCGCCCCCTTCACTCGAACCGGGAGCATCCGTTACCTTCAACGTGTACTGCCTTGAGGCACTCGCATATGAGTTGTACGCATAGACAGTGAACGTGAACTCGCCTGCCTCACTTAGTGTCCCGGAAAGAACCCCAGTTGTTCCCTCAAGGGTGAGACCTCCCGGAAGTCTCCCGGCATTCACACTCCAGGACAGCCCCGAAACGTTGGCTCTCAGCGTCTGGTTGTACGCTCCTCCTGCAGTGCCGTCCGGAAGAGTTGACGTTGTGATTTCGAGGGGGGCAATCGTGAGCGTCAGACTCCTCACTGAGCTGGCCGTTCCGTATTGCGCTGTAACGGTGAACGGGAAGCTGCCTGAGACCGTAGGAGTTCCCGAAATCTTCCCTGACGAGTCGAGGACCAAGCCTGCCGGAAGGTTGCCTGTGAGCGTCCAGGTTGCCCCCGCAGGATTTGAGGCAAGCTCTGCGTTGTAGCTCATTCCAGCGATGCCGTCGGGTATGCTCGTCGTCGTTATAGTTATCGTTTCGGGTGAAGGCTCTGTTGTGATTGTTATGCTGAGCTGCCTTGTCGTACCTGCTGCCCCTGATACTGCCCTGACGGTGAAGCGTGAAGTTCCTGATGCTGTGGGAGTCCCTGAGATTGTCCCGGTTGAGGCGTTGAGAGTGAGCCCTGCCGGAAGACTTCCCGAACTCACCGACCATGCAGCACCTGAAGGGCTGGATGTCAGGGTTGCACTGTATGCCGTGCCTAATGTGCCGGACGGGAGTGATGTTGTCGTTATCGTGAGCACTGCCGAGCCTTTCTCCTGAACTGTGAGCTTGAGCTCTTTCGTTGCCGGTGCACCTGTTTCGGGGCTGGCCTTCACCGTGAACGTGTACTCTCCTGCTGTAGTCGGTGTGCCTGAGATTTTGCCGGTTGACCTGCCGAGTTCGAGACCTTCGGGAAGACTTGTGCCGTTGGTGAGTGTCCATACAATGGATGAGGTGGAGTCTGTCTTTAGGGTTACGGTATATGTGGTTTCTGCGACAGCGTCCGGGAGTGGTGAGGTAGTGGTGATTGTGATGCTTGCGCCGACCCTAATGCAGCCTTCCTCACTGGGTGAACCCTGAGCGTTGCTGCCGATGCCGTGTTCTGCGGAACTGTAACGGTTGTTGCTGATGGTGTAGCTTGCCGCGTCGAGTTTGCCGACCACGCCGCCCATGTTCTCGATGTCGCCGCTGATTGTGGCGTAGGACTGGTTGTTGCGGACGGTTGATGCGTTCATGAGGCCGACGATGCCGCCGATTGCGTCAGCTTCAACGGAGACTGTAACGAGGGAGGAGACATCACAGCTTTCGAGGACTGTAGACTCGCCGATACGTCCTGCAATTCCGCCCGCGTAATTTCCACCTGACACGAACGAGCTGGCGTTTGAATCTGCGGTTACGTGGTTGTTCTGTATATTTCCGCCCTCAAGATAACCAACTATGCCACCAGCATAACCTGTACTGCGCGAAGCATTGATTGTGCCGGAAAATGTGCAGTTTTTTATTGTATCGAAATTTGCAATCTTGGCATATCCAGCGATACCGCCCCCCTCATAGAAAGTTGAAAGTGTAGTACCCTCAACTTTGCAGTTCTCGATACTGCCTCCCGTCATGTAACCGACAATTCCACCGCCGACTTCGTTACTAGAATGACCTTCTATTGTGGCATTAACATTGCAGTTTGTGATTTTCCCGCCACGCATATTAGCCGCAATGCCACCTGTTCGAGAGTTCATATAAGTTCCGTTCAACTTGCCTGTAAACGAGCAATCCTCCACACTGCCAGACTGCAAATCAACGATAATTCCTGCTGAATTTTGCGCCTGTACAAATCCGCTTACTGTGAGAGCCTTGACAGCATATCCGTCAGCTTCAGTGTTTACGTACCTGAACAACCCTCCATAAGACTCCCAAGCTCTGCTGATATTGACATGAATTGACTTTCCGTTCCCGTCAAAATGCCCAGTGAATGCCCGGCTCTCAGGACTACCGATAGAAATCCAATTCGTTATCGCAGAAATATTCAGGTTCTGAGTCAGCTTATACCACATATCCCCCGACTCAGTCCCGGCATTAACCCTGTCCCTCAACGCCACTAAATCCGCATTCGTGTCAATCACATACGGATCTGCCTCCGTCCCTGAATGACCTTCGTTCCAGTAATCAGCCCAAGCACTAGACCCCGCCGCAACAAGACACACGGCCATGAACAATACAATGAACTTCTTCATGATTATTGCCTCCTGTGAAATTTTCCGCCAAAATCATAAAGACACATGACCGCCTCAGCCCGCTATCATGCCCATTTTTCCCCAAAGCAACCACGCAAAAAAAACAGACCCGCGAATTTCTCCGCAGGCCCGCCACAAAATCAATGCTCTAGTTCTTGTGCTCTATGGCTTCCTCCCGTGCTTCAGGCTTCAGTAGCCACTGCCCCCAGTCAAAACGTATCAGCCCGCTCACTATGTACAGCGAGAACAGGAACAGCGGTGCACTCTTCTTCAGGAACACGAACGACAGCACCATCATCGAGAACAGCGCAAGGCACTTCACCCCGTCGGCAGTCTTCTTCGTGAGCTTCTTCATGTTCGCGTAGGGTATGCTCGACACCATCAGGAATCCAGTACCGGCAAGAACCCCGGCCATCATCCACGAAGGAAGGCTCAGCCCCGCAATCACGAATGACGACACGAACAGCCCCCCCGCAGGACACGGAAGACCCTGAAACGGTCCGGGAACATGCACAACGTTGAAGCGCGCAAGCCTCAGTGCCACACAGAGCGCAAAGAATGCCGCTATTACTGCACCCATAATGTGAAGCCCCCTAAGTGAGACCTGATACATCAAGATTGCCGGGGCAGTCCCGAAACTCACAAGATCCGCGAGGCTGTCGAACTCAAGCCCGAACTGTGAGCCACCTCCCAGCATCCGGGCAACCTTCCCGTCAAATCCGTCAAATATCACCGCAAAGAACACCAGCCATGCCGCAGGAACATAACGGCCATGAAGCACGAGAATCAGCGAGAACAACCCGCAAAGCAGATTCCCGCTTGTTACCATGTTGGGCAGTATGTGCTTGAACTCCATCGGATTCTTCCCCTTCCTGCCCATGAAACGCCTTATCTTCAGAAAACTCCTCACTATCCTATCACTCCTATTGTGTTTATTCCGGCCTTTACGTTGTCGCCAAGTTTTACGCGCAATACTGTATCACTCGGTAGGTACAAATCAACCCTTGAGCCGAGCTTTATCATCCCGTAACGCTGTCCTGCCTCCAGAACATCGCCCCGCCTGAGCCTGCACACTATACGCCGCGCTACAAGCCCCGCAATCTGTACCATCATTACCGCGCCCCATTGTGTTGAGAGACCGACATAGTTGCGTTCGTTGACCTCTGAGGCCTTAGGTGAGAATGCCGCTATCTTTTTGCCCGGCACGTATTCGAGGTAGTCCACACGCCCGGTGCAAGGTGCTCTGTTCACGTGGACGCTGAAGAGATTCATGAATATCCCTACCTTCAGGGCATGGCCGGTAAATTCATGGTCGCATTCGGAAATCTCTACTACCTTTCCGTCAGCAGGGGAGAAGAAATAGCCGTCCCTGTAATCCGCCTGACGTTCCGGGTCCCTGAAGAACCACAAGACCACGCAGAGAATGGCAACGATTACCGCGCAGGGTATCCACGAGATGAACGCAAAAGCTCCCGCGCATAACATCAGGAATATTATTGTTGGCAGTCCGTCCCTAGCTATTCTCATCCTCTGTTTCTCCCTCAGTCCCAGCATCGGCCATGTCTTCAGCCTCATCATCAGCCTCAAACGGAATGCTTGCGGTCATGTCGTCGTCATCGTCCTCTGTCTTAATGACGCTGCAGTCAGCAAGTGAGTCGCCCTCGTCAAAACGCAGAATGATATTGCCCACTGAATGACGCTTCATTATGTTGATGCTGTCGACTGGCATACGTATCATGCGGCCTCTTGCACTTATCGCCATAATCTCGTCAGTGTTCTTCACCGTAACGCTCCCGGATAACCTCCCGGTCTTGGGGGTGAGCTCCATGATGCATATTCCCCCGGTTGCTCGGTGATGGGGCATGAATGAGCTGAACTCTACACGCTTCCCGATGCCCTGCTCACTGATTACGAGGATTGTACGACGGTCGTCAACTACATCACAGCTCAATACACGGTCATTGCTCTTCAGGTTGATGGCGATTACTCCCCTTGCTGTGCGCTTCAATGGCCTGAACTCGGTTTCAGGGACTCTCAGGGCCAAGCCGTTCCTCGTAACTATAACCAGGTCATTCCTTCCTGTAGTGAGCCTCACCTGTGCAATCTCATCACCCTCATCAAGCCGCATAATCTTCTTGGCTCTGTTGGTGTACCTGAGCTCAGAGAAGCCCACACGTTTAGCGATGCCCATACTCGTGATGAAGAATGCATACTTGAAGCTCGTTCCTCCGTCGCCTGCAATGTTCACGATTCGCTCGCTGTCCTCAGCACTCAGGGGAAGGTAGCGGGATATTGGCTTGCCCTTGCCGGATTTCGTTTCGGGTATCTCGTAGCCCTTGAGCGACATTATTCGGCCTGTGTTCGTGAAGAAGAATATTTCCCTGTGTGTGCTGGTAACGCAAAGGAGCTCTATACTGTCGTCCTCGTGAATGGTCGCGCCCTTCCTGCCTTTTCCGCCGGTTGCCTGTAACCTGTAGAAGTCGAGGGGCTGACGCTTTATGAGGCCGTCCTTCGAGAGGGTTATCACTATGCTTTCTTCAGCGATAAGATCCTCGTCTGCTGTCTCCTGTACTTCCTCGACGATTGCCGTCCTCCTGTCATCACCGAAACGTGCCGCCAAGTCCTTGAGCTCATCACGTATAACGCCGTCAAGTATCTTCCTGTCGCCTAAGATGCTGTTGAAGGTCGAGATGTCAGCAAGCAACTTCTGCTGTTCCTCGTCAAGCCTCGAACGTTCAAGCCCGGTCAGTCTCTGCAACCTCATCTCAAGGATAGCCTGTGCCTGAGCCTCCGAGAACTCAAGGACTGACTGAAGGTTAGCCTTTGCCTCCTGTGCGTTGTTCGTTGAGCGTATCGTCCGTATGACCTGCTCAATGTGAGTCAGTGCCTTCTTGAGTCCCTCGATGATGTGCTCGCGTGCCTGTGCCTGTTTGAGGCGGTGCTCTGTCCTCCGTCTCACAACGTCCCTGCGGTAATTCAGGAAGATGGAGAGCAACTGCTTGATGCCGAGAATTTCGGGGTGCTTGTCGACAAGTGCAAGGTTGATTACGCCGAACGTTGACTGCAGGGAAGTATGACGGTAGAGCTGCCGCATGATGAGCTCAGCATCAGAGTCGCGTGAGAGTTCCACAACGATACGCAGGCCGTCCCTGTCTGACTCGTCCCTCATCTCTGAGACTCCCTCGATCTCCTTGTCCTGGACTGCCTGAACCATTGCCTCAAGCAGCAAGGTCTTGTTGACGTTGTAGGGTATCTCTGTGATTATGATGCTCTGCCTTCCGCGCTTGGACTCCTCAACGTGCATTTTCCCCCTCACGGTGATTTTGCCCCTGCCTGTCGAATATGCTTCAAGTATTCCCGAACGTCCGAGAATTTCGCCGCCTGTAGGGAAGTCAGGGCCGGGCATTATCCGCATGATGTCGTGGAGCTCTGCATCTTCGGGCTCTATGTTGTTGTCGATGAGCCAGCAGAATACGTCAGCCACTTCACGGAGATTGTGGGGGGGAATGTTCGTTGCCATGCCGACAGCAATACCTGTTGAGCCGTTCACGAGGAGGTTGGGGAGTACTGAGGGGAGAGTTAGGGGTTCTTTGAGGGACTCGTCGAAGTTCTGCCCCCATTCTACGGTGTCTTCGTCGAGGTTAGCGAGCATGAGTTCACCGGGCCAGCTCAGACGTGCCTCGGTGTATCGCATGGCCGCGGGGCTGTCCCCGTCAACTGAGCCGAAGTTTCCCTGACCGTCAACGAGTGTGTA
Source organism: Synergistaceae bacterium (assembly GCA_017405525.1). Taxonomy (GTDB): domain Bacteria; phylum Synergistota; class Synergistia; order Synergistales; family Aminobacteriaceae; genus JAFUXM01. Next base: position 152,916 of record JAFRAH010000010.1, read on the forward strand.
GCGCAAGTTCCAGTTCTGGGCGAGTCGTACCATCGTGTCATAGATTGCCGAGTCTCCGTGAGGGTGGTATTTGCCCATCGTTTCGCCGACTATACGGGCTGACTTCTTGTAGGCTGTGTTGTGCTTGAGGCCGAGCTCCGACATGGCATAGAGTACACGACGCTGAACGGGTTTGAGTCCGTCCCGTGCATCAGGAAGTGCCCTGCCCACGATTACGCTCATGGCATAGTTGAGGTAGCTGGTCTTTATCTCGCCAACAAGCGGTAGGGTTAATATCTTCTCTTCATTCTCTGGTTGGGTGTCTTCATTTGTTGAATTGGGATTTATGATTTCGTCTGACATAAAAGAATTGTAGCCTCCTGTCAAAATTTATTGCACGAACTCGTAAATTTTAGCATGGTTTAACTGGTTAGGGCAGTATGCTATAATCCGTGCGTTAATTCATGAAAGGAGAGATTGACAATGACGGACGAAGTGGGTACAATGCGCCCAACGCCCAACGCCCAACGCCCAACGCCCAACGCCAATTCATGCGCAAAATCAGGATGAGACAATTCACGTAGTACTATGCGTATATGACCCATCAGGGACTTACTCACAACATGCCGGGGTAGTGATGACCTCGATATTCGAGAACACAAAGAGCAAGGTTACCGTTCACATTCTCCACGATGACACACTCACAGAAGACAACCGCAATAAATTCATACGGACTGCAGAGAAGTATTCCCAAGGCTTAGAGCTTCATGATGTTACGGAACGGGGAAAAATATTTCCGCCGGAACTCATAGAGCAAGTAAAGCATCTGACTATAGGGACTTTATACAGGCTGTTCATTCATGAAGTTCTTGACTTGGACAAGGTTATACTCTTGGACTGCGACACTATAGTCAACCTCGACATAGTAGAGCTGTGGAACATAAACATGAATGGTAAGACAATTGCAGGAGTAAATCTTTATCCTGAAATTCATATACCTTTTCTGTGGGGGTATAAATTGAAGCTGTTAGGTATTGACCTCAAGCACTATATTAATGTGGGAGTACTCCTTATGAACCTCCGCAGGATAAGGGGACATAGAGATTTCCTCAGTAAATCAATGGAGCATCTTTTGTCTCACATTGAAATTTTAGAGATACCAGACGAAGTAGCATTCAATGTAATTCTCAGAGGGGATATAGAGTTCATAGACAAGAAGTTCAACATGTTCATGCTGGATAAAGACTTGTCCGGCTGTATAGTTCACACTTTCCCAAGCAAGCCGTGGAAGATATTGAGCGGAAAGCCCCACGAAATATTGTATTGGGATGCTTACCTCAAAAGCGCGTGGGGTGAGAACGCAACCATGAGCGAGATCATGCACAAGCTCGTTAATGTCGCAAGCCAGTCGGAATTTTTCCATGTACATGGGAGGCAGTGTTTAATTCGCATACTCTTAGGGATAAAGCGAAGGGTTTGTGATATTTGCAGTATGGCCACTTTCCTCCTTAAGGTCTTGTATCACAACCTCACCCGTTCCTGACACCCTCCGCAACCCTCAAAGCCTCCACATTCTCCCTCACGTCATGAACCCGCAGGAGGCTCACCCTCCCTGCAAGCACCGCCGACACTGCAAGCGTCCCGGACAGCCTGTCAGTGCCGGTGAATCTCTTCCTTGAATGCCCAACAAGTACCGGCCTCCCGAAAACTCGCAGGCTCTCAATGTCCTTCAGTATCGCGAAATTATCCCCCGAAGACTTCCCGAAGCCAAGCCCCGGATCTATGATGACGTTCTCACGCTTTAACCCTGCCTCCTCAAGTGCCGCTAACTTCCCGGAAAAGTACCTGTTCACCTCGCCGACAATATCAGGACTGCCCTCAAGACCGGCCATGTTCTGAGGCGTTCCCTTGATGTGAGAGAGTACATAGGGCATGTTCAGTTCCGCCACAGCCCCAAGCATCCCAGCGTCAAGCCCGAAGCCCCCGATGTCGTTGATGATGTCAGCCCCCTCAAGAGCCGCAAGCCTCGCAATCTCCCCCTTGTACGTGTCAACCGAGATTATCGCGTCAGGGAACTCACGACGCAACACCCTCAATGCTGGCAGCAACCTTTCAGCCTCCTCACTCTCACTCACTGCCTCAGCTCCCGGACGTGTCGACTCCGCCCCAACGTCAAGGATATACGCCCCCTCACTCAGGAACTCCTCAGCACGTCCCAGTATTCCCCGGTCGTCTGTCCTGCTTGGCGCGTGGAACGAGTCAGGCGTTAGGTTCAGTATCGCCATCAGCTTGGTGTCATGACCGAGCGTTATTGTGTGGCCTGCCGGTGAAGTCATCTCCCAGTGCCGGGCGTTTACGTTCCTTAGTGCCTCAGTCAGTGCCTCGCGCAAGTCCTTTATGCCCCAAATGTCCATAGCCTTCATTTTTTCGATGAGCCGCCTGAACTGTGAGGCAGTACCCATAATGAGTATGTCGCTGTAGTCAGTCCTGCCATCTATCACGTGCTTTGCCACTGCTACATCACCACCCCGTGAAAGCATCTCCTGCTTGAGGAAGCCTGCAGCCCTGTAGTCTATGTGTTCGGCGTAAAAGTGAAGCATCTTGCTCTTGGGGATGAGGTACGATAACGCCCCCGGATCAGTTCCTATTCTTCCGCAAAGCTCCTTCATGTCCTTAGCCCCTGAAACGTTCACGGGATATACTGATATATTCCCCTGCAAATTAATCACCTTCCTCATAAATTCCATCATGGTATTTTATCGTAACACAGAGCAAGCCCATTTATTGAGGCCATGATACAATCACATACATAAATCCACATGAAGGGAGATATTAACCCATGAGAATAATTTTCGCCATTCTTGCCTTGTTCCTCGTAATGCCAGCCTCCTGTGCCTTCGCCGCAGTGCCTCCGTTGTTGCCGATGGAGGACTTCTTCAGGAATCCCAGCAATGCAGCGTTCTCCATTTCACCAGACGGGACACGCCTAGCATTCGCCCGGCCATGGGAAAGAAGAATGAATGTCTACGTCAGGGAAATTTCCACAGGGGACGAGAAACGTATAACCTCAGCAACTGAACGGGACATTGCCGGATTTTTCTGGAAGGGCAGCGGAAAAATAGTTTTTGCCCAGGATTCAGGAGGCGATGAGAATTTTCACATATACGTTACTGACATTCAAGGCTCAGAGGCAAGGGACTTGACCCCCTTCGAGAAAGTAAGGGCCGGAGTGCTTGATGACCTTGAAGATGACCCGGTGCATATGCTCATAGGCATGAACCAGAGAAACCCGGAAATCTTTGACGTTTACAGGTGCAACATTGAGACGGGAGAACTTGAGCTTGTCGCCGAAAATCCGGGCAATATCACCGGCTGGATGACCGACCATGACGGGAAATTACGCGCGGCAATCCAGACTGACGGCGTGAATGAGAGCTTCCTTTACCGCACTGACGAGAGCCAGGAGTTCAGGACACTCATAACCACGAACTTCAAGGAGACATTTTCCCCGGTCATGTTCGCGTATGACAACAAGATGATGTACATAGTCAGCAACTTGAGCAGGGACAAGACAGCCATCTATACCTTCAACCCTGAGACAAACGAGACACTTGACCTTGTCTTTGAGCATGACGAGGTTGACGCGGGCGGCATTCTCCACTCCAAGAAACGCAAGGTAATCACGGGAGTAACCTACACGACTGACAGGAGGCACTACAAGTTCTTTGACGCTGACCGTGAAGAGCTCCAGAATACGCTAGATGCATTCTTTCCCGGGCTTGAGGTTGCTGTTGCCGACATGGACGATGACGAGCGCAGGATTATCGTCCGTACCTACAGCGACAGGACGAGGGGGGCATACTATCTCTTTGACCGCAAGGATAACTCAATCTCAAAGCTCGCTGACTTGTCCCCCTGGCTCAGGGCTGAACAGATGGCACCGATGAGGGCAATACACTTCACAGCACGGGACGGCCTCAAGATTAACGGATATATCACCTTGCCTGTGGGTGTAGCGTCCCATGACCTGCCGCTTGTAGTGATACCTCACGGAGGGCCGAGCTCGCGGAACTCATGGGGCTTCAACTCTGAGGCTCAGTTCCTCGCGAACAGGGGAATAGCTGTGTTGCAGGTGAACTTCCGGGGTTCAACGGGCTACGGAAAATCATTCTGGCAGGCAGGCTTCAAGCAGTGGGGGCGGAAGATGCAGGATGACGTTACTGACGGGGTACTATGGGCTGTCGAACAGGGTATAGCTGACAGGTCGAGGCTCGCGATTTACGGCGGGAGCTACGGGGGATATGCCGCTCTTGCCGGGGCAACCTTCACGCCGGATCTCTATGCTTGTGCCGTGAGCTATGTAGGGCCGTCGAACCTCTTCACGTTGCTGGAGAGCATTCCGCCATACTGGAAACCGTTCATCGAGATGGAATATGAGGAAATAGGCGACCCCTCAAAGGACAAGGAGCTATTGACGGAAGTATCACCAGTCTTTCACGCGGAGAACATAAGGATACCGTTATTTGTTGCGCAGGGAGCTAATGATGTCCGTGTGAACAAGGCAGAGTCTGACCAGATAGTCGAGTCAGTCAGGAAGGCAGGAAAGGATGTCGTCTACATGGTCAAGGAAAACGAGGGTCATGGCTTCCACAATGAGGAGAACAGGTTTGACTTCTACAGGACGCTTGAGGAGTTCTTCAGGAAACATTTAGGCTCACGTTAAGAGTTTCAGGCAAGCCCCCGTAACACTGCGGGGGTTTTTTCTTGCATGATTGACATTCATAGTTTCCTATACTATCATCAAGTCATAATCCCCCACAGGAGATGTGAAGGAAGTCTACGATGATGCTTTTGCGTGGCTCAATGAATGACCATCACACGAACAAGATAGCTGTACTCATCAAGAAGTTAAGCCTTGAGATCGACAAGCTCTCTAACCCTATACTTGAGCCTTATGATCTCACTAATTCGCAGTTCAAGATACTCAAATACATTCTCATGAACTCAGGATGTCCCATAAGGCAGGCTGACATTGAGCGTTACTTCTCCATGACGAACCCGACAGTAACGGGGCTCGTCCAGACGCTCGAACGAAAGGGAATGATTGAGCGCAGGATTAATCCAGACGACAGCAGGAGCAAGATACTTTGCCCCACACAGAAGACGCTCGGCATGAAGGATACTCTCTACGGTCTCGGTGATGAGCTTGAAGGGAGATTGACGGGTTGCCTTGAGCCGGAAGAGAAACAGGAATTATTGCGGCTGTTGAACAAGCTGCTTCACGACAAGGAGAATTAACGGAATGGACATCAGCAGGTTAGGAGTCTTGTTTTTCGGACGTAAAGCCTTTCAGGGGCTAACGTAATATATTCAGGAGGTATACAGTCATGAAGAAAGTATTTGCGGTATTTTTGTTCGTTGCACTGATGAGTTCGTCGGCATTCGCGGAAGGTGAGGCAACGGTAAAGCTCCCTGACCCCGAAAAGTCCGGCGGTATTCCTGTAGTTGATGCCATCTCACAGCGTCAGAGTGCCGGGGATTTCGTGGACACTGAGCTTACTCTGCAGCAGCTCTCGAACCTTCTCTGGGTTGCGGGCGGGATCAACAGGGACAACGGCAAGCTCACCTACGCTACGGCCATGAACACGCAGGACATGGTGATATACGCGTTCACGAAGTCGGGAGTGTTCAGGTACAACCATGAAGACCACAGCATCACGAAGATAGCGGATGGGGATCACCGGGCTCTTACCGGGGGGCAGCCTTTCGTGGCTAAGGCGGCGGTTGACCTGCTCTACATCCAGGACACGGGGAAATGGCCTAAAAGTCGTCCCATTCCTGCAGGCGACATACTGAACTGTGGGTTTGCTCATGCGGGGCTGTCAATGCAGAACGTGTACCTTTACGCGGCATCTCAGGGCTGGGGAGCAAGGACAAGAATGAACTTTGACCGCGAGGCTCTCACGAAACTTCTAGGGCTCACGGACAAACACAACTTCACGCTGATGCAGTGCGTGGGACCCAAGCCTTAAACCAAACGACACGGGGGAATTAGCGTTATTGCTGTTTTCCCCAAATTTTTATGGAGGCATCAACCAATGAAGACACTTGCGATTGCGTTGATATTTTCCCTCATTGCTGGCTGTTCATTCGCTGACACTGAGGCGACAAGGAACATCAACGGCATCAATATATCAGTTCTTGAGGCAGGAGATGCCCGGCAATAATCTTCCTTCACGGCAAAGGCTACTCCAAAGAATACATGTCGGGACTGTTCGATTACTTCAAGGGGAGATACCACACCTACAGTTACGACTCGCGCGGTCATGGCAGGACGGACAAGCCCGAAGCCTTCACCCTTTAGGACAATGCTGACGACCTGGCGGGGTTGGTTGCATCTTACGGCCTAAAGAAGCCCGCAGTTATTGGTTTCTCGATCCCGAAAGAATCTCAGAGGCCAAAGACAAGAACGATGCCGCAATAATCAGCTCACTGATAGGCTTTGACCTCATGACGGACATAAAGAGGGTAACAATCCCCGCGCTCGTAATCACCGGCGAAAATGACGAGGTTAACCCCGTCCCTGAAGGCAAGAAGGTTGCTGATGCCCTGAAGGACTCAAGGTTTCACGTTATCCCCAATGCCGGACATGTAGCGTTCATGAAGGAGGAAGGACTAAAGGAGGTCTGCTCACTGATTGATGACTTCCTGACGGTTGAGCTGACATACTCAGACCATGAGCCACTGGGGAACATGCGGACGAAATTCCTCAACGATATATTTTTCCCGGCGTTTGAACGTGAATCACATGGCCGGATAAAGATTACCCCCCACTGGAACGCCAAAATCTCAACGGGTTATGATGCGCTGAAGTCGTTACGTTCCGGGAGTGCTGACATGGCCGTAGTCGTCCCCGAATACTGCATGAAGGATTTGCGCCTTCACCAGCTCTTCAAGAGTTTCCCTGCAGGCCCAGAAGGTCAGGAACAGGTAGAGTTCTTCAACGGGCAGAGATGGAGGAGTGCTAGTTTCTGGCACAAGGATTTTCTCGCCAATGCCGGGGCTGAACCAGTAACCATGCCATGGGGGCCTGGAGTGTCTGAGGCTCTCAATGACGGAAGGCTTGACGGCCTCATCGTGAACATTGACAGCGGCTATGGTCGCGTAGCACGCCGCAAGGCACATCAATGCACACAAGCCTGCTCCCCACATACTGACATCACCAAAATTGTGGCTCGGCCATGAGTACATCATAGCGTTGAACAAAACAGTGTGGGACAGCCTAAGCACTGAGGACAAGGAGGCGTTCACGAGGGCGGCAGAAAGTTCGTACTCAGTTCTTGGCGGGGTAATGAGCGAGTCGTTCGCACGGCAGGTTGAGACTCTCAGGGCTGACGGTGCTGACGTTAGGCTGATGACTGATGACGAGGTGGCCTACTGGGAGCGCGCTACGGATTACCGCAACGTCCAAGCAAAATGGATTGGCGGCTAGGACATTGACGGCATCGGTGAAGTACTTGAAGCAATAAGGAGGGTATTAGCGAGGTGAGCAGGGCATATGATTTCCTCGAACAGTGCGAGTTATATGAAGGCCAATCCCAACATAGGGCTTGTAGGTTTCAGCAAAGGGCAGCTGTGTTCGGAATGGAGATAGTCAGGGCAGAACTTCACAGCCCCGGCGACAAGGTTGAGGACATTACAGGGGAGGACTAGGAGATGCCTGAACTCATGGATGTACCCTGCGAGGCTGATACTTTACCCCGGTAAACGGAAGCATGTAACACTTTGCGTGGGAATTTATGGCTCATACCTTCAGCTGCCGTTCAAACGTTAATCGTAATAAGCAGGCCCTGCGGAAAACGTGAGGCTTGTTTTCTTGTGCCTGTGATACAATTTCACAATCATTCATAATATTTTCAGGGAGGCTGAGATTCTAAATTGTCCCCTAAAGGTGTTCACTATATCGTTGAAGTTTCCGGCTGTGATGAAACAATCACCAACGTAACCAAACTTCAGGATATTCTCGTTGAGGCCGCCAACCGTGCACATGCTCAGGTCTGGTCGGTGTCGTTCAACAGGTTTCCCCCCAATGGAGTAAGCGGAGTAGTAGTAATCAGTGAGTCGCATCTTTCCTGCCACACATGGCCCGAAGTCAACTATATGGCTCTGGACATCTACACATGCGGTGCTCACACTGAGCCTATGATTGCGGTTGATTACGTCCTCGAAAAGGTCAGAGCATCTCACATTCATGTTACGGAGATTACTCGCGGGCTTGATGACAACGACGAGAAATATTACCACTCGTTCATCACATGGGAGGAAGACAGGAAGGACGGCCTCAAGCAATGAAGCGTCTCATACTCACGGCAATATTGCTCCTTATCGCGTCATCATGTTACGCGGCATCTTCAGCAGATGAGAATTTCCACTCAGGCAGGGAAGAAAGCTCAAGCCTCTACCACCCCGACAAGTCAGATGATGAGGAACTGGCAGCACTAATCACGGAATACGTCCCCAAGTTCAAGCTCAGGACATACAGCGACGACGTTACGGGCAAGGCAATAAAATACAGCATATACCTTCCTGATGGCTACTCTGCAGAGAAGAAATATCCCGTTGTCTTCTTCATTGCTGACGGGAGCGCGGCAGGTAAAGCCCCGGAGTTCTCACTCACCCAAGGCTACGGTGGGCTAATCTGGTGCAGGAATGACTGCGTGGTTATCGTCCCGTCGTATCCTGAAGTAGTGCTCGATGACCATAACGGCTTCGTGTTGAGCGACTACGTGGAGATTACCGGGCGTTTCGTGGATTACGCCGTGAAGAATTACAGCATTGACGAAAAGCGCGTGTATGCCACAGGGCAGTCTATGGGTTGCATGACGCTGCTGGTTCTTGCGGCAAAGAACACAGGGATGTTCACGGCCTGCCTCTTCGTTTCGGGACAGTGGGACATTAACGCGTTGAGGGGGCTGACAGTCCAGCGGTTTATCTACGTAGCCTCAGCAGGAGACCCTAAAGCCTCAGCAGGTCAGCAGGAAGTGATAGACATGTTCAGGTCTGGAGGAGTGCCCTATGCGTCATACGTGAACATCAACGCCAAGAATACCGGCCTCACAATCCCCGGCAACCACCCCCAGAGCTTCATCACGTTCAAGGAGAAATCAACGCTCCCGGAAGGAACAGAAGGGACTTACTCGGAGCACATGACATCATTCGATTATGCCTACAGGATAAAGTCAGTAAGGGAATGGCTTTTATCGCAGGTGAAAGGAGACTAACTCACTAATGGATAACTTTTTCGACAAGCTCGCGCCAAGCTACACGTTCGAGATTTTCCCGCCCAAAGGAAACAAGAGCACCGAAGGCACCTACGGGGTAATAGACAGCCTCGTGAGCTTCAACCCGGACCTAATCAGCGTAACCTACGGGGCAGGAGGCTCAAGCCGCGACAACACCGTAGAGATTGCTTCAGGGATACAGAACCGCTACCACACATGCGGGGTTGCACACCTGACCTGCGTGGGGACAACTAGGGCCGAAATCAAGGCTATACTCGACCAGCTCAAGGCCAACAACGTCCGCAATGTCCTTGCACTTCGTGGCGACCTTCCTGCGGGGGCTGAACTTGGGGACTTCAAGCACGCTTCGGAGCTGATTGCGTTCATTCACGAGGAATACGGCGACGACTTCGACATTTTCGCGGCCTGCTACCCTGAGAAACACCCGGAGGCAAAATCAGTTGATGATGACCTCCACTACTTGAAGGAAAAATGCAAGCTCGGAGTGAAGGGGTTAATCTCACAGCTATTCTTCGACAACGATATATTCTGCTCATGGCGTGAACGTGCCCGTGCGATGGGAATAACACAGCCCATCATAGCGGGGATAATGCCCATAACTGCGGCGGCTCAGATTCCGAAGGTTGTCGAGATGTGCGGTGCGTCAGTCCCTGAGAGAGTGAGGCGTTTCGTTGATGCATACGGCCATCATCAGGGAGCGGTGAAGGAGGCAGGGATAGCCTATGCCACCGAGCAGATCATTGACCTTCTTGCGCGGGGGGTTGAGGGTATTCATCTTTACACGATGAACCAGGCTGATACCGTCAGGCGCATTGATGCCGGTATACGTTCGGTGCTCTACACTAAGCGTTATGCAGTTCGTTCCGACGGATAAGCTGATCACCGATGCCCTGCGCTATATGCGTGTTCCTCCTGAAGGCCGCAATGACGAGTTAGTCCGTACTGTCTGCGAGGCTTTCGGGAGGCTTGAGGGCTTCATCACTCCCCGCTGTGTCTGGGGGAGGTTTCACGTTGTCCACTTTGACGGCGGAATTGAGCTTGAGGGCGCGTACATCTACAGCAACGACATAGCGAGGCTCACTGCCAGGAGTGATGAGTGCTACTTACTGGCGGCAACGTTAGGCCATGAGACCGACCGGCAGATTACCCTTGCGCAGAACAGGAACATGCTTGATGGGCTTGCGCTTGATGCGTGTGCTAGTGTTCGGATTGACGCATACATTGACCAGTTCATGAGGAGCGAGATTGTTCCGGGACTTCGTGAGAATGAGCACATGACTTCGAGATTCAGCCCCGGTTATGGCGACCTGAGCATGAATGTTACTGAGGACATTATAGCCATCCTCAACGCCACGAAAAGAATCGGCCTCAGTGTTACGCGTTCACTGATGATGTCGCCGGTTAAGTCAGTTACAGCAATAACAGGTCTCTTTTCCCGGACTGCCGCGTAAAAAAATACACCCCCCGAAATTCAACGGGAGGTGCTGAAATTTCACTTGTCCTAGTGTATCAGGCTGTGCCATTCCTTTATGCTCTTGAGTGAGATATTCTCCTGACCTCTTGCCTTAACGGTCATAATCCCGTCAATCGCAGCATCAGCCCCCGCAAGCGTCGTAATGTAGGGTATCCCTGCCTTCACTGCCCCGCGTCTGAGTGCACTTCCTGTCTTCGTGAATGCCTTTTCGCGCGGTGTGTTGATGACGAGCTGGACTTGACCGTTGATGATGTGGTCGAGAACGTCAGGACGGCCGGGCTCAATCTTCGAGCACTCAACACCTGCAGACCTGAGAGCGTCATACGTTCCTTCGGTGGCGATAATCCTGAACCCTGCGTACTGGTACTTCATGGCAATCTGGGCAATGTCCTTCTTGTCCCTGTCGCTCACAGCAATTAACACCGTTCCGTTCATCGGGAGCTTTGCATTTGCTGCCTCTTCAGCCTTGAAGAACGCCTCGCCGGGCATTGACGCAAGACCCAAGACCTCACCTGTTGAGCGCATTTCAGGCCCAAGTACCGGGTCAACTTCCTGGAACATGTTGAACGGGAAAACAGCCTCCTTCACGCCGTAGTAGGGGATTACCCTCTCGCCAAGAGCCTCAAGGGGTGAAGGTCTGCCTGTGAGTTCCTGAGTTATTGCCTCGACAGCAAGGGGAACCATACGGATTCCGCAGACCTTTGAGACCAGCGGTACGGTACGCGATGCACGAGGATTAGCCTCAAGTACGAACACCTTGCCGTTCTCGATGGCATACTGAATGTTCATGAGGCCGACTACATGCATTGCCTCAGCGATTTTCCGGGTGTAGTCCTTTATGGTGGCCAGAGCTTCGGGGGTTATGTGCCTTGACGGGAGTATACACGCAGAATCTCCCGAATGGATTCCCGCAAGCTCTATGTGCTCCATCACCGCAGGAACGTAGGCATGAACGCCGTCGCATATAGCATCAGCCTCACACTCTAAGGCATGGTTGAGGAAACGGTCAATCAGTATTGGCCTGTCAGGAGTTACGCCCACAGCCGCCCTAACGTAGCTCTCCAAGCTCGCCTCATCGTAGACGATCTCCATTCCGCGCCCCCCAAGAACATATGACGGCCTCACCATGACAGGATAACCTATCCTTGACGCTACGGAATGAGCCTCCTCAAGTGTTGCCGCCATACCTGACTCAGGCATGGGGATATTCAGGCTGTCCATCACTGACTTGAAGCGTCCCCTGTCCTCCGCAAGGTCTATGATCTCCGGGGAAGTTCCGAGTATCTTCACACCGTTGCGTTCAAGCTCTGATGCCAAGTTAAGGGGTGTCTGTCCTCCGAACTGTGCGATTACACCAACAGGCTTTTCCTCCCTGTAGATGCTAAGAACGTCCTCAAGGGTTAAGGGCTCAAAGTAGAGCTTGTCGGAAGTGTCGTAGTCTGTCGAGACAGTTTCAGGGTTGCAGTTCACTATGATGGTCTCAAAGCCGAGCTTCTTGAGGGACTGCGCGGCATGTACACAGCAATAATCGAACTCGATACCCTGCCCGATCCTGTTGGGGCCGCCTCCGAGTATCATGACTTTCTTGCGCGATGATACCTTGTTGCCGCCGGTGAGGGGGTTGTAGCTGGAGTAGTAATATGCCCCGTCCTCAGTGCCGCTGACGTGAACGCCCTCCCAGTGTTCGAGGATGCCCAGTGCCTCTCTGTGTTCACGTATGGACTGCTCAGGAACTCCCAGCAGCATGGCCAAGTACCTGTCAGAGAACCCGTCCTTCTTTGCCTGCAATAACACGTCATCAGGAAGAGCCCTGCCCTTAAAGGTGATTATGTGTTCCTCCTCGTCAACAAGTGCCTTGAACTCCTCAAGGAAATACGCCTTAACGTGTGTCAGGTTATGGATTTCCTCAACAGTTGCACCTTTGCGCAACGCCTCATAGATCACAAAATATCTCTCGCTTGTGGGATAAGCCAGCATCTTCAGGAGCTCATCTTTCGTCAGCTCATGGAAATTCTTGGCGAAACCCAAGCCGTACCTGTCCTTTTCGAGTGAACGTATGGCCTTCTGTACAGCCTCGCGGAAATTCTTCCCGATGCTCATTACCTCACCGACCGCCCGCATCTGAGTCCCCAGCTTGTCCTGAACACCCTTGAACTTCTCGAATGCCCAGCGCGCAAACTTAATCACAACGTAATCGCCGCCGGGAGTGTACTTGTCGAGAGTGCCATATTTCCCGCAATGAATATCGCTGAGTGAGAGACCCGCCGCAAGTTTCGCCGAGACAAGGGCAATCGGAAACCCAGTAGCCTTTGACGCAAGAGCACTTGAACGCGATGTTCGGGGGTTAATCTCGATGACTATAACGCGCCCGGTCTTGGGGTCATGCGCGAACTGTACGTTAGTCCCGCCGATTACGCCGATGTGCTCAACGATACGGTAGGCCATCTCCTGAAGACGTGCCTGTAGTTCCGGGGAAATCGTGAGCATTGGGGCAGCGCAGAATGAATCGCCCGTGTGTACTCCCATAGGGTCAATGTTCTCGATGAAGCAGACGGTGATCATGTTGTTGTCCTTGTCGCGGACTACCTCAAGTTCGAGCTCCTCCCAGCCCAGCACTGACTCCTCAACGAGTACCTGATGCACTATGCTGGCCTGAAGTCCCCTCTCGCAGACTACGCGCAGTTCCTCGCGGTTGTAGACCAGTCCGCCGCCCGCACCTCCCATAGTGTAGGCTGGCCTGAGAACGACGGGATAGCCCAGCTCCTCAGCAATGCCCAGTGCCTCATCAACCGAATACGCAACCTGTGAGCGTGCCATGTCGATACTCAGGCTCTGCATTGTCTTCTTGAACTCTACCCTGTCTTCACCGCGCTCTATTGCGTCAGCTTGGACACCTATCACCTGGACGTTGTACTTGGCCAATATCCCGGACTTGCTGAGTTCGGCGCAAAGGTTGAGGCCTGACTGCCCCCCAAGGTTAGGGAGGAGGGCATCAGGTCTTTCACGGGCTATTATGGCTTCGAGGCGTTCGGGGTTCAGCGGCTCAATGTAGGTTATGTCCGCCATTTCAGGATCAGTCATGATTGTGGCGGGGTTGGAGTTCACGAGGACAATCTCATATCCCAATGAACGCAGAGCCTTGCACGCCTGAGTTCCCGAATAGTCGAACTCGCAAGCCTGACCTATCACTATTGGCCCTGAGCCGATAATCAATATTTTGTGTATGTCTGTGCGCTGTGGTGCTGTTGCCATGTACAAATCACTTCCTGTGTTGCTTATTGCTGGTCTGCTGAAATTTCCGTTGTTGTTTCGGGTATAACTTCCTGAGATACTGGCTCGGTCTCAGGCTCAACTACTGCCGGTGCTTCGGGCTCTGGTTCATCCTGAACTTCGGGGGTAACCTCCTGAGATGTTGCCTCAGTCTCAGGCTCAACTACTGCCGGTGCTTCTGGTGCTGGTTCATCCTGAACTTCGGGGGTAACCTCCTGAGATGTTGCCTCAGTCTCAGGCTCAACTACTGCCGGTGCTTCGGGCTCTGTCTCCTCCTGAACTTCGGGGGTAACCTCCTGAGATGTTGGCTCGGTCTCAGGCTCAACTACTGCCGGTGCTTCGGGCTCTGGTTCATCCTGAGCTTCCGGGGTAGCCTCCTGAGATGTTGGCTCGGTCTCAGGCTCAACTACTGCCGGTGCTTCTGGTTCATCCTGAACTTCCGGGCTAACCTCCTCTGAAACCGTCTCAATCTCGACAACGGCGGGGGTATCTTCTGAGGTCTCCTCAATCACTATCACTGAAGGGGTCTCCTCAAGGTCCGGATCATCAGGAACTTCGGGAACTTCGGGCTCATCGCTCCCAATTATCGCAATGTCCTCCGACACTTCAGGCTCTTCGTCCGTGCTCACTTCTTCAAGCGTCATCTGATAGGCCGGTTCATCCCTGCTTACCTCGTTAATCAGTATATCAGGGACTATGTCGGCTGAAGGTGTATTGTCCTGAGACACAACAGGGCTCGCAAATAATTCCTCGTCATTGATCACTACATTGGCCTTCTGCCTGAGTGATGCCTCATAGGCCGTCAGCCTGTTGCGTTCCTCCTGCTGGTTCAGTAGGGAGTGAATGTCATTGCTGACCTCAACATACGGCGTTACGCTAGCATCAACGTGTGCTGTCTTCAGGGCAACGGCATAATCCGCGCTCGACATCTCGAATACATCGCTGACCTTCCCGACATCAAGCGAGGCAAGTACGCTCAATGTCCCAAAGCTGAAACTGCTTGACGGGAGGAAAACGGGCGACTTCGTGATATTGATTACGTCCATTGAGGCCAGCGAATCACCTGAAGCCAGAACGTCCCAATTTTCACCGCCTGCTATCCTTGCACGGAATGCCTCAGCATCTTCCTTCTTGTTGAAGTCGGCCATGTGGATATTCCAGCCTTCGGGCCTGCTGTAGATTATGTTCTTCATGGTGTCGTAGAACTTCAACGCCGCATCCTCACTCACCGTAACCTGACCTATCGCCTCCTGAATCAGCCTTTCAGCCGCCATCTGACGCGCCAAGTTCCTCTTGTAGTCCTCCTGCCGAATGCCTGAGTTCGCCAAGACCTGATAGAACGCCTCACGTGTCGGGTAATACCTGTCAGCATATGCCTTCATGGCCTGGTCTGCCTCAGCGTCGGTAACACGTATTCCCTTCTCCTCGACTTCCTTCGCCAGCTGAGCCTCAAGTATCGCCTGGTCAAGAACTGCCCTGTAGATTGCAGGCATATCGATTGATGCCATGCTCCTTGTGCTGTAGGTGTTGAGGTAGTTCCTCAGCCTCTGTTCAAGCTCCGAACGCATAAGTGAACGCCCGTTGATCTGGGCAACCTCGTAATCACTCATTGAGCCGTCAGGATTCCGACCGGGAGTCCTTCTTGTGCTCCTGCCCTCGTACATCAGGAACGTCGAAAGCAGGAAGGCCACGACAATAATTGCCATGATCCATTTCATTTGTGTGCGCAGGAATTTCATCATGATTCACTAAAACCTTCTCTCTGTAATTTTTTGGGGTACTAAGTAATTCTTATGATTCAGAATTTTAGCACAGACTAAGCAATTTTACACACCTGCTAGTGATTTTCCTGTTTTGGCCTCAGCTTCGAGGTGTGAAATTTCGCCGCCAGATTTAACCATAATCATGCGCAGATTTTGTGAGACTTCTTCCGCCTCACTTTCAGGGCACTCACACACAAGCGAGTCATGAACCTGAAGGAAGAGCTCCGCCGTCCCTGACCTCGCAAACTCGACCATTGCACGCCGCGAAATATCCGCCGCCGTCCCTTGAATGGGCGTGTTGATCAGCGCACGGTCAAGCCCCGAACTCTTCGCGGGAATCTCCTTCACCGGCCTGATCCTCCCTGCAAGCGTCCGGGCATAACCCCGTGATTTTGCCGCCTCAACCATTCCGTCAATGTAGCCCTGAATGCCGGGAAGTGCCTCAAAGTACCGGGCCATTATGTCCTTTGCCTCACTGCGTCCGACACCGAGCCTCTCAGAAAGTCCGAACGAGCCCATCCCGTAGAGCAGCCCGAAATTCACCATCTTGGCCGCGCGCCTCATCTCAGGGGTAACGAGTTCAGGAGCTGTCCCGAATACCCACGAGGCCGTTTCCGTGTGAATGTCCCTGCCCTTCGCGAACGCCTCAATCAGCCTCTCTTCACCCGAAAGGTACGCAAGCACTCTCAGTTCAACCTGTGAATAGTCCGCCGAGACAAAGACATTCTCAGGGTTGACGGGGATTAGTGCAGCCTTGATTTTCCCAGCCCACTCACCAAATGCCGGGAGGTTCTGGAGGTTTGGGTCCCGTGAACTGAGCCTGCCTGTTCCTGTCATGGCCGGTTCAAACGTCGTATGTATGATGCCGTTTTTGTCCGCCGATTTCTGGAACGGTATCACGAAACCCGTAAGCATCTTCGAGAGCTCCCGGTGCTCAAGTATCAGCGAGGGCACTTCACCGTTCGGGGACTTCGCGAGTTTCTCCAGGACTGCCGCATCAGTTGAGTATGACGTTTTGCCTTTGGTCTTTGTGAGGGGGGTAAAGCTCAAACGCTCGAACAAGAGCCACGAGACTTGGGACGCTGAATTTAGGTTTATCCTCACGCCCGTAAGGTCAATCAACCGGCCTTCAAGCTCAAGTATTCTTGCCTCAAGCTCAGACTGCAAAGCCTCGAATTTCTCCGTGTCAACCCTCACGCCGTGATCCTCCATCATGTTGAGCACGGGGATTAATGGCAGGTCAATGTCCGTCATGACCTCATGAAGTCCCTCGTAGCTGAGTATCCCGGCCTCAATGTTCCCGGCCAGGTCATCGAGTGCCTTTCCGGGGTTCTCACTGTGGTTTATGGCGTTGATGATGATAGGGAAATTTGCCGCCGCCTCGTCAGGGTGAAGGAGGTAATATGCCGTCCTCAAGTCCCAGATTTTCCCGGCATTCATGAACTCAAGAGGTGATGCCCGGAGTTCAGCCTTGTAGTCCTGAGTGATGATGTCGCATTCGGGGGGGGCAAAATTTCCGTGAGGGTAGAACTCGCGCGGAAGTGGGGACTTAGTGCTGCCCAGTCTCTTAAGGACGCGTGTCAGCCCCAGCCTCAAGGCCAGAGTTTCAGCACCCTCAAGGTCAGGCTCTGAGTTCAGGCACCAGTTCAGGAACTCAGTATCTCCCGCGAAAATGTCATCCTTGAGCCTCGTTATGTTGTCGCGCTTCCAGACTGCCGCATCAAGTCCGAATGCCTCAAGTTTTGAGCGTGTCGACTTCGTGAACTCACCTAGTGATGCGTAGACTGCCTCAAGCGTGGGGTATTGGGCTAATATCTTCTGAGCTCCCTTTTCGCCGATTCCCGGAATGCCCTTGATGTTGTCGGCCTTGTCGCCAATCATAGCCAGGTAGTCAGGCATTGATGATGGCATGAACCCGAACTCCTTCACGAACGACCGGGCATCATAAATCTCTGCGCCTGATATTCCATTCTTTACGGGGCGCATTATCCTGATGCCGTCGCCCAAGACCTGCAGCAAGTCCTTATCCGACGACAATATCACCGCCTCGTGTCCCTCACTCTGAACGAGACGCGCTATTGATGCCGCCACATCATCAGCCTCAACCCCTTCACGGATCACTACCCTGAAACCTGAGAGCCTGAGCAATTCCTGAAGTATTGGGAGCTGTATTCTGAGGTCATCGGCGAGTGGTTTCCTATCAGCCTTGTAGTCTTTGAGGAGTTCGTGCCTGAAGGTTTTTCCGGGGGCATCGAAGACTATAACGCTGCAGTCAGGCATCAGTTCGTCCTGGACCTTGTAGAGCATGTTCATGAAGCCCAGTATCATGGCCGTAGGAGTTCCGTCGGGAGCAGTGAGGTTTACGTTGAGCGCGTGAAATCCTCTGTGAGCCAGGCTGTGGCCGTCCACAATAAGGAATGTCTTAATGTAAATCACCTCTTGCAATGGAAATTAATGCGGTAAATTATAATATGCTGAAAAAATCTTGAACGAGGCATAAATTCATGGACGAAAAACTAAAATTCCTCATTGGTTACCTTCTTGACGACATGCCTGAACACAAGGAGGCCGCAAAGAATATTCCTGACCCTGAAATATTATTGCGTGCCCTAATGAACGTCAGGACACCGGGAAAATCATTATCCCCTGAATTTTTCCGTATACAGGACGAATATTTATCCCTTCTCCGGGAACGCAAGGGAGTAGTTGACGCTATGAGCCTCCCTGAAGTTTTGCCGCGAATATCCCTATGGCAGGGGGACATCACGAGGCTTAGGGCTGACGCAATCGTGAACGCCGCTAACTCATTGATGCTTGGGTGCTTCATTCCGTGCCACAGGTGCATAGACAACGCGATACATTCTGCGGCAGGGTTGCAGCTCCGGGACGAGTGCAACGAGCTCATGACTGCACAGGGACATGAAGAGCCTATAGGCCGGGCGAAAATCACGAAGGGCTGGAACCTCCCTGCCTCCCACGTAATCCACACTGTAGGGCCATACGTTGGGGATGAGCTCACGGAGGAACATTGCCGCCAGCTTGAGGGGTGCTACAGGTCATGCCTTGAGTGCGCTGAAGGTAACGGGCTCAGGAGCATAGCCTTCTGCTGTATCTCGACGGGGGAATTTCACTTCCCGAATGAGATTGCCGCAAAAATTGCCGTCCGAACAGTCCGGGATTTCCTCACCACCAACGACACAATAAGCAGGGTAATCTTCAACGTCTTCAAGGATTATGACTATGAGCTTTACGTTAAGGAGCTGAAGGGGAATGAATGAGATTGAGCGGCTGAAGAATGCTCTTGATGAGTGCGAGGCGTTAATCATCGGTGCGGGGGCCGGGCTGTCTACATCGGCGGGCTTCACGTATGACGGTGAACGCTTCACGAAACATTTTGCGGACTTCGGGGAAAAGTACGGCTTCAGCGACATGTATTCAGGAGGCTTTTACCCCTATGATACCCCTGAAGAGTTCTGGGCATATTGGAGCAGGTATATCTACATCAACCGTTACTGTGATGCTCCCAAGCCCGTATATGATGACCTCCTGAAGATAGCTCAGGGGAAAAACTATTTCGTCATCACCACGAACGTAGATCACTGCTTCCAGAAGGCAGGCTTCGAGAAGTCGAGGCTGTTCTACACTCAGGGGGATTACGGCTTGTTCCAGTGCTCCCTTCCGTGCCACATGAAGACCTACGACAACGAGGCAGCAATAACGGCCATGCTTGAGCGTCAGGAGGACATGCGGATTCCGTCGGAGTTAGTCCCTCACTGTCCTGTTTGCGGGCGGCCAATGACGATGAACCTTCGGAGTGATGACTCGTTCGTTGAGGATGAGGGCTGGCACAATGCAGCGGAACGTTATGCTGACTTCCTCGACTCGACACATGACGCAAAGACACTATTCCTTGAGCTCGGCGTGGGAATGAACACCCCGGTGATAATAAAATTCCCGTTCTGGAAGATGACACGTTCACGACCTGATGCGATATATGCCTGTGTGAACTTGGGCGAGTCATATATCCCTGAACGTGCGGGAATATCGGGGCGTTCAATCTGCATTGACGGCGACATAGGTGCAGTGCTTGAAGGGCTGATGTGAACCCGGAAATTACGGCGTGCAACGACAGCGAGACAATCGGCAGGGATGAGGCAGAACGCATCCCTGAAACTGTCAGTGCCATGTCGAACTCGTCAGGCGGTGTAATCACATGCGAGGGCTTTGACCCCGCTGACCTGATACCCCCTGAGATTCCCCACACTCTCGAACACTCAGAGGCGGGCGCAACAATCCGCGTCCCTCCTTTAGCGTGGCACAAAAGGCCCCACGTTCTAGGCGGCAGGGTCTGGCGGAGGATTGAGGGTGTGAATGTGGCTTCAGGCTTCCGGGTCAAGTCCATCATGGCCGGTGATGCACTGGAACTCTCACGCGATGATTTCCCGGTTAATGCGAGGCTAAACGAACGGGCAGTAGATGACTTCATGGAGACCGTTACGGCACTTCACGGTGAACTTTCGGGCTATGCTCGTGATGAGTTCCTGAGACGCTGCGGGGTATATTCGGGGGAATACCTGACGTTTGCGGGGGCGTTAATGTTCGGGGAGGTGCTCAGGGTTCGGGCGGTGCTGAAGTATTCGCGGGGTAATGCAGAGCTTGAGGCCGCCAACATCTGGGAGGCATACAGGGACATTCTCCCACGACTCACTGCGAGGCTCTCGGACAGGTGCGCAGGAGCCTTCAGGGAGATATTCACGAATGCACTGCTACATTCCGACTACAACGCCGGGAGACTCATCACCTTCACGATAACGCCCAACCCTCCGAAAGTTTTGGCCAGCAACCCCGGAACAGTCAGGGGAGTAACAAGAAACCACAGGCTGAAGAGAATGTTCCAGCTCTCAGGAATTACCGGGGGCAAACTTCACGGCCTCGACATAGTGCGTGAATACTCACCTGACTTCATGCTTGAACAGGACATGCTAAACCTTCGGACTAAGGCCATTATTGCACTTGAGGGACGTAATGAGCTCCCTGAACCAGTCATCTTATAGACACACAAAAAAGTTTGTATGCATTAACTTCACGCTTGACCGTAAAATTAACCGCTGGTAAAATTCTCATCACAGAAAAAGTTTGACTGATATAATTTCACTCATCAAAGAAGGAGTATGACCCTTATTGCTCAAGTCAAAGAGGGGCTTTGCATATTATGCAGGGCTTGTGTTGATGTTGCTTGCTGTTGGCTTGATGACTGCTGACAGTTCGGAGGCAGCAAGGAAAAAGAAGCACTATGACAACTGGCGCGGAGTTGCGGCAGATATGGCACTCGAATTTAACGCGGCTATAGATGACGTTATCGCCGACAAATACCAGGATGCATATAAACACGTCAATGATGCATACTTCAAGTACTATGAAGTACAGGGCGTTGAAAGCACGGTTATGTATGCAATCTCTGCGGCACGGGTCAACCACATAGAAGGACAGTTCAGGGACATCAAACACGTATTGCTAGGCAACCAGGAAAAGGAAAAAGTCGCGCTAATCCAGCAAATAGAAGACCTCAAGATAAAGGTCTACAAGGATTCAATGGTTCTTGACGGGATGGCCGAAATCTCAGACCCTGACAGCGTGGGTGAAAGGATTTATGCCGAGACAAACACACCCAAGCCCGCCTCACTCGCATCATTGCCCGCAAGCCCATCAACTGCCGGGACTGAGCCCGCACCTTCAGCATCTTCACCATCAACGCCCAAAGCTCCCGTAAACCGCGACTGGCTCACGTTCTTGACGGCGTTCGGCCTCCTCGTTCGTGAGGGACTGGAGGCTATCCTAGTCATTGCGGCAATCGTGGCCTACCTCATCAAGACCGGCAACAAGGACATGCTCAAGGGAGTATATCTCGGCTCACTGGCGGCCATAGTTGCGAGCGTAATCCTTGCGTGGGCACTTGATGCGTTGCTCGGTGAACAGAGCGGTGTTGCCCGTGAACTCCTCGAAGGATGGACTATGTTCCTTGCTGTGGCGGTGCTCTTCTACGTCAGCAACTGGATGCTCTCGAAGGCTGACACAATAGCGTGGGAAAACTACATCAGCGGTAAAGTCCAGCAGTCCATAGACAGCAAATCACAGTGGACGTTGATATTTGCGGCGTTCATTGCGGTGATGCGTGAGGGTGCTGAACTGATACTGTTCTACTCTGCGGCATTCACCGGCGGAATGAGCAGCCCGGCCTATATCGCTTATGGCATCGGTGCAGGAATCCTCGTCCTCGTCATCGTGTGGGTATGTTTCAGGTACTTCAGCGTCAAGTTGCCGTTGAGGGCATTCTTCATGTTCACGAGTATATTGCTCTTCCTTATGTGCATATCGTTCATGGGAAAGGGAGTCGTTGAGCTCACTGAAGCAGACGTAATCACAGGAAGGACAGTTATCCCGGCCATGAAGGGATTCAGCATCGAGATACTGAGCATATACGACAGGGCAGAGACTTTAATCCCGCAGATTATGCTGGTCATTGCGGCATTGTGGATAATGCTCCCCCACATGTTCAGGAAAAAAGGCAGCAACCCCGTGAAGTGATTTGCGGGGAAAATATAAAGGAGGCACTAACTCATGAAGAAGTTAGCATTATCGTTAATGCTCGTAGCATTGCTTTCGGGCGCGTCATTCGGAGCTCAGGCAGTATCAGTGAAGCCCGGCGAGGCAGGATTTGAGGAGATACCCATCGGCGAGACTCAGGTAGGCCCGTACAACGTTGCGGCGGTCTACTTCCAGGCAGTCGACATGTACCCGACAGGCAAGGGGCTTTCACGCGAGGAGTCAGACATGCACCTTGAGGCAGACATTCACCTTAAGCCCGAAGACGCAGTGAAGTACGGTTTCGGGAACGGCGAGGACATCTGGCCTGCATACCTCACAGTGAAGTACGAGATAGCGAAGGTTGATGGTACTGTCGTGATGGAGGGCTCATTCATGCCCATGAACGCAGACGACGGACCTCACTACGGGGCAAACATCGCTAAAGGTCTTCCTGTAGGGCCCTACAAGCTGAAGTTCATCATTGAGCCGCCCACCGATTACCTCCTTCACATTGACGACGAGACGGGAGTACCTGCGAAGGAAGCGGCAAAGGATTTCTTCACGACACATACAGTAGTTTTCGACTGGAACTATACGGCGGAACAGTTACAGAACGACTAAGGCACAATTCACGGAACAAGTAACGGAAATTTGCGGGGGCTTTGCGTTGAGTGAGGCTCCCGGAATTTTTGCATCAAGGGGGAATGTAAAATACTAAAGTATCTTGTTGCTGTAACTGACCACTTGGCGGCTTTTGCCCTAATGTTCGGAATAATACTCAGCTTCTCACGGAAAAAGTTTGTCCTTATTTCTGCGGCTCTTGGGATTGTTGCAGGTCTCGTTGTGTTCGGTCTGAGGCTCAACAACCCGCGCGGAATGAACTTGCTCTTGATGGCCTTCAACCGCCGTCTTGTCGTAACGGTTGCATGTCTCTCACTCATGGCCGTAACCTTCACGGTAATATCGTCGGTCTTCAGGGCGGGGGTTATGCGTCTCGTGAATGTTCTTGCTCTCTCGGTCATGATATTTGCGTCCCTGATGTACCTAGTGCCTCCAGTCCTCCAGTATACCCGTGAGTTCGTCTACTTTGGCGAGGCAGGAATAAGCACCAACGCAATGCTCCGGGCTCTGGGCTTCACTCTGGGCTTGTGCGTCTGCCTCCTCCTCACTCTCAGCGCGTACGAGGTTCACGGCTCACTGGACACACGGCGGCAGGGCTACATGTTCCTTCTGTTGTCGCTGGTCATCTTTGCGGCAGAGTACGGAGCTTCATCCGTTGCGGCACTCCAGAGGCTCAAGGTGCTCAAGATTAGTGATGCCTTTATGGGTGTGTCGGTATTTGACGTTATGATCTGGCGTGACGCTAACCCCAATGCTTTCCTTTTCGCTCAACTTGGGCTGGCTCTCTTCATGCTCGTTTTCGTGATATATACACACCTCAAGCCTGAAGGTACATTCCCGAACAAGGCATTATTGCGGAAGGAGAAGGCAAGACTCAGGGACTGCAGACGCTGGTCATGGAGCCTTTGCGTTTGTGGAGCGTTGGCAGTGTTCATCGTTGTGGTGCTCCACTATTACGACACCAAGCCCCCCGCAGAAATTCAGCCCGAAGACTACGACATAAACGACGGGATAATTTCCGTTGAGCTCGTGAACGTCTCGGATGGACACCTGCACAAGTTCTCGTACGTTACTCCGGGAGGCTATGACGTGAGGTTCATCATCGTCAAGAAACCTTCAGGGACAGCCTACGGTGTCGGTCTTGACGCGTGCGACATATGCGGGATTGCCGGGTATTACGAGCGCGGGAATGATGAGGTTGTCTGCAGGCGTTGTGATGTCGTAATGAACAAGAACACAATCGGCTTCAAGGGAGGCTGTAACCCCGTACCGTTTGAGTATGAAGTGAGGTCAGGAAAAATATTCATTGATGCCAAAGTCTTAGAGGCTGAAGAAAAGAGGTTCAGGTAAAAATGTTCTGGCGGATGATAACGAAAACCCTTGTGCGTCAGAAAAGCAAGATGATGATGATTGCCTTCACCGTTGTGTTAGGTGTCTCGCTCTCTACGGCCATGATGAACGTAATGCTCGGAGTTGGCGACAAGGTCAACCGTGAGCTTAAGGTCTACGGGGCTAACATCACAGTGAGGCACAAGGACGCGGCATTGATGAGCGACCTTTACGGGCTTGAAGGCCGGGGGGTAAACGACAAGTTCCTTCATGAAGAGGACGTTCTCAAGCTGAAGTCTATATTCTGGGGCTTCAACATCCTCGACTTTGCCCCGATCCTTGAGGGCCGGGCAATGATGGGCAGTGCTGACGTTGCGGTTATCGGGACATGGCCGGAGAAACATGCGGTGCTTCCCACAGGTGAGGAGCTCGATACCGGGTTGAAGTCCCTGCGTAGATGGTGGGAAGTATCCGGGGAATGGCTCAATGAGGGCGGCAATGACGGCGTGATGATAGGTCATCTCCTGGCCTCAGAGAACGGCATCAAGGCAGGCGATACTATCACCCTCACAGCAGGAGGCCGGGCAATGACCTTCAGGGTTGCGGGGATCTTCAACGACGGGGGCAGCTCGGACAGCAAGATACTGATGACGCTTCCGGCGGCTCAGGAATTACTTGGGCTTCATGGCCGGGTCTCAAGCATCGAGGTATCAGCCCTCACCACTCCCGACAACGACCTAGCCCGCAAGGCAGCACAAGACCCCCGGAGCTTGTCGCCTGACGAATACGAGACGTGGTATTGCACCGCGTACGTCAGCGCGATATGCCACCAGATTCAGGAAGTCATACGGGACGGTGTCGCAAAACCAGTGAGGCAGGTTGCGGAGTCAGAAGGTACGATACTCAGCAAGACAACCCTGCTCATGATACTAATCACGATACTTAGCTCCATAGGCTCAGCACTGGCCATCTCGAACCTCATTACTGCAAGCGTCATAGAGAGGAGTCAGGAGCTAGGACTCTTGAAGGCACTCGGTGCGTATAACTGGCAGATAGTGCTCTTAGTGCTGGCTGAAGTCATGATTACGGGGATTGCCGGGGGGGTAATAGGCTACTTCATGGGGATAGGATTTGCCCAGATTATAGGGCAGACGGTCTTCGGGTCATATATCGAGATTGCCCGGATGGTTATCCTTATTGTGGCGGTAATTCTCTTCTTCGTTACGGTAATCGGGAGCATTCCTGCAATCCGCTACTTGATGGCACTCAAACCTACGGAGGTACTTCATGGCAAGTAGAACACGAAAAGGCAGCCGTCTCAGAATGTATTTCAGGATGCTCTCAGGCTCACTCATACGCCGGGCATCAAGGCTTGTCATTGCAGTCCTGGCTATAGCGATAGGGGCAACGATACTTTCAGGGCTCGTAACGATATACTACGACATTCCCGAACAGTTAGGCCGCGAGTTCAGGTCATACGGCGCAAACCTGATAGTTCTTCCGCGAGGTGAGGCGAAAATCACGCGTGAGACACTCAGGGCATTACGTGAGCTTGTCGGTGAAGGCAGGATTGTGGGACTTGCACCCTACCGCTACCAGACCGTCAAGATCAACGAGCAGCCCTACATAATCGCCGGGACTGACCTTGAGGAGGCACGCAACAACAGCCCCTTCTGGTACATTGAGGGCAGCTGGGGGGACTCACAGGACACATCGCAGGTTCTGGTCGGCCATGAGATAGCCGGGACTCTAGGGCTGAAGCTGGGCGATACTTTCACCGTACAGGGCGTGAAGTACGGCGAGAGTGCAGAGGCATCACGTCAGGACTTGAGCGCGGAGGAGAACCAGAAGAGAGACCTTGCGCGCCAGAACTTCCACACAAAGCTGACGGTCAGGGGCATCGTCTCAACCGGTGGAGCTGAGGAGGGATTTATTTTCGCGGATATTGACATGCTTGATGACCTCATAGGCGACACGTTCAGGGCTGACGTTATCGAGTGCAGCATAGCCGCCAATGCCGCAGAACTCTCGGAGCTCTCGGCGGAAATTGAGCGCATAATCCCCGAATTGCAGCCCCGCGCAGTGAGGAGGCTCACACAGTCTCAGGATATAGTCCTGGGGAAACTTCAGGCTCTCGTCCTTCTGGTTACGGTTGTTGTCCTCATCATCACGATGATTTCAGTATATACGACAATGACGGCAATGGTCGCTGAACGTCGGCGTGAAATTGCGCTGAAGAAGGCTCTCGGTGCTGAGAACAAGTTAGTGATGTCTGAGCTCTTGGGCGAGGGGGTAATGCTTGGGTTCACCGGCGGGGCACTGGGGGTATTCCTTGGGTTTGAGTTCGCGCTGAGGGTGAGCCTTAACGTCTTCGGGAGGGGAATAAACTTCCAGTGGGCACTAATCCCCGCAACAATAGCCGTCTTCATCATCATAACCGTAGCCGCGTCAATAATACCTGTCCGCCGGGTAATGGACATACACCCTGCAATAGTCCTGAAAGGAGAGTAACACGAACAATGCCGCAGAAAATACTTGAGCTTTCGAACGTCTCGAAGATTTACGGGAACTTGAAGGCACTTTCTGACATAAACCTTAGCGTGAACGCCGGAGACTGGCTGTCGATAATGGGCCCGTCAGGTTCAGGGAAGACCACGATGATCAACATAATCGGCTGTATGGATACCCCCTCAACCGGGAGCGTTATTCTTGACGGTACTGACATTAGCCGCGAGACTGCCGGGAACCTGACCCGTATACGCCGCGACAAGATAGGGTTAATCTTCCAGCAGTTCCACCTCATAAGCTACCTTACTGCCCTGGAGAACGTCATGGTAGCACAGTACTATCACAGTATGCCTGACGAAGAGGAAGCTATGGAGGCTCTGGCGAAAGTAGGGCTTGCTGAGAGGGCGGGGCATCTTCCGGCGCAGCTCTCAGGGGGCGAACAGCAGAGGGTGTGCATAGCGAGGGCACTCATCAATTCACCGAGTATATTGCTGGGTGATGAGCCAACGGGCAATCTTGACGAGGAGAACGAGCGCGTAGTGGTGGATATATTCCGGCGGCTTCACAGCGAGGGGGTTACGATAATCATAGTTACTCATGACCCGGAAGTCGGCGACGTAGCACAGCGCAAAATTATTCTTGAACATGGTAGAATTACACAAGATATTGACCAGACACCCATAATCAGAACGTAAGGAGGAGAATTTTTCGTGAAGCGCGTTCTCTATGTAATTTTTGTGTTGTCGGCAGTTTGTGTTTTTTCGTCTGCTGGCTTTGCCGCAGGTATTCAGGAAACAAGATACTTGCAGTTTGTCAAAAGCATTGACCCCATCGCCGCAAAGATTGCCTCAAGTAACAAGCCGGTTATGCAGGAGACAGAAAGAAACGAATACTACAATGTACCCGATTCCGCATTGGACACACCGTATGACACAAGCGATATAGAATATTTTTACGGGCGCATGTGGAAGACTAAAAGCACGACAGCCGCATATTATTATGAGACTGCGTGGAAGGGTGCAGGACTGACATATTTTGAGACGACGGACAGTTCATTACGTTTTGCCGGAAATATCAGAATAGGCTCGCCGCGTTCAGCACTCGAAAAATTTTTTTCGTACAAGTCCCGGGATTACGGCGAAAATGTTTACTTTATTGATTACGGGGGTTCAAGCCTCACGTTTGAGCTGAAGAATAACAAAGTAACAAAAATATTTTTCGCAAGTTTTTTCATCACGCCGGAAAAAATAGTTAATGCGGTGAAGCCGGGACTCGACAAAGTTTTTACTGAAAATGTTTCGGGCAATGAAGCGGACATCAGGACAGACGAAGATATGGACGAGGACTTTGCATCGGCAACTGTAAGTTACGTGAGAGACATGAACCTTCCCAAGTCGATAACGGACTCCGGGACGTTTGCATTGATAAAGGCTCTGGGAAGCACACGCCTGAAAGCCAAGAGCGGAGATGCCTGGCTGTATTCACTGCCTGACACGAGAGCATCGCGCATAAAGAAGCTGAATTACGGACAAAGCCTGAGAGGTATTATGTATTTCACGAGTTACTCCGGCGGCGTATGGTGCTATGTCGAAACGTATCACGGGCCTGAAGGGTGGGTGCTTAATGAAAAAATTGACTGGGTCGACTGGGAAGAGGACGGCTATGAATTTGACCGCGATAATGATTGAGTTTGAGGTGATAATGTGATTACCCCGCGAATTGAAGACTATCTTGAAGAGTTATTTTTGATTGAGAGCACGGGGCGTGAAGTTACTGTTACGGACTTGGCCGACCGCCTGAAGATAACGAAAGGTACAGTTACGGCGACAGTTCAGAAGTTGGTAGAACTCGAACTTGTACGGCACGAACGCTACGGGAACTTGCACTTGACGGACGCAGGACGGAGAAAGGGTATGACGGTCTTTCACCGGCACGAGGGATTCCGGGCATTCTTTCATGAGCTGCTTGGGCTTGATCGGGATCACTCGTCAGAAATGGCCTGCTCAATGGAACACTACGTAGACAACGTAACAGAAGAGAGACTGTATGCATTGCTAGAGTATTTCAGGAGGGCGCGTGCGGAACATCAGCCGTGGGTTGATGAGATATTCCTTGCGATTGAGAAGCCTATACTGCTTGTGCCAGTGCCCTTGACGTTGTGCGAGCCCGGCTCTGAGGGTGCTGTTCTGAGGCTGACGGCTGATGAGCCATTGAGGAAAGAACTCGTGAAGAAAGGCTTTGTGTCGGGTGCTGAGGTCTCATTGCTGAACGTGGAGAATGACGCATTCACCTGCAAGGTTGGCCGCGAGACTATAACCCTTCCCCTGAACGAGGCCGCCACTATATGGATTCAGCAGCCTTCAAGGTAGCGAGTTGCCCCCCGTGAAATCATGACGGGGGATATTTTTTGCGCCCGTGAAGTAATATGCTTGCTGTCTTTCGGATTATTGCCAGAGACATTAGGAGCTCCCGAAGGATGCTATACCGTCCGTTTTCCCTGAGATGCCGCCTGACCTCACGATGAGCCGCCAGAATGTTACGCATCATCTCACGTGTCGTTACCTGCCTGACTTCCTGCCCGTAGTGGGACTGCCACACAGGATTTTCACAGCTCCTCTTCCACCATGTTGACACAGCCTGAAGCAACGTGTAGAACTTGTCGTGAAAGTATATCCCCCTCCCAAACGTCCCGAACTTGTCGCCCAGCCCGTCAATCATGTCAATCATCTCGAAGAACTGCCCTGTTCTCCGTCTTGGCGCGTAATAGGCATCAAGTATATTCTTTGTCCCGCCGTCAACTGCCGATTTCCGTTCCGACTCGTCTATGAGTATTTCGCCGCGGTATACCCCTGACCTGATTACTGCACCCGGCCATGAAAGCAGTATGTCCCGCATAAGCCAGTTCTCCGGGTAAATGTCCGAAGTCCTGTAGTATTTCCCCCGGCCATGAACTGAACGGAAAGCCTCTCGCCTGAAGATTATTCCCGTTGGGTGGCCGTAGTCAATGAAGCGCATCATTGCCCTCATGCCGCCATAGACCCTAATATCACGCTTAAGGCTCCAGTTGTCTTTGAGGCAGGAAATATTTTGCGAGTGTGCACGTTCGAGAAGCTCAATAAGGCGGGTAATGCTTTCACCGTGTAGCCTGTCGCGTCCTATCACAAAGTAGAGGTATTCTCCTTCAGCGAGCTCAAGAGACTTCAGCCAGTTCATGCGGAAGCCGAGATTTTCCGGGTTTCGGACGTACCTGAAACGCCCGTCATGGATGCCTGATAGGAGCTCCTCCGTGTTGTCGGGTGAAGCGTCATCACACACAATGACCTCGAAGTGTTCATCCTGAGAGCCGAGAAGCTCCCTCACGAGCTCAAGGGCAGCTCTTGCGTTATTGTAGACAGGGATGCAGAAGGATAACGTTTTCATGCCTGAAGAGTTTTCACGGCCTCATCAATTGCCTCACTGAGAATCTCCGCATTCTTCCCCCAACCCTGAGCACAGAAAGGACTTCCCCCACCCTTACCCCCAAGAAGCTCTATAGCCTTCCTGAATGCCGGCCTTACGTCAACGCCCTTATTCCCGCGAGAAGTCCCGAACGTCAGGAATATTCCCGCGTCATTAACCCCCGCAAGAAGTGCCACAGCCTCCGGGTCATACTCAGTGATGAGCCTGAAGAGGTGCTTTACATCATCCTGTCCTGACTGTGTCATGATATGCCTGATGATTTTACGGCCTCCCTGAAGTTCTGCCTCACTCACCAGGCTGTCAGCAAGTGGTTTCAGGAAACGTGAGACTGTTGCATCATTCTGGGCTTTTAGGTCGCGTATCTGGGACTTCAGTATTGCTATCTTCTCGTTGATGCTATCATACCCGCAGACAAGTTCAGCCTCAGCCTTGCGGACTTCACCGTACACTGACGCAAGCCACCTGTAGGCAGCCCTCCCGCAACGGAGATATATCCTTGAGCCGCCTTTATGGTTCTCGCAGGAAGTTACCTTCACGAGGCCAACCTGACCCGTTGACGAGACATGAAGGCCACAGCATGGAACGTAGTCAACTCCCTCAACCTTCACGATTCGCACAGGGGGTATAGTGTTCTCTGGGGGCAATTTTCGCGCGTGTTCACGTATCTCGTTCATGTCCGGGTAAATCACCTCAACGGGGATATTCTGCCACACTGCCTCATTCGCCGCCGCCTCTGCCTCAAGCAATGCGTTAATGTCCTCAGGAATGTCCGTGTCTATCGAGACGTTGTCGCCCTCGATCCTCATTCTGTCGGTGTGAATGTGGTGGAGGTTCCAGATGCACCCGGCAAAAAGATGCTCGCCCAGATGCTGCTGCATGAGCTCGAATCTTCGGGACCAGTCTATTATCCCGTGAACGTTGCGGCCTTCTACTGGTGAGGCTGTGATGTGTATGATGTCGTCGCCATGCTCGAGGACTTCGAGGACTTCAACGCCTGATAGCGTGCCCAAGTCGCAGGGCTGTCCTCCTCCTCCGGGGTAGAACAATGTACGGTCAAGAATGATGTTGTACCTTCCTTCATGGCCGGACTGTGAGACTATCTCAGCGTCAAATTCTTTTGCGTATAGGTCATCGTAGAATAACTTTGCGGTCAAGGTGTATCACTTCCTGAAATTTTTATGTGTCATGTTCCCTGCGAATTATAATACACGAGGAAGGAGGGGGTTATACAGTGAGTAAGGAGATTGAGGCTCTGAAGGGAGAACTTGAGGATGTGAAGAAGCGTTTAGAGGCTCTAGAGGAAAAGTGCAAAACTCCCCAGCATCTCAGTATTTCAGAGAGGCTTGCAATTATGAGCGAAACCAAGAAAGAGAACAAAGCCGAAAAATATATGTTGCTCACCCTTCAAGGTACAGCTGTAGTTATGGTTGTATCGCTTGCCCTGCTGGTGCTGAAGATGGCAATAACCACGCTGATATAATAGCAGGCACAATCTTAAGGAGGCATAAAAATTTGAGTAGAGTATACAATTTCAGCGCAGGCCCGGCGGTCTTGCCTGAAGAAGTTTTACACACGGCACGTGATGAGCTTATGGAGTACGGAACTTCCGGCATGTCAGTAATGGAGATGAGCCACCGCTCCAAAGACTTCGAGGACATTCTCGACACAGCAGAGCATGACCTCCGCACATTGATGGGCATTCCCGGCAACTACAAGGTGCTGTTCCTTCAGGGCGGAGGGTGCACACAGTTCGCGATGGTGCCGATGAACCTTATGCGCAAGAAGTCAGCCGATTACGTCATCACCGGGCAATGGAGCAAGAAGGCCGCCCAGGAAGCCAGAATTTACGGTGAAGTTCACGAGATAGCCAGTTCAGCGGACAGGAATTTTTCGTACGTCCCTGACCTCTCGAACATGAAGATTACCCCTAAAGCAGATTACGTCTATATCTGCCAGAATGAGACAGTTCACGGCACGACAATACGAACCCTCCCCGACACTCAGGGGAAGCCGCTTGTTGCGGATATATCCTCAATGTTCCTGAGTGAGCCCGTTGACGTGAGCAGGTACGGGGTAATTTGGGGCGGCGTTCAGAAGAACGTAGGGCCTGCAGGAGTTACGATTGTGATCATTCGTGATGACCTTATACGTGATGACGTTCTGCCGTTTACACCCACAATGCTGAAGTACAAGACACATTCCGAGAACAAATCACTCTACAATACCCCTCCGTGCTGGAACATCTACATTTGCGGTCTGGTCTTCAAGTGGCTGCTTAAACTCGGAGGAACTGAGGCCATGCACAAAATCAACATGGAGAAAGCTAAACTCCTCTATGACTACCTTGACGGCTCAAAGCTCTTTCACGGTACAGTGGAGAAGAAAGACCGTTCATTGATGAATGTACCGTTTGTTACGGGCAATAAGGAGCTTGATGCTGAGTTCTGCACTGAGGCAGAGAAGGCAGGACTGCGCAACATTAAGGGTCATCGTTCAGTCGGCGGAATGAGGGCATCACTCTACAACGCAATGCCTATTGAGGGCGTGAAGGCACTGGTTGAGTTCATGGCCGCTTTCGAGAGGAGACATGCCTAAATGCTGGCACCGAAGGAACGAAAAATATTCTGCCTGAACAACATTGCACGCATTGGCCTCGAAAAGTTCAGGGCAGGCTACGAGGTTACAGAGGACATCAATGAGGCAGCAGGGATTCTCGTACGTTCGGCGGACATGCACGCTCTCAATTTCCCCGACGGACTGAGGGCTATAGCTCGTGCAGGCGCGGGGGTGAACAACATACCCATAGAGAGATGCTCAGAGGCGGGTATAGTCGTCTTCAACACGCCGGGTGCAAATGCCAACAGTGTGAAGGAACTCGTGATTGCCGGGCTGCTCATTGCCTCACGGGACATTTACGGGGGCATTCACTGGGTGCGTGAGAATGCAGGAAGTTCGGACATCGCCAAACTTGCGGAGAAGGCCAAGAAGAATTTTGCCGGTCATGAAATTTCAGGGAAGACGCTCGGAGTTATCGGCTTGGGGGCAATCGGTGTACGTGTCGCTAATGCCGCAGTCTCTCTCGGAATGCACGTGCTGGGCTATGATCCCTACTTGTCGCTGAAATCTGCGTGGATGCTCAGCCCTATGGTGAAACATGCCGACACCCCCGAAGAAGTCTATGCTGTCTCGGACTTCATCACCCTTCACGTCCCTGCAATGGACTCGACCCGCCACATGCTCAACGCTGAAGCAGTCGCTAAGATGAAGCCCGGCGTGAAGCTCCTGAACTTTGCGCGTGATGTTCTTGTTGACGAGGAGGCATTGAGGGATGCCCTGACTTCCGGCCATGTCGGGGGCTATATCTCGGATTTCCCGAACGCAACGAGTGCTAACCTTCCGGGTGCTATAGTCCTTCCCCACTTGGGAGCGTCAACGGAAGAGGCTGAAGAGAACTGCGCGGTTATGGCGGCAGAACAGATTCAGGACTACCTCGACAATGGGAACATAACGAACTCGGTGAACTTCCCGGAGATTAACGCGGGTGTATGCGGCTCAGAGGCGAGGGTAGCGATACTTCACAGGAACATTCCGGCTATGCTTTCGGGGATAACGACATTCTTCGGGAGCAACGGGCTCAACATCGAGAACCTCATGAACAAGGCTAAAGGACAGTATGCCTATACCCTGCTCGATATATCGCACAAGATGCCTGATGATACTACGGAGAGATTGCGGGAGATTAACGGAGTGCTCAGGGTCCGGCGGGTTAAGGAGAGAAGCCCGGGCTGGTGAGAGAGTTATAGTGTGAGGAGAAAAAAACGTCCCCCTTGCCGTGAATGACAGGGGGGATTTATTGTGCCTTGT
Organism: Synergistaceae bacterium; assembly: GCA_017405525.1. GTDB lineage: Bacteria > Synergistota > Synergistia > Synergistales > Aminobacteriaceae > JAFUXM01. Next base: position 187,070 of record JAFRAH010000010.1, read on the forward strand.
TGTACTAGCGCATGTTCATCGCGAAGTTCATGGCGTTGTAGCCGCCCATCCCGTTCATGCCGCTGAAGTTCCTGCCGGGCATTCCCTGTGGGGGCTGAGGCATATTCCCGTCCGGCTCGTCAGGCCTTGAAGGAGGCTCTTCACCTGCTGGGATTTCGGGCAGGTCATCGGGAGGGTTTCCTCCGGGCACGCCATCCACGCCGTCAGGTTTCTCCGGGGGCTCTTCACCGTCTGGGAGTTCCGGGAGCTGGTCGGGCATCTGTCCTCCGGGCATTCCGTCAGGGGGTTCGGGCATGTCATCGGGCTTCTCCGGGGGCTCCTCACCTTCGGGCATATCTGGCATTTCGGGCATCTCGCCATCGGGAGCTTCGGGCATTTCCGGCATGTCGAACGGCATATTCACCGGCCCGTTGAACCCGCTGAAGTTCCCGCCCATGTTCCCGGACTGCTGGGGCTGCTGCATTCCCTGTGAGGCCTGCATGTTGCTCTGGAGTGCCGTGCTGAAGTCCCGCGTGTTGCTGTTGGTGTCGCGGATCTGAGCCTGCTTCTGTGCTGTCTGGAATACTGAGGAAGTGTTGAACTGGTTTACGCGCATCATAATAATTCCATCTCCTGAAATTATCTGCGTCCGTGCTGAGTATTTTCGTCCTTGCTTGTTTCAATGTCGGGCATTATAGCACAAACTTTAGCGTAAACATGAAGATTTTATGCACAGCACTTCTTGATGACTTCAGCGGCCTTCTTCAGCAAATCGTCAGGGATATTCAGAGCAGGAAGAAGCCTCACCCTGTCCTTTGCTGTCAGGCACAAAACACCCTCACTGATGCACGCATTCACGACATCTTTCGCGGGTTTAGTGGTCTTCAGCCCCATCATGAGCCCCATTCCTGAGACCGCCTCAATTCCCGGTGCTCCCGTGAACGCCTCGAACAGGAACTTGCTCTTTTCCCGGACTCCCGCAAGAAGGGCATCGTCAATCCTCGCCAGTATGCTCACGCCACCGGCACAAGCTACAGGGTTGCCCCCGAAAGTCGAGCCATGATCCCCGGCCTTGAGGGTATCCTTGACCTTCTCGCCCAGCAATGTAGCACCCAGAGGAAGCCCACCGGCAAGCCCCTTAGCCGTTGAGACTATATCCGGCTGGATGCCATAATTCATGTAGCTGTAGAGCTGTCCAGATCTTCCGTTGCCCGTCTGTACCTCGTCAACGATTAGTATTATGTCGTTGTCCTTCGCGAACTGTGCAACACCCTTCACGTATTCCTGGCTCAACGCTACAACCCCGCCTTCACCCTGAACGCACTCAATCATTATTGCGGCGGTCTTGTGGGCATCGGCAAGCGTCTTCAGGTAGTCGAGATTGTCAGGCTCAGCATGGACGAATCCGGGCGTTAATGGCCTGAATAGCTCGTGATAGTGATCCTGCCCTGTAGCTGAGAGCATCGTTATAGTCCGTCCGTGAAAACTGTTCTTGAGGGTTATCACCGTGTAGTAGTCCGGGCCCTTTGTGTCGGCGGCATATTTCCGGGCGGTCTTCACTGCGCATTCATTGGCCTCTGCCCCGGAGTTCGAGAAGAAGACCTTCTTCATCCCTGTACGTTCACAGAGCATGTGAGCAAGTTTAGCGCATGGCTCAGTGTAGAACAGGTTGGACATGTGCTGAATTTTCGCGGCCTGTTCGCAGATTGCCTTGTACCATACTTCATCGCAAGCACCGAATGAGTTTACGGCTATACCTGAAGTGAGGTCTATGTAGTCCTTGCCGTCAATGTCCGTAACCAGTGAGCCCTTGCCCGCGGTTATTACCACCGGGAAGCGCGCGTATGTCCCTGCTACATATTCCCTGTCGAGTTCCTGAATGTTCATGTTGTGATTTCCTCTCCTTTACGCAAGAAACATTGTGCCGGCTCCCTCATCAGTGAGAAGCTCAATCAGTATTGAGTGCGGCACTCTTCCGTCCATAATTATAACTTTCTTCACTCCCTCAGTGATGGCCTTGATGCAGCATTCAGCCTTGGGTATCATTCCGCCGGAGATTACACCTGAAGCGCGGAGCTCTCTAGCCTCGTCCACTGTGATTTCGGGGATTAGTGTTGCGGGGTCTTTCGGGTCTCTGAGTATCCCGGCAATGTCGGTCATCATGATGAGGCGTTCGGCCCTGAGCGCACCGGCAATATATGCGGCGGCAGTATCACCGTTGATGTTGAAGATTTCGCCGTTCTCACCGCAGGCAATGGTCGAGATTACGGGGATATAGTTTTTCGCCAGAAGGTCATAGACACATTCGGGGTTAATCTTCGTGATCTCGCCGACAAGCCCAAGCCTCTCGTCCTTGAACTTTGCCTGTATGAGCGCGTCATCAATCCCTGAGAGTCCGACAGCCCTTCCGCCCTTCGTCTCAATGAGATTCACGAGGGACTTGTTGACCTTCCCCGCAAGAACCATCTGCACAACGTCAATAGTCTCCTGGTCTGTTACCCTGAGTCCGTCAACAAATTCGGGCTTCTTTCCGAGCCTGTCCATGAGCGCGTTAATCTCCGGGCCTCCCCCGTGAACCAGCACGACATTCACCCCCACGAGTCTCAACAGCACAATATCCTCCATGACCTGCTGCTTGAGGGACTCGGATGTCATTGCGTTTCCGCCGTATTTCACCACGACGATTTTCCCGGTGTACTTGCGTATGTATGGCAGTGCCTGAACGAGAATCTCCGCGCGTTCTGTCGCCTTCATTGTCATTCCTCCTTAAACGTTAAGCCCGGTCGACTCATCAACGCCGAGCAGTATGTTCATGTTCTGGATTGCTGCCCCTGAAGCCCCCTTGCCGAGGTTGTCGAAACGTGAGACCAGCAATATCCGCTCATCATTCCCGCAAACGCTGATTTCGAGGTCATCACGCCCCGCGAATTTCCCCGCCGACATGAACCCGCCCTCGTCAGCATTCTCCGTGAAGCGAACGACTCCGTCCTTGTAGTAGTCCCTGTAACACTCGCACACGCTCTTGATGTCCCGGCTGAAGAGTGAGACTGTAACCTCCATTCCGGCGTAATACGGCGCGACAATGGGGCAGAATACGGGCGGCACTGTGAGGCCTGAGACCTGCGTCATTTCCGGGAGGTGCTTGTGCTTCTGGGTGAGGCCGTACTGTCTGGGAGCGTCAAGCAGTGAGTCGCGTGAAGAGTCCTCGTACTGTGCGATCATCTTTTTCCCGCCGCCTGAATACCCCGTGAGAGAGAAACACGACAAGCATTCATCCTTCGCGATTATCCCGGCTTCAACCAGCGGAGCGACAAGAACGATGAATCCTGTTGCGTGGCATCCCGGGTTGGCGACTCTCTTTGAGGCCTTCACACGTTCGCGCTGGCCTGAGAGCTCAGGGAGTCCGTACGTCCATCCGGGACTCACCCTGTGTGCTGTGGATGTGTCAATGATGGCTGTGCTGCTGTTGCTGACGAGTGAGACTGACTCCTTCGCCGCGTCATCCGGCAGGCACAGGAACGCAATATCCGCGCTGTTGAGTGCATCACGGCGGGCGTTAATGTCCTTGCGTGTCTCGTCTGAGAGCGTGAGAAGCTGAATGTCCCTACGCGAGCTGAGACGCTCATAGATTCTGAGGCCGGTTGTTCCTGCGCTTCCGTCAATAAATACTTTCTTCATGTGTAGCATTCTCCATTGTGATTTTGTTGGAGCGTATTATAACCGCCAGTGAAATTTTCTGTCAACAATTCCTGAACTAGTGAACAAAAGTTTACTGACTTAATTTCGTGCTGTTAGTGTAGAATGTGGCAATCCATATTTCGAGGAGGCATTAACACATGAAGCTGTGTAAATATTTTGCCGCTGCTGCTGTTACGGCGGTGATTTGCGTTTGCGGGATGAGCTGGCACTATGCGGGGGCGGTTCTTCCAGAAAAGAGGGCTGACACTGACATTCTCAACACTGCGTTCTACAAGATCAAGAGGAGCATTCACGAGGCCATGCCGGGAAATGAAGGGTGCGTTGTGTTTCTTGGGGACAGCCTGACGGATTAC
>JAFRAH010000011.1 GCA_017405525.1 Synergistaceae bacterium
AATCAAGGCTAATACTAATGCTAGTCTAACAAAACAAGAAAGGATGATGCACTATGAAGAAGTTTTCAGGATTGCTCTTGCTGTTGATGCTGTTGTTTGGTGTCATGTGTGCAGGGGCATTGGCTGGGCCGCGTGATGATGTCGTCAACTATGCCTGGCAAATATGGAATTACACGTGGACAACGAACAGTACAGTACCGCGTTATAACTATGACCCAAGAAACGGGCCTGCAACTGTTACAGGGACGATTAGGGGAGTACCTTACACATACGCTAACATGGTTTCGTTCTCGGAATATAAGGCTTTATCCGCTACTGATAAAGGAACTGTATATTCGAGTAACTCCATGAAATACGGAATGGTTTGCGCAACTCTCGTAACGGATTGCATAAGACAGGGATTCCCATCTAGAAATTTGCCACTGCTGAACATGGTTATGTTTCACAAAAGCCGTAACAGTGGCAGTTATACCGGGCTCATCTCGTCTGTGTCAGATGCGGTATTCAACTACGATCATACGCAGGCACAGTGGCAGAATATCTGGGCAAATATCAGGACTTCACAGGCAAATTCTGGCTATCCTGCCTACAAAAAACTCCAGAAGGGTGATTATCTTAACGACTGGAATCATGTAATTCTTGTTGTTGAGAATGACACGAGCGCACAGAGGATAACGTATATTGACCAAACTATTTGCTGGGACAATGTATCAAATGGCATGGTTGGGACACATAAGGGGACGTATTATTATTCAGATTTATCTAATAAATGCTATGTTCCCATGTATGTGAACTATGACGAGGTTCCTCCCGACCTCTCCGACATCAACCCCGGACTCCGCCGCCTCACCTCAAACAGTTACGCCAAAGTCTACACCCTCACATCAGGCAAGTACAATGTATACTCCGACTCAAACCTGACGACCCGGCTTTCCTCCAGCGCATGGACGGGCGAGGAGGACGAGGACTGGATTCTCGGCGTGGGCAAAAACTCAAACGGTGTAGTGTATGCCCGCATCTCCTACCCTGTGGGCAGCAGCAGGCAGACAGCATACGTGAATCTGAGTGAGGTATTCGTTCCCGGAACTCTGAAGGACGACCCCAAAACGGCAGTAGTACGTCATTACGGCCTCTACAAGCGCAGGGACTCCGGCCAGAATAATGATTACGGTATCGATGTAGGCGACTCGGTCTACTTGCTCACGAAAGATAACGGTTGGGCGCAGGTACTTTATCCCGTGGGTTCTTTATGGCGGATTGCCTGGCTCACTGAAAGAAATTACAACATGGTTGTGGGAATAGGCACAGTAGAGGCTCCCAAGATAACCACAACAAGCCTTCCTGATGCATATATCGGTGAGACGTACTATGCCAAGATCAATACTACAGGCACAACACCGATTTATTTCCAAGGTGGCACTGCTGTCTCACTGCCAAACGGCTTTGACATACAGAGAATGCTTGTTGGGAGCGACACTTCCGGCATAATTCGGGGCACTCCCAAGAATGTCTACAACAGGTCTCTTCCTTACACCCTGCCCTTCCCTGTTACAGTCACGAACTCCGCAGGCTCTGACTCCAAGAACTTCACGATCACTGTCAGGTCAAGGCCAACAGGAACACCTCCAACAATCAGCAGCGGAACAGTCATGCCGGAGGCAACCAAGGGAAGGCCTTACTCCCAGACACTCACAGCTACAGGGACAACTCCCATAACGTGGTCAGTTTATGACGCGTCATTGCCATTGCCTCCCGGACTTACACTCAGCACGTCAGGGACAATCTCAGGAACTCCTACAACAGCGGGGAGGTACACGTTCCGGGTCAAAATCACTAACTCCGCAGGATGGGATGCAAAACTGAAAACCATTAAGGTCAACCTCCCTCCTGTGCTAAATGGAACGTTCAAGAATGGCACGGTTGGTACATACTACTCTGAGTACGTTACAGTGAGCGAGGGCACTGAATCCTTCACGTGGGCTAAAACATCCGGGACTATACCCGATGGCTTGAGCTTCAGCCCATCAGGAAGGTACTGCTACCTGAAAGGAACTCCTACAACAGCAGGTACATATTACTTCACGCTCGGGGCAACCGATCAGAATGGTGCTACGGCTACAAAATCCTACACAGTTACGATACAGCCTAGGGCTTCGCTGACCATAAGCTGGACGTTCAAGAATGGTACAGTAGGCACGTCATATTCCGACTGGGTAAGCGTGAGCGGAGGAACAGCCCCATACACGTGGAGCAAAGAGAGCGGAACTCTTCCTGACGGCCTGAGCTTAAGCCCATCAGGGACTTACTGCTACCTGAAAGGAACTCCCACTAATCCAGGAACTTATCACTTCAAGCTTAAGGTAGTTGACACCAACGGCGCAGAGGGAACAAAATCTTTCTCGGTAGTCATCAAGCCTGCAACTCTGACCATAAGCTGGACGTTCAAGAATGGTACAGTAGGCACGTCATATTCCGACTGGGTAAGCGTGAGCGAAGGAACAGCCCCATACACGTGGAGCAAAGAGAGCGGAACTCTTCCTGACGGCCTGAGCTTAAGCCCATCAGGGACTTACTGCTACCTGAAAGGAACTCCTACAACAGCAGGTACATATTACTTCAAGCTCAAGGTAGTCGACACCAACGGCGCAGAGGGGACAAAAGACTTCATGGTTACCATAAGCCCGGAACAGACAGCCCCGCTGACTATCAGCTATACGTTCAAGAAGGGCTTCAGGAAGGGGTACTATTTAAGCTGTGTTGCCGCAAGCGGAGGAAGTGGAAGTTATACTTGGAGAATGGTCAGCGGGACTATACCCAATGGCCTGAAAACAAACCAGTCAGGGAGGTACTACTACTTGAGGGGTACTCCCATCAAGGCAGGAACGTTCAAATTCACCCTTAAGTTATCCGATAGTGCTGGTCATAGCTTGACATGTATCTTCACTGTAAAAATAACGCAGACGACAGTATCAGGAAAGATTGCCTCAACACTCACGAGAAAAGCGTGGTACTCAAAGACGCTAACGGCATCGGGCGGAACAGCACCCTACACTTGGAGCGTGAGCAGTGGGAAACTCCCGGACGGGCTCAAGCTCAAAGCCTCAACCGGGAAAATCTCAGGCACTCTCACCAAAGCCGGAAAATTCACCTTCACCATCAAGGCCAAAGACAAGAACGGTGCGGCCGGAACAAAGAAGTACACCATAACTGTAACTCAAACGACAGTATCCGGGAAGATTGCCGCGAGCCTCCCAAAGAATACAAGCTACAGCAAGACCCTCAAAGCATCAGGTGGTGCGAGCCCCTATACATGGACGGTCTCATCCGGGCAATTACCCACCGGCCTTAAACTGGGCAAGTCATCCGGGAAAATCTCAGGCACTCCCTCAAAGGAAGGCACATATACGTTCACAATCAAGGCCAAAGACAAGAATGGAGCTGCTGGAACGAAGAAGTACACCGTCAAAGTAACGGCAGCCTCAGCGGCAAATGATGCACTGCTTGGCGACATTGCGGACAACCCTTCAGCCGACATCCCGGCAGAAAACACAACGGGACTCCCGGCAACTCCTGAGAGCCCCGGAACGCTTGAAGCACTCCCCGCAAACCCGGCAGGTACTCTCTCCCTCAGTGCAACGCTGAGTGTGGCCAGTGATGACGTTCTTGAAGCCGGAAAAGGCAGAGACAGCGACCTAATTACCGTCATGGCCGGAAAACCTGTAACCTTCATTCTCGGCGACTGGGGCGTTGAGGTTTCAGGCGTTACGGTCATGATTGACGACAAACCCGCTGAAGGTATCACGATCTCAGATGATGGGACATTCACACTCAAGGCTGAGCTCGTAACTGGAGACTTCAAGGTCTGCGTAAAGGCAACGCATAACGGCTCAGAGCTCGAATCCGAAACCATCTACATCATCTCCCAATAGTATCAACCCAAAAAAATAACCCCCGGCCTCAAAACCGGGGGCTTTCTCTACTCTTCCTTATTGTTCCTCTATGATGCCCTCAAAGTATTTTGCCGCCCTGTTCATTACTCCGTGAACAAACCGTGATGAGTCCTTCGTCCCGAATGAGTCAGCAAGTGATGATGCCTCAGAGATCGCAGACTTCACCGGAAGAGTCTTCAGCATGAAACCCTCAAGCACCATAAGACGCAGTATCGTCCTGTCCACGCTGACCATACGTTCAGGCCGCCACCCGGTAACCACTCGGAGCAATACACCGTCAATCTCGGTCTTCCTGTTCCAGACCTCAGAGACAAGGCCACGGCATCTGTCTTTGACTTCGGGCGTGTCATCCTTGGCCACATCGTCAAGGTTCAGGAAAAGCTCAAGCGACGCGTCAAAATCCTGCTCAGGGTAAACGTCCAGCGAACAAAGGAACTGCACCGCAAGCTCCCTTGAACGGTGGATTGCCCCGAACTTCCTGCCGATAAACTTCTTCTTGTCCGTCATCTCACGCACTCCTGAACTTCCCGGCCGCAAACTTCAGCCCCCTCATCATGAACCACACCGACGCTCCCCAGAACACAGACCAGAAAAGCCCCTTCAGCCCGGCAGTAATGGCCACAGCGGTACATGAGGCAATCCCTGCCCACGTGTACGGGCTCTGAAGAACCGGCATAATTCCACGCTCAGGGCTCGCCCATACTATCACTGCCTTTATTCCCATCGGCTTCAACACTGAGGCTATATGTTCCTCAATTTTGGCCTTCGTCTCAGGTGTCAGGTCTTCCTCAGAGAATACCAGCGACAAATCAGCATGTTCCTTCTTCCCGGACGGTGAGAGTGTCGCACTGTAGAGCCTCAACTTGGGCTTCAGGATGCTACCAGCAAAATCATAGAGCCCCGAATACGATACCCGGATAATCCCGTATGGCGTGTTCCTCCACAAAAAATACATGGCCTAATCCGCCTCGTCTTCCGCTGAAGGGTTCTCAGGCTCTATGCTCATCTGGATGTTGTCCCCGGTGCTCGTGTATATCCCCTGAACGTTCACATTCACTGCCTTAACGTCATAGCCCGTGTAGCGTTCCAAGTTGTCCTTGATCTTCTCCTGAACGTCCCATGCAAGATCGGGTATCCTCTGGCCGTACTTCACGAGAACGTAAGCATCAACAGCCACTGTCCCGCGCGAATGCTCCACTGAAACACGAACACCCCCGGATTTGCGCCCTATGCTGAATTTCGACGCAAGCCCGGAGGCTGTCTTTATGTTGGGTATTCCCTGTATTGTCTTGCGGGCAAGCTCGGCTATAACGTCTTCGGAGATGTGGATCATCCCGCCGTTAGCGGCCTTCTTGTCGTCTGAGTCAGGCATTACTTCTTTGCGCGCTCAAGGTATGCGCCTGTCCTCGTATCTACTACTATCATTTCTCCCGGCTCAACGAACACAGGAACAGTTACTACAAGGCCGGTCTCAAGCGTTGCAGGTTTCCCGCCGCCTGTTACTGTGTCGCCCTTGAACGCGGGGGGTGTGTCGACTACCTTCATCGTTACGCTCTTGGGAAGCTCTATGCCCATGACCTTGCCCTCGAAATACTCAATCTGTATCTCCATGTCGTCAACGAGATATTTCGCGGCATCACCCAGGACCTGCGGGGATAACCTCATCTCCTCATAGGTCGCCAAGTCCATGAACACATAGTCCTCGCCGTCCCTGTAGCTGTACTGTGCGGGCTTGTCCTCGTAGATTATGCGCTCGAACTTTTCGCCGGGCTTGAACGAGTTTTCCACGATTGAGCCGGTCTCAACGTTCCGTAATTTCGTGCGGACTACTGCCCCGCCGCGTCCCATCTTGTGGTGATCGTACTCGACTATCTCCCAGATACCATCCTGCCAGCGGAGCTTAAGGCCGACATAGAAAGTAGTGGTGTCTGCTACCTGTGCCATTGGAATACTACCTCCTGTATATTTCTTGATTTGTTGACGGATAATTATAGCCTACACGCTCTAATTGCTGTCAAGAATATACGGCGTTATCACCATCACAACCTGAGACTTCGTGCGTGAGTTGTACCTGTACGTGAAGAGCTCCCCCAAAAGCGGGATATTCCCCAGTACCGGGATACGTGAGACATTCCGGCTTGTGTCGTCCCGGAAGAGCCCCCCGATGACGAAAGGCATTCCGTCCCTAACTCGTACCTCAGTCGTAACCTGCCTCGTCGTAGTGATGGGCATCTGTTCGCCCGTGCTGCTGGTCTGCTGGTCGACGACATCACCCGTGCTTATGTCCAGCGCAAGCGTAACGTACCCGTCCCGTCCTATTTGGGGCGTGAACGTCAGCTTTGGCCCGACCTCCTCGGTTGACCATGTTACTGTGCCGTCATCCTTGTTCCTGCTCGAAACGTAGGGGTAATCCTGAGTCAGGGTTATAGTTGCCTGTTTTCCGTCCGTAGCAATCACTGAGGGGTTAGCGAGGACTTTTCCCTTGCTTTTGGTCTCCAGTGCACTCAATGTTGCCTGTATCGTCCTTGCTGTGCGTATGGTTCTTGGGCCCTTCACTGACCTGTCCTGCTGGTAGTCCACTGCAAGCCCCGTAGTCCCTCCCAAGCTCAGGCGTATATCATCATAGGCAATGTCAAGGGCGGCCTGAACTGCAAGGCTGTCGGAGTCGCTGAACTCGAATATGCTCGCCTGTATCATCACCTGTTTCTGCGGAACGTCAAGAAGAGTGATGAGATCCTCAACCTCCTGCATCTTCACCGGGTTTGCACTCACGTAGAGCGTCCTCATCCGTTCGTCAACAGTAACTGAATTTTCCTCAAGCCCGGCAATGCTCCTCAACATTCCGCTGATTTTCGCAGGGTCGGCAAAAGCTATGTGGAATGACTTGAGGCTCTTTGCCCCTGAAAGCCTGCTTAACCCCTCGTAAGTCCCGAATATTGTCGTGTTCGCCCCGGCATTGTAGGCGGCAAGGTCATACGTCCGCATAAAGTAGTTCAGTATCTCATCAATCCTGACATCAACCAGCGTCATAGTAACCAGAACATTGCCGGGAAAAGTCGAGTCAAGTATGACGTTACGGTCGAGGTAGGACATGAGGCCGCGGACAACATCACGGAGTTCTGCATCACGGAGCTCAAGGGTTACTTTCTGGTTCACGCTGAAAGGCAGTGATGACATCGGGGAAGGGTATCGCCTTGGCGGTGGAAGGTAGGCTTGTCCCGGAATGAGGTCATGGGGCTTCTGGGACTTCACGCGGATATTCCAGCCTTCATATGAGTTCTGGGAGGAATTGACGCTAAGGGGAAGGTTTGACTTAAGGCCGATCTCTACTTTTCGGGAGGCATCATCTGATACGTTCCTCACAAGACACTCATAAATCAGGGGGCTGCCCTCAATCGTGGATAATAGCGCGGCGTTTATGGCTGAAGGTTTTTCGGCTATGGTGTCGTAAAGTGTAACAGTAAGTGATTCACCGGCAGTGTCATATTTTGGACGGCTGAGCTTTCTTCCTGAGAGCTTGAGGATAAATTCATTCTCTCCAAGCTGGTAAATCCGGCATCCAGTAAGAAGAGGGCCTGAATATTTTTGTTTCCTTTGGGCGGCGAAAGATTGAGAAGCGAATATCAACAATACGGACGCAAGAATAAAAACATAACATGATTTACGTAACATAACTAATTTTCACTTCACCTTTTCCTGAATTTTGAGTAAGTAAAATATATTATACTATTTTATCTCGTCAAATTTCTTTATTTCGCTGATTTCGTACCTGACTTCCTTATTGTTGAATATCACCGTGATAGCGTTTGAGGTTATCGAGGCAACAAATCCTGCATTCCCCGGAAGTTCATCGCCCTTCCGAACGACAACGGCACTCTTCCCCCCGGCATCAACTACCGCGATCTTCTGGCCGCTTTCTGCCGTCATGATCATTCTCACGGTCAGAGGCCCGGCCTGCGGCTCAGCAGCACCAGGAGGCGGGACATCAGGCGGGAGCATCGCAGTACTGGCATCGGTCCCGGAAGGAACTGAACTGTACTCCACAGGGTCAAGGTTGAACGGCATCCTGTGCATAGCTTGGACGGCATAGACGATAGCCTCACCTCCTGCCCTCATTGTGTCGACTGTCCGGGCAAGCTCTACGATACGCTGAATTGATGCCTCATTGCTGGGCGGCCTCGTGTCCTGGAAGAGCTCCTCATCAATGGGGGTAGTCGTGTCTGAAAGGATGGTAGCGCGGAAATAGTTGAACCCTGCCCAGACCATCCCAAGAAAAAGTACGGCAAAACATGAGAGCCTGATTATTTTTGACTGCTCATCATTGAACACGCCCGTTAGAACTTCATAGAGGTGAACGGCTGTTTCCCGGCTGTTGTCCATCGTGCTATTCCTCCGTCATGACCTCAAGGGTCATCTCGGCTTCTATGAGCTCTTCGGGCAAGGTATGGTTGCGGTTTATCTTGAGGGAAATGATTTTCGAGGGGACATTAAGATTTCTCAGGTCAGCGAGCATTCCGGCAAACTGGTAGTAATTCGCAAACAGCCTTAGTGTGATGGCGTTTTCTTTTCCTCCCTGGGAATCTCCTCCCGACAATGTCATTGAAGTAAGGCTTATCCTTCTGCTGGCGGCAATAGGGGTTATCATTCCGTAGAACGCCACGACATCAGGGACAGCCATTGCACGGTTTATGTTGAGCTCAGTTATCTGCGAGAGGCTGGCATTCCGGGCCTCAAGTGTTGAGATTATGCCGGTGTTGTTGTGCCTTTCTGCGTCAAGCTGGTCATATTCCTCACGGCAGGAATAAAGCTGTTTCAGAGAGAACCATACTCCAACGCACAAGAGAAGACATAACGCAAAAAAAGCTCCTGTAAAAATAAAGTAAGAGTTCTTGTTCATGGTATATATTTCTTTGTTCCTTTTCCGGGAGATTGTTATGTGAGAGATTATAGACTATTCATAAATTACGGTCAAAATCCTAGTTAATTTTACGCAAAGGTAAAAAAAATCCCCCGCCAATTTTCAGGCAAGGGGACATGAATTATTCCTGTTCGTCAGCGGACTAAGCAGGGTTTCTTGTTGTCGAACTTCCAGCCGGGTATCAGGTACTGCATTCCGATTGCGTCATCACGTGCGCCTAATCCGTGCTCAAAGTATAGGGCATTGGCCTTCTTCACCTGCTCAAGGTCAACGTCAACACCAAGTCCGGGCTTCTTGGGCAGGTCAATGCATCCGCCGACTATCTGCATAGGCTCGACCGTGAGGCGTTCGCGACCTTCCTGCCATATCCAGTGGGTATCTATGCCGTTCATCTTTCCGGGGATTGCCGCCGCGCACTGTACGACCATAGCGAGGGAGATGTCGAAGTGGTTGTTGCTGTGGCACCCCCACATGAGGCCGAAGTCGTTGCAGAGCTGCCCGACCCTGACGCTTCCGTTCATCGTCCAGAAGTGTGGGTCAGCAAGGGGAATGTCGACAGCCTGAAGGATCAACGCGTGGAACATCTGCCGCCAGTCAGTATTGATCATGTTCGTGGCTGTGGGCATCATTGCCGCCTTCCTGAACTCGGCCATGACCTCACGACCGCTAAATCCTCCCTCAGCACCTACGGGGTCTTCACAGTAAGCGAGGCACTCCTTGAGCTGTGGGGCAATCTCCAGTGCTTCCTTGAGGCTCCAGCATCCGTTGGGGTCAAGATCTACCCTTGCGTTCGGGAATGCCGCCTTTATCGCCTGTACTGCCTTGAGCTCTTCTTTGGGCGGTAACACTCCACCCTTGAGCTTGAAGTCCTCAAAGCCGTATTTCTCGTGTGTTGCTTTGGCGAGTGCTACGATTGCTTCGGGGGTTAATGCTTCCTCGTGTCTCAGCCTGTACCAGTCGCAAGGTGAGTCGGGTTCTTCCTCGTAGGGAAGGTCTGTCTTCTTCCTGTCGCCAACGTAGAAAAGGTAGCTCAGGAATCTTACGCGTTCCCTCTGTATTCCGTCGCCCATGAGTGCCGCCGCCGGTACGTCGAGGAATTTCCCCATGAGGTCAAGCAACGGTGCTTCAACCGCCGTAACCACATGAACGCCCGTTCTCAGGTCGAATGTCTGCAGTCCCCTCACGTCGTCCTTGATGTTAGCGTCGAGCCACTTGCGCACGTTGTTGAGCGTCATCTTGTAGTCCGCAAGCCTTGTGCCTACCACGAGGTGCTTGATGTCTTCGAGTGCCTTCGTGATTTTCTGGCCGCCGGGAACTTCACCGCATCCCAGATTCCCGTTCGAGTCCTCAAGCACTACGATGTTCCGCGTGAAGAACGGCCCGTGCGCTCCCGAAAGGTTGAGCTCCATGCAGTCATGGCCGGCGACGGGGTAAACGTCCATTTTCTTTATCGTTGGTATCATTCTTTGTGTCTCCTTTGTGTGTTAGTCCTTGACTCCCATTTTTTCGAGAGTTCCGCCCTTCATGTTGTCCCAGATTGAATAGCCCAGGAATATCGCTATCAGTGCCCAGATCACAAGTGCTATAGGCCGCTGGAAGAACACTGCCAAATCGTAATTATTCCCCTTCACTGCCTCAATGAAATACTTTTCGAGGTCGCCGCCAAGTATGAAGCCGATTAAGAACGGTGCTGTAGGAAGTCCTATCTTGTTCATGATGAAGCCGATAACCCCGAAGAAGAGCAGGCACCAGACATCAAACATAACGCCCGAACGTGTCGCATATGCCCCGACTATGCACATGAGGAGGATTACCGGGTACATTCTCGCGCTCCTGACCTTGACGACCTGAGAAATGAGCTTAATCGGGAAGAACATTACGATGAACATCAAGACGTTGCAGGCCAATAACGCCCAAAGTATCTGGTTCCAGATTTCGGGGTTCTGCCCAATGAAGAGCGGCCCTACCTGTATACCCTGAAGGAGGAATGCACCTATCAGCACTGCCGTTGTAGCGTCTCCCGGAATGCCCAGTGAGAGCAGAGGCACTAATGCCCCGCCCGTCAGTCCGTTGTTCGAGGACTCGGAGGCGATTAGACCTTCAGGAGCACCCTTGCCCATGAGTTCGGGATGCTTGGAGAAGCTCTTTGTCTGGCTGTAGGCTATGAGTGATGCCGCACTTCCGCCGACACCGGGAAGAATCCCCATGAACGTACCCAGCAATGACGAGCGTATGACGTTGACGGTCTGGCCCTTGAAGTCGGAGAACGAGAACTTGCGCGCTCCCTCAACCGTAACGCCTTCTTCGAGGTTGTTGCTCTGCATTCCCTTTTCGGCCTCCTGGAACATCTGGCAGATAGCGAACAGCCCAATCAACAACGGCAATAACTGGAAGCCGCTGCGTAACTCATTCTTGAGCATATCCGGCACCATACGCATACGGTTGTTCATGGAGAGTTCACCCACGAGGCTCAACAGGACTCCCAAGAAGCCCGCGAAAACTCCCTTAGTCATTGAGCCTTTCGAGAGGGCAGCAATAACGGTCATGGCGAAAAGGATAATCAGGAATTTCTCGATTGCTGAGAACTTTATGGCCATTCTTGCGAGCGGAGGAGTGAGGAATGCCAAGACGATGAGCGATATTATCCCCCCGAAGAATGACGCGGTTATGCCGATCTTGAGGGCGCGCTCAGACTCTCCCCTTCGTGCCATGGGGTAGCCGTCAAACCCTGTGCAGACGCTCGACGGTGTTCCGGGTACGTTGATGAGTATTGCGGGGATGAGTCCGCCGGAAATCCCCCCGACGTAGAGCCCCAACAGAAGATACAGCGCAGGGACTAACTGGAATGCGTAGGTCATGGGCAGGAATACAGCCACTGCCATTGTTGCGGTCATTCCGGGAATTGCCCCGAAGATTATTCCTACTGCAGTCCCTAAAAGCGCAAGCCCTAAATTCAGTAACATGGTATGACTTTCACCCCTTTACGGAAGAGTTATGTTGAAGACCTGGTAGAACAAGTACCAGACCCCCCATGAGCCTGCAAACGCTATCACTGCCGAGATGAGTACGCTCTTAGCCTCGAAGGGCTTTCCCGGCTTCATCTCGAAGAGGACGTTGAACAGGAAGATGAATACAACGCTTGCCCACGCAAAATGAAGTACAGGAAGTGCCATAACGTACAGTATGAAGAGTATGAACGAGCCCCAGAGCTTCACCTTGTCGTAGCCGGGCCTGAAGAAGTGATACCCCTTGAGGTTGATGAACGGAGTGCCTTCCTTCTTGCACTTTATGGCGCGCTGTATGAGGATTATCACGAAGAGTATTGCGCAGATTGTTCCGATTGCGTACGGGAAGAACAGGTGCATATTCCTGATCTTGAGCCATTCCCTGAGCATCTTTTGCAACTTAATACACCCCCTTGAAATATTAAGCCCTCCCCTTTGAGAGAGGAAGGCTGTTAATCGTTATGAGTTACTCCAGGTCTTCAATGTTGGGAGCTTCTGAAAGTACTTTCTTGATTGCGTCGCGCTTGGCATAGATGAAGTCCTTTGCCTCTTTGCTGGGTAAAGTATTGCCTGCATAGGTCATCTTTGCCATGTCTTCCTGGAACTGAGGATCAGCCTGCATCTTTGCGACTGCCTCGTCAAGTTCAGCGACCACTTCATCAGGTGTTCCTTTGGGAAGGTAGATGAGGAAGTCCTTGGAGAAGTAGAGGGGCTTTCCGTCCATCGTTATGCCCATGTCGCCATAAACTGGAAGGTCAGTTCTTCCGGGAATCCTGTCCATTATGCCGACGTACCTCAATGCGAGCTGCTCATCAACGCCCTCTTTCGTGTACTGGAGGAATGAGCTGTAATCCCCGAAGATAACATCCGCGTTGTTGTCCCAGAGCTGCTGAAGTTTCGTGTCAGTTGAGCCGCCGAGAACGAATCTCATCTGGTTGGCCACTTCTTCACCGTATGTGTCCTTGAGCCAGACGTAATAGATGACGAACGCGAGGTTGCTGACGCTTCCGAGCTCAACCGAGAGCCTTACGGTGCGGGAATTGTCGGCCTTGAGCCATTCTGCGAGCTCCTTCATGTCCTTGTAGGGTGCGTTGGTCTTGCCAGCGAAGCATGAGCCGGGGTTCTGACCAACGCGCGGGCCAATGACCATGTTCTCGAGGTCATATTCTTCCCCGTAGCTCCCGAAGAGAACTCCGAGATAGGTCATGTCGTGGAAGATCATGAAGGTCATTCCGTCAGGTGCGGCTGTCCTGATTGTCGCGAAGGCCTCATTTGCGCCGATTGGGTCAACCTTTGAGCTGCACTTGAGGTACTTCTGGAGGTAACGGTTCACGATGTCGGCAACCATGTAGCTGTCGCCTGAGACTGCCGTTGAGCCGATGACGATACGGACGCGCTGACCCTCGTAGACTGAAGCCGCGGCCATGGGTGCAAAGCAAAGCACAAGAACAAGGACTGAAGCAATGAATCTTTTGTTCAGCAAAACAGATCTCTCCCTGCTGTATAGATTTGGATTGTATAAAGAATTTGGGTAAGAAAATTATATCATGCACGCAAAAAAAAACAGCCTCCGTTCACTTTAACGGAAGCTGCTGCCATTGCCTACTTGTACATTTTGAGCATACCCAGTATTGACTTGCCTGCCTTGGCCATGAAGCCCTTGAAGTCGCGCATAAGGTACCTTAGCCTCGTTATCATGAGTTTCTTTGGCTTGGAGCCGTCATAGTGATGCCATGAAGATATCCACCTGCCTCCGCTCGTGATTCTGCGGATATGTTCTGCCTTCACACAGCTTGCGAAAACGCTGGCCTTCTCTGAGAGTATGGCTGTGAACTTTTCTTTTTCCTCGCCGGTAATGTCATAGTCAGCCTCCCAGGTGAGATTACTCCCTGTACAGGCAAGCCCCCTCGCTGTTCTCACCCCCCAGATGTCAACCTCACCGCTCCCCGAATGCATCCCAAGGTAGTCCTCGAAAAGCAACATATCATGGCCCGGCGTGGTGAACATGTTGCGTCCCTCTATGGCGTTCTGGTTGTAGGGTATACCGCAGGCATCAAGAACGGTGGGGTAAACGTCCATGATGCTGGAGAGCCTTTCGTTTCTGGACAGGACAGTATCGCCCTTCCTCCGAACAAACATCATGATACGGGTTCTTGCCTTGCCGAGAACTTTTAGGGGGGTGTCGAAATTCTCATCACGTTCCTTAAAGCCATGATCCGAGTAAAAGACTGTGAGGTCGAAATCGTCAATTGGGAGGTTTGACCTTATGCATTCAAGTATTCCGGCAGACATTCCGAGGCCGTGCCTGCGTACGTGCTTGGTGATAGAGAAGTAATTATCGACGACGTTGTGGAAATCCCCGAAACGAAGGACGGTCAGTGAGTTGTCTTTTACCTTCAGGCTTTTCAGGTATTCCGGGAGGTTTACGCCGTGTGAGAAAGTATCTTCCGGGGCTGGCCTGCCCTCAAAGAACGGAAAGGAAGGAGATATTTCTTTGTCATTTACTGCGCGGTGCTGTAAGTATGGCTCGAAAATGTTGAAGCTGTAGCCATTATCCCGAAAGGTCCGCATCAGGTTGGGCATATTGTCGTTCATGTAGTAGAGCGGGTATTTGCCCCGTATGTTGCAGCCGTTGAACTTGGGATAATTTGACGACCAAAGGCAGCCGTGGCTTCTGGGGGTATCAGGAGCAGGGGTATAGCACTCAGTGAATATTACCCCCCCCCCCATTGTTTGAGCTCTCTGTCCAAAGCACTCTCAGGCTGTGAGCTGTCCCATAAGTTCAGGAGACCCGGCCTGAGCATGTCAATGAAGATAAACAGAATTTTCATGTGTACACTTCCTTATGTTGTTGTGAGACTATGACATTATACAGCACCATAAAAAAACAGCCTCCGTTTATCTCAACGAAAGCTGTTGTTATGTCGTTCTCATTATGTGCCTCTAACCGTCCCCGAAAAGTCCGAGTATATCCGACAGGTCAACAGATGCATCTTCCTCCTCAACACGTGTCTTGATTTCGGCTGTCTCGTCCTCAAGTTTCTTGCGGGCCTCAAGGATATTCTTTGCCTGTTCGAGCTGCTTGATGGCCGCTGACCTGTAGCCTATATCGTAAAGCAACATGGCCGCGTTCGTGATGTAGCCTCCTAGGAATGCCTCGAACTTCCTTTCATCAGCCACTGAGGAATCTTCACCGTCCTGGAACTTGTCGGTATATTTCTTTGCGAACTTCTCGACTTCCCACGAGAGAAGATCCTTGCTGATTGCCGAGAGCTCATCAAGCATCTTGTCGAACTCCGTCTTGGTCGAGACCCTGTCCACGTAGCGTTCACCTGAAGTAAAATCGTAGTCGAGTGTCGCGCCGCTATAGTCCTTTGAGGGTTTGGGTTCTTCGGGCTCTTGTTCAGGCTCAGGGCTGGGCTCAGGCTCCGGGGCTTCCTGCTGGGCTTCGGGCTCTGGTTCATGTTCAGTCGGTATTCGTGGCTCTGGTTCTGCTTCAGGTTCAGGCTGTAATTCAGTCTGTGGTTCAGGTTCAACGTCAGGCGAGGCTTCGGGTTCCTGCGCATCATCAAGCAGTGAGTTCTCGTCATAGTCGGCTTCATTGTCCTGCGGCTCTTCTGGTTTTGCGGCAGTCTCCATATCTTCCGGTTCTTGAGGCTCTTCCTGTTCTTCCTGCTCATCCTGCGCAGCTTCCTCAACTTCTCCTGTAACATCTTCAGGAGCTTCAACAAACCCTGTTTCCTCGTCAGATGGTTCTTCTTCCTGAATCTCCAGAACATCAGCACTGCCCCCGTCAGCTTCAGGAACATGAACGCCCTCACTATCAGCCGGAGGTTCTTCAATCCCGCTAAAAGTTTCAGCATAATCCTCTGGTTCAGCCTCCTCAAGTTCCGGCGGTGCTTCATGCTCTGTGATTTCTTCCTGCACATCAGCCTCTTCTGGTAGTGTCTCAGGTTCAGGGGTAATTTCGGCCTCTGGTTCATCCGGCTGTTCCTGCAAAGTTTCGTGGGCTTCTTGGGCTTCCTGTGAAGGTTCAGGCAGAGGCGGTTCTGCAGCTGGTATTTTCTGCAAGGCTTCGGCAATGGCCTTCAAGGACGCATCAGCTTCGGGCGGCAAGGCTTGTAGTGCTTTGAGGAACGCTTCAGCCTTGTGGACGATTTCCATCAACACGGCAGATTCTCCCGGCGTATCGTCTGCTTCAGGTTCAGCGGGGAGCTCGTCCTGTGATTCTTCATGAGGCTCTTCCGGCTGTAACTCCGGCCCATCTTCAGGTTCGGGCTCGGTAATCTCGTCCATTACCGGCTCATGGTCAGTCTCGGCCTGTGGTTCTTCCGTAGCTTCTTCGTGTTCGGGTTCTGGCAAAATCTCAGGCTGTAAGGCTTCCGGGGCTTCATCCGTGATTTCCGGCACTAACTCAGCTTGCGGCTCTTCATGCTCAGGTTCAGGCGCGTGTGCTTCCTCCGGCTCTTCAGTCTTGGCATCAATCAGCCTGTTAAGTTCCTCCAGCTTTTTGGGTTCAAGCTCCTCAAGTTCCTGCTCTTCCTCCTCAATAACGGGAGGCAGCTTCAATTCTTCCTGTACAGGTTCAGGCTTTGGCTTGTTCCTGAGCTGTGCTACACGTAAGAACGGCATCGTTTAACCGTCCCTCAGCGCGAGCGTCATCAAGTCATCAATGCGCTTCACGAAACCTGCAGGATCCTCCGGCATTGCACCCTCAAGGATCATTGACTGCTCATACAGCACCCTCAGAATATCCGCCGTCTTAGGGTCATTGTTCCCAGCCATCTCTACCAGCTTCTTCACGGCGGGGTGTGAGGCGTTGAGCTCAAGCGTACGTTTCTGAACGGGCGGTGTCTGTCCTGCCGAACGCATAAGGTTCTCCATCTGCAGGGACATTCCCCCCGGCGCATCCCTGAGACATGCGGGCGATCCTGTGAGCGTCAATGACGGCCTGACTGTCTCCAGTTTTCCCGGCATTGCTTCAAGTGCCAGCTTCCTCAATGGCTCAAAGTCAGCATCAAGCTCCTTCAGCTTTTCGTCATTGGCCTTCTTCTCGTCCTCACTGTAGGGCAGAACGTCATCACGTGCGATGTTCAGGAGGTCTTTAGCGTCTTCAGGAAGTATGAAGTTAGCCTGCGACAAAATCACCTCATCAACTGGGTCTGTCATCAACAGGACTTCATAGCCTCTTGACGTGAACGGCTCAAGTTTCGGGGAGGCTTTCAGTGCCGCCAAGTTGTCGCGCCCCGCAAGGCAGTATATCCCTTTCTGTTCGGGCTTCATCCGGGATTCGTATTCAGCAAGTGTAGTCCAGCCGTCATTGTCCGTTGTCCTGAAGAGCGATATTCCCAGGAGGGTTTTAGCCTGTTCGGGGTCTTGAATTATTCCTTCCTTGAGGATTTTTCCGAACGCCAGCCATAACTTTATGTAGTTGTCCCTGTCATTCTCAAGCAGCTTCCTGAACTCGGCAAATATCTTCCGTTGTGTGCTCCTCCTGATTACCCGGATTATAGGTTCGTCCTGCAATATCTCGCGCGAAATGTTCAATGGCAGGTCTTCACTGTCTATAACCCCGCGTATGAATCTCAGGTAGCCGGGTATCAAGTCCTTGCAGTCGTTCATGATGAACACGCGGTTGATGTAGAGGCTTATCCCGCCGGATTCAGGGTTCATGAAGAGGTCAAAAGGTGCTTCGCTGGGAACAAACAACAATCCCTTGAAGTTCGTTGAGCCTTCTGCGTTGATCTTTATGTGGGTTAATGGGTCTCGCCAGTCGTGGGTTAAGTGCTTGTAGAACTCGTTGTATTCTTCCTCAGTTATTTCGCTGTCGGGTCTCTGCCAGATTGCTTTCTGTGAGTTTATTATCTTGTCCTTGAAGTATATCGGCCATGAAATGAAATCCGAATATTTCGAGACTATACCCTTGATTGTCCACTCGTCAAGATAATTCTTTGCCCCGTCTTCAGGGTTGTCATCCTGCCTCATGAAGAGCGTTACGGTTGTTCCGCATTCACTGCGCTGTTCTGCCTCAGTGATGGTGAATGAGCCGTCCCCGTCTGACGTGAACTTGAACGTGTCAGCACCGCCCAGCTTCCTCGTAACGACCTCAACCCTGCTTGCGGCCATGAACACCGAGTAGAACCCAACCCCGAACTGACCGATAAGTTCATTCTGCGCGTTGTCATTCTTTGCGGCCTTCAGGAACTCCTTAGTGCCTGACTTCGCGATTGTGCCCAAGTACTGTATGAGCTCGTCGCGTGTCATGCCTATACCGTTGTCGCTCACTGAGAGAGTTTTTGCGTCGGGGTCTGAAGTTATCGTTATTGCTGGGTCGGTGTTCTCTGCAAGCTCGCTGTCCTTGAGGCATTCTATCCTGCGCTTGTCCAATGCATCGGAGGCGTTGGAGATGAGTTCACGCAGGAATATATCCTTGTTCGAGTACACAGAACTGATCATCATCTTCAACAGTTCTGCGGCTTCTGTCTGGTAATAAAATTTTTCCTCGCTCATAATCTTTTACCACAAAGCCGGAGGCACAAATACTATTGACCCCCGGCCTTCTCAGTTCCTCATCTGTCCGTGAACTAGCTTGCTGCCTCGTCAGTCTTGACCTTCACGACCTGACGCCCCTTGTAGTATCCGCATGAAGGGCAGGCATGATGCGCAAGTGTAGCCTCGCCGCACTTCGGGCAACTCTGGGTTGCAGGTGCGCTCAATGCTCCGAGCCAGTTCGCTTTACGCTGTGATGTACGGGCGTGAGATGTTTTGCGTTTCGGTGTTGCCATGATATGTGAATCCCCCTGTGTAAATTATTATTCGGCGTTGAAATTACGCAGTGCCTCAAGCCTAGGATCTATATTCTCGTTCCTGCATGAGCATTCCCCTTCATTGAGATCCGCCCCGCAGTTAGGACATAAACCCTTGCAGTCCTCCCGGCATAATATCTTCGTGGGAAGGAGTGTATAGATGCTCTCCTGAATTTGCGGCATAACATCGAGAATGCGCCCGAAAAAGTCAATCTCAACGGGCATATAGTCATCAAACTCATCAAGAGCCTCGGCACCGTGCGAATAATAAAGATACCCTAATTCCCCCGATATTTCAAGGCTCACGGGCTTTAAGCACCTTGCACATTCAGACTCAATGACTGCGGAAATCCCGATATTCACGAACAACAGGGACTCCTCAAACCAGCGTGTTGATGCCTCAGCGTGGAAACCTTCGGGGAAAATGAACTCCTGCCCCTCAAAATCCAGAGTGCCTTCGGGAAAATCCCATTGCGATACTATTTCGGCCTCTGTGTCATTTCTGGGAGGCAGTGAGATTATTGCTTTCTGTCCTTCGTGGAATATGCTAGGCAAATGCTACTCTCTTGGTCTCGCGGGCAATCATGAGCTCCTCATTCGTCGGGACAACCATAACCCTGACCTTTGAGTCGTCCGCGCTGATTGTGGCTTCCTTGCCGCGAATGTTGTTCTTCGCCGGGTCAACCTTAACGCCCATAAATTCGAGCTTCTTGCAGACTGCCTCACGTGTTGACGCGCTGTTCTCGCCGATTCCTGCCGTGAAGACTATAACGTCAAGCCCGCCCATTGCTACGGTGTATGCCCCGATGTACTTCGCTATTCCGTATTCGAGCATGTCGATGGCAAGCCTTGCCCTGTCGTTGCCCTTCTCTGCGGCCGCCTCAACATCACGCAAATCACTGCTCACTCCCGAAATTCCGAGAAGTCCGCTCTTCTTGTTCATGAAGTTGTTCATCTCGTCAGCACTGTACTTCGTGATGTTCTGGACAAACGGAACGCACGCAGGATCCATGTCGCCGGTACGTGTTCCCATGAGGACACCAGCAAGCGGCGTAAGACCCATTGACGTATCGATGCACTTTCCGTTCTTGACTGCGCTGATTGAGCTGCCGTTGCCGAGATGACACGTTACCATCTTGAGGGACTCTAACGGCTTGCCGAGTATCTCTGCCGTCCTGAGAGCAACAAAGTGATGGCTTGTCCCGTGAGCTCCGTAGCGTCTCACCCTGTGGGTCTCGTAGAACTCCCAAGGAAGTCCGTACATGTATGCGTAGTCGGGCATTGTCTGGTGGAACGCCGTATCGAACACGACAACGTTCGGGAGCTTGGGCAGAGCGTGCTGTATTGCCTCGATGCCCATGATGTGGCCGGGGTTGTGGAGGGGTGCGAGGGGTATGCAGATACGGAGGCCATCCATGACCTTGTCATCAACGAGGACTGATTCCTTGTAGAGGTCGCCGCCGGAAACTATACGGTGTCCTGCCGCCGCAATCTCGTCAAGCGATTTCAGAACGCCATGATTCGCGTCAAGCAGTGCCTCAAGTACGAGCTTCATCGCAACTTTGTGATCCTTTATCGGGGTCTCCACCTTGAAGGAGTCTGCCCCTGTCTTCCTGTGGGTGAGGTTGGAGCCTTCAATGCCTATTCTGTCTACGAGGCCTTTTGCTGAGACTGATTCATCTTCCATGTCGAAAAGCTGATACTTGAGGGAGGAACTGCCGCAGTTGATTACGAGAATTTTCATGACGTTATGAGATACCTTCCTTTGCATATAAAAATGGCGGAGACGTAGAGATTCGAACTCTAGGAACAGCAAGCTGCTCAGTTGATTTCGAGTCAACCGCCTTCGACCACTCGGCCACGTCTCCATTTTGAGATTGGTAATTTGTGTATGGATTTGATTGACGGGATTTATTATAACCGCGCTTTTATCGCATTGTCAATTTGTGAAAAATTTTCCCCTCCCTTCTCACTTGAAATAGCTCATGGCTTCTTTCAGGTCATCAGCAAGCCCGCTCAATGTCCCTGTGTTGTCCGATACAGTCCTTACGTTTTCCGCAATGGTCTCGACTGAGGCAGCTACCTCCTCATTTGTTGCTGAGGTCTCCTCTGAGATTGAGGCCAGGTTGTTTACCGCGTCCTGTATCGTGTCCTTGATGCCCTCAAGTCTTGAGGTTATTTCCGACACTGAGGATATTTCCCGGATTGATGACCCTATCGCCCCGTCAAGCTCCCTGAACTTCTCCTGAGCCTCCGAGAGCATTTCACGTTCTTGGGTTATGAGTGCCTTCATGTTGTCAGCAGCCTCGACGCATTCCCCGGACAATGATTCGACTTCAGCGACGATGTCCCTTATTTGTTCAGCCGATTCGTTTGAACGCTCAGCAAGTTTCTTGATCTCCCCGGCAACAACACCGAAACCTTTTCCAGCCTCTCCTGCCTTTGCCGCCTCAATGCTCGCATTCAGGGACAGCAGGTTTGTCTGCGATGCTATGTCTGAGATTATGCTTACCATGTCGCCGATTTTCTCCACAGCCTCATCAGTGGCCTCTATTCTTCCGGTGATGAGGGATGCCGCATCATATGACTTCATGGAGGAGGCTTCGACCTTCCCGATGCAGTCCATAGCCTCAGCATTTGCAGTGCTCATTGACTGGGAATTTGTGTTCAGGTTCTCGATGTTCCTCACTGCCTGGCCCGTAACGTCCCCCATCTCGTCAACATTGCCGCTGATGTCCCGGACGCTGCCTGCCATTGTTACGGTTGACTGTGCGAGTGAATGCATGGCCTCCGAAATTTGGGATGCTGAGTTCGCCGCCTCACCTGCCATCTCTGCGGTGGACTTCACCGTGTCAGTGAGTAAGAACGCTGAATCCTGTATCCTCCCTATGACCTCACTGAGTACCCCGCTGAGCTTGTCGGCTGCCCTGATGAGCTGGTCGGTCTCGTAGATGCTGCTTGTGGTTTCGGTGCTCGTGTTTATGCTTATGTCTAGGAGCTTCTCGATTCTTCCGGCAACTTCACGTAGGGGGTTGGCAACCTTCCGGGCAATAATCAGTGTCAGGACGGCAAAAAACAAAATCAACCCTGCGCTTATTGAGCCGACTACGATAAAGATATTACGTTCGGCGGCCTGAATTTGGGTTGCGGGCTTGCCGGAAAATGCCATGCCGTAAATTTTCGTGGCGTATTGTATCGGCATGTAGTAGACGTGATAATCGATGCCGTTGATCTTCACGCTGTCGGAATAGTAATCGTTCCCCGCGCTCACTGCCTTCCAGACTGCATCAGATGCCGGAGTGCCCTCGATGCGTTTTCCCTGAGCGTTCTTGATGGTCGTCATGAACCGGATGTTCCCCTTGAAGAGCGTCAAGTCAACGCCGGTTGTGTGCATTGAGTCTATATAGTTTGTGTCGTAACGTATGAAGCCGTCGACAAGGTCATTGTCATTCAGGATGTCGTACTCGTAATATTCCTTGAGGGCTTTCGAGGCTACAATGAGTTCTTCCTTTGTGTTCTGCTTGAGGCTGTTCACCATTATGCTTGATGTTGCGACGGCAATAATCACCACAGCCATGGACAGTGGAATAAGAGCCAGCATAATCAGCATGACCTTGAAGCTGAGGTAACGTTTCTTTTTCATGATGGTCTTTCACTTCTTTCAGGTTAATTTTTCCGACTCCATGTCAGCAATCTTTCTTGCGTCAAACGGTGTCTGCTGGTAGACAAAGTAATTCAGCCAGTTCGAGTAGAGCAGGTTGGCACATGAACGCCACGTGCAAACGGGAGCTTGTGAGTCGTCATCATTCGGGAAGTAGTTGCAGGGAACATGAATAGCAAGCCCTGCCCTCTTGTCGCGCCAATATTCCTGAGCCAGTGTGTCAGGGTCATACTCAGAATGCCCGGTGATGAAGAGCTGACGGCCTCCGTTAGTCGAGACAGCATAGACCCCGGCCTCGTAGCTCTCTGAGAGAATCTTAAGAGCCGGGATTTTCGCGACATCACTGCGCATTATGGTTGTGTGTCTTGAGTGCGGAACCATGAAGACATCATCAGACCCCCGGAACAATATCGAGCCCTTGTGCGTAACCCTGTGCCTGAAGACACCGAACAATTTACGCGGCAGGTGTATCTTGGGTATTCCGTAATGGTAGTAGAGCCCCGCCTGAGCCCCCCAGCAAATATGGAACGTGCTGTGAACGTGGGACTTGCTCCACTCCATAATGTCGCAGAGTTCGTGCCAGTAGTCGACCTTCTCGAACGGTAGATGCTCAACAGGTGCACCGGTTATGATCATTCCGTCAAAGTATTCGTTCCTGACGCTGTCGAAATTCCTGTAGAACGCAAGCATGTGTTCAACCGGGGTATTCTTGGGAGTTCTTCCGCTGACAGTGAGGAGGTCAATCTCAACCTGAAGGGGAGTGTTGCCCAGAAGACGAGCTAACTGTGTTTCAGTGGCTATCTTCGTGGGCATGAGGTTAAGGATGAGTATTCTCAAGGGGCGGATGTCCTGCGTCATTGCCCGCCTCTGAGTCATGACGAATATATTTTCCCGTTCAAGCACATTGACCGCAGGAAGGTCGCCGGGTATGTTTATGGGCATCGCTAGTCTTCGGCCTTCACAGTGAACATAAGCGTGAAGACTTTGTGCGTCTCACGGGGAAGTATCCTGTAGCCGCGCTTCTCCTTCGTGAGCCACAGGGAATAGTCCTTGTAGAATGATGATGCCAATGCTAGGAGTGATTTCTTCCTGTTCTCCTTTATCTGCTGCTCGTAGGGAGTCTTGAGCTTCCTGTCCTCGTCTGAGTCCCACCTGAAAGTGCCGAGTGCATAGCTCACGGACTTGTCATTGCCGCCGACAGGGAACGCCGGAATTATTATCGTGTGGTCTGACCAGTCATAGGTGCCCAAGCCCTGACCAGGAACGAAAATTACGCGTGGTATTCCGTACATTCTGACTCTTGGGACGTTGAACATCTCGACATCCATAGCGGTGAACTCCCTGACAATCCCGAAATCTTTTGCGTAGTCTATGGGCATTGAGTCGGGCTGGCAGAGAAGGGAAGTATCACACCTTGCGTTCTTTGCCGGAACAGTGAGGTATTCGCGCTTCTTCGTGATCATTGCCCTGAGTTCGGCACGCTTCATCTGGTCGGTCATCCCTGAGCACGTGTCGGTGATTTTCTTTGTCCTCCGTGCAATTTTCACCGCGTCAATCTGTGAGTAGAGTATCTCCTTGGCGAGTATCTTCGTCTTCTCGTGCATGGCCGTGAACTTCTCGACCTGCGGAATTGGGAGGGGGTTAGCCTCGTTCTTCTGGGCTGACGAAACGAAAAGCTGAATGCCCTTCTCCGCGTCATTGTAGGCTTTCCTCTGTTGAGCCAATTTCTGACGGGTTGCCTCGTCCCCTTCCCTGTATTCAGGAACGCGCATATTGACCTTCATTGCTGAGATCAGGAACTCGTCCATGATCTGCAAGGACTGCTTGAGGTTGAGGTTGGTGGGGTATTTTGCGGCCAAACTATCAATGAATGCATCCCGCTCACCCTGTGCCGTGAACAGCTCTTCGTTGAGAGTATTGATGCGGTCATTGAGGGACATTCCGATTACTGGGACGGGAGCCTCATTGCCGGTAACTGCCGCCCAAGATTCGGCAATATAGTCGGAGAACGTCATAACCGGGAAAATATCGCCCGCGCATTTCGTTGTGAGCCAGGCTTTGGGGTCAAACTTTGAGTTGAGGTTGAGGACACCGGGGAGGCAGCCCAAGTCAATGAAGAGCCTTTCTTCGGGGTCAAAGGTGAGAGTTGCGGGCATGGACTTGGTCTGAGCGTCAACGAGTGCCAAGAGAACATCCCAGTATGATGCTGACATGGCCGACCATAATTTTTGTGCCTGAGACTTGCTGTCGGTGGTGTTTTCGGCTAGGAGTGCTGAATATTTCTGTGCTGAGTCCGCGAGCTTTGTTACTGCGTCCTGAACTTCGGGTACATCCTTCCATCGTTTGAATGACATTGTGATTTTTGTTCCTCCTTGTAGATTTTTACTCGTAGTGCGTCCACATTCTTTTTACCCTGATAATGCCATGATAAGGCGTTCCATCGGGCGACAAAATATTTTCCACGTTGCCGACAATATCGTAAACAAGTCTGTGTTGAGAGTTAATCCGCCTCGAGTAACTGCCGCTAAGATCTCCATGTAACTTTTCGAATGACGGAGGACTCTGAAAGGGATTGACTGCTATAACGTCAAGCAAGAACTTAGCTTTCTTGTCAAGCCCTGCCTCTTTCAACAGTTTCTTGTCTTTCCTAGCCTGACTGCTGAACTCAACGAAATACATTTACCATTCTTCATTAGGGTCATAGGGCGTGTATTCCGATAATGGTTCACGCTCTGCGGCCTTGATGCTCTCGACCATGCCGGGAATGGAATACAGGTATAGCGTTTCCTGCAATGAGTTCCAGTCATCTTCAGAGATAAGCACGGCATTTCTCCCGTCATCAGTTGCGATTATCACGGGTATGCTGTTGTCGTTCACGTCAGAGATGAGCTGCTCTAGGTTTTCCTGAGCTCTGGCTAGTGTCGTTGCTGTCATGCGTTCTGCTTCTTGTCGCGTCATGTTCAAGTGCCTTCTTTCGCCAGTAATGATACTTTCTCCCGTTCTATAGCACCTTCAAAATCTCAGCATAGGGATTAATGGCCGGGCATCAGGCAAAATCTCTCAGCAACTCATCACGCATAACGGCGCACCCAGTAGATGCGGGTTCACGTATAACCCTGAACTTCAGCCATCCCGGAACGTCAACCTGCTTCGGGTCAATGAGGTATGCCCTTGTCCCTCCCCTCAAGTCATGGACGAGACCAGCCGCCGGGTAAACCACCAATGACGAGCCTACAACCGCGAAAATGTCCGCGCTCCTCACGAGGTTAGCCGCCTCAGTGATTGCCGGGACAGCCTCACCGAACCACACGATGTGGGGCCTGAGCTCCTCACCGTCTGAGTTCTTTTCCCCGTAAGCCAGCGGCCTGTAGCCTATGTCGATGATCTTGCTCTCACGGTCATCATTAACGGGGCGGGCTTTCGTGAGTTCCCCGTGAAGGTGTAGGACATGTGAGCTCCCTGCTTTCTCGTGGAGGTTGTCGACGTTCTGGGTGATTATCCTCACGTCAAAGTGCTCCTCAAGCTCGGCTAATACTTTATGGCCTTCATTGGGCTGTGCTGTTTCGAGCTGTTTTCGCATGTCATTATAGAAGTCCGTCATGAGCTTGGAGTTCCTGTACCACCCTTCAATGCTCGCAACGTCCTCAACGTTATACTTCTCCCAAAGGCCGCCGGAGTCCCTAAAAGTCTGGAAGCCGCTCTCTGCACTTATACCTGCACCCGTAAGGACAACGAGCCTCTTTCTGTTCTCAGGCATGAAATTTCTTCCCCCTGTATAATTATGTGTGAGTATCAGAATAATAGCACAATGGAGGAATTACCGTTGCATTTCAAGGAGAGTATGACATTCCTGAAGCGTTTTGCCAGTTCACCAAGAAGGATAGGAAGTGTTGCACCTAGCTCTAAGTTTCTCACTAAGGCCATGCTTGACCGGGTTGACTGGGAGAATGCACGATACATTGCCGAACTTGGGGCAGGTACAGGGGTATTCACTCGTGAGATAGTGAAGCGTGCAAGGAAGGACGCAAAAATATTAGTGTTCGAGATTGACCCGGCACTCCAGAAAATGATCAGGGACGAGCACCCGGAGCATGAGGGCTTGAGCCTTCACAGTGATGCTCAGGAGCTCTACAGCTACATGAACGACAACGGGATAGAGCACCTTGACTTTGTGATCTCTAGCCTGCCTTTTACTGTCCTGCCTCCTAGAATGACCGTAAGGATACTCAATGCCGTAGTGAAATGCCTGAAGCCTGAAGGTCATTTTGTGGCCTATCAGTACTCCTCAATCATGAAGCACGTCCTGAAGAAGAAATTCTCACACATGAAGACAAGATTTGTGGTGTTCAACGTTCCACCTGCGTTTGTATATGACTGTTGGAGGTAGTGAGTGAAGGACTGACATATGAAGCTCCTTAAGCCCCGTACCATTCACGAAAAACTTTAGGGGTTATATAATTCCCACATAGTTCATTTTTTTTGTAGGAGGAAATATCTTTCACCATGATGAAATATCTTCAGAGAATAGGAAGATCCCTGATGCTCCCTGTCGCTTGTCTTCCTGCGGCGGGCATCCTTTACGGCATAGGCTACTGGATAGACCCTTCAGGCTGGGGGACTAACAGCATTATAGCGGCATTCTGCATCAAGGCAGCCAGCGCGATAATCGACAAGATACCCGTTCTCTTTGCGGTCGGCGTTTCTATCGGCATGGCAGACGAACGCGACGGTACCCCTGCACTTGCCGGTCTGGTCTCGTGGCTCATGATCACCACCCTGCTCTCGTCTGGAGCTATAGCCATGTACACAGGGACTGACGCGGCTAATGTACCTGCGGCGTTCGGGAAAATAGAGAATGCCTTCATCGGTATACTCGCCGGGCTCATCGGGGCGGGATGCTTCAACAAGTTCAAGCACGCATTGGCTCCCGAATGGCTCGCGTTCTTCAGCGGCAAAAATTGCGTGGCCATCGTTACGGCGTTCGCTTCGGTCATTGCTTCGGTCATTCTCTATTACGTGTGGCCGTTCGTATACGGGGCAATCGAGAAATTCGGAACGTCAATCGTCGGACTTGGCCCTATAGGCGCGGGAATATACGCAATGTTCAACAGAGCCTTGATACCTTTGGGACTTCATCATGCGCTGAATGCCGTTTTCTGGTTCGACACGATAGGCATCAATGACCTCGGCAAATTCTGGTCAGGCACTGGAGAGCTTGGGGTAACAGGAATATACATGACCGGCTTCTTCCCTGTGATGATGTTCGGACTTGTGGCAGGGGCTTACGCGATGTACAGGACGGCAAAACCTGAAAGGAAGGCTGCAGCTGCCGGGCTTCTCATTGCCGGGGCGTTCGCGTCGTTCTTCACGGGCATAACTGAGCCGCTGGAGTTCTCGTTCATGTTCCTTGCTCCGGGACTGTACCTCATTCATGCACTCCTTACCGGGTTATCCGTTACGTTGTGTGCGTATCTGCCTGTTCGTTGTGGCTTCAACTTCAGCGCGGGAATGGTTGACTGGCTGTTGAGCTTCAGGGCTCCTATGGCGGTTAATCCGTGGCTGATTATTCCGATTGGTCTGGGCTTTGCGGCAGTGTATTATTTTGTGTTTACGTTCATGATCACAAAGCTCGACCTCAAGACACCGGGGCGTGAAGATGATGACCTTGATGACTTCATCATACCCCCGATAATGGACGCTCAGAAGAATGAAAACAAGAAGAGCGACTTCACCGAGATGGCGGCAAAAATTCTTGAGGGCTTGGGAGGAGCTGAGAACCTGAAGGGCTATGATTACTGCGCAACAAGAATAAGGGTTGAAGTTAAGGACGGCTCACAGGTTGACGAGAGAAAGATAAAATCTTCAGGCATCCCCGGAGTAACGAGGCTCTCGGACACGAACATTCAGGTAGTTGTAGGGACAAAGGTACAGTTTGCCTATGAGGCCATGGAGAAGCTCATTGAGGCGAGCAGGTAGGGACAAGAAACATTATCCGCTCTCTTGAGTTGAGGGGGCGGATTTTTTTTGCGGGAGTATAGAGGCAATGAACAACATAATAATCAAGGACGGAATAATTTTCAGACCCGACAATGAATTTCACAAGGGCACAATCTCAATCACTGGCGGCATAATCACTGACGAGTTCCCGGACAACGCAGAGACAATCAACGCTGAAGGTCTCTACGTCATTCCTGGACTGACGGACATACACTTTCACGGCTGCATGGGTCATGACTTCTGCGAGGGTACAAGTGAGGCACTTGAAGCCATAGCCGACTACGAGGCCATGAACGGAATCACGACTATATGCCCGGCAACAATGACCCTCCCGGAAAATGAGCTTGCCCGGATAATGAGAGCCGCAAGAGATTTTGCCCGCGAATGTCCCTCACTTGTCGGCATAAACCTTGAAGGCCCGTTCATCTCCCACACGAAGAAGGGAGCTCAGAACCCCGCCTATATCTCACACCCAGACCCGGCCATGCTCAGGAGACTTCAGGACGAGTCAGGGGGGCTGATACGGATTGCAGTAGTTGCGCCGGAAGTTGACGGAGCTATGTCGTTCATCCATGAGGGGAAGGACACCGCAAGAATATCACTAGCTCACACAGCATGTGATTACGACACCGCAAGGCTGGCATTCATGGCCGGAGCCTCCCACGTTACGCACATCTACAACGCAATGAACCCCATCAACCACAGAGAGCCCGGTCCGGTAATTGCCGCTGTGGAGAATGGGAATGTTGACGTTGAGATCATCTGTGATGGTGTTCACGTTCACCCTGCCGCAGTGAGGAACACGCTCCGAATGTTCGGGACTGACAGGGTAGTATTCATCTCGGACTCAATGGAGGCTACAGGGATGCCTGACGGTGATTACTCGCTCGGCGGCCTTAAGGTCATCAAGGAGGGCAGGAAGGCTACACTTGAGGACGGTATCACGATTGCCGGGAGCGTCTCGAACTTGATGGAGTGCATGAGGACGGCAGTAAAGGAGATGAATATTCCCCTTGAGGTTGCGGTGAAGTGTGCGAGTGTGAATCCTGTGAGGTCTGTCGGGCTTGATGGGACTTACGGGAGCATTCAGGCAGGAAGGAAGGCGGATATAGTTATGCTTGACGGAGGGCTTGATGTCGTGAGGGTTATACGGCCTTGTGGGTCTTGAGCCAGCTCACGAGGTCGTCAAACGTTACTTCTGAGGAAGCAATACCAAGAAATATGTCTATGAGTTCTTCCTGCGTGTAAGACAGCGTTATACCATTCGCCTTAAGGTACACGAGCATAACATGAGCCGCAATTCTCTTGTTGCCATCAATAAACGCATGATTCTGCGCAAGCCCGAATCCCAAGCGAGCCGCCTTCTCGTAGACTGTCGGGTAAATTTCACAGCCCCCGAATGACTGGAACGGAGCATAGATCGCTGACGAAAGAAGCCCCATGTCCCTCACGCCCTCACTGCCTCCCGTTTTGTCCACAAGCGCATCATGAAGCGCAATAATAGTATCCTCGTCAAAGACAATTTCAGGCGTTGGCAAGCGCAAGATATGCCTCCATATTTTGCTCTATAAGCTCATCGGATATTTTCTTCACGTCCTCATAGCTGAACAATGTATAACGTTTGCCATCTGCGAAAACCTCTGTATTGCTCTCCTCACGTATTGCCTCCATCGTTTAACCCTCCTTCATGGTTTTTGCTATCATTATACACATTCCAGCAAAGAAGGGAAAATCTCACAATGTCCCCACTCGACAGCATCATAAAAGCCATAAATGACAGCACGGACAAAGGCCGCCTGTTCGAGAAGCTCTGCCTCTACTTCCTCCGTCATGACCGAGTCCAGCAAGCACAGTTCACCGACATATGGCACTGGCACGACTGGCCCGGCAACGAGGGAAAACCTGATACAGGCATCGACATCGTAGCTCAACTCCGGGACTCCGAGACATATTGCGCGGTTCAGTGCAAGTTCAGGCAGGACGACTCCGCAATCACAAAGTCCGAAATCGACTCCTTCCTCGCTCTCAGCAGCAAGAGCATCTATTCCGCCCGGATTCTGTTCACCCTCACCGACAATTTCAGCGACAACGCACGCAACGCCCTCACAGGCCAGAATCCTACCGTGAAGCTCCTCACACTCGAAACACTAAGAGCCTCGTCAATCGACTGGGAGGCTTTCAGCTTCGACAATCCCGGAAACGTCCGCTACAAACGCAAGGAGTTACGCCCTCACCAGACCGCCGCCGTTGATGACGTACTCGCAGGGTTCGCACAGTACGACAGGGGAAAGCTCATCATGGCCTGCGGAACGGGAAAGACCTTCACGTCCCTGAAGATCGCCGAACGTTGCGCGGGGATTGGCGGACTCGTCCTCGTGGTCGTCCCGTCAATCTCACTCATCAACCAGTCATTGATCGCCTGGCACAACGACCACAGCGAGAACATTCCCCTGCTCTCATTCGCCGTATGCTCGGACTCAACCGTCGGCAAGAAGTCAACCGATGAGGACATGACCCCCGCAGAGCTCGCACTCAAACCGTCAACAAACGCGCAAGACCTCCTCAGCTCATGGCAGACTCACACGCACCGCGACTCCTCTATGACCGTCATATTCTCCACGTACCAATCATTAGGGGCAATTCATGACGCACAAGGACTCGGACTCCCGGATTTCGACCTCGTTATCTGCGATGAAGCTCACAGGACAGCAGGCGTTACCCCCGGAGACGGTGAGGACTCTTACTTCCGGGCAGTGCATGATGACTCCTTCATACGCGCCCGCAAACGACTCTACATGACCGCAACACCCAAAATCTTCGGCGACACCCCCGAACGCAAAGCCGCCCTCAAGAAGAAAGCCCAAGAACACAACGCCCTCCTCTACTCGATGGATGACGAGAAAGTTTACGGCCCGGAACTTCACAGGCTCTCATTCTCACAGGCAATCGATGAGGAACACCGCCTGCTCTCTGACTACAAGGTGATGATATTCATGGTCCCGGCGGAAGACACAAAGGAACTCACCGACAAAGCCAAAATCAACGGTGTACTCCGCGCACTCGCTAAGGACGTTCAGGAGGAAGATTACGACTTCATACAGGGCGACGAGCAGCCAATGACAAGAGCAGTCAGCTTCGCCACAACCATCGCAGAGTCCCGCGACATTTTCGCAGACGATTTCCCCCGCAATGACTCAGCCGCCGGAATCAGATTCGACGCACAGCACATTGACGGCACTATGTCAGCAGGCAGACGTTCAGGACTCCTCAGATGGCTCGCGCAAGACTCCCGGCCCGGTGAATGCAGGATACTCTCAAACGCAAGATGCCTCAGTGAAGGCGTTGATGTCCCGGCACTGGACGCGGTTATCTTCTTCAGCCCCAAGAAATCACAGATCGACATCGTACAGTCAGTAGGCAGAGTCATGCGCAAAGCCCCCGGCAAAAAATTCGGCTACGTCATCGTCCCGGTCGCAATAAAACCCGGCGAAGACCCTAACGCTGCCCTCGACAAAAGCAAAGAGTACAAAGCTGTCTGGGACATCCTACAAGCACTCCGCTCGCACAACGACAAGTTCAACGCAACAATAAACTCACTCGACTTCAACGGCAAATCCGACAGAGTCCGAGTCATCGCAGGCAGAAATCTTTACACCTTCTTCACGCAGGAAGAGATTGACTCATGGAAGCAGGCCATCTACGTCCGAATGGTCAGGAAATGCGGCGACAGGGAATATTGGGACAAATGGGTATCAGACCTCGCATCAGTCGCAGAAGCTCACACACGCTCCCTCACCTCAACCCTCGCAATCCCCGCCGCAAAACGTGCCTTCTCTGAGTTCCTCGACGACCTCAAAGCCACAATCAACCCCTCAATCCAAGAGGACGAAGCCGTCTCAATGCTCGCACAGCACTTAGTCAGCAAGAGAGTCTTCGATGAGCTGTTCTCCGAGTTCTCCGGGAAAAACCCAGTCTCACGCGCGCTCCAGAGAATCATCTCATCACTCACTCA
This sequence comes from Synergistaceae bacterium, assembly GCA_017405525.1. GTDB lineage: Bacteria > Synergistota > Synergistia > Synergistales > Aminobacteriaceae > JAFUXM01. The sequence continues at coordinate 32,350 of JAFRAH010000011.1, forward strand.
TTACGGCTTCAGGGCTGACGACTCACGCCTCGAAAAGTTCTACGGCCATGTTCACGACGCAGTCAGCGAAGCAAAGACCGACTCCGCAAAACAGAACCTCATCCGCCGCATCTACGATAACTTCTTCCGCCTCGCATTCCCGAAAACAGCGCAGAAACTCGGCATCGTCTATACCCCCGTCGAAATCGTCGACTTCATCCTCAGAAGCTCAGACTGGGCAGCCCGCGAAATTCTCGGACTCGACGACGGACTCGCCTCACTCCACGTTCACATCCTCGACCCCTTCAGCGGAACAGGCACATTCACCGCAAGGCTCATTCAGTCAGGCATCATCCCGCGCGGAAGACTCACCTACAAGTACAACCACGGGGAAATTTTCGCGAACGAGATACTCCTCCTGCCCTACTACATTTCAGCCGTCAACATAGAGTCAGCCTTCACAAAGCTCAACGACGGCGAATATTCCGAGTTCCCGGGAATGGTCCTCACTGACACTTTCAGGCTCAACGGAGACCCGACACCAGTCCTTCACCCCATATTCCGCGAGAACGGTCAGCGCGCCGCCAACGAGGAGGCCGACAGAACCATAAACGTCATCATCGGCAACCCCCCCTACAGCGTCGGGCAGAAATCCGCAAACGACAACAACCAGAACACCGTCTACCCTGAGCTCCGGGCAAGCGTCAAATCCACTTACGCCGCGAAAAGCACAGCCACAAACAAGAACTCACTCTATGACAGCTACATTCTCGCGTTCAGGTGGGCGGCTGACAGGCTCAGGGACTCTCACAGGGGCGTGGTCTGCTTCGTGACAAACGCTTCATTCCTCGACTCCAACAGCGCGGACGGAATGAGGCTCTCTCTCGCTGAGGAGTTCGCTCACATCTTCGTCTTCAACCTCAGAGGCAACGCACTAACCAGCGGACAGCTCAGGCGCGATGAAGGGGACGGGGTATTCGGCGAGGGGAGCAGATGCCCGGTCGCAATAACCATGCTGGTGAAGGACGACACACGCAAGGGCTGCGAAATCTGGTACTACGAGGTCGGCGACGGCATGAAGAGGGGCGCGAAACTCTCGGAGCTCGTGAGGAATGAGTCGTTCGGCGCGATGATGTCGGCGGGGGAAATGAGGCGGATTGCCCCCAACGTACACGGCGACTGGCTGACGGTGAGGGGGGAAATCTACGGGTCCTTCGTGAACCTCGGCAACAAGAAGGAGGACAGGCCGGCTCTCTTCGGCGAAAGGTACTCGGCGGGCGTGAAGACTAACCGGGATGCGTGGTGCTACAGCTTCTCGCTTGAGGCTCTTCACCGCAACATGGCCCGGATGATTTCGGTGTACAACTCGGAGCGTGAACGGTGGCACGGCTCTTCTCACGGCAAGGATGACAGGGTCGCGGACTTCGTTACGAATGACCCGCATGAAATTTCGTGGAGCAACACGCTGTACCTTCACGCAAAACGCAACGTAGCCGTAACATTCAACGCTGACGATGTGAGAGTGTCATTGTACCGCCCGTATGTGAAGGAGCATCTGTACTTTCATCCGCGCATGAACGAAGCTACGTATCAGATGCCCTCGATATTCCCCGGCTATCACACGCAGAACCTCGTGATCTGCGTTCCCGGGATTGGGAGCAAGAAGCCGTTTTCCGTCCTCATGACTGACACGCTGCCGTGCCTGGACGCTATGGACAAGGGCCAATGTTTTCCGCTGTACTGGTACACGAGGGAGCCTGAAGGGGGGCTGTTCGGGGGCGGGCTGAAGCGACATGACGGAATAGGGGACGAGTTCCTTGCGGATTTCCGGGGGCGTTACGGCGACGGGGGCATAACGAAGGAGGATGTGTTCTGCTACGTTTACGGTGTGCTTTCGTCGCGTGAGTATGCGGCTCGTTTCGGTGATGATGCGAAGAAGATGCTTGCGCGTGTACCGATGGTGAGGGATGCGGGGACGTTCCGTGAGTTCGTGAGGATTGGGCGTGAGCTTGGGAGGCTTCATGTTCTGTATGAGAGAGCTGACCCGTGGCCTGTTGAGGTTGAGGGGTATGTGTCTGACCTGCGCGTGAAGAGGATGAAGATTGCTGACGAGGGGGGCGAGCGTGTGATACGGTACAACGAGGGCCTGACTGTGCGGGGGATTCCTCGTGAGGCGTGGGAGTATGTGGTGAACGGGAGGAGCGCGCTTGCGTGGGTTGTGGAGCGTTACCGTGATGACGTGGACAAGGACTCAGGATTGCGGAATGACTGCAACGAGTGGGGACGTGAGAGCGGGAAGCCTGGGTATGTGATGGACTTGCTGAGGCGTGTGGTTACTGTGAGCGTGAGGACTGTTGAGATTTTGGGGGGATTGCCGGAATTGGGAGTGTGATATAATTTTTGCGGGGTAGGAGAAGAGGAATCCGCCCCGCGTTGAAAAAATGTTGATTACCCGGTCCAGTCTAACCTATGAACCTATCCCATAACAGGAAGGTCAGTCGGATCAACCAGTAGAGAGCAGCGGCAAGAATGTCCATTCGCGGGAACTTCCTTGCCGCTTTTCTTTTCCGGGATTTCTTCTTGGAAGCCATGTAACTCACTTCCTCCCGCACGGCAAGCTCCCCGTTTGGTGATGCGTGCCACTCACCCACGTTGTGGGCTTCCCAGCGGCCCGAGTCCTCTTCGCAGTGAGGATGTTATACCAGAATGAATTTGCCTGAAGACTGAAGGAATGTGTGTGCTATAATGTGAGGCAGGGAACAGCCCGAGGAGTAAGGCTGAACCCCAGCGGATGAAACCTAGTTTCTACTGGCAATACCTATCCCAGATGAAGAAGAACAGGCGCACCAGAACGTAACCGAGCGAGGCGAGATAGTAAACTGTCCGGAGTACTTCCCGCCTCTTGTTTTTGTGGGTCGGTTTGCGCTTCCGTACCGTCTTCCGCTTGGAAGCCATGTTACCACCCCCTTCCCACAGGGCGGATCTCCTTGTAGTTGCAGAGCCCCTGTACACTCGCCCGGAGCTCCTCTTGCGTGATATTATACCAGACTACAGCCCCCCAACCCTCAAAGGCCAAGCCTCCCCACCATGCTCACGGATCATCTCCTGGATGCTCCTGCCGGTCTCAGGATGCCGCCACCCCTCCGGGACAATCTCACCTAATGGCACAAGGACAAACAGCCTCTCAGGTATACGGACATGCGGAACGTCAAGCTCCGGCGAATGCATGACCACCCCGTCAACCAGCAGTATATCAATGTCAATCTTCCTTGCTCCCCACCTAACTGACTCAACACGTCCCAGTTCACGCTCAAATGTCTTAACGGCTCTGAGTATCTCGTGGGGGTCATGGGCTGACTCACTCCCGACCTTCACGCAGGCGTTGAGGTAGTCAGGCTGAGGTATGCCGCCCCATGGTTCGGTTGAGTAGACGTTGCTTGCTCCTGAGACATGGCCGAGCTCCCTTAATTTTTCCAGAGCATCACGTAAATTCTGGAGACGGTTGCCGAGGTTTGAGCCAAGACCAAAATACATAATCATGAAAAAATTTCGCTCCCTGCATTATAATTTGTACACTTACATTATCCCCTAAAATCTATTATGGAGGCGTTATCATGGGCAAATTTGCTTCAGACGCTAAGGAACTCCTCGACGCTATCGGCGGAAAGGAAAACATTGCGGCAGTCTCTCACTGCATCACACGAATGCGCTATGTCCTCGTTGACCCGAAGGTTGCGGACATCAAACGCATAGAGTCCATCAAGTCGGTCAAGGGAACGTTCACACAGGCCGGGCAGTTCCAGGTCATCATAGGGAATGAAGTTGCTGACTTCTACAAGGACTTCACGGAAATATCCGGCGTTACTGGTGTCTCAAAGTCGGAAGTAAAGAGCATGTCCAAGCAGAACCAGAATATCCTTCAGCGTCTCATGACATCGATAGCTGAGATATTCGCCCCGTTAATCCCCGCTATTGTCGTGGGAGGCTTAATTCTGGGCTTCAGGAACGTCATCGACAGCATGGAGATTTTTGGCGGAGCAACGTTAGTGAGTCAGTCCCAATTCTGGGCAGGGGTTGACCACTTCCTGTGGCTCTTGGGTGAGGCGGTCTTTCACGTCGGAATCCCTGTAGGAATCTGCTGGACGATAATGCGGAAGATGGGCGGGACTGAGATGCTCGGACTCATTCTGGGACTCACTCTGGTATCCTCACAGCTCACGAATGCATACGGTGTTGCGTCGGCACTTGCGAACGGGACGATAAACCAGTGGAACTTCGGCTTCATCAAAATCAACATGATAGGCTATCAGGCTCAGGTAATCCCGGCAATGCTGGCGGCCTTCACGCTTGCTTACCTGGAGCGTTTCTTCAAGAAGATTATTCCGCAGGTTGTCCAGATGATACTTGTACCGTTTTTCAGCCTTCTCTTTGCGGTAATGGCAGCTCACTTCGTTCTTGGGCCCATAGGCTGGAAGGTTGGTTCATGGATCTCTGCGGCGGTCTATGCTGGAATCTCAGGGTCTTACCGCGTAATCTTCGGGGCAGTCTTCGGGTTCTTCTACGCTCCGCTGGTCATCACAGGACTTCATCACATGAGCAACGCTATAGACATCCAGCTTATAGCCGACTTTGGGGGCACCATGTTATGGCCGATGATTGCACTCTCGAACATAGCACAGGGAAGCGCAGTATTGGGGATGATATTCCTCCAGAAGAGGAGCGCAAAAGCCAAAGAGCTCAACATTCCCTCCTGTATATCCTGCTATCTCGGAGTAACTGAGCCGGCAATGTTCGGCGTAAACCTCAAGTATGTATTCCCGTTCATCTGCGGAATGACCGGCTCGTGCATCGCTTGAATCATCAGCACTGCCTCAAGCGTTACAGCAAGTGCCATCGGTGTGGGAGGACTTCCGGGAATCCTCTCGATACAGCCTGCATCAATCGCAATGTTCGCGCTCTGCATGGTTGTAGCTGTGGCTGTCCCGTTCGTACTGACCTACATTGTCGGGAAGCGCAAGGGCATCGACAGGGAGGCCAATGAGGAGGCACTACAGCAGGAGCTTGCGGAAAAGGCAAAGGCTGAACACGCTCCCGTTGACTTCATGGCGTTCTTGACGGGCAGAACCATAGCCATAACCGAAGTACCTGATGCCACGTTTGCCGAAAAGGTATTAGGGGACGGAATAGCGATTGAGCCAACGGACAATATACTTGTTTCACCAGTTGATGCTGTGGTTGAGCAGACTATGGAGGGAAGTAACCACGCTATAGGTCTCGTCATGGCTAATGGCCTCGAACTATTGCTACACATTGGCCTCGACACTGTGGAGATGAAGGGGGACGGTTTCACGATACACGTTGCGGAAGGCGACAGGGTCAAGACAGGTCAGGAACTCATAACGTTTGACCCGGAGAAGATAAAAGCGGCAGGTCATCCGCTCACCACAATAATGGTCATCACGAACGGTGAAGGCTACGAGTCGTTCAGGTTTGACGCTGGTCTTGAGGTTAAGGCGGCTGAGAACGTCATAGCTCACGCGGAGTAGACCATCATGCAGGACAAGTACAAGAACAGCACCGTATATCAGATTTACGTCAAGTCATTCTGCGACTCCAACGGCGACGGAATAGGCGACCTCAACGGTATACGCTCAAAGCTCGGCTACATTCACTCACTCGGCGTGAAGTATATCTGGGTTACCCCGTTCTTCTGCTCACCTATGGCCGATAATGGCTACGATGTCTCGGATTACCGCAACGTCAACCCAATGTTCGGGACTATGCAGGACTGTGAGGCTATGATTGCTGAGGCTGATGCTCTCGGAATGGGCTTCATGTTCGACATGGTCTTTAACCACACTTCAGACGAGCACGAATGGTTCAGGAAGGCACTTACTGGAGACCCGGAATACATGGACTACTACATCTTCAGGGACAACCCCCCGGAATGGACGAGTATATTCGGCGGCCCGGCATGGGAATATGTACCCTCACTCGGAAAATACTACCTTCACCTCTTTGACCCTAAGCAGCCTGACCTCAACTGGGACAATCCCAAAGTCAGGGAAGAACTGAAGGACGTTGTTCGCTTCTGGAAGTCAAAAGGGGTAAAGGGCTTCAGGTTTGACGTTCTCAACCGCGTATCAAAGCCCGGAAATCTTACGTCCCTTCCTCCTGGAAATGCCGGGGCTTACTGCAAGGACGGCCCGCATATTCACGAGTACATCCAGGAGCTTGTTCGTGATACTGGAATCGGTGAAATGATTACGGTGGGCGAAATGGCATCAACTACCCTCGAACAGTGCATAAAGTACTCTAACCCTTCAGGCTCAGAGCTCTCAATGTGCTTCAACTTCCATCACCTCAAGGTAGACTACAAGGACGGCGGAAAATGGACGTTAATGCCCCCTGACCTTCACGAGCTGCGGCAGATATTCACGACGTGGCAGGAAGGGATGAACGCGGCGGGAGGCTGGCAGGCTCTCTTCTGGTGCAACCACGACCAGCCCCGTATAGTCTCACGTTTCGGCGATGAAGGGCAGTACTGGAAGGAGTCGGCGAAAATGCTCGGAACGTTCATTCACATGCTGAGGGGAACACCGTATATCTACCAGGGCGAGGAACTTGGAATGACCAATGCACATTTTCGGAGCATTGACGATTACCGGGACGTTGAGGCACTGAACTACTACCGAATAATGCGGGACAACGGGACTAGTGAGGCTGATGCTCTGGCGATACTCGGCGCGAAATCAAGGGACAACGGACGCACTCCCATGCAGTGGACGGCGGGGCATGAGGCAGGCTTCACGTCAGGGACTTCATGGCTCAGCATTCCCGATAACTACATGAGCATCAACGTTGAGGCAGAGGAGAATGATCCGGGCTCGATCCTCAACTACTACAGGGAGCTTGTGAGGCTCAGGGAGAATTACCCGGTAATCTCGGAGGGCAGCGTGAAGTTCATTGACACCGGGAACGATAAGGTACTGGGCTATGAGCGGGCTCTTGGGTCTCAGCGTCTCGTTGTTCTCTGCAACTTCAGTGGCAGTGATGAGACAGTCTCAGGCGTTGACATCAAGGGCAAGGTCTTAATCGGGAACTGGTCAGGCTCTCACAGGATGATGAAACCATATGAGGCACTCGTAATTCTTGAGGGTTAAGGCGTAACTTGCGGGGCGTTCCGGCCATGTGTTGGGACGCTCTTTTTTTGTGTCCACGTAGTACAATACCCGATAAACCACAACAGGAGCTGATGAAATATTGCCCAAGATAAAATTTGAGACTGACTATCAGGAGGGCTGCCACCCCCGAATACTCGAACGCCTCGTGTCTACGAACATGGAGCAGACTTCAGGCTATGGCTATGACCCCCACACCGAACATGCGAGGGAACTCATACGCGCAACTATAGGCAGGCCAAACGCAGGAGTGTACTTCATGGCCGGAGGTACTCAGACGAACGCAACGGTAATCAAGCACTTCCTGAAGCCCTATGAGGGAGTAATATCCGTGTCGTCCGGGCATATCAACGTCCACGAGTCGGGCGCAATCGAGTCGACAGGCCACAAGGTCATAGCACTTCCGGGCATTAACGGCCTTCTTGATGCGGGGGAACTCAGGCAGTACCTGGCGGCGTTCTACGATGACCCGACATATGAACACATGGCAATTCCCGGAATGGTCTACGTGTCCTACTCGTCTGAACTTGGGACGCTCTACACCAAGCAGGGACTATCGGACATCAAGAGCGTGTGCAGTGAGTACGGGCTGAAGCTCTTCATTGACGGCGCAAGACTGGGGGCAGGCTTAACGTCTGAGACTTCGGACATGACGATAAAGGACATTGCCGGGCTCTGTGATGCGTTCTACATTGGCGGGACGAAAACGGGTGCACTTCTCGGCGAGGCTGTGGTCTTCCCTGAACCTGAGAGGCAGGACTTGAGGCACTTCACCACGCTCATCAAGCAGCAGGGCGGGTTGCTGGCGAAAGGGAGGCTCTTGGGTATACAGTTCGAGGCACTCTTTGAGGACGGGCTATACTTCGAGAACGCAAGGCACGCTAACTCTCAGGCCATGAAGATTAGGCAGGCGTTCATTGAGGCAGGCGTTGAGTTCCTGATAGACTCCCCGACAAACCAGCAGTTCCCCATCCTGACGCGTGAACAGAATGAAGCACTCTCGGAGAAGTTCAGCTATGAGACGTGGCAGCCAATGGACGACGGAAGAACAGCCGTAAGATTTTGCACGAGCTGGGCAACGTCAGACGAGAATATCAGCGCGCTTATAGAGGCAATACATCAGCTATGACAGAAGGAGACAACATGACAACAAGGAAACGAAACAGGAACTTGGACAAGAGTTATTCCCCCGACAACATAGAACAGAAATGGTATACCGAATGGCTCAATCACGGGCTCTTCAACGCAGAGATTAACCCTGACGCAAAAGCATTCTCCATAGTTATACCCCCTCCCAACGTTACGGGCTCTCTCCATGTCGGCCATGCATTCGACCACACATTCCAGGACATCATGTGCCGCACCAAGCGCATGGAGGGCTATAGTGTTCTCTGGCTTCCTGGGACTGACCACGCCGGAATAGCCACTCAGAACGTCGTCGAGAAAGACCTCGCGAAAAAAGGCATCTCACGTTATGACTTGGGACGTGATGAGTTCGTCAAAAAGGTCTGGGAATGGAAGAAGGTTTACGGCTCCCGGATAATCGAGCAGATGAAGAGGCTCGGAAATTCCTGCGACTGGCGGCGTGAACGTTTCACCCTCGATGAAGGGCTCTCGCGTGCAGTGAGGGCGGTATTCGTTCGTCTCTACAAGAAGGGGCTCATCTACCGGGGAAAATATATAGTGAACTGGTGTCCACGTTGTGAGACGGCAATATCAGACCTTGAAGTCGAGTACGAAGACCAGCAGGGGAAGTTCTACTACGTCCAATACCCATTGACTGACGCGGAAGGCTATGTGCTTGTTGCGACAACACGCCCCGAAACCATCATAGGCGACGTAGCAATAGCAGTACACCCCCGCTCCGAAAAGTACAGGCACTTAATCGGCAAGCATGTACGTGTTCCGTTGACTGACAGAATCATACCCATCATTGAGGACAACATGGTAGACCCGGAATTTGGCACAGGCTGTGTGAAGATTACCCCCGCACATGACCCGAATGACTTCCTTGTGGGGCTCAACCATGACTTGGAGCAGATACAGGTGATTGACTCAAAGGGCATCATGAACGAGAACGCCGGGAAATATCAGGGGATGACGATAGAGCAGGCACGCAAGGAGTCAGCGAAAGACCTTCAGGAGCTCGGCCTTCTGGTGAAGACTGAAGAGATCACTCACTCGGTGGGACATTGCCAGCGTTGCGGGACGACAGTAGAGCCCTACCTCTCGGAACAATGGTTCGTGAAGACCAAGCCCCTCGCTGAACGTGGGGTTCAGGCGGTGAAGGACGGCCGCATAAAGTGGACACCCGAACAGTGGGAGAAAACCTACTTCAACTGGATGGAGAACATACGCGACTGGTGCATATCCCGCCAGCTTTGGTGGGGTCATAGAATCCCAGCGTGGGAGTGCAAGGACTGCGGGCATATTACCGTTGCTGAGGTTGACCCGACAGAATGCGAGCACTGCCACAGCAAGAACATAGAGCAGGAAAGCGACGTACTGGATACGTGGTTCAGCTCTGCACTATGGCCTTTCTCGACGATGGGATGGCCTGACAATGCCCCCGAACTGAAGTACTTTTACCCGACCTCGCTAATGGTTACGGGGTTCGACATAATATTTTTCTGGGTTGCCAGGATGATTATGATGGGGCTTGAGTTCATGGATGATGTACCGTTCAGGGATGTCTACATTCACTCACTGATACGTGATGAGCATGGCAAGAAAATGAGCAAGACCAAAGGCAACGTTATTGACCCCCTCGTCATGATTGAGCAGTACGGAGCTGATGCCTTGAGGATGACATTAGCCGCCTTGTCAGTTCAGGGAAGGGACATACTCCTTTCGTCAACGAGGATTGAGACCTACAGGTTCTTCATGAACAAGCTCTGGAACGCCTCAAGGTTTGCGCTGATGAATCTTGATGACGAAGTGAGAGACATTGACCCCTCACAGTTGCACCTTCACGACAAGTTCATACTGACTCGGACTCAGGAGATGGCCCGGAACGTCCGAGCACAAATCGACAGCTACGACATAGGGACAGCCGCAAGGGGGCTCTATGATTTCGTTTGGGGCGACCTTTGCGACTGGTATCTTGAGATGAGCAAGCCTGCACTGAAGGGTGATGAGGGCGAGGCACGCAAGAGGACGACTCAGGGAGTTCTTGAGCACGTATTCAGGACGACACTGCCATTACTGCACCCGTTTATCCCGTTCGTTACGGAGGAACTGTGGGCAGCATTCGGCTTTAACGACGACTACATTATGCGCACGTCATGGCCTGAGCCTGTGAGTGAGTTCATGTTTGAGGGAGTTACTGACGACATGAAGACTCTTCAGGAGACAGTGAGGGAGCTGCGCAACCTCCGGGCAGAGGCACATGTTCCACCACAGCAGAGATTGAGCCGTGCAGTAATCCGGGTGAGTTCCGGGACAAAGGCCGCTGAAATTCTCCGGGCATCACTGAACCAGATCTGCAACTTGTGCCGCGTCAGTGAGGTAGTCGTTGAGGAGCCTTCAGGTGAGTGGAGTTACGGGCCCTCACTTTCGGGGGTTGTCGGTGATGCTGAGGTCAAGCTGCCGGTTGGTGATGTTCTTGACGTGCCGAAGGAGATTGCGAGGCTTGGGCAGGAGATTGCGAGTGTCGAGAAGAACATTGCGACGAGCCAAGCGAGGCTGAACAAGCAGAGTTTCGTTGAGCGCGCTCCTGCTGAGGTTGTGGAGAAGGAACGTGCGAAGGTTGAAGAGGGACTTGCGCAGGTCAGGAGGCTGAAGGCTAACCTTGAGAGCCTGAGCAGGTAATCACAAGTCAGAACATCATTCCCCTTTGCTGAAAAGTGAGGGGGAATTTTTTTGTGTAAACATCTGAAGTTTTGCTTTGATGCCATCAAAAAACCCCCTTGCCATTACGACAAAGGGGCTATGAACTTCTCCCTTCTAAATCTCCCGAAGGATTATCTGCCGTGCCTCCCACATCGGAATGTTATGATGCGTGGCAATCGCCTTCACGTCCTCATACTCAGGAATACTCCTCAAGGTCTCACCATCAAGCTCCGTAGACTTCACTCGTACCTTGCCCAACGACGTATCAGCCTCTTCAACCTTCCAGTTCAGCCGCAAACGGTCATACTCCTTCAGCCTCACGCCCTGGGTTGTCGTGTGAGTAAGTATTATCCTGCTCAACTTCACGGCATCATCAGGACGCGACAGGCAACACAGCTTGACACCCGGCCTCCCCTTCTTCATGTAGACGCTCTCAAGCCAAACGTCAAGCCCCCCTGCCTCAAAGAGCTTCTCGGTAACTGGCTCATAGTCCTGCGGATTCATGTCGTCAATGTTGCACTCAATCAGCGATAACTTTTCACGAACGAATCCCCCCAGCTCTTCAGCGTCCTCAATCAGGACAGCCCTTAACGCGTTGGGCATGTCTGAGCTCTCACGGTTGCCCAGTCCGAAACCTGAAGCCGTGATTTTTCCCGGAGGCATCGTGCTGAAACCATCAGCGAGGCACTTCACGATAAGCGCACCCGTCGGTGTAGTCCTCTCCATAGGTGCACCTGACGAGAACACAGGCAGGCCATGAAGGAGATACTCAGCAGCAGGAGCAGGAACAGGCAGAATCCCGTGAGCACATTCAACCGTCCCTGAGCCTACGTTGACGGGGGAACATATCACGCGCGGCCAGCCCAGAGCCTCCATCAGGATGAACGCTCCCGTAATGTCAATGATTGAGTCGACAGCACCGACCTCGTGGAAGTGTATCTTGTCGGGTGTCGTGCCGTGAACGTGTGCCTCAGCCTCAGCAAGCAGCGAGAACGCCCGGAGTGCCTCCCTCTTCACGCGCTGGGACAAATCACTGCCCGTAATCATCGCCTCAATGTCCGCCAAATGCCGGTGATGGTGATGATGTTCTTCATGGCCGTGCTCGTGTTCGTGGTGATGCTCATGATCCTTCATGCGAACGTCAAAATTTATCCCGGCTATTCCATTCTTTGTCGTGTGCTCTATGACTAGTCCATACTCTGAAGGGTCAAGGGCATGTATCTTCTGTATTTCCTTCTTGAGAATTTCGGTGTTAGGTACAAGGTTAAGTAATGCACCTATGAACATGTCGCCAGCAATCCCTGCGAAACAGTCCAAGTATAACGTCTTCAACTAATTAGCCTTCTTTCTTGTGTATGAGAGTAATTCCTCGAACGGGTCAGTAACTTTTTGCGCCTTCACTTCAGGTTCTGGTTTGGGTTCAGTGTCTTCATGCTGGTACGGCCTCGCACTCCCTGAAACGCTCCGCAAGACAGTCCGGCCATTGCTCACGGACAACATAGGGACGACAGTGGACGCGTCAATCTCACACGAGAACGCAATATCCTCCGTGTACCCTATCTGCTCCAAGTAACGGGCATGTGTCGATAGCCTCACGAACTCCCGAAGGTTATTGCCCCTGTTCTGCCAGAGGGTTAATGCCATTCTCGCGCTGTCAGACATGATGAGCTCCCCACGTGATGAAAGCTCCTCAACGATCGCCCCGGCACATAATGCATCCTCCCATGACGGCCGCTTCTTCCTACCTGAACACAGAATGCCTATCCTTGAGCCTATAGTGAGGGCGTAATCCAGACATGCCGAGTAATTCCTGAAACTTGCGGCAATAACCGGGCATCCAGTGGAAGCAGCCTCAAGGAGTGCTACAGTTCCGTTAGTCGTGGACATTACCCCGCAATAGTGCGAACGTACAAGCTCATAGCTCAGCTCAACCGGCGAATTTCCCGCGTCGAAGCCTTCTGGGGGTATTCCGTTGACCTCGCCCATGAGGAGGGGAGACGAACCCCTGCCCTTGAGCTCCTGGACTAACTTGCGGGCATCATCTGGGGACTTCACCGGGTAAAGCTCAGTGCCTCCGAGCTCAAACCACCGGGACATCACCGTAGTGGCTCTGAGAACGTCAACGACAAGCCAGACATCAGCGGACGGAAGATAGTTGCCGCCGCCGCACGAGAACACTAAATCAGCCTCGTAGTGCCCGGCCATGTCAATATGCCTTCGCAAAGACAGTGAGCCTTGCGCCGTCATTGCCCGTGATTATGCACTTACCGGTGTCATTGCCCGGAAGAATGCAGCGGGGTGTTGCGCCTGTTTCCTCACGTATTCTTGTCTCGTCTTCGGGAGTCCCGCCGAAATATGCCCGGACAAAGCCGCCCTGAGACGCGATAATCTCCTTCAGTTCGTCATAGCTCCCGGCATCGTGGGTGTTCCCATCGCGGAAATTCTTTGCCCTCGTGAACATGTTAGCCTGTATGTCCTCAAGCAGCTTCTTCACCGTTGGGATTACTGCCTCGTTCTTCACGTCAAGTTTCTCGCCTGTGTCGCGTCGTACAACCCTGACAGTTCCTGCCGAAATGTCCTTCTCCCCAAGCTCAAGCCTCAAAGGTACGCCCTTCTGAAGGTGGGTGAAGAACCTGTCGCCGGGTCTTGCGTGGAAGTCAGTATCCACCTTCGTGAACATTCCGCCCAACTCGTCATCAAGCCTTGCTGAGAGTTCCTTTGCTTTCGGGAGAATGTCATTCTCTGCAACGCTCTCATCCTTCGAGATGGGCAGTATTGCGGCCTTAACGGGAGCAATTCTTGGCGGGACTATGAGGCCGTCATCGTCTGAATGTACCATGATTAACGCACCGATTAACCTTGTGGATACTCCCCAGCTTGTCGTCCAACAGTAGGCTAGTTCCCCCTCGCGGTTCTGGTACTGCATCTCGAAGGCCTTGGCGAAATTCTGGCCTAGGAAGTGGCTTGTTCCTGCCTGCAACGCCCTCTTGTCGCTCATCATTGCCTCACACGTATATGTGTCGACTGCTCCGGGGAATCTCTCGCCTTTGGTCTTCTCGCCAGCGGTTACGGGTATCGCCAGTTCCCCCTCAATCGTGCGCCTGTAGACCTCAAGCATCCTTAGTGTTTCCTCGCGGGCTTCCTGTTCGGTCTCGTGGGCGGTGTGTCCTTCCTGCCAGAGGAACTCGGACGTTCTCAGGAAGAGGCGGGGGCGTTTCTCCCATCGCATTACGTTGCACCACTGGTTCATGAGTATGGGCAGATCCCTCCATGAATGTATCCACTTCGCGTACATGCTGCCTATTACGGTCTCTGATGTCGAGCGTACTGCCAGGGGTTCTTCGAGTTCTTCGCCGCCCGCGTGAGTAACCATAGCAAGCTCAGGGGCAAATCCCTCAACGTGTTCTGCTTCCCTCCTGAAGAATGACTCAGGAATTAGCAGGGGGAAATATGCGTTGACATGGCCGGTCTTCTTGAACTCGGCATCAAATTTTGCCTGTATGCTTTCCCAGATTGCGTAGCCTGTAGGACGTATGACCATGCAGCCACGTACGGGAGCATAGTCTGCCATTTCTGCGGCCTTGATTACGTCAAGATACCACTGCGAATAGTTCTCTTTTCTCGGTGTAATGTTGCGTGCCAATTGTGTTATTCCTCCTTGTTTGTCTGCCAGAATGTTTTTACTCCGTCATACTTCACTATTTCGCTGTCTTGGGTCAGGAGCGTCAAATCTTCCTCGATTGCCGTTGCTGTGATTATGCGGTCGAAAGGGTCGCGGTGTATCAGTGGCATCTGCTTTATGCGCTCGAAATATGCCAGTTTCAGGGGCATAATGATAATGCCGTTGTTAGCGCAGAGTTCCGCAATTCTGTAAACGCTTTGTGTTACAGAAGAAAGTTTCCCTGTAGTCTGCTTTACAGCAATCTCCCATAAAGTAGCGATGCTCACGTACACATTATCACTGTCATATATGATTTGCCTGACAGATTCGGGCAGCTTCTTATCTCGTGTCATGTACCATATCAGCGTGCATGTATCGACAAGGTATTTCATACAGCCGCCTCGTGAACTTTTGCTTTCTTGCTGCCGGCCTCCTCTATAAGCCCCCTAAGTTCACTCTCAGTTACCAGCTCCATAGGCTCATCAAAATCATCAGCAACCCACATTTTGCCCTCCAGTATCCCGTATAAATCGCGTGGTCTTCCTCGTGGTTTATCAGGCTGTCCCAGTCTCACAGGACATTCACTCAGGAAACGCATATAGTGAATTAGTTCTGACAGCTTGAAGTCCGGCACACTGTCGAGAGCGTGCAAAGCCTCTTCTCTTAGTGTCATGATTGTTCCGCCTCCTCACGAAAATTTTACGGCAGAGGGTAGTGATCCCATATAGGCACACCGATAAAGAACCCTGCCTTGAACTCCTCAGATCCATACATCAGGGCAAACTTCATGTCTACGAGGTTGTTAGGGAAGTTCACCGCAAGACCTACCTCCCACGGGGCATCTATCTTGTTCCACTTCTTGTCCATCGCATAGCCCCAGCTCGCGAAAAGTTCCCCGGCAATTACACCCATTGCGTTCCGGCTGAGTATCTTCCTCACCGCCAAGTTAGTCCAGAACATGCGCTCGGCCTCAATGGGATTTCTCGCCACCGAATAGAGCTCCTCAGCAGCCCCCAAATATACGGCGTGGCTCCTGCGGTTAAGGTCTCCCTCAGCGAAACCGGCACGGAAATACGTCCTCCATATGCTCGACACGTCAAGCGGCTTGAAGTAGCTTACCCTGTAATTCACCTCGTCAAAGTCAGGCCACCATGCATTTATTCTCCAAGCATGTCCTTTTGTCGGGTCTGAGGCCATGTCCAGAGTGTCATACTCAGCAAAGAACGTAGGCCCGGCAGCCTCCGTGTCATCTCTGGCAGATATAGCGTTGCCGTCAACGTGCTCATACGCATAGCCTATCCCGACGTTGACATCACCCCACGTGAAGAGCTTGGCGACACCCACCGCGTACCTGTCCCAATCCCGGAGCCTGTCGTTTTCACCGGCTGGCTTCCAGTTCTGCGCGCTCAACGTGAACTGCCACGCGTCCATAGGCTGGGGGGCTGTCTGGTACGTGAGGTCTATTCCCCACTGGTCGCTTATCTTCGCCACACCTACAAGCGAGTCATACTCTGACCATATACCGCGGGCTTCGGCCTTGAGATACAGCCACCTGTTAGGATGAAGGTTAGTACTGTAGCCGGATATTCCGAACTTAAGCTCAGGAGACTGCCTCACGTCAATTCTCACGAGGACATCTCCCGAATCCGTACGGCCAAGCTGGTAGTCAGCAAGCTCAATCCCTGATGCCTCCGTCAGCTTCGTCATGAGCTCGTCGATCTCCCTAGCATCCGCGGGCTTCCCAACAAGACGGAGTGCCCTTTTCCTCACCATCTCAGACATTTTGGGCGGAAGTCCGTGAACTTCAACATCTCCCACTATGTCATTGAGCACCCTTTCTTCCTCAAGCGTGAAGAGTGCAGGCCCCTTCTCTGAGAGCTCCTTAATGTCGTCAATCCTCTCAATGGCTGCGTCAGCTCCAAGCTGGATTATTGCCTCCGGGTCCCCGGCATCGAGCATCCCAAGACCTGCTACTTTGGGCTTTAGGAGTATGTCAGCCGCCGCACCTTCCTCGTCTGTGGTCTTCCTCATAAGAACAGTCAAGGCTTGGTTCACAACGTCCATGTAGGAGTTCACACTCTCAAGCATCGCATCTGAAATGTCTACGGCAACTATTGGGATTCCGGGGAAAAGCTCACGCGCAGTATATACCGGGAGGTTCGAGACTATACCGCCATCAACAAGAACATGGCCGTCAATCGTCCATGGCTCGAAAAGCATCGGTATCGACATCGAGGCTCTCATTGCCGCCGCTATGTTCCCTTCCTTGAGCACTACCTTTTCGCCCGTGTTTATGTCCGTCGCAACCGCCGCATAAGGAATTGGGAGGTGGTAGAAGTCTGTCTCTGTTACGTGCCTCATGAGCTGGGAGAAATATTCGTAGAGCTTGTCCCCCGTCAAGAGTCCCTTGGGCCCGCGCTGGCCGTCCTGCTTCTTCCACGTAAGAGCCGGGATTGTGCTCGTCTTTGCCCGACGGTCGTTGCCCGTGAATACGAACATAGGCCCGGTGTTCTCACTCAAGAGTGAAGGAAGGTCAAGCTCCTTCAGTATCCTGTGCATGTCCTGCGTCGAGTAGCCGGATGCCCTCAATGCTCCCATCAATGCACCCATGCTGGTCCCGACAATTCCGACAACAGGAATACCGTTCAGCTCCAACGTCTCGATTACTCCCAAGTGAGCGAAGCCCTTAGTCCCTCCGCCTGAGAGAACAAGTACAACCCCGGCATCAACAGAAAGGGGGCTTAACGAAATTATCAGCGCGGCCATGAACGAATAAAGCCATTTCCTGAACATGATAGTAATTCCTCTCCTTAAGAAAAACGGCCCCGGCCCATTCAGACCAGAACCGCTCGTTAATTTCCGTGTTTAAGTGTGAGATTTACAGGCTAGTCAATCTTGAATGACAAGACAAGGTACAAACCTCCCGAAGGATCAAGCGTAAAAGGCAGTGTGAAGCTCCTCATTCCGTTGTCCTCCTTGGTTACGTTCCTGATGTTTTCCCCTACTATGAGCTGCGGGGGGGTTACGTCAACCGTCCCTAATGCACTCTGAACAAGCGCACGGCCTCCTATCATGTTGGAGAGCTCGCCTATTACGCTCATTGAGACATCATCGCCAAGCTGGGGCATTATCATTCCGCCGGACATTGCCTTAATGATATTGTCAAAGCCGTCCTTGTTCAACATAATATTGACCGTTCCCCTTGAGCCTACTCCTACGACTCCGATCAGGGCGGTCGTGCATATGTTGTCGACTTTTATGCCAGGAGCTACTTTTGACTTGTTGAGGGTGATATTAAGCCCTACCTCTCGCCCTACGGAAAGAACAGCCGATGCAAAACTATTTACCAGAGCGATTAGTTTGTCGTTACCGGCCATCTGAATATAATCTCCCTCCCTGTGAATTATGACTGTGGATTTGAGTTTGGCCATATTATAGCTTATTCCCGCGTATATCTCTATATTTTTTCAGCCCCCTCAAAGCTACAGCCCATGCCGCCAAGTCATCCAGTACCCTCGAAGGCACCCTCAAGCCTTCAGGAAGGAGACGCACGAAAATTCCCGGCCTGTGAATCTTCCAGTACAGCCCTCGCGCCTCAAGGGTCGTGTTTCTCTCGTCGACTTCAAGAACTTCACACCTTGCCCAAGCCCTGACCTTCCCGGAAAATTCCCGGCTTGTAGTTCCGTCCCCTATGGCGATAAATTCCACATGACCCAGCGCGTCATCAGGGAGCTCCTCAGAACTGCCCTCGATAATGTACGGCCTGAAGTCCGCAACGAACGCATCACTATCTGCCGTCGGGAATATCCCCGAAACCACAAGACCCCCGTCAAAGTCAACGAACGCAAAGCCTGTCTTGTCTCGTCCGGGGTCAAGCCCTAACGCTAAACTTCCTTTCCCAGTGTGTACTGCCACCTGTCCAGAAGCCAAAGCCATAATTCTGGTCTCTCCTTTATCCATGACGCTATAACCTCGTTGCAGATTTCGAGGCTCGCACGTATGTCCTCCCCGAACGGTCTGCCGTTAATGTCTTTCCTGTCGCTGAGTATCTCCGTCATAAGAACCTCATGATGTGATGGGTTGCCCTTGTCCCTGATGCACCTCGTGGCTATGACAGGGCACCTGAACTTCCGATAGAGTTTCACGATCCCTTCATGTGTGCTTGCAGGAAGTCCCAAGAACTCCGTCATTACCCCATCCTTCCGCGCGTCAAGGTCCTGCATGATTACGATGATGCCTCCTGACTTGAGCACCCTGAAGATTTCCCGCAAGCCCTTGTTGCTGTCTATCATGGACATTCCCGACGAGTTCACACGGATGTTCATGATGATGTTCTCGGCTGATTCGTCAGACTGTGGGGTATAGACGGCGTGAAGCGGGAAGCCCTCGTGAATGACCCTTGCGGCGGCAAGCTCCCAGTTGGCCATGTGGCCGGTCATGAGAATAGCTCCGTTCCCTCGCGACAGGGCAGACTTGAGGAGGCTGATGCTCTCTTCCGGGAAGTCAACGAGCTCATCAATCCGGGACTTCATGGCCGGGAGACGTATGAACTCGACAGCAGACATCCCAAGATTGACGAATGAACCCCGCACTATCTCACGGGCAATAGTTACGCCAACACCGAGGGACTTAACGCAGCGTGATTCACACCTGTCAGTTTTCCGCCATAGGATGAGACGGAGAAGCCTCCCTATAAATCTTCCGAATGAGAGAGCCATACTGTGAGGGAGAAATCGAAGGAACTTCACAAGAAAATCAAGCGTGGTTTAATTTCCTCCTGAACGAAAATTTTTATTATCATATCATGTAAAATTATCACCGATTATTTCAGCGGGAGGGGATACTATGGCATTAAGCGAGTGCAAAATATGCAAGTCTCTCTACGACAATGAAACTCAGCAGGGAAACAGTGAGATATGCCACAGCTGCCGTATGATGCTCGAAGGCACTTACGGGAGAATACACAACTACCTCAGAGATCACGGGACAACAATGAAGATTGACATCCAGAAGTTGGCTGAAGACACATCAACAACTCCGGCAGAGATGCAGATACTCGTTGAGCTTGGCTGGCTTGAACGAGACATACAAACCTACAGCTGGACGATCTCGGACAGGCAGATACTTGCCGGGGAATTTGCCCGCGAACTTGAGAAGATGATTGAGCGCAACAAGAAGTCAACCACGTACAAAGGCTTTAACCGAAGGTACGAGAGAAAGAAGAAATAAACAAAGGAGGCAGATGGCACTATGGCACTCAATGAATGCAAGCTCTGCAGGAGAGCCTATAACGGTTTCGAGGGACAGAAGATATGCCCTGACTGCATAAGGAGGCTCGAAAGCATTTACGGCCGCGTCCACGAGTACATGAGGGACAACGAGGATAGGGATTTTGACCTCGACACAATCTCCGATGAGATGGACATAAGCCCGGTGGATATTCAGGCACTGATTGACTTGGGATACCTTGAGCGGGACATTCAGACCTACAGCCGGAGCAAGAAGGGTTCACGCCAAAAACTAGCTGAGGCACTTAATGGTGAAATGGAGAAGATGAGGCGGAACATAACGACATATGGCGGGGTAGTCTATGCCCGTGAAGGCCGGGAAAAAGACAGCGACAACAGGCAGTACGTCTATGACAGTCAGCGAAGGAAGCCATTATGACCGTTGCAGTGCCTCAAGTTCTTGTTGCCGGGGTATTCGGCGCGTCAATGGGCTCATTCCTGAACGTCATAGCACACAGGAGCGTTCAGGGTCGTTCATGGACCGGGGTGAATGACCGTTCAGCCTGTGAGACTTGCGGCCATGTACTGGGAGCGTCGGAGCTTATCCCGGTAATCTCGTGGCTCATTCAGCGGGGAAGGTGCAGGCACTGCGGGGCAAAAATCCCGACACGCTATGTTCTCGTTGAGGTACTCTGCGCGGTTCTGGCAATGATCCTGATGTACCGCTGGGGAATCTCGTGGGCATTGCTCATCTGCGCAATAGGGACGTGCGGGCTTGTCGTGAACTCCCTGACCGACTATGAGGCCGGGGATGTTTTTGACCTTCTGGCACTCGTTCCGGGGGTTGCCTGCCTTCTCGTCAGGATAGCCGGGGGATGGCCTGCAGTTCTTGACGGAGTGGCCGGGGCTTTTTCGGGCTGGGCTGTCTTTGCGGTGATAATCCTCCTCTCACGCGGCGGAATGGGCTGGGGTGATGCTGTCTTCATGGCCGGAATGGGTGGAGTCTTGGGCTTGAGGTTTGTGCTGTTTTCCGTTTATGCCGGGATAATGGCCGGGGGCTTGTGGGTGATTGTGATGATGCTTATAGGCCGCCTTCACTGGGGGAGGGGTGAGAGCGTCCCGTTAGTCCCGTTCCTGTCCATAGGGTGCTTTGTTACGATGATATTCGGCCCTGAGATATTCGCTGCCCTGAAAGTCAGGGTATTGTTCCCTTCATTCTTCACTGTTTCGTGGCCTTTCACGTTCTAGTTTTCTGAGCTGACACTTAAGAAGAGACCCTGCCGGGAAATTTTCCTGACAGGGTTAATTTTTTGAGCGGGCATTATAATAGTTACATTCCAATTTTTGAGGGGGCAGTAAATTTATGGTACATGAAGTAACCGGGCAGGAAGTAGAGGGACTTGCCGGGGGAAGAGGCAGGGCGTTAAAGTATGAGGTAGTTCCGAAGGAGGCACTGAACGGACATGGGAGGCTCTACGCGAGGATAGTACTTTCTCCTGGTTCATCTGTGGGATGGCATCAGCACGTCCGGGAGACTGAGCCCTACTACATTTTGAGGGGCGAGGGTGATTTCATCGAGGGCCGAACAGGAGATGGTGAACGCACGAGGACACGCGTACATGCCGGGCAGGTCTGCACTATTGAGGTGGGGCAGTGGCATTCACTGGAGAACAACTCAGACAATGAGCTTGAGTTCATGGCGTTGATCTACAACGAGCCGGGCTATCTGAACTAGTCATGAATACGTTTACGGCGGTGATATACAGGGAAGGTGAGCTTTATGTTTCCGGGTATCCTAGCCAAATAAGGAATTGACATTAACGGCCTGTGTTTGCTAAGATTATCAGGCTGTTTACACCACAGAGATAATTTACAGGAAGGAGGGGAAATCTGCTGTTGGCAGGACAGTAATCACATTGCCTGATAGAGCAGTATAACCGACAGCAGAGACTTGTGCCGACAATTAACCAGTTAGTGCGTCTTGGACGTGAAGAGAAGAAGAGCAAGAGTAATTCTCCGGCATTGCAGGGGAATCCGGCGCGCAGGGGAGTATGCACCCGTGTATACACAATAACCCCCAAGAAACCGAACTCAGCATTACGGAAGGTTGCTCGTGTAAGGCTGACCAATGGCATCGAAGTAACGTCCTACATTCCCGGAATAGGGCATAACCTGCAGGAGCACTCAGTAGTTCTTGTGAGGGGCGGACGTGTAAAGGACTTGCCCGGTGTTCGCTACCACATAATCAGGGGAACGCTTGACTGCGGAGGCGTTGAGAACCGCAAGAGGAGCCGTTCAAAGTACGGTGCTCGTCGTCCTAAAGCGAATTAACGGGAGGAATACGTATCATGCCGAGAAAAGGACACATCAAGAAGCGCGCTCCACAGGTTGACGTGAGATTCAACAACCCTGCGGCAGGAAGGTTTATCAGTGCGCTTATGGTTGGAGGAAAACGCAGCACAGCCGAGAAAATATTTTACGGTGCATTAGAGGGAGCTGCGGAGAAACTGGGCGTTGAACCCTTTGAGGTATTCGAGAAGGCAATGGCTAATGTTACTCCCAATATAGAGGTACGTCCCCGCCGTGTTGGTGGAGCAACGTATCAGGTGCCGGTGGAAGTTACGGCAGAAAGAGGAGTTCAGTTGTCCATCAGGTGGATAGTGTCATATGCCCGTGCGAAAAAGGGAATGCCTATGAGTGAAAGGCTCATGCGTGAACTTATGGATGCGTACAAGAACGAGGGAGCTTCAATAAAACGCCGTGATGACACTCACAGGATGGCAGAGGCTAACCGGGCATTTGCGCATTACAGATGGTAAGGGCCTGAAAAAATCTAGTTTTGCAGGTGTATATTTTTGCAGGATATTAGCCAAGTAAGGAACATAGGAATAGCAGCCCATATAGATGCCGGAAAGACTACGACAAGTGAGCGAATACTCTACTACACAGGGAGCAGCTACAAGGTCGGAGAAGTTCACGAGGGCAATGCTATCATGGACTGGATGGAGCAGGAACGCGAGAGGGGAATCACAATAACCTCAGCGGCCACAACATGCGCGTGGAAGGGTTATACTATCAACCTGATTGATACGCCAGGCCACGTGGATTTTACGGCGGAAGTTGAACGTTCATTGCGTGTTCTTGACGGGGTTGTAGCGGTCTTCTGTGCTGTTGGAGGGGTAGAGCCTCAGTCCGAAACAGTCTGGAGGCAGGCGGACAAATACGATGTTCCGCGTATAGCCTTCGTGAACAAGATGGACAGGATCGGCGCGGATTTCCCTGCGGTCGTAAAGGCCATGCGTGAGAGGCTCGGAGCTAATGCGATACCCTTACAGCTCCCGATAGGTGCAGAGGATGACTTTGAGGGTGTAGTTGACCTCATAGAGCAGAAAGCCTACTACTTTTCGGGCGTATTGGGACAGCTCCCTAAAGAGGGCACTATACCGCCTGAGTTAGCGATGCAGGCCAAGCAGGGAAGAGATGACATAGTCGAGAAGCTCTCAGACTTCAGCGATGACATCATGACGCTCTACCTTGAAGGCAAGCCCGTAAGCTCTGAGCTCATACGCCGGACAATGCGCGAGGCAGTAATCAACCTCAAGGCCGTTCCTGTGTTGTGCGGTTCAGCGTTCAAGAACAAGTGCATAGAGCCGCTGCTTGATGCAGTAGTTGAGTATCTTCCGAGCCCGGTGGATCTTCCGCCAGTTCAGGGAATATCACCCGATGACCCGGAGAAGGTGCTTGAGAGGCACAGCAGTCCCGACGAGCCTTTTGCGGCGTTGGCGTTCAAGATTGCGGTTGACCCGTATTTGGGGAGGCTGTTTTTCCTGCGTGTATATTCGGGGAAAATGGACAAGGGCGGTGCTCTCTACAACCCAACGACACGGCAGAAGGAACGTATCGGGCGAATAATGAGGATGCACTCGAACAAGCGCGAGGATATTGACTCGATGGAGGCGGGAATGATAGTAGCTGTTCCGTCTCTTAGGGCAACAAGGACGGGCGATACACTCTGCGATGAGGGCAACCAGATAGTTCTTGAGAGCCTCGAATTTCCCGAACCCGTAATCTCACTCGCTGTTGAACCGGCGACACAGCAGGACAAGGTGAAACTCGCCAAAGGACTTAATGCTCTTGCGGATGAGGATCCCACGTTCAAGGTACACAATGACGAGGAGAGCGGCCAGACGGTAATATCAGGAATGGGTGAGCTGCACCTTGAGATTATCGTTGACAGGCTCAAGCGTGAATTTGGCGTTGATGTCAAGGTCGGTAACCCGCAGGTCTCCTATCGTGAGGCCATCAGGAAACCGGCACGTGCTGAAGGCAAGTACATTCGTCAGTCAGGCGGACGCGGCCAGTACGGTCATGTTGTGTTCGAGATTGAACCGATTGAAGGCGGAAAATTCGAGTTCGAGGACAGGATAGTCGGCGGCGTAATCCCGAAAGAGTTTATTGCTGCTGTCGAGAAGGGACTTGAGGAGGCCATACAGTCGGGAGTTCTCGGAGGCTATCCAGTTATTGGCGTTAAGGTTGCATTGGTTGACGGCTCATATCACGAGGTGGACAGCTCGGAAATGGCGTTCAAGATAGCGGCATCAATGGGCTTCAAGGAGGCCATGAAGAAGGCTGATCCCGTCCTGATGGAACCAGTTATGT
This sequence comes from Synergistaceae bacterium, assembly GCA_017405525.1. Classification (GTDB taxonomy): domain Bacteria; phylum Synergistota; class Synergistia; order Synergistales; family Aminobacteriaceae; genus JAFUXM01. The sequence goes on from JAFRAH010000011.1 coordinate 56,889, forward strand.
CAGTCGAAGTAGTAACGCCTGAGGAATATCTCGGTGATGTCATCGGTGATATAGCATCAAGGCGCGGGCGTATTGACGGTATGGACATGAAGGCAAATGCCAGGATAGTGCGTGCATATGTGCCTCTTGTCGGAATGTTCGGGTATGCTACGGACTTGAGGAGCAAGACATCAGGACGAGCGAACTACTCGATGCAGTTTGACCACTATGAACAGACACCTGCGGAAGTCAGCGAAAAGATTTTGCAGGGAAGAATTTAATCACAAGTAAGGAGAGCAAAATAACAATGGCAAAAGAAAAGTTTGAGCGCAACAAGCCTCATTTGAATATCGGAACGATCGGGCATATTGACCACGGCAAAACGACACTTACAGCGGCAATTACGAAGTGCCTTGCCACAGAGAACTATGCGGAGTTCACGGCGTATGACATGATCGACAAGGCTCCTGAAGAGAGGGAGCGCGGCATCACGATAAACATTGCGCACGTTGAGTACCAGACCCCGAAGAGGCACTATGCACATATCGACTGCCCCGGCCATGCTGACTACATCAAGAACATGATCACCGGCGCGGCTCAGATGGACGGCGCAATCCTGGTTGTCTCAGCGGCAGACGGCCCGATGCCCCAGACCCGTGAGCACGTACTTCTTGCCCGTCAGGTCAACGTTCCTGCGCTTGTTGTGTTCATGAACAAGACCGACCAGGTAGACGACCCCGAACTCCTTGACCTTGTGGAGATGGAAGTCCGCGAGCTCCTCAACAAGTACGAGTTCCCCGGCGATGACATCCCCATTATCCGCGGCTCAGCCCTTGAGGTTCTGGAGAAGGGTACAGGCAAGAAGGATGACCCCGTCTGCAAGTGCATCTATGAGCTTATGGACGCGTGCGACGACTACATTCCTGATCCTGTCCGTGAAGTCGACAAGCCTTTCCTGATGCCCATTGAGGACGTATTCACGATTACGGGACGCGGAACAGTCGTAACCGGACGTGTTGAGCGCGGCAAGATTAAGGCCGGTGAAGAGGTCGAGATCGTCGGAATGACTAGGGACACCCGCAAGACAGTAGCAACGTCGCTCGAAATGTTCAGGAAGATTCTTGACGATGCCGAGGCAGGCGACAACGTGGGCGTTCTCCTTCGCGGAATCGACAAGGACGAGGTACAGCGCGGGCAGGTTCTCGCAAAGCCGGGCAGTGTTACTCCTCACACCAAGTTCAAGGGTGAAGTTTACGTCCTCAAGAAGGAAGAGGGCGGCCGTCATACACCGTTCTTTGCAGGGTACAAGCCTCAGTTCTACTTCAGGACGACAGACGTTACGGGCAACATCAAGCTGCCTGAGGGTGTCGAAATGGTCATGCCTGGTGACAACGCAACGTTTGAGGTTGAGCTTATTGTGCCGATAGCGATGGAGGAAGGGCTGCGCTTCGCAGTACGTGAGGGCGGCCACACGGTCGGAGCTGGAGTCGTAACCCAGATAATCGAGTAAGCCGGGCAAGTGGGCAAATAATCATGGCACGCAAAATCCGCATACGTCTGAAGTCATTTGACCACAGGGTGCTTGACATTTCGGCGGCACAGATTGCAGAGACGGCACAGTCAACTGGTGCGAGGGTTTCAGGGCCTATTCCCCTTCCCACAGAGGTAGGGAGGATTACGATACTGAAGTCGCCCCACAAGGACAAGGATGCCCGCGAGCAGTTCGAGATGCGCACCCACAAGAGGCTTATAGACATTATCGATCCGACACAGAGGACTATGGACGCACTGATGCAGCTGAATCTTGCTTCAGGCGTGGACATACAGATTAAATTTTAGCGCAAGGAGACACAATCATTATGTCAATTGGGATTCTGGGGAAGAAACTCGGAATGACACAGATATATGACTCAGAAGGACAGGCCGTAGCTGTTACGGTCGTCCTTGCCGGGCCGTGTTCTGTGGTAGCTCTGAGAACCCCTGAACAGAACGGATATTCCGCCGTTCTTCTCGGCTTCGGGGCTGTGAAGGCTCATAAGCTGTCCAAACCGCAGAGGGTCATGTTCGAGAAACTGAAACTTGAACCGAAAAAGACGCTTCGGGAGTTCAGGCTTGACGATGTGAAGGGCTATGAAGTTGGGCAGGAGTTGAAGGCTGATCTGTTCGAGGCAGGAGAGAAAATCAACGTTAAGGGCATCTCCAAAGGTAAGGGTTTCGCTGGAGTAATCAAGCGTCATCACTTCGGAGGCCAGCAGTTCAGTCATGGAACTTCAGTCGAGCACAGGCACGGAGGTTCAAGCGGAGCAATATCGTATCCCGGCCGCGTATTTCCCGGAAAGAGAATGCCCGGACACATGGGGAGCGATAAGGTTACCGTGAAGAACTTGACCGTTATGGCTGTTGATGTCGAGAACAATTTACTTCTGGTAAAAGGCGCAGTACCGGGCTCAAAGGACAGCCTGCTTGCCCTCTACAAGAAAGCATAAGGAGGGGAAGAATAACTATGCCTTTCGTGAAAGTATACGAGTTCAACGGAGACCGTGCCGGGGAAATGGAGCTGTCATCGGCAGTGTTCGATGTTCCTGTTCATATGCCCGCGATTCATCAGGTTGTAGTGGCTCATCTGGCTAATTGTCGTCAGGGCACTCACAGCACAAAGACGCGCGGAGATGTCTCAGGAGGCGGCAAGAAACCTTGGAGGCAGAAGCACACAGGCCGCGCACGTCAGGGTAGCACACGTTCGCCCATCTGGGTACATGGCGGAGTTGCTCACGGCCCGCACCCTAGGGACTATCACCAGAAGGTCAATCGCAAGGTGATGAGGCTGGCACTCAGGAGCGTTTTGTCCGACAAGGTACGTGATGAGTTGATGGCGGTCGTTAAGGGGTTTGACGCAATCGAGAAACCCTCAACAAAGGCCGTAAAGCAGCTCTTTGACGCTCTCGGAGTGGGCAAGACTCTGGTCATCTACCACAACAACGCCCTGAACGTAACCCGCTCAGTGAGGAACCTGCCCGGCGCAAAGTGCATCAACGTAGCGAGCATTAACGTTTACGACATTCTGAATGCCAAGAACCTGATAGTAACTCCTGAAGTTGTCGCGAAAATTGAGGAGGTATATTCCAGATGAATTTAACCGCTCATGACATAATCATACGCCCGATAATCACGGAGAAATCAAGTTCACTTATGGCGATGAACAAGTACACGTTTGAAGTCCACAAGAGCGCGAACAAGATTCAGATACGCAATGCCGTTGAGGAAGTCTTCAACGTGAAAGTAGACGGAGTGAACACCATCAACGTGAAGGGCAAACTTCGCAGGCGCGGGATGTCAAAGGGATATACACGCTCATGGAAGAAAGCGATAGTAGCCCTCAAGCCGGATCAGCATATCGAGTTCTTCGAGGGTGCTTCGATATAAAGTAGGAGAAACGGAACATGTCAATTAAACAGTTCAAGCCGTATACAGCCGCCCGCCGTCATATGAGCATACAGGGGCGCGAGGACATTACGGCAGACAAGCCGGAGCGTTCGCTTGTAGTCCATCTCCGCAAGCATGGAGGCCGCAACAATACAGGCAGGATAACCATGCGCCACATTGGAGGAGGACACAGGAGAGCCTACCGCATTATAGATTTCAAGCGCGACAAGTTAGGCATACCCGGCAAGGTTGCGACAGTCGAATATGACCCCAACCGCAACGCCAGAATCGGCCTGATCAACTACGCTGACGGTGAGAAACGCTATATCATCATGCCGAAGGATCTCAAGGTCGGTGATGTCATCTACTCAGGCCCTGAGAGCGACATTACTCCCGGGAATGCCCTCAAGCTGAAGGATATTCCAGTCGGTACGGTGATCCACAACCTCGAACTTCAGCCCGGTTGCGGCGCGAAGCTCGTACGTTCGGCGGGAACAAGCGCACAGCTCATGTCCAAAGAAGGCAAGTATGCATATATCAGGATGCCCAGCGGTGAACTCAGGCTGATACTCCTTGAGTGCATGGCTACAGTCGGACAGGTCGGCAATGAGGACTACGACAATATTTCTTGGGGCAAAGCAGGCAAAACCCGCTGGAAGGGTCGCAGGCCATCAGTTCGCGGAATGGTAATGAACCCGGTAGATCACCCTATGGGCGGCGGTGAGGGCAAATCAAAGTCCAACAAGCACCCCGTATCACCTTGGGGCACTCCTGCGAAGGGTTACAAGACACGCAAGCGCAAGCCTTCAGACAGGCTGATAATCCGCAGGCGTTATGACAAGTAGAAGGAGCTGAAAACATAATGCGCTCAAGTAAGAAAGGGCCTTTTGTTGAACAGAGGCTCCTTGACAGAATAGAAGCAATGAACGTCTCCGGCGCAAAAAAAGTCATCAAGACATGGTCAAGGCGTTCAATGATAGTGCCTCAGATGATAGGCCACACAATCGCAGTGCATAACGGGAGGATGCATCTTCCTGTGTACATCAGCGAGAACATGGTGGGTCATAAGCTGGGCGAGTTTGCTCCTACGAGGAAGTTCGGGCATCACGCCGGGCAGGACAAGAAGAAGTAGAGGGGCTAAGTTATGGCAGAGATAAAGACAGCAACAGCAAAGACGAAGAACGCCAGAATATCCCCGTACAAAGTCCGCCAGGTTCTTGAGCTCATCAGGGGCAAGAGTGCAGAACGTGCGCAGGTAATCCTGAAGTTCAGCGACAAGAGGGCCGCCGGGATAATTCTGAAGGTGTTAAACAGCGCAATGGCGAACGCAGAGCATAATTACGGGATGGATCTCGACAAGCTCTATGTACATGAGGCATTCGCGGATCAGGGGCCGGTAATGAAGAGATTCCGCCCGGTCTCAATGGGACGCGTACACCCCTATGTTCACAAGCTCACGCACATAACCGTGAAGCTCGGCGAACGTCATTAGGAGGAAAAGGAATAAATGGGACAGAAAGTTCACCCCGTAGGCTACCGTCTCGGAGTAACGAGTGAATGCCAGTCGAGATGGTATGCCGACAAGAAGAATTACGCGAAGAAACTTCATGAGGACATCAAGCTCCGCAAGTACATCATGAAGAAGTGGGAAGGCGCAGGGATTTCCCGCATAGAGATTGAGCGTGTAGGGCCTGTGGTACGTTTCACGATTCACACAGCACGTCCGGGCGTTGTCATCGGCAAGGGCGGCAACGAGATCCAGAACATCAAGAACGAGCTCCAGGCAATTACTGGCGGCAAGGTCATGGTCAACGTCCACGAGATCAAGAACCCTGACGTAGAGGCTCAGTTAGTGGCTGAGGGCATAGCGAGCTCACTTGAACGCCGAGTGTCATTCAGGCGCGCAATGAAGCAGGCTATATTCCGCGCGACAAAAGCAGGGGTCAAGGGCATAAAGGCTCAGGTTGCCGGCCGTCTTGGCGGTGCAGAAATCGCAAGGACTGAATGGTACAACGAAGGCCAGCTCCCACTGTCGACAATCAGGGCTGATATTGATTACGGTTTCTCTGAGGCTGTAACCATGTACGGCGTAATAGGCTGCAAGGTATGGATTTACCGCGACCGCAAGAACGAGAAGGCAGCTGCTCCGGCACGTCCGGCACGCAACAGGCCAGCGAACAAGGGGGCGTAAATCACCATGTTAATGCCTAGCCGCGTAAAGTTCCGCAAGTCCCACAGGTCGCCTTTAAGGGGCATCTCAAAGGGAGGCACTACAGTAGCTTTCGGTGATTACGGTATACAGGCACTCGAAAATGTATGGCTCTCAGCACGTCAGATAGAGGCAGCCCGTGTAGCAATATCCCGTAAGATGAAGAAGGGCGGGAAAATCTGGATCCGCGTTTTCCCCGACAGACCCTACACCAAGAAGCCCCTTGAGACTCGTATGGGCAAGGGTAAGGGTGCTCCTGAATACTGGGTTGCCGCAGTGAAGAGAGGCCGCGTGCTTTTCGAGTTCTCAGGGATTACTGAGGACGTGGCACAGGAAGCCTTCAGGACTGCAAGCCATAAACTGCCCGTAAAGGTTCGCTTTGTACGCAGCGGAGGGAGTGATTAGCCTGATGGACGCGAGCGTAAAGCCGGAGAAGCTCAGGGAATTGACGAGCGAAGAGATAGCCGGGAAAATCAAGGAATACAAGACAGAGTTATTCAATCTGCGCTTTCAGAATGCTGTCGGGCATCTGAAGAATACGAGCCGCATCCGTGATGTCAGGAAGACCATCGCAAGGCTCATGACGATAGCATCTGAGAAGGCCGCTTTTAAGCCAGAAAAGGAAGCAGACAATGCCGAGTAAAGTTAGGACGGGTATAGTCGTCAGCAACAAGATGGACAAGACAATAGTTGTCCGTGTTGAGAGGATGGCAGAACACCCGCTTTATGGTAAGAGAATCAAGCGCGCAAAGAAGTACGTTGCCCACGATGCCGAGAACCAGTGCGGAATGGGGGACGAGGTACGTATCCGCGAGACAAGGCCGCTCAGCAAAACGAAACGCTGGGAACTCCTCGAAATCATGAGGAAAGCTCCTGTGTTCGGTGATGAGGCGGAAGAAGCATCAGACGAGGTTCAGGAGGGCTAAAAGATGATACAGTTGACCAGTGTCCTGAATGTCGCTGATAATTCGGGAGCGAGAAAGCTGTTCTGCATTCAGGTAATGGGCGGCAGTAAGAGGCGTTACGGAACAATCGGCGATGTCATCGTGGCATCAGTCCGTGAGGCAATCCCCAACAGCAACATACCGAAGGGCAGCGTGGTTAAGGCCGTCATAGTGAGGACAAAGAAGGAAGTCCGCCGCCGTGATGGTACATACGTAAGATTTGACGACAACGCGGCAGTGCTGATTGATGCCAACGGTGAGCCCAGGGGAACGCGTATTTTCGGACCTGTAGGCCGTGAGCTCAGGGCAAAGAAGTACATGCGCATATTGTCGCTTGCTCCTGAAGTAGTGTAGGAGAGATCAGCCATGACAGTAAGATTGAAGAAGAATGACCGCGTGAAAGTAATCACCGGCAAGGACAAAGGGAAAGAGGGCAAGATAATCCGCCGCATTCCTGAGAGGGACTTGGTCGTGATTGAGGGCGTGAACATGGTATCCCGCCACGTCAGGCCGTCGCAGAACAACCCCCAGTCCGGGATAATCAAGCAGGAAGCTCCGATTTATGCCAGCAAGGTAATGCTTGTGTGCCCCCAGTGCGGAAAAGCTACAAGGGTCGGCTCGTCATTCCTAGAGAACGGGAAGAAAGTCCGCGTGTGCAAGAAGTGCGGAGAAATCATAGATCGCGGAGGACTTTAAGCCATGACACCGAGAATGCTTGAGAAGTACAAGAATGAAGTTGCCCCCGCAATGCTCCGTGATTTCGGCTACAAGAACGTCATGCAGCTGCCCAAGATCGAGAAGGTTGTCGTGAATATCGGGGTTGGTGATGCCAAGCTGGACATAAAGTTCATGGATGCGGCAATCGCTGAGCTCAGGGCAATCACGGGACAGCAGCCCCTCCTCAAGAGAGCGAAGAAGTCCATTGCAGGCTTCAAGGTACGTCAGAACATGCCCGTAGCCTGCGCGGTAACTCTCAGGGGAGCGAAGATGTGGGAGTTCCTCGACAGGCTCATATCACTGGCACTGCCGAGCATCAAGGACTTTCAGGGAATATCACGCAAGGGTTTTGACGGGCGCGGAAACTTCAACTTAGGGTTGCGCGAGCAGTTAATTTTCCCTGAGATAAGCTACGACAAAGTTATACGTTCACGCGGTATGAACGTCTCGATAGTAACGACGGCAAAGACAGACGAGGAAGCCTTTGCACTGCTTAAGGGACTAGGAATGCCGTTCAGGACAGGAAACCAGGGGGTATAAATCACAAAATGGCAAGGAAAGCACTGAAACTTAAAGCAAAGCTCCCCCCGAAGTTCAGCACGAGACAGCACAACAGATGCCCGTTATGCGGGAGGATTCACGGCTATATCCGTATGTTCGATATGTGCCGCTGCTGCTTCAGGAAGATGGCGCGCGAGGGACTTTTCCCCGGCGTGGTCAAGTCGAGCTGGTAAGGGGGCGTGTCAAGTTGTACGTTAATGATCCTGTTGCAGACATGCTCACGAGGATACGCAACGCCAATATGACCTATGCAGAGAGCGTTGACGTTCCATCAAGCAAGATGAAGCTGGCACTGGCAAGGATACTCAAGGACGAGGGCTATATCAGGAATTTCAGGATGGTAACCAACCCCGGAAAGCCCTATGCAGAGATCAGGATATATCTCTCATACGGAAGCAGCAGGGAGAGGGTCATTCAGGGACTCCGCAGGATAAGCAAGCCCGGCAGGAGGATTTATGCCGGAAGGGACAAGTTACCCGTAGTCATGGGCGGTCTCGGAATGGCGGTAATCTCCACGTCGAAAGGCCTCAAGACCGGTGCAGAAGCCCGCAAGTTGGGACTCGGCGGAGAAGTTCTCTGCTATGTCTGGTAGGAGGATAGGAATATGTCTCGTATTGGACGCAAGGCAGTAGAGATCGCCAAAGGTGCAAGCGTTGAGGTCAAAGGCACTGATATAGTCGTGAAAGGCCCTAAGGGTGAACTTCACGCCCAGCTTATGCCCGGAATAGTTGTTGATGTTGACGGCGGGCAGGTCAAGGTCTCACGAACAAACGAGGAGAAGCAGACCAGAGCTTGGCACGGAATGACTAGGGCACTCATCGCCAACATGGTAACGGGAGTTACTGCAGGTTTCTCCAAGACAATGGAGATCGTGGGAGTAGGCTGGCGTGCGGCACTTCAGGGCAAAAAGCTAGTGATGAACTTGGGCTATTCACACCCCATTGAGTTCACGCCTCCTGCAGGAATTGAGATCGTTGTGGAGAACCCCATCAAGTTCCATGTCAGGGGTATCGACAAGGAATTAGTAGGCCAGACATGCGCCCTGATAAAGAAGTTCAGACCGCCGGAGCCTTATCACGGAAAAGGTATCAGGTTCGAGAATGAATACATCATCCGCAAGGCCGGCAAGACTGGGGCGAAATAATCAACCATGAAGAAGAGAAGCAGAAATGATATGCGCGTAATAAGGCATGAGAGACTGCGAAGGACACTTTCAGGGACAGCCGAGAAACCCCGTCTTTGCGTCTTCAGGAGCCTCAAGAATATTTACGTTCAGGTTATCGATGACGAGAAGGGGCACACCCTCGCATCAGCATCAACACTGGACAAGTCGTTACAGCCCGAACTCAAGGGGCACTGCAACGTTGAGGCCGCAAAGGTGATCGGGAAGGCAATTGCTGAACGTGCAAAGGCTAAGGGAATAAGCTCCGTAGTGTTCGACAGGGGCGGTCATGCCTATATCGGTAAAGTTATGGCGGTGGCTGATGCTGCCAGAGAAGGAGGGCTTGTATTCTGATGCCCAGAAGAAACGAAACAGAGGCCGCAGAACTTCAGGAACGTGTAGTAGCCATTAACCGCGTCAGCAAGGTCGTAAAGGGAGGCAAACGCTTCCGCTTCGCAGTCCTTGTTGTCGTAGGGGACGGGGCTTCACAGGTCGGGACAGGAATCGGCAAGGCAAAGGAAATCGCCGAGGCAGTCCGCAAAGGTATCGAGAAGGCCAAAAAGAATATGGTATCAGTCCGTCATGACGGCAGTACTATTCCGCACCCTGTAGTAGGTGAGTTCGGGGCAGCAAGGGTTCTCCTCAAGCCCTGCCCGGAAGGTACTGGAGTCATTGCCGGCGGAGTTGTCCGTGCAATTATGGAGCTTGGCGGAGTGAAGGACGTTGTTACGAAGGTTACAGGAAGAACGTCAAACGCAATCAACGTTGCACACGCTACCCTTGAGGCCATAAAGATAACCAGGACTGAGGACGAAATCATGAAGCTCAGGGGCTTGGCCGGTGAAGAGAACGCAGAAGAAGCACCTGCTGAAGAAGCAGTAATCGGGGAGTGATTCACATGGCGAAGATAAAAGCAAAGTGGATCAAGAGCGCAATAGGTTTTCCCGAAAGGCAGAAGCGCACAATAAAGGCTCTCGGATTCAAGAAGTTGAACTCAGAGGTAGAGCATGACGATACCCCGCAGGTTCGCGGAATGATTGAGCACGTGCGCCATCTGGTGAAGTGGGAGGTTGTGGAATGATAACGTTACAGGATTTGCACCCCGTGAAAGGCTCAACGCACAAGTCAAAGCGTCTTGGTCAGGGCATAGGCAGCGGGACAGGCAAGACTTCAGGGAAAGGCCACAAAGGCGACAAGTCGAGGACAGGCGGAGGAGTTCGTCCCGGATTTGAGGGAGGACAGATGCCCCTAACCAGAAGGACACCTAAGCGCGGCTTCAACAACGCAAGGTTCGCAAAGGTCTTCCAGCCCGTAAACCTTGATGTACTGGAGAAGAAGTTTGAGGCGGGTGCAGAGATTGACGCTGAGGCTCTCTACAGTGCGAGGGTAATACGCAAGAAGAACGTTCCCGTGAAGATTCTGGCGGGCGGGGAACTCAGCAAGGCTCTCAAGATAAAGGCGGGGGCATTCAGCGCGGAGGCAGTGAAGAAGATTGAGGCTGCCGGCGGAACACACGAGGTAGTGTAATGTTCGGGTCTCTGGGTGATATTTTCAGGCTTCCCGACCTGAAACGCAGAATATTATTCACGGTATTCATCCTCTTCATCTTCAGGCTCGGCGCATACATTCCCAGCCCCGGCGTTGACCGTGCGGCAATGGCAAGCCTCTTCAGCACAGGCGGGGGAGTCATGGACTTCCTCAACCTGTTTTCGGGGGGGGCTTTGAGCCGTTTCGGGATATTCTCGCTCGGAGTTGCTCCCTACATCAACTCAAGCATAGTGATGCAGCTGCTTGTAGTCATTTTCCCGTACCTCGAAAAGCTCCAGAAGGACAGCACTGACGGCCACAAGAAAATCACTCAGTGGACGCGTTACGGTGCTGTTGTTTTCGCGATAGTCCAGGCTATAGGAATGACGGCATGGCTCAGGGGACTCGGCATCATGCAGGGCGGGTTCTTTGACTGGCTGCTCGTCATAATCACGCTGGTTGCGGGCTCGGTCGCTGTAATGTGGCTCGGCGAGGAACTCACAGATCACGGCATCGGCAACGGTATATCCCTCCTCATCTTTGCGGGAATCGTCGCGAGAATCCCGGAGGCTATCCTTCAGACGTGGAGCATGGTTCGTCTCGGCTCCCTGAGTGTCCTTGCCCTCCTTGTCGGAATTGTCCTGATGATCGTTGTTGTGGCGGGCTGTATCCTCCTTCAGGAAGGACAGAGGAGGCTTCCGGTTCAGTACGCAAAAAGGGTTGTCGGGAACAAGATTTACGGCGGACAGAGCACATTCATTCCGCTTAAGGTCAACCAGTCAGGAGTCATCCCGATAATATTCGCGAGCTCACTGCTGATTTTCCCCTACACAATCGCTAACTACTTCAGCGAAAGTTCAGTGGGAAGGTTCTTCAGTACGTTGTTCGCACCCAACAGCTTCTTCTATATCCTGTGCTATGTTGCGCTGATTATATTCTTCTCGTATTTCTACACGGCGGTCGTCTTCAACCCAACCGACATAGCCAACAACATGAAGAAATACGGCGGGTTCATTCTCGGCATTCGTCCCGGCCAGCCAACATCCGACTACATTACGCGCGTCATGGAGAGGATCACTCTTGGCGGTGCGGTGTTCCTTGCAGTTATCGCCCTCATCCCTAACCTCATGTCGTCAGTCCTCAACATCAGGAGCTTCTACTTTGGCGGCACGGCAGTCCTTATCGTTGTAGGCGTTGCTATGGACACGGTGAACCAGATTGAGGCTCAGTTACTCATGCGGCACTATGACGGGATACTCAAGAAGTCAGGCGGCGGCCGTTCACGCGGATTGCTGAGGGGATAAACATGAGGCTTGTATTATTGGGAGCACCCGGCGCAGGGAAAGGCACTCAGGCAGTATTCCTCAAGGAACGCCACAACTTAGCCCATATCTCAACAGGAGACATATTCCGTGAGAACCTCAAGAACTCCACACCTTTGGGTCTTGAGGCCAAGAAGTACATGGACGCAGGGCAGTTAGTCCCTGATGAGATCGTGATGAAGATGGTTGGCGAAAAGCTCGCGGAATTCTCCCCTGATGACGGCTTCATGCTTGACGGCTTCCCCAGGACTGTAGCACAGGCTGAGTTCCTCGAAGGCAAGACCAAACTTGACGGCGTTGTTCTCTTCAAGGTCAATGATGAGGCTATCGTGAAGAGACTTACGAGCCGGGCAGTCTGCAAGGACTGCGGGAACGTTACGAACATTCACGAGCACGACAAATGCCCCTCATGCGGCGGGGAACTCTACAGGCGCGATGACGACAACGAGGAGACCATACGCAAACGCCTCAAGGTCTTTCACGAACAGACAGAGGAGCTCATAGAGTTTTACCGCGCAAGAAACTTACTGCTTGAAGTCGAGGCAGAAGGTACGCCCGAAGAAATTTTCTCGCGTGTCGCCGGAATGCTCAAATCATGATAAAGCTCAAGACAGCTGAGGAAATCCAGTTAATGCGAATTGCCGGACGTGTTACCGCCGAAGTGCTGGACATTATGCGCGAGGCTGTGCGTCCGGGAATTTCTACGGGAGAACTCGACAGACTGGCAGAGGAACACATACGCAGGAACAACGGCATTCCCGCCTTTAAGAACTACAAGCCCAGCTTCAACATGAAACCGTTTCCCGGAACTATATGCGCCTCAGTGAACGAGGAAGTAGTACATGGTATACCTGACTTCAACAGGATACTTCAGGAGGGCGACATAATCAGCGTGGACGTTGGGGCTTACGTGAACGGCTACTGCGGGGATGCTGCCTGCACCTACCCGGTCGGGGCAATAAGTGAGGAGCGCAAAAGGCTGCTTGAGGTTACGGAGGACGCTTTAGGCCGGGCAATCAATGCGGCCATGAAGGGCAACACCCTCGGCGACATTGGGCACGCGGTAGAAAGTTACGTGAAACCCCTAGGCTTCGGAATAGTCCGGGACTACACAGGCCACGGCATAGGCAGGAAGATGCACGAGGCTCCGCAAATCCCGAACTACGGCAGGGCAGGGCAGGGAATGACGTTAAAGGCTGGCATGACTATAGCAATTGAGCCTATGATTATGTCCGGGCGCGAAGATGTGAAAACAGGGGCTAACGGCTGGACTGTCTCAACCGTTGACGGCTCTGACGCGGCACATTTTGAACGCTCGATAGTTATCCTTGACGACGGGCCGGAGATTTTGACGAAGTGGCAGAGTTCGAGACAGCACAGGTCGTAATCTCACGGCAGGGAAAAGATGCAGGGCTTGAGTATGTCGTCTCAGGCTTTGAGGCTGACGGAAGGGTCAGGCTAATCCGTCCCGAAAGGTTCAATGTCTCAAACCCAAAGAGGAAAAACCCTAAGCATCTTCAGGGAACGTCAAGGCGCGCAGAGAAATTAGCAGAATACATAAAGGCAGGTAAAAACATTGACGCGGGATATTTTCACAGGAGTTTGACGGATGGCGAATAACTCCGGCAAAGAGGACGTAATCGAGGTAAAGGGCGTAATCACAGAGCCTTTGCCAAACGCAATGTTCAGGGTTGAACTTGAGAACGGCCATAAGGTTCTTGCTCATGTCAGCGGAAAAATGAGAATGCACTTCATCAGGATTTTGCCCGGTGATAAGGTGCTAGTTGAGATCTCCCCTTACGATTTGACGAGGGGCAGAATAATCTACAGATACAAATAAATTCAGGTGATAGAAAAATGAAAGTAGGGCCTTCAGTAAAGCCTATTTGCGAATTTTGCAGGGTAATCCGCCGTCATGGGGTCGTCCGCGTAATCTGCAGCCGCAACCCCAGGCATAAGCAGCGTCAGGGAGTAAGGAGGTAATTCAATGGCACGCATAGCAGGTGTAGACCTTCCCAGAGAAAAAAGGGTAGAGATCGGACTGACGTACATCTACGGAATCGGCCTCAAGACTTCCCAGAAGATACTTGCGGCAACAGGCGTAAACCCCGACATCAGGGTAAAAGACCTCAGCGAGGAAGATACCCAGAAGCTCCGCCGCGAAATAGAGGACAACTACAAGGTTGAAGGAGACCTCAGGCGTGAAGTGTCCATGAACATCAAGAGGCTCATAGACATTGGGTGCTACAGGGGAATCCGGCACAGGGTCGGCCTTCCTGTCAGGGGTCAGCGCACAAAGACCAACGCAAGGACACGCAAAGGACCCCGCAGGACAGTCGCGAACAAGAAGCAGGCCACGAAGTAAGGCGGCATAAACAGGAGGTAATCACAAAGTGGCAAAGAGAACAGCTCAGGCTAGGAAAGGCAAGAGACGCGAGAAGAAGAACATCAATTACGGTGTTGCGCACATCTACTCAACGTTCAACAACACGATCATGTGCATCAGCGACAGGGCAGGCAACATCATCACATGGGCTAGCGGTGGCAACGTCGGCTTCAAGGGCGCAAGGAAGTCTACCCCGTTCGCCGCAAGCATGGCAGCCGGTCAGGTCGCTAAGGGTGCTCAGGATCAGGGAGTCCAGGAGATTGACGTTATCGTGAAAGGCCCCGGCCCCGGACGTGAAAGCGCAATAAGGGCTCTCCAGTCGGCAGGGCTTCAGGTCAACCTCATCAAGGACGCAACTCCTATCCCTCATAACGGGTGCAGACCCCCAAAGAGGAGAAGGGTCTAAATTTCCATAAGGAGAGCTTTAGTTTGGAGAATACCAGATTTAAAGTTTATATCGAGGAAAAAAGCAAGGATTACGGAAGGCTGTACCTTGAACCCCTCGAACGTGGTTACGGCGACACTCTCGGCAATGCCCTGAGAAGGTTGCTGCTCTCGTCTATCAGGGGAGCTGCCGTTACTGCCGTGAGGATTGACGGGGTATTGCACGAGTTCAGCACGATAAAGGGAATACGTGAGGACGTGATAGAAATTCTCATGAACCTCAAGCACATTCCCATCAGGGCAAAAACCAGCAAGGCAGAAGTGAACGCTGACGGCTTCAAGATCATCACGCTTGATTCGGATGACCTGCCCAAGGATTTCTTTACCCGCTCGGAAAACCAAGGCGTGATTACCGCAAAGGACATGCCTTGGGATAATGATTTCGAGTTCTTCGGTGATGGCATACTCTGCACGCTTGAACCCAAAGCTCACTTGCTGATGGAGATTTATGTTGAGCAGGGAGTAGGCTACCTTTCGGCGGAACGTGAAAGACCTTCACAGCCACCGCTCCCGGTTGACGCTATGCTCGCTGATGCCGTGTTCTCACCAGTAAGGCGCGTGAACTACACCATTGAGCCCGCAAGAGTTGGCCAGAGCATCGACTATGAACGCCTAATCCTTGAGGTCTGGACGAACGGGGCAGTAACTCCCGAAGACGCTGTAGGTGAGGCCGCAAGAATAGCTGAGGATTATTTTGGGCAGATTGCTGACACAGTAGGAACAGCCCCGCAGGTCGACAGGGTCAAGAACCCGGAACCACAAGAGCCAAAGCGTGAAGAGAGTTACGAGGCCAGAGAGACAGAGCAATTCTCACACCCTATACATGAGCTCGAACTCTCAATCAGGAGCGAGAACTGCCTGTTACGCGGCGGCATTCAGACAGTCGGCGACCTTCTCCAGAGATCAAGGGATGACCTGCTCAAAATCCGTAATCTCGGCAAAATATCGCTCAAGGAAATAGAAGCACGTCTTCAGACATTGGGATACTCGCTCAAGCCCTCAGCTACCGGCAGTGAAACGGTCAAGGACACAGAGCAGGATGACGAGGCAGAAGGCTCAGACCTCGAAACTGACGATGAAGCTCAGGAAGATACACAGGAATAACCAGGAGGTGAAAATACAAATTGAGACATCATGTAGACCACAGGACACTAGGACGCTACGGAAGCCACAGAAGGCTCATGCTCGGCAATATGGCCGCAAGCCTGTTCCTCAACGGCAGCATCACCACGACCGTAACGAGGGCTAAGGAACTCCGCAGGGTTGCCGAAAAACTCATCACACGCGCAAGAGGCGGAAGTGTCCATGACATTCGCGTAGTATTCTCGAAGATGCCACACAAACAGGCAGCTACGAAACTGTTTCAGGAGATTGCCCCCAAGTTCAAGAGTTTCGACAAGGGCGGCTATACCAGAATCGTTAAACTTGGAGCACGCAAAGGCGACGGCTCACCCATGGCAGTGATCGAACTTGTTGAACGCACAGAATAACAGCAACACTCCGTTAATCGGGGTACGCTCTGTTTCGTTCTCATACAGCTCAAAAAATACGGGACGTGCATTAAACCGCGTCTCGTTTTTTGTAGCCAGAGGTGAACGCATTGCAATTCTCGGTCATAACGGATCAGGAAAATCAACGCTCGTAAAGATATTAGGCGGCCTCATTGCTCCCACTGAGGGAACTTGTGAGGTCAACGGCATCAACATTCAGGATATTGAGTTCAGGGACTTGCGGAGGACTCTCGGAATGGTCTTCCAGGACCCGGAGAACCAGATAGTCGCGGCCATGGTTGAGGATGACGCGGCATTTGCCCCGGAGAATCAGGGACTGCCTCCCGCAGAAATTCAGGCACGCGTTGACGATGCTTTGCGGCGCGTGAACATGACACACAAGCAGGGGGCTTCTGTCTCGGCACTCTCAGGCGGCGAAAAACAGAGGCTTGCTCTCGCCGGAGCATTGGCGGCAAAAGTCGACTGCCTCATTCTCGACGAGGCTACGGCCATGCTTGACCCCAAAGGACGGCTCGACATTGAGCGGACACTAAGGGAGATGCACTCTGAGGGAATGACGATAATCGAGGTTACCCATCAGCTTGAGGCGGCAGGCTTCGGGGACATTGACAGGGTCATTGTGCTCGCGAAAGGTGAAATCAGGTGGGAGGGTGTTACGTCCGACTTCTGGGACATGGCCGAAACTCTGGGCTTCGGTGTTCCTGACAGCCTGAAATTCAGGAAGTATTGCGACACTCACAGGCTGAAGTTCCCGGATGACATGGCAGGCATTAACCCGCCTCCCCTGAAATTTCCGGGCAGTGAAAATCCTGGAAGTGAACGCTTCAGGATCAGGGGGCTCTCGTTCAGGCATGACGACAAGAACAAGGCACTCACCAACATTAACGCGGAGATTTACGCCGGTGAATGGCTCTCCATAATCGGCAGGACTGGTTCAGGGAAATCTACACTGGTCCAGCACTTGAACGCACTCTACAAGATTCAGGAGGGGCAGATATTCCTTGACGGCCAGCCGCTCCCGCAGAAGGGCGAGGAAGTCCACACACTCAGGCAGAAAGTCGGCCTTGTCTTCCAGCACCCGGAGGATCAGCTTTTCTCTCCGACAGTGAAGGATGAGCTTGCATTTGCTCCAAAGAATGCAGGCTTTAAGGGCCCGGAACTTGAGGAGGCGATAATATTCGGGCTTGAGTGTTCGGGACTGGGCAGGGATTTTCTCGGACGCAACCCTATAGCCCTGTCAGGTGGTGAACGTCGGCTTGTAGCGATTGCCTCGGTTCTGTCTGCAAGGCCGGACTGCATCGTTCTTGATGAGCCGCTTGCTGGGCTTGATGCCTCATACCAGAAACAAATACTCTCAATGCTGGGAAAACTCAGGGACGAGGGCAGAACGGTAATCACCATAACACACGACCTTGACGCGGCACTGAAACACAGCGACAGGGTGCTGATACTCAGGGCAGGGAGCAAAATTCAGGAGGGAAGACCCCGCGGCATAATGGACGAGCTCATGAAGTCCCTTGAGCCGGAAGCATGGCCGGAAGTTCTCAGAATATCGGCGGAAATCCACAGCGTCAACCCGAAATTCCCGCTTCTCTATGACTATCAGGAGCTGTTATCATGTATCTCACCAACATAAATTTAGGCCAGTACGTGCCAACAGGATCATTCATTCACGGCCTAGACCCAAGAGCAAAATTGTTGTCGCTCCTCCTCATCATATCTGCAATATTCCCATCAAGGACAGCTATAGGTGTTGTACTTTGGGCAGGGGTTCTTGTCGCCATTGTCGCAGCGTCAAAAATTCCGTGGAATATCGTCATCATCTCAGCAAGGCCGGTATTCTTCCTTGTGGTGTTCACGTTCCTGTTCCACATTGTGGCCTCGCTCTTCAGGAACACAGGAATGCTTCAAGCCCTCAACATGGCATTCTTCACGTCCTCAAGGCTGCTGGTCCTGATGCTTTTTGCCGTAATGCTCCCGCTCACTACTGCACCGCTTGAACTCGCTGACGGCCTCGATGCTATGCTACAACCCCTCGAACGTTTCAGGTTTCCCGCCCATGAATGCGCAATGATGATCGGGATGGCGTTACGGTTTATCCCACTGCTCATGCAGGAGACCGACAAGATAATGCGTGCCCAGCTCTCACGGGGTGCAAGGCTCGACCAGGGAAATATATTCCAGAGGGTAAAGGCATTCTTCCCGGTGTTGATCCCGTTGCTGGTGATAATCTTCAGGAGGGCTGACGAGGTGGCCATAGCTATGGAGGCACGGGGCTACGAGGGAGGAGCAGGACGAACCAGACGGAAACCGCTAATCTGGAGGAAAACTGACACGCTCATAGTGATACTTTCGGGGCTTGCTGTGGCGTTGTTCATCATACTCGGCGCATAAAAAAACAGGGGGTGTAAAATTCCCCCTGAACTTTTCCTGACTGAAAGGTCTATCTTCTCTTCACGAACAAGAACGAACCGGCAATCACCGCAAAGACCGCAGAAATCCCGGAATAGCACCCACCACCACCGCCGCCAGTAGTGCCGGGAACCGCCGCAGTCGTCGTAATCACAGGCTCATAGTAGCCCGGCTCAAGATATGCCGCAACGTCTACCCTCTTGCCTGAAGGAACGGTTGTTGTAGTTTCCCCGTCAGCGTTGAAGAAAACCCCCGCAGTGTTCCCATCCGCTGAAGGCATGAACATTCCGCCCGCCGCTGTCTTAAGGAGTGAGTGCCAGTATATCGGTGCACCCTCCACAAGGTTGCTGAGTGAGACGCTGAACACGTAGACTTTCGCCTGAGTTATCGTCAGGCCGTTCAACAGTGCCGCAGGTGTCTCGCCTGAAGGTATGTCCGCGCTCGAAACGTCGGATGATGTCCTGCTGGTTGTCGAGATCGTTACGCTGCCGTCCGTCGTTATGTCGGATACTTCTGTGTTGGCCGATATTCCGCTGAAGGCTGAACGCAAAGCCGAGATTATCGCCGTCCTTGTTGCCTCCTGAGTTATCGCAAGCCTCGTTGTCTGAATCCTGGGTGTGCTGACCGGCACGGTGTTATCCCCGCTGCCAGTGCCTCCGCCGTTTCCATTGCCGTTGCCGCCGTCATCATCGCCATCACCGCCATCATCTCCGCCGCCTCCCGAAGACCCTCCTGCGGGCGTAAAGCTCCACTGTACCGCAACAGGATGAGCCTCGTCCTCGTAGGTCCAGAACTTCACGCGGACACGGACAAGCTCACTTGACGGTACGGGTTCAGGAAGTTCGGCAGTCCCGGACATTGAGCTTATTGCCGGGGCAGTGCTGAATATCTCGCCATAAGGGTTGTCGAAGAACAACATCACTTCAGTCCTGTATGACGGCTGAGCTATCGGGGTTGACGTGTCAGATGCACGGACTATCCTCCATGTTGCGCCGGTAATCTTCCCGTCCGAACTGGTGAGCTCAACATAGGGCACTCCTGAAGTGAGCTGCTCACTCACTGGTTTGAACGCAGGAAGTACACCGCTTCCGTTCATGTTGAGTGCCGCCGGGAATGTCCACGTTATGGTTTTCCCGTTAAGCCCGGTCTCAGCATTACCGCCCAAAAGTATATACTCCCCTCCGTCATTCACAGGCTGGTACTCGACCCATGGAGCTCCGAAATTTACACCGCCCGACATCTTGAGGGTGAATGTCCTGTCTGTCCCGGCACTCACTGAGCCGAGTTCCTCCCCTATATCGTCATCGGATATGATGGTGTAGTTCCCGCCCGGTATTGTGATTTGTCCTGCCGCGGTGAAGTGCTCAGCAGTTGCCGGCCTTCTTGAGCCCCCCGCAGTGAGGGCAAGACCCATGAACTTGACGTTGCTGTAGTCTGATTTGCCGTTCGTGAGGGCTGCCCATGAATTATGGCTGACGCTGAGCTCAGGATTTCCCCCCGACGTGAAGAAACGCCACTCATAACGACGCTGGCCCTCCGTTGTGTCCTCGAACGTTCCGAGCCTGACGCTGACACCGAAAACTTCTCCGACATTAATGGGCTCATCGAACGACAAAGAGCCTTCAGGGACTTCACCGGCCGGGATATTCACCCATGAGCCGCGATAAAGGTTGTTGTAGCCGTCAGTGAAAACGTTCTGAATCCTTACGCGCATCCTGAAGTCCTGAGACACCGGGGCCGACAAATCTGAGGAGCTCACCACGCGCCACTTAAGGCCGGTATACTTCTCAGCATCGCCGACAAATTCAACATAGGGAACGAATGAGGCTAACTGCTCCTGCGTCGTCCTGTAGCGTGAGATTGTCCCCTGACCGTTCAACGAGGGAGCTTCCGGGAAATTCCAGCTGACGTTCACGCCGTTAAGACCACTGTCAGCACTGAGAAGGAAACTCACAGGTCCACCGTTGCTGTCGGTGATGTTGTAGTCGACACCCTCATTGCCCGCCGAAATGTCAGGTACAGACAAAAGCCTGAAAGTCCTTGACGTTCCCGAATTGGCCAAAAACTTTTTGCCGTCAGTGTAGGAGTAAGTCCCGCCCGAAAATGTTATGTTGCCCGACGTACCTATCAGCAAGTCAGTTGCCGTTGTGTCGTCGTCAATAACGTCCATGTAGACGCGGTAGAACTTTGCGCCCGTGTAGACCGAATGACCGTCCTCAAGGCTTGCTATTGATGCGTGCCAGTTCCACAGGTAGGGAGATGAGAACGCTGACGAGGCCATCAGAAAAACAGAAACAACAACGAGAATAAACAACGTGCGATTTTTTGCTCTTGCCATAAATTCCACGCTCCTTTTGCGTAATTTTATGTACGTATAATATTGTACCTGTCGTATAATTTCAACCATGAGATACGCTGTGAGAATAAGCTACATCGGCAAAAACTATTCAGGCTGGCAAGTTCAGCCCGACGCTCTGAGCATTCAGGAAGTCATCGAGGGAGTACTTGCCCGGATTGCAGGCCACCCGGTCAGGATAACCGGTGCAGGAAGGACGGACAAAGGCGTGAACTCATGGGGGCAGGTTGCGTCCTTCAGCATGGGAAAATCCATAGAGCCCGGAAAATTGCGCATGGCCATGAACTTCTACCTTCCTGATGACATCCGAATAATGAGAGCCTCATATGTACCTGATGACTTCGACGCGAGGAGGTCGGCAATTTCCCGCGAGTATAAATATTTCGTCTGGCATGGCTGGGTCTGTCCTCCATTCCTGAATGGCTTTGTCTGGTGGCGTAAAGGCAAGCCCTGGAACATGGACATTGCCCGCGAAGCCTGCAGGCTCATTCAGGGACGGCACAACTTCAAGGCTTTCTGCAAGACCGGTGAATGCCCGGATGACCCGTTCAGGACGATAGACACACTCAGAATCAGGAACAGGGGCAATCTCTCAATCATCACCGTGAGGGCTCGTTCATTCCTCACGAACATGGTGCGTATAATCGTCGGGAACATAAACGCCGTATCACTGGGCAGGAATAATCTTGCGTGGCTTGAGGGGCTCCTTTCAGGCCGTGAACGTGATGAGTCGGCCATGACAGCACCGGCCTGTGGGTTATGGTTCTGGCGTGCGACATACTGACTTCATGGCGCGCAATTCACCGAGTTTTGCCTGAGCATCTGCCCAGCACTGACCGGTCGAAGACTTGAGCTGCCTGAAAACAGCCCGGTCAGTGGCATCATCGCAGTAATCGAAACCGAGCCAGTCAGCAGCTGCCGGGTTCTCGTTGCCACTGAATATCTCCTCCATGAGCTCCTCTAGTATGTCTATCACTATGACCGTCCTCCTTCCTGAGTCAGACCTTGAGCCTCAACGACGGCCTTACCCCGTTAATGCATCCGGGCTCAATGAATGCGAAGCCCATACTTTCCGCAGGGCTGACTACATAGGCGGCAGGGTAGCTGTTTGAGGTCGTTCTGAGCCACCACAGGGCTTTACCGTTCATGCTCCCGCGTGTGTCGTACCATTCACGATATAGAGCCTTCACGTAGCCGGTTGCGTCTGTTGATGAGCCGGGGCAGTCTATCGGGTTTTCACCGGGGAAGTATCCGGCCATGTCTGACGCTGAGAGAAGGAATACCCTTTCACCCAAGCCGTCAGTGTCAGCATCGTCGCCCGTAAGAAACCAGAAGAGTGCCGCGCTGTTGTCCGGGTTTTCCGGGACGTATATACGCTCTAGCTCCTCATGGCTGAATGCACGGGCGGGAAACTCAACGTTGAGCCACTCCCGGAGACTGGAGGAAGTCCAGTACATAGCTCTTGCCTCGTTGCTGAACGGCCTGACATCAAGAATGTACCTCGACAGCAGAATCGCATAATCCCTCTCAACGCCCAGCACCTGCCATTCAACCGGCAATACTTCCCCGTTCGTACCCTGCGGATATTTCCCAAACGAAATAGTGCCGCCTGCCCTAAGTCCCTTCATTCCCCCTCAGCTCCTCACGTATCTTCATGAGTATTTTCCCCAGATGGTTTTCGCCCTCGCCGGTGAATATGTCGATACCCCAGAATTTGTCGTGCCAGCGGTTGCCCTCCTGTATCTCCCTGTCTCCAGTCTCAAGGAGCAATGCCGCAAGTTCGGGGTGCTGTGTGAACTTTGCCCGCACTATTTCCTCCATTATGCCGAGCCTCACATCCTCCCAGTCCGGGCGGAGAGCTGCCTTCTTTCCTTCCCTCTTGCTCGTCAGCGGGTCATAGCCGGTGAATGCCTGCCTGTCCTCGTCATTCATGCACTTCTGAGCCTGATATGCTGCCTCTGAGCTCCCATAGGTCAATCCCCCGTAGGTTACTTCAGCCTCGTAGAAGTTGCTCAGGAACTTGTTTACCCTCGCCAAGAATGTCTTTATTGGTCCGTCTGGTCTCGTCATTATGGACACCGTTACAGAAGACTTATAAAAAGTTGGTACATTTCAGAGAAATACTAACTTTTACGCTCCCTTCCTCGTTCGTAGCGTCCGCTTTCACTGGTGTTGCTGTCTACTTGCGTTTGGGTTGATGCTCCAGAGGCTTCGCTACGTAGTGCGCGTAGCTTTTCCCGACTAACGTATCGGTAGACATCAATAGCTTCCTGTCAGTGCTTCACTATTGATTGCCCATAATGGCATAAATTCATGCTGGCGTTCTTGTCCCGGTCTATCACAGTCCCGCAATGTTCACAGCAATATATTCTGTCTGACAGCTTCAGTCCGTCCTTCTTGTGTCCGCAGACTGAACATATCTTGCTTGACGCATAAAATCTGTCGGCTGTAATAAACCTTATGCCGTGCCAGTCGCATTTATACCGCATTATCCTGATGAACTCCGCGAATTTCTGCTCCTGTATGGCCTTTGCCAGATGCTTGTTCCTCATCATTCCCGTTACATTCAAATCTTCCATGACAATGAAACTTGGCTCTCGCTTCACTATCTCGGTCGTAATCTGCTGAATATAGTTCGTCATGATGTCCGTCAGCCGGTGCGTTACTCGTAAAAGCTGCTTCTCACTTTTCACAATGTTGCGTGTCTTCTGGTAACTTTCTCCTTTCTTGTTCTTCTCGTACTTCCGTGAGATTTTGCGCTGCAACCTGCGTTGTTTCTTCTTCAGCCGTCTCACTCGGCTCGTCTTGTTGATGTTCTTGTAGATATGGCAGGAACTGCATATCGCCAAGTCCTTCACGCCTAAATCAATACCTATGCCATCATTCCCGCTTGCTATAGGCATGGGGTCTGGCAACTCAATTCCTACGGTCAGAAACCAGTTCAGCCCGTCAAACGATACATGTGGATTGGAATACTTTACGTTCACGGGGATACGCTCATGTTCTGCCAGCCTGAACCAATTTGCACTCTGTCTGGTCTTCTTCTTGCTCCGCTACGCTTCCGGCTCTTGTATCTTGGATGCCCGGCTAATCCGCTAAAGAATTTGTGATACGCTGCTACTGCATCCTTGACGGCCTGCTTGCACACGTTATTGCTGATTGTGTAAAGCCACCTGTTAGCCTCCTCCTGCTTGAACTCGGTAAAACGTCTGCGAAGGTCATAATCGCCGATAAATCCCCCGCCCGAGTCATAGCTCTTCTTCTCTTGCTCTAAAGCCCAGTTATACGTAAATCTTGCTGTCCCGGCGAATTGGAATAACCGTGTCCGTTGCTTGTCATTCGGGATTAACATCACCCGCAATGTCTTTAACACTTCCCCCACCTCCTTTTTGCTGAATTAATTATAAAGCTGTGAGGAAACTTGTTAAATTCATAAGCTGCTTACAATATCTTATAAGTTTTTGCTAACTGTTACTAAGCCTCCCGTTTTGATGCGCGAAAGTGTAGCACATGCCGCAAAAATTTCTTTGGCCTCTGTGTCAGGAAACAACGAACGAGGCAGGATATATGTATACCGTGTTGTTTTCCTCGAAGACATCACCGCAACCGTCAAGAGCAGCAACAAGGCTCATCTTCCGTCTCTCGAAGTCATCGCGGCAAAATTCATCAGCATGTACCTCACTGCCTGATACTTCATCACGCTCAAGTCCCGGCGAAATTTCAGGGAAGTACTCGAATATGCAGGCCGGTTTACGTTCCTCGTAGTCGTATGCACCGTAAACATAGCCTATCTTGAGCCTCTCCCTCACTGCCCCAACGTGAAAGCGCATGTTCCCCAGCACTGTACCCTCCTCAAGGGCTGACTTGTCCGCGGGCGACTCAGGGTCATAGCCGCATTCGGGGCAAATTCCTTCATCGCCTATCTCTGAAAGACACCTTGAACAGTAGAAATGTTCGCCGATATTCATTGCTTTTTCCCTCTCCTTGTCCGTGAATGTGAGCATACTTTACTTTATGGCCTCAATATATTTCATGACTTGGAGGCAAGATATTTCCCCTTCATGACGCTAAAATATGCTCAAGGAGTGATGGCTTAAGATGAACCAGATCGAGATGCTTCCGGGAGAAACAGCAACTCATTTTGCGGCGAGGGTCATGGCAATGCTCAAGGACGAAGACCCCGAAAAAGTCATACAAAAGGTTATGGAGATGATGAGGAGCAACGGCCTTCAGTTCCCGACAATTTCGGTTGTCCTGAATGACCTTATGGAGGAACGGAAAAAATCTGTTGAGGTTGTCGCGGGGTTTGCAGGGATTGAGCCCAGCACTCTCTACAGGATAAAGAACAGGCAGAGAAACGCCACAAGGAATAATATCCTCCGTATAGCCATGGCACTTGAGCTTTCATTTGAGGAGACGCAAATTCTCCTGAAGAGTGGGAATTGTGCCCAGCTCAGCGCGTCAAGAAAGAGAGACCTATTCATCATGCAGGCAATCGTGAACAAGAACTACGACATCACCGCATTGAACAAGACCTTAGACAGCCAGAAATCAGACGGAAAGAAGATGCCCAACCTCAACGGAAGGGGCTAGCGAATTTCCTCGAACTTCAGGCCGTGCTTGATGGCGTAATTATGGGCTGTTGAGTTTTTCCGGGCATGTAACGTTACGCCGGGGCAGTCAGTGAAGAGCTGAGGTGTCCCGTCATCCTCAATGCAGGAAAATTCCGGCGGCTCATTGAAGCCCTTGCAGTCCCCGTGCTCTATGTTCCTGCTCAGAACTCCATAGTAGTCGAGCTCCACAGTGTCAGAATATATCCACACGTCCCGGAGATTCCTGCAGCCCTTGAAGGTTGAGCGGCTGACCTGAAGCATTGTTGGCGGTATTATGACGGTCTCCAGAGAATCACATTCCGCGAAGGTCCCCCAAAGTATCCTAGTCCCGCTGAGTATTTCGGCCTCTTTCAGGTCATGACATCCGTAGAACGCTGTAAGGCACTTCACCACGTTCCCCGGTATCACTATGGATTTCAGTCCTGTCCACGAGAAAACATCAGCCTCAAGGACAACGAGCGATGAAGGTATGTTCGCCTCCCTGAGATTACTGCACCTCTGGAACGCACCAATGCCCAGCTGCCTCACCGTTGAAGGTATGTTCACGACTTCAAGCCCTGTGCAACCGTAGAACGCCGCCCCGTCAATTATCTCCAAGCCTTCCTTCAGGGCTGTATGTTTCAGGTTCAAGCACTCGGCGAAAGCATACATCTCTATGTTCCTCAGTGAGGCCGGGAAATCCGCGCTCTCTATGTACTGGTTGGCGTTGAAGCTGGCCGCACCAACAGTGCCGAGACGTTCGGGCATAGTTACGTTCCGGCTCTTGAGGTGTACTGCGCTGGCTGTCTTGACGGCGGCAACGTCCATCGAGTACGACGGGAGGAAAATTTCAGCCTTACCCGGAATCCCCGGAAGAACAATCAGCTCACCTTCAGGAGTAATCATTATGCCGTCCTCATTCCCGGCCATGTCGTAGAACCTGAAACCGAACCTGTCGCAGAGAGCCTCCGCATTCGTTCCCTTCCAGCCTGTTACTGTGAGATACGATGGGCAACCGTCAAACGCTGAGGCCGAAAGATGCTCAACCGATGGTGGAATGTACACAGTCCTCAGTGATGAGCACTCCATGAATGCGCCGCTCCCTATCCTCACCAGTCCATCAGGCAGCCTCAGTGATGACAGGCTCATGCACTGGTGGAAGGCCATTGCCCGGATCTCTCTCACTCCTGCGGGTATCTCGACCGCCTCAATGAATGCATCCTCGTCAAAGCAGCCTTCAGGTATCACGGTTATGTTTCGCGGGAGCTTTACTTTCCTGAGCTGTGAGCAGACAGAGAACGCACCATATCCTAGAGTTTTGACGGTGTCGGGAATTTCCACGCCCTCAATGAACGTTGAGGCAAATGACATTCTCCCTATAGCCTCCAGACCGTCAGGGAGCTCTATACTTTCCAGCCTAACGCCACAGAACGCGAAATCACCTACCGACTTAAGCCCCGAAGGAAGAACTACCCTTTTCACGTTAGGGGGGAAGACCGGCAGATCACTCCCTGAAGAAATCGCTGTAACTGGTTTTCCGTCAATATAGTCCGGGATTCTCGCACTGTCCTGTTCGGTCTCGTAGCTGGTTACGGTTATTCCTGTCTCGTTCTCTGAGGTCTCTATGTGCGCGTAATTCAGGCCGAGCTCTCTTGCAGTCCCAGAGAATGCCCCGCCGGAACTTCCGAGAATTACGAGCCTACTCCCTGCCCCGGCGAATGCGTCAGGCTCTGCGTCTTTGAGTGTATCGGGAACGTTCAACGCCTGAATTTCCCCGCCGCCAAGAAATGCACCGGTGCTTATCCCTGTTACCGGGATACCCATTAACGCGGAAGGTATCGTGATGTTCTTCATGCCATCGCTGAATCCCCTGACGTGAAGGCCGTCATTGCTGAGGGAGTACCTTATTCCGCCCCCAAGAAAGAAACCGTATGACAGGTTCACGGCGGCAAGTATGCTAACTGACGCTGCAAGTGATGCGGCTGAAACCACACGGAGCATGAATTTACGGCGGCGTTTGACCTCTTCAGGCATCGGTAGGTTGTACATTACTGACCTGAATACCTCCATGCTCTTTATTCTTTTCCCGACGCTCCAAGAAAGACCCTGCATTATTGCCCGCTCCTGGTACTTCCTGAGACGTATTCCCCTTGATGATGGCGTGAGGACCGAGCCATTTTCAGCGATTGAGTCCGAAGGTGCTTCCCCGCATATGAGGCTGTATATCGTCGCGCTGAGCTCGTATACGTCCGTCCATGCTCCTTGTTGTGCCTCAGCTCCTCCGTACTGTTCAGGGGCGGCATATTTCCTGTTGTAGATGCCCGTCCTGTCCATCCCCTGCAACCTGCGTTCTTCTAGGGAGGCCGCGCCAAAATCTATGAGTGTGATGCTGCCGTCATCCTCTACCATGATATTGTTCGGGCTAATGTCCCTGTGTATTACTCCCTGTGAGTGGACGAGGCCCAGAGCGTCAACAATCCCCCTCATCATGGCGATAACTTCCTGCGGCGGAATATTGTTGTCCTTTACGTACCTTCCCAGAGTAACGCCGTGAATGTACTTCATGACGATGTAGGCAGTGTTGTTCCCCTCGAAGTAATCGATAACTGGAACTACATTATTGATGTACCGGAGTGCCGCTAATGTCCGTGCCTCCCGTATGAACCTCATTAGACCCAGCATGTACAACGCCTCACTCCCCGGTGAGGTTATGATGCTGTCGTCATGCTTTGTGTCGCGCCCGCAAATTCCGGCGGGGTAATACTCCTTAACGGCGGCTGGCTGGTCAAGAACGAGATCCCAAGCAGCATAGGTTATCCCGAACCCTCCCGCTCCTATGACTGCCCCGACCTGATACCTCAAGTTGTTGAGCAGTGTACCTTCTTCGAGCATCTTGGGGTCAGTTCTCCCTTCAGACTCATAGCCGCAATAAGGGCATGGCAATTCCTCATCCTCAACCTCACGGAGGCATCTGGAACAGTAAAACCTCTCGCCTATATTCATTTGGGAACGCTCCATTTGAGAAATTTGGATTTTGTATTATTATAGGGCATCCCAAAACAAAGGAATGAACGTTGCATGAAGACATACGACCTTGAACGTTTCGTTAAAGCACAGAGATATGATTACCCTGTGGCACTGTCTGAAATGATTGCCGGGCACAAAAAAACTCATTGGATCTGGTACATATTCCCGCAACTTAAGGAGCTTGGCCGTAGCAGCAGGGCAAAAGATTACGGGATTGAAGACATTGACGAGGCAAGGCAGTACCTGAACCACCCGATACTTGGTGCAAGGCTGAAGGAGATTACCGGGGAAATCCTGAAGCATGAGGGAATTAGTGTTGATTGGCTCATGGGAAGCGGTATTGATGTCATGAAGCTGAGATCAAGCATGACGTTGTTCGCGTATATCTCCGAGGAAGGCTCAGTGTTCCACAAGGCAATAGACAAGTATTTTGGCGGCAAAATGGACGAGGAGACAATATCACTCCTCAAGAAATGACAGCCCAACAAAAAGGGGAGTCCCCGTCTTGGAGACCCCCTGTCTTTGACTGTATGAATCTGCTGCTTGTAGTTTTCGCGGTTGTTGCAGGAGACTTCCGAGCTACTGCTTTACGACGTTGGCAGCCTGCGGGCCCTTCTCGCCGTTGACGATGTCGAACGTTACCTTCTGGCCTTCGTTGAGGGTCTTGAAGCCTTCGCCCTGGATTGCGCTGAAGTGAACGAATACGTCCTTTCCGTCGTCTACGGTGATGAATCCGTACCCTTTGCTTTCGTTGAACCACTTTACGGTACCCTGTGCCATGAAAAAAAAGCCTCCTGATAGATATAAAAAGTATTTCCCGCCCCGAACGTGTCAAGGGCAATTGATGGTATAAGGTTACATGCAAACTTAATGAATGTCAAGTGAAGAAAAATTCTAACGGCTTGAACTTTTTTCGGGTATAATACACTCATTCACACATAAAATTTATGGGAGCTTGTCTGACAGGCTGAGAGGGAACGCAAAATCATGTTCCGACCATCATAACCTGATCCGGGTAATTCCGGCGTAGGGAACTTCACAGGACTATTCACGCACAAGCCCCCGCACAAAGGAGAATGCCACATGCTAGGCTCATATCTCGACAATGTGAGGGAGAAATCCCCCCTCGTCCACAACATCACGAACTACGTTACGGTCAACGACGTGGCCAACGCGATACTAGCCGCCGGAGCAAGCCCGGTAATGGCCGATGACCCGCAGGACGCAGAAGAGATCACCCGGATCTGCAGCGCGCTCAACATCAACATAGGGACGCTGAACACCCGGACGATTGACGCAATGTTCCGTGCCGGGCGAAAAGCTCAGGAGCTTGGGCACTCGTTATTGCTTGACCCTGTGGGGGCTGGTGCAAGCTCAGTCAGGACTAACACAGCGTTGAAGCTCATGAAGGAGCTCAGGTTTGACGTTATCCGCGGGAATGCCTCAGAGATTAAGACACTGGTGCTTGGAGCAGGGACAACACACGGGGTTGATGCCGACAAAGCCGACAGCGTGAGTGATGACAACCTTGCGTTCATGGCCGGGTTCGTGAAGGACTTTTCGCGCTCAACCGGGGCAGTGATAGCACTCACGGGAGCGGTTGACCTTGTGGCTGACAGTGAGAGATGCTGCGTCATACGCAACGGACGGCCTGAGATGGGCAGGATCACAGGGACGGGCTGCATGTTGTCGGGGGTAATGGCCGCGTTCATTGCCGCAAACCCGGAGAATGTCCTTGAGGCGTGCGCGTCTTCAGTCTCTATGATGGGGCTTGCCGGGGAGATAGCTCACTCACACCTTCAGGAGCATGAAGGGAACTCAACCTACAGGAACAGAATTATTGATGCAATCTACAACATGACCGGCGGAATCTTGGAGGGAGGCGCAAGGTATGAAGTTCTCTAGGGAAAATCTCAGGCTCTACGCAGTAACAGGACGTGAATACCTCAAGGGGGGTAAAAGTTTAGGCGAGGCAGTCAGGGAGGCGATTACCGGCGGAGCGACAATGATCCAGCTCCGGGAAAAATCACTCGGCTATGAGGCGTTCAAGTATCAGGCACTCGAAATCCAGGCACTCTGCAGAGCGGCAAATATCCCCTTCATCGTGAATGATGACGTGAATTTAGCGCGTGAGGTCAATGCTGATGGTGTCCACGTAGGGCAGGGCGACATGGAGGCGTTGAACGCAAGGAGGCTCATAGGTCCGGGCAAGATACTCGGCGTTAGTGCCGGCAATCCTGACGAGGCCATGAAGGCAGAACGTGATGGTGCTGACTACTTGGGAGCGGGGGCAGTCTTCCGCACGGGCTCAAAGTCTGACGCTGTAGACATGACACACGAAACGCTAAAGGAGATATGCCATTCGGTGAAGATTCCTGTTGTGGCTATCGGCGGCATCACTGCGGGTAATATTCAGATGCTTGAGGGCTCAGGGATTGAGGGAGTCGCGGTAATCAGTGCGATATTTGCGGCTGATGACATCGTGAAGGCTTCCCATGAACTCCGGGAGCTCTCAGGAAAATATTTTTCTGGCGGCCATGATTAGGGGGGCAATCTTTGACGCTGACGGTACATTGCTCGACTCTATGCACATCTGGCACGAACTCGGTGAACGTTACCTGAAGAGCAGAGGCATTACCCCGGAGGAAGGACTTTCACGCAGGCTATACCCCTTGAGCCTTGAAGAGGGCTGTGAGTACCTTCGGGAGCACTACAGGCTTTCGTCATCACTGAAGGAGATTGAGCGGGGAATTTTGCGCATCATTGAGGGCTTCTACCGCGATGAGGTGAGGATAAAGCCGGGAGTTAGGGAGTTCTTGGAGGGCTTGAGGCAAAAGAATATCCCGATGGTTATTGCCACTTCAGGAGACAGGGAACTTCTAGCGGCGGCACTCACGAGGAACGGAATAGCTGAGTACTTCGGAGCTGTATTCACTTGCGGGGAACTCAACACAACCAAGCACGAGGCAAAAATCTTCATGGCCTGCGCTGAGTTCATGGGGCTTGAGCCCGGCAATGTAGCTGTGTTCGAGGATGCACTGTTTGCGATTGAGACGGCAAAAGAGGCAGGGTTCATTACGTTCGGCGTTGAGGACGCTTCGGCAATACATGACAGGGAACGCATAAAGGCACTATCAGACTACTACATAGAGAGTTTCAGGGGAGGAATACAGGAATGAAGACAGCACTAACGATAGCAGGCAGTGATAGTTCAGGGGGTGCAGGAATCCAGGCGGACATAAAGACGATGACGATGAACGGTGTTTACGCCATGAGCGCAGTTACAGCGTTGACGGCACAAAACACGCTCGGAGTTGCGGGGATCATGGAGGTTGCGCCGGAGTTCCTGAGAGGGCAGATTGATGCGGTGTTCACGGACATTTTCCCCGATGCCGTGAAGATTGGGATGGTATCGAGTTCAGGGCTTATACGTGAGATTGCCGCGGCACTAAGGCACTACAACGCCCGGAATATCGTTGTTGACCCCGTGATGGTCTCAACGTCAGGCGCAAGGCTCATCAGTGAGGACGCGGTGAAGACCCTCGCGGAAGAGTTACTGCCCCTCGCCACAGTAGCAACCCCGAACATCCCGGAGGCGGAAATACTCTCAGGCATGAAGATTTCCAGCCATGACGACATGATGAGGGCGGCAGGGAAAATCTATGCTGATTATGGCTGTGCTGTCCTCGTGAAGGGCGGCCATGACGTGAACGATGCGAATGATCTCCTCTGCACCGGGCAGGATTCGTTCACGTGGTTCAACGGCAAACGTATAGACACACGCAACACTCACGGGACGGGCTGCACTCTCTCCAGCGCAATAGCCTCGAACTTGGCGAAAGGTTACGGGCTTGACGACTCAGTGAGGCGGGCGAAAGAGTACATCTCCGGGGCTCTCGGTGCAATGCTCGACTTGGGGCATGGCAGCGGGCCGATGAACCACTCCTTCAACCTCACCGGGAAATTTTCGGAGAAACGCGACATTGTGAGCTTCCTCATGGACTCAGTCAGCGACATATGGCCGGAATACAATAATCATCCGTTCGTGAAGGGGATTGAGGACGGCACACTTGACCCTGAGAAGTTCAGGAACTACATCATCCAGGACTACCACTACTTGAATGAATACTCGAAAGTTTTTGCTCTCGGAGTAACGAAAGCCAAGAGCCTCTACACAATGCAGTTGTTCTCGTCAGTAATACAGGCAATAGCTCATGTTGAGATGGACATTCACAAGGGCTACATGGGACGCTTCGGTGTCTCTCAGGAGGAACTTGACTCAACCCCCCGAAAGCTCCCGAACTTGTCCTACACGTCATACATGCTTAGGGTTGCCTATGACGAGGGAGAACCTGAAGTATTGGCGGCTATATTGTCGTGTGCACTGAGCTATGAGGACATCGCCAAGAAGATAGTCGAGAACAACCCCGACTCAGTGAACCATGAGCTATATGGTACATGGATACGGACATACTCAGGGGAGGAGTATTGCGGCCTCAACAGGGTATTAGCCTCGTGCCTTGAGTGTGCATCTGAGGGCTATACGTCTGAGCAGATGGCACACCTTGCGGAGATTTTCCGGGCCTGCTCGCTCTATGAGATGGGATTCTGGGACATGGGCTGGAGGAACTCATGCAACGATGCGTGATTGTCGGCGGTGCTGAAATCCGGGACTATGACCTTATCCGCGAATACTTCAGGGCTGATGACTTCGTGATATATTGCGACTGCGGCCTGAAACATGCTGAGGCTCTGGGCATTCCTCCGTCCCTGATTATCGGGGATTTCGACTCTCACCCAAAGCCTGAAGACCTTAGCGGCGTTATCGTCCTTCCGTGCGTGAAGGATGACACTGATACCATCTTCGCGGTGAAAGAGGGAATCCGCCGGGGGTATGATGACTTCCTGATGGTTGGGGTTACGGGAGGGAGACAGGATCACAATCTCGGCAACATCTACGCTCTCCTAATGCTCTCAATGAACGGGAAACCGGCCATGATTGCGGATGACTATTCGGAGATGAGCATAATCACAGCAGGTGAGACACGGCGGGTAAAATACGGGTGGCGTTTCTTCTCGCTCCTGAACATCTCAGGCACAGCGCGGGGCATCACGATAACGGGCGCGAAATATGACCTTGAGGATGCGGAGATTGCCCCTGAGTTCCAGTACGGAATAAGCAACGAGGTCTTGACCCCGGAGAATGACGCTGTGATTACCCTGAAGGAAGGATGCTTGTTGCTTGTCTGCATACGTAGAGGGTAATTTGCTTTTTGCGTTGGGACTGGTAAAATTTCACGATAAATTCATTCAGGAGGTTTTCGTGAAATGAGAAGAACAGCATTAAGCGTGTTAATCCTCGTGTTCCTCATGGGGATATTTGCGTTTGCGGCAACAGCAGAAGAGGTGGCGGTCTCGGCAGACACTGAGGCAACGGCAGCAGCAGAGACAGCAGGAGAACCGGCAGAGTTTGACTTTCTTGCGTTCGCGAAGGAGAGGGTACTTACAGACTTTCACCCGACAGTGAAGGTAGAGGATGCTGAAGCTAATTACGACGAGGAGCCTTTCAGCAAGGGAGACGGAATAACCCGCGCAAGGGTAGGGATATTCTACAAGGGATGGATACGTCAGCACTCAATGCTGATAGAGATGGACTACCGCGAGGACAGGAAAGTTCGCGTAACAGTACTCAAGGACAGCAACGGCCTCAACCTTCAGGGAGCACGTTTCTTCAAGGAAGGCGAGTGGGTAAGTCTTGCGGCAGTGGGCTGGAAGTAACCTGCACTCGTAACAACGGCACGAAATACACAGGGCATCAGTGAAAATATTTTGCTGGTGTCCTTTTTTATGGCCTCACACTTGCATATTTTATCTAGATTTTATTCTGATTAAATAAAAATGTAACTCAAGACAAATTCAAGGAGGCCGCAAGAAGTTGAGGAAAACAGTCTTGGCCATGTTTACGCTTTTTCTCGTCATGTGGATTTCTGCCAGCTCAGTATCAGCCGCAGTGTCAGATTTCGACTTTGTATCATTCGCGCGTGAAAGGGTGCTCAATGACTTTCACCCCACAGCAGACGCATCGAGGGCAACTGCAGAGCTTGAGGAGACACCTTACGAACGTGCAGTAGTACGAATAGGATACGGGGGCTGGATAAGGGAACACTATATGACTGTGGCAATAGACCTCAGGCACTCAGACAATGCAGTAAGGGTAACTGTCCTCGAAGACACCAACGGGATGAATATTTTCGGTGTCGGCAACAAGCTCTTCAAGAAAGACAAGTGGATAAGTCTCCAGAACGCAAAATGGAGGTAAGGGTATAACGCCGTCAGTATGAGATAATACGGGCATCAGTGAAGAAATTTGCTGGTGTCTAATTTTTTTTGGGGTGATGAAAGATGACGAAACAAGATTTATTGGACTTGCTCAAGCGTAAATTCTCCTCCCTCGTAATGATACTGATCCCCGCGTTCGTGATAATGCTCATAATCGGGGCGTTACTTTGGGCGTTGAGGTTCGTCATTCCTGATGACGTAGTGGCAAGCATAACCTACTACATCAACAACCCTTCGGAACTCCGAAAGCTCGGCGAGGGCTCGGAATGGCTCTTCGTGATGATACAGGTCTTGCAGGTCGTCATTGCTCCGATACCGGGGCAGGCGGCGGCATTCGCTGGGGGATTCATCTTCGGGTTCTGGAAGGGCTGGGGACTCACCACGTTAGGACTCGTTATCGGGAGCCTCATAGCTATGGTACTATCCCGGCTTCTGGGAATATCCCTTGTCCGCAAGATAGTGCCTGAGTCAATCATTCAGCGTTTCGACAGCGTTATATCTGACGGGGGA
This sequence comes from Synergistaceae bacterium, assembly GCA_017405525.1. Taxonomy (GTDB): domain Bacteria; phylum Synergistota; class Synergistia; order Synergistales; family Aminobacteriaceae; genus JAFUXM01. The sequence goes on from JAFRAH010000011.1 coordinate 92,310, forward strand.
TACATGACGTTCTTCATGATATTCCTATTGCCTGCACTGCCGGATGATGCTGTGTGCTTCCTTGCCGGGCTGACGCGGTTAAAGCTCCTTCCGTTGTCCATCGTCTGCCTTCTTGGACGTGCTCCGGGAATGGCGGTGCTCTCACTCACGGGTGCAGGGTTCGCTGACGGTCTGACGCTCTGGGTTGAGGTGCTCTTTGCGGTGATGATGGTGCTGTCGGTAATCCTGTGGCTGTTCTGGGAAGTGATAGAGGCTTGGGTCTATGACTTCCTCAAGATAAGACGCTCATAACATGAACGACAAAAGCCGTCCGATCCTCTCCTTAAGCCTCAACATGGCCGGGCGGTCTGCTCTCGTCTCTAGTGTCTCTTCCGTGCAGCTCCCCAAGTCCTCAAGGAATACCCCTTCAAGTTCCCGGACAAGCTCCGTAGAGTACACAAACGCCTGAACCTCGTAGTTTATCCCGAAGCTCAGAGCGTCAAGGTTAGCCGTCCCGACAGATGCCACGTGAGAATCTGCAATCATAGTTTTCGCGTGAATGAACCTCCCCACGTAGATGAACACCCTGACACCGTGAGAGATCAGCCCGTCAATGTAGGACTGCGAAGCCCACGAGACCAGCGCATGGTTTGAGCTTGAAGGAATGATTATGCGGACATTAACGCCACGTTCTACGGCATGACACAGTGCGTCAATGAACTCTGAGTCCGGCGCAAAGTACGGTGTAGTGATCCATATTCTTTTGCGTGAACGTGAGATTATCCTCATGTACTCGTCATGAACAGCCCTGAAGTCCCCGCCTTCACCACCCGCAACAATCCTCACAGGAACGCTCCCGGTTATACCAGCTCCTTCATGGTCGGGGAAGTCTCTGGTGTCATTGCCGCCTGAGAGCCTCCACATCCCGGAAAATATCCTGTCAAGTTCACGCACTGAGTCCCCTTCAAGCTGTAGGTGTGTGTCGCGCCAGTCCCGAAGGTATACATCGCCAATGTTGAAGCCGCCCAAGAACCCCGTAACGCCGTCAACAGTGATGATCTTCCTGTGATCCCTGTGGATTGTGAGGGGCATAAAACGCCGGAACTCAACGCCCGAAGACACGAGGCCGTGAATGAACTTCCTGCCGAGCCGCCAGCTCCCTAGTGCGTCAGTAATCATCCTGACCTTTACGCCGTTACGTGAACGTTCCGCGAGAATGCCAGCTATTGCCCTGCCTGTCTCGTCATCACGGAAGGAAAAATATTCGAGGTTTATGCAGTGCCGGGCATGTTCCAGAGCGTCCTTCACTGCCGAAAATGTCTCATGGCCGTCGAGTAAGAGCCTTGCTTTGTTGTCGGGCGTTGTCATGTTATGCATGGGGTAATTATATGCTATCGTGAGTTGTTGCAAAATGCGGGGATAAAATCTAAAATTGCCTTGATATTCTGAAACATGAAAGGACTTGAATTAACCAATGCCCAAACTCAGCGACAGAGTAGGCACATTCACCGACTCAGTAATCCGCCGCATGACGAGAATCTGCAACAAGCACGGGGCAATCAACCTCTCACAGGGCTTCCCTAACTGGGATCCTCCCACCGAAATGATGGAGTCGCTCTCAAAGGCAGCATTCACCGGCCCGCATCAGTACGCAATAACCTTCGGGGCAAAGAATTTCCGTGATGCAATATGCGCAAAGCAGAGCAAGGCAATCGGACGCACAATAGACCCTGAGACCGAGATAGTGATAACCTGCGGTTCAACTGAGGCAATGATGGCGGCCATGATGACGATCTGCAACCCCGGCGATAAGGTTATGGTTTTCTCGCCGTTCTACGAGAATTACGGTGCTGACTCGATACTTTCGGGAGCATCACCGATATATATTCCCCTTGTTCCCCCGACATATGACTATGACATCAACAAGATAGAGCAAGGTTTTCGTGAGGGTGCAAAGGCAATCGTAATCTGCAACCCCTCCAACCCCTGCGGAAAAGTCTTCACCGAGAAGGAATTAACCGAGATCGGCGCGCTTGCAGTGAAGTATGACGCGTTCATCATCACCGACGAGGTATACGAGCACATAATCTTTGACCCCTACAAGCACGTTTACGCTTCAGGGCTTCCGGGGCTGTTTGACCATGTCATCACTTGCAACTCACTCTCGAAGACATACTCGATAACCGGCTGGCGTTTGGGCTATCTCATCGGGCCTGCAGATGTTGTTGACGGCGCGAGGAAGGTTCACGACTTCCTGACTGTCGGGGCGGCGGCACCACTACAGGAGGCGGCAGTTCACGCGTTGCAGCTTCCCCCGGAGTACTATGACGCGCTCAAGGCGAAGTACACGAAACTGCGCAACAGGTTCCTTGAGGGACTTGACGAGGCGGGGCTCAAGCACAACATACCGCAAGGCTCGTATTTCGTGATGGTCGACATCTCGGACTTCCTGGAGCTCCCGGAGTTCAAGGGCTGGAGTGATCTTGAGTTCTGCGAGTGGGTCATCAAGAACATTGGCGTTGCGGCAGTACCGGGTTCGAGCTTCTTCCGTGAGCCGATAAACAACCTTATACGCTTCCACTTTGCACGCACAGAGGACATCCTTGAGGAGGCCATAAGGAGGCTTCACAAGCTGGGAGACCTCGTGAAGTAGCACACACAAAATCATCAATGGGAATACTTGCAGCAATGAGCGGAGGCGTTGATAGCAGCGTCTCTGCTTTTCTTATGCGCGAAAAATACGGGACATGCCGGGGGGCAACAATGCTCTTGTTCCTGAATGAGGCACTCGGAATTTCGAGCCGTCATCCTTGCTGTTCACGTGAGAATATACTTGACGCTAGGGCAGTGTGTGAGGTCTTGGGAATCAGACATGAAGTGATTGACCTCATGGCCGGGTTTGAGCGTGAGGTGATACGGAAGTTCGTTGAAGTCTACGAGTCCGGCGGAACTCCTAACCCCTGCATAGACTGCAACAAGTTCATGAAGTTCGGAGCATTCCTTGACCACGCCAAAAACTCAGGACTTGAACGCATCGCAACAGGACACTACGCACGCATAGAGCATGACGCATCAGGCAGGTACTTACTCCGCAAGGCTGTCGACACATCGAGGGATCAGAGCTATGTACTCTACATGATGACACAGGAAGTGTTGTCGTGCGTTGAGTTCCCATTAGGGGGAATGATGAAGGCAGACGTTAGGGACATGGCCGGGTCATTGGGTTTCACGAACGCCCGCAAGCATGACTCGCAGGATATATGTTTCGTTCCTGATGGTGATTATGCCTCGTTCATCGCCGAATACACGGGGAAATCCTACCCTCCCGGTGATTTCGTGGATGTTTCGGGAAATGTCTTAGGCAGGCACAAGGGCATCATCCACTACACTGCAGGACAGCGTCGGGGCTTGGGAGTTGCGGCAAAATCGAGGCTCTACGTCTCAGCGATTGACCCGGCCATGAACACAGTTGTTCTTGCGTCCGAAGGTGAGGCGGGGCTCTATGCACGCGGGGTTGTCGCCCGTGATGTGAACCTGATAGCGTATGACGAACTGCCGGGGAACTTCCGGGCGGGGGTGAAGACACGTTACAGGCAGAAGGAGATTGCGGCAACGGTGAACCAGTCAGGGAGTGATGAGCTGGTGATTGAGTTCGGGGAGGCTGTGAGGAGTCCGGCAGTTGGTCAGGCTGTGGTGATGTATGACGGTGATTATGTGGTTGGTGGCGGGACGATTTCGGGGGTATTCTAGTGCGTCTGCTATAATTTCTGAGCAGGAGGCCGGAAGTTGGGACAATCAGGGAGATTAACCAGCCAGCACAAAGAATCGCACGGAGTAGAAGGAATATTCACCGCTGAGGCAAAGACACATGATGCATCAGTCAGGAGGGTTGCTGTATCTGTCTTGGGTTATCTCAAGGGAAAATATCCGCAGTTGTCATTCCGCCACAGAACCAGCATAAGCAAAGCAGAAATAAATAGTGCCCTGCAGAAAATTGACCGTGAGCTTGGGCAGACTCTCTTTGTCAGCGACGCAAGCATACAGCCTGACGGAGGAATAATCGAGGTCAAAGATGACAATGGTAACTGTAGGGTAATTCTTGTATCTGAAGCCAAATATCAAGGAAGGGATATAGAGAACATCAGCAGGGGTGTATTAGTCGGGAAGAAACGAAACCAAGACTTGATGGTTACAGGTAACGCTATAGAACGGGCGCATAAAAATATCTCCGAAATCGCAAACTACATGCTTGATGAATCACATTTCCCCTACTTGTTTTTTCTGGAAGGCTCTAACTTCATGACTCAGGACATAACCATTCGGAGGCCTGACGGAAGAACCGTAACGCTGAACTACAATTCCGGCGCATTGAACAGGCTGGACAGGCTAACTTCAGCGAACTACGGAATGCCCATAAACACAAACTTGTGCAGGAACAAGTTCATACAGCACAGGGGCAGCACAATAATGCTTCAGGCGGCTTCAATCTATACTCACGGGGACGGCAGGGAATGGGAAGAGCAGGAAATGTTCCGCATAATGTCAGACATAGCGGCTACATCGTTGCAAGTGTTGGGCAGTGATTTGTTCATTCAGCTCACGGGGAAATGACATAATGGCGAGAAAAGTAAATCACAGCCTCCTGAACCGCGCGAAGGCCAGCAAGAAGAATGAATTTTACACGCTTTACCCCGACATTGAACGTGAACTGAAACACTATACATCACACTTCAGGGACAAGGTCATATACTGCAACTGCGACGATGCAAGGACGAGCAATTTCTACAGGTACTTTGCGGACAACTTCAAGGCTCTGGGGCTGAGAAAGCTGATCTGCTCATGCTACAAGAAATATGATGCTGATTTGCTCAACCCTTCAACTGAACACGGCTTCTGCTATGTCTACACAGGCCGTGAAAACATGATCCCTAATGATGATGACATTACAGACTTTGACGGGGATGGTGATTTCAGGAGCACAGAGAGTATTGAATTACTGAGGCAGTCTGATATTGTGGTAACTAATCCTCCTTTCTCGCTGTTCAGGGAATATATATGCCAGCTCATGCGTTACGGCAAAAAATTCCTCGTCATAAGCAACATAAACGCAATCACGTATAAGGAAGTCTTCAAGCTGATACAGGCCAATAAAATCTGGCTGGGAATAAATTTCGGGAGGGGAATATCAGGCTTCATTGTCCCGGAAGATTACGGGCTCTACGGTACTGAGGCAGGGATTGACGCATCAGGGAACAGGATTATTTCGCCTAACAACTGCCTGTGGCTCACCAACATGGAGAACTCAAAGCGTCGTGAGTTCATACCCCTCACGAAGACATACAGCGGCCATGAAAACGAATACCCGTATTACGACAATTACCCCGGCATCAATGGGGACAGGACGCAGGACATTCCGGCAGACTTCAGCGGAGCAATGGGAGTTCCTCTGTCATTCCTTCATAGATACAGTCCTGAACAGTTCGAGATTCTGGGTTTCAGGAAGGGGATTAACGGTAGAGACTTGTCTATTAAGGGAAGGTGCCCGTATTTCAGAATACTAATCAGGAACAAAAATATTAACTTACGGTAAAGAAAAGTCCTTATAATAGACACACGATGTAACAAAAATTCCGTGCAATAAAATTTTTAGGCTATAATTGAACCATTCATATACTCATTAACAGGGAGGCAGAAATTTTATGTGGCTTTTCTTAGTTTTCATCACCCTAGTTTTCGGTGTACTGGCTGGCTATTATGCCTGGACAGTCTACCAGAAGCTCGAAGAGAGTCAGATCGGACATCCCCGCGTTGCTGAACTCTCGGAGATCATTCACGGCGGAGCTATGGCGTTCCTCAAGAAGGAATATTCATGGCTTGCCCCGTTCGTAGGAGTTGTAGCGATACTCCTCGTTGCGGCACTCGGACTTGGTGCGGCATTCGCGTTCGTTCTCGGTGCTCTGTGCAGTGCTACAGCTGGCTACATAGGCATGTACGTGGCCACTAACTCAAACGGAAGGACGACATACGCGGCACTTGAGGGCATCGAGGCGGCTACCCCCCCTGCTCCGGCAAAGAAGGCCAAGAAGTCAGCAAGTGTTGAGCTCGACAAGGCAGAAGCAACCGCTGATGAGGCACCCGAAGAAGCCCCTGCACCTGCTGAGGACAAGGGTGGTCTCCTCAATGCGGCAGGCAATGCGCTCGAAGTAGCATTCTCAGGCGGCAGCATCGTCGGAATGGTTGTTGTAGGTCTCGGACTTATCGGCCTCGCAGTGTCGTATCTCTTCCTCAATGACGTAACGGCTCTTACAGCGTTCGGAATGGGAGCAAGCAGCATCGCACTCTTCGCACGTGTCGGCGGCGGTATCTACACGAAGGCTGCAGACGTTGGTGCTGACCTTGTGGGCAAAGTCGAGGCAGGAATCCCTGAGGATGACCCCCGCAACCCCGCAACAATCGCGGA
>JAFRAH010000012.1 GCA_017405525.1 Synergistaceae bacterium
TAATCCTCGCAGATCTGGCCGGAATTGTCGGGGGAGCCGTCATCTACAAGGATGATCTCTAGGTTGGTGTAGGTCTGGGTGATGATGCTGTCGAGGCATTCCCGGAGGTATGGCTCGACCTTGTAGACGGGAACAATAACGCTCACTAATGCTTTCTCTTTTTCTGCCTGCAATTTTCCTTCTCCTTTGCTGAAAATTTTATGCTCTCAGGTATTCTACTACAATTCAGGCCGCTCACATAAAGAACAGCCTGTAGGGCACTATGCTTGATTTGTTTTCGAGGAGATTCCACATCGCAAACACAGCCAAGGCAATAAAGCACATTACGTACAAAAAGTTACGTTCACCTTTGGGGTAAAGCTGGAACACAGTGGGAATGAATGCTGTGTATGGGAAGAGGTAATATAATGCCATTCTTTTGACGAGATCATTGCGGAAAAACAATATCCCCAGCACTGCACCAAAAACGCAATTAGGATAATCCATGTCTGAAGTCTTACTGTGCCATCGCCTGATCGTGTACAGGAAGGCAATACCGCCAAGAAACATGTAGTATATTATTATCCTTCCCTGCTGCTGGCTTCTGCCTAACACCCCTGCACCACCACCATATGCCGCATAAGCCGGAAATATCGCAGTGAACAGGTTTATAGCTGCCGTGATCAAGCCTCCCAAAGCAACAGCAGACGCTACAGATATTACGGTCATCTTCTTGACGCTGTTTTTTGTGGCCATTCGTGCAAAGAATATGCCCGGAAGAAAAATCGCGCACGAGGGGTGAATCCCTAGAGCCATAACGTAGAGAACCCACCCACGGACGGACTTTATGTTTTTGCGGAGGTCAAGATATGCGTTGAATGCCAGTGCCTCGGCTGTGGCCTGCCTCATCCCATTCATGGTGAAGTAGAATGTCGTCATCCCTATATACAGGAAGCACGAAAATGAGACGTTGCACGAAGACCTGTAGATATACACCGCAAAGCCAACAGCAACTATCAGCGAGAATGTCGCAATGTACATCTGGGGGTGAGAACTTATCATCGCTATAATCCACTCAATGATTACGAATACAGGAGCTTTCCCGTCAACAGCACTAAAGTCCAATGAAGACTTCATCGCCAGACTCTGGAACATCCCGGTGTACATATTCGTGTCAGTCCCCATCGTCCTGTGCCTCAGCATCGCAACAAGAGCAACATACACGAAGAACATGAACACACACAGGGCCTTTCCTGAAATTGTCTTATGCGGCGAAACCCTCAGCCTTACCCTCAGAAGTTCACGGCAAACAGCAAACCACCAAACATATTGCACGACAAACACTGTCATTTTGCGGAAATCAGCTCCCAAATGAATTATTCCGCTAATTTTACGGCAGAAACAACAAATGAGGCAAGGACTTCAATGGGAAATCCTCACCTCATGCCTTAATTGTTATCGTGATTTATTTCTGGGACTCCATCGGGAGATTCCTGAAGCGCATGGCCTTGAACGTGTAGAATGCCATGAACACCACAGCCCCCCCGCAGTAATACAGAACCATATAGCACACAACCAAATCAAGCGCGCCTACCACTGACGCAACAAGAATCAGGAACGGAAGGATGCCCCCAATTCCCGGAACCTGCTCAAGCCATACCCTGAGACTGCCAGAATATTCATGCTCAGTTCTCTTCTCGCGGTTGGGAGGGATTATGCCCTTCGCGGAAAGTTCAGCGGCCGCATTCTGGTACTTCTGGTAGACCAGCCTCACTAGGGTATCACACGCTGAGGCCATAGCTCCGGCGAAAATCACCCATTCATTACCGCGCGGAAATATTATGCCCCCCCCCCTCATTTATGCGATATGCTGACATGCCGATACATGACCCAAGCAGTGCTACTAGGGTATAACTGCTCTCGGCATCAACAAATTCACCGAATGGCTGAGGTCTGACACAGCGGGCAAGATTCCCATCAACGCAATCAAAAATGAGCCATAACGAAATCATCAGTGCCCCGGCAATGTTGCACCAATAGTTGGCGAAAAGGAACATCACGCACGAGAGCACAGCAACGAACGTCGAGAACACTGATACGGTATTGGCCTGTATCTCATGGTTGGCGCAGAACGCAGAAATGTGGAACGAGACAGGCCGGTAAAATATTTTCGTCAGTATGGGATCTTTCCTCCGCTTCCATTCGGGGAGGTTGTCCCGGAAATATTGCGCGGTGTAATGCATGTTGAGGTCTTCCTTCCGTTTTGGGATTATGCAGGAATTATTGTACTACAGGTTACCTCTTTCTTTCCCCGAAAAATCTCTTGTACATTCCGCGAACGAATGAGTAAATCCCCGTCCTGAACGCCGCCCTCCTTAGTGCCGCCTCAAGCCTCGTCTTCAGTGTCTTGGGGAAGAACTCCCTCAACGCTCCTTCAGGGTCATCACCGAAAGCCCTCCAGAACCTCGCGCAACGTTCCCCGTCCTTCTTCACGGGCTCGAACATCTCCCTAGCGTCATACTTCACGGCAACATCCGGGGAAATCTCCTCATGAGTGCACTGCGCAAGTATCTCCGGCAATAATTCCCGGCCCTTCTCCGAGTGTATGAGCATCCGGGTAATTCCTGAGCTCTGCGTGAACTTTGCGTGATTGCCCGTGAACTTCGAGGCATCCCAGCAGTCCCACAGGGTGAAGTCGCTCCGCCGGTATCGTTTCCTGAACTTGCAGGTGTAGCACGACGGCCTGAGACATACCCCCGAATAGAACGCCCGGAGATAGGTATTCGTCTCTATGCCCTCAGAGACCCGGCAGGAGCCCCCGCACTCAACGACAAACTGAGAGTACAGGTAGCCGTATTTCCTCTTGTCCCTGAAACGCAAGCCCGTAATGTTCCCGGCATCAATCATCTTCAGGTACGTCCTCAGAACCAGCGGTGAAGGTACAGCCCTGCACACTACATCAGCCGTCAGGAGAAGCCCAGAGCCTCCCAAGTCCCCCAGGAAGTCCAGCAGTCCCTCAACCTCGCACGGTGTCCCGCTGAAGAGAACATGCCTTCCAGCCTCAAGGAAGCCCCTGACTTCCCCGAAGCTCCCGGCCTTGTCGCTCTGGACGTACTTGCTGTTCCTGAACGCCCGAAGCTCCGCAGTGTCCTCAACGTACCTGTGAACCACCCTGAAGCCCCCGCCGTAACCAGCCCCGAAAACAACGCCTCCCCTCCTGATTACTGCCTGAGCTATTGCCGTGAATGCACCGCCTGATGTGCTCTCACGGAGTATTGCCGGGTCTTTGTGCTGGAGCAAGTAGGCCAGCTGTTCGTGTTCACGTTCGGGGGTTGGGTTGAGCACCGGGCAGACGGCCTCGCATTTCCCGCACCCGATGCACTTCACCGTGTCAGCAACGGGGTAAAGGAATCCCTGTTCATCCGGGAACATTGTGATTGCGACGGTCGGGCAGATGTTCACGCAGGCAGAGCAGCCGCAGCATTTGGACTTGTCATTGATGGTTATCATCTTCAGGCCTCCAGTGAATGTTTCAGGAACTCAAGCGATGATGCCCGGAAGTCCTGTAGTCTCTCCTGTACTGCCTGAGCGTCATAGTCCCGTGAGAGCATGGCCTCCGGGGTATCAGCCTCACTGACGATCCGGGATTGTATGTTGAGTTTCCCGGCGATTGAGTCTATTCGTGGGTTGGTTGAGAGAGTCCATTTTCCTGAGAAGCGGCGGAAGGTGAAGAAGTCTTTTCCGTAGATGAGTGAGAACATTGTTCCGTGAAATGAATCGGTGCAGATATACCTGGCATTCTTCACGAGCTTGATGAAGTCGGCGGGTGAAACGTCATAGGGCATTTCGTCGGCGTAACCATTTTCGTCAAAGGCTACGTACTGGTCAAGATGAGGGAGTGCTATAACCTTGAGGCTGAATTTCCTTGCGAGTTCACGGGCGAATTTCCTGTGCCATTCGTTGACGCCCATGAAGTAGCACAATAAGTAGTTTGCCCCCCCCCCATTCCGTAGAATTACCGTTGCATAGTGCCGCGTCCCATTCGTCGGCTGAAAGAAGGAGGGTAGGATCACATACCAGCTCAGCATCACGGCCTGTAATGCGCCTGATGATCTCCTGCCCTGACTTTTCGCGGACTGAGAGGTGATTTATCCGTGTCAGGAACTTCCGGGCTCTCTCCTCCTGTGATGGCTCGATGTACGGGACCCCGAAACTTGACGCGTAGGATATTCGTTTCACGTCATCAGGTACGAAATTGAGGGTGAAGAAGTCTGCGGCAATCTGTGAGGGCAGCCACACCTGATCGCTGCCTACAAGGACGGCTGAATACTCCCTGCATGAGCGGCTCAGGTCGTCCCAATCGGTGAAGGGCCTTGAGCGTTTGATGTATTCCCGGCGGAACTGGTCGAAGAGCTTTGTCCTGCGTGAATTTCCGTGCCTGTAGTCAGAGTGAAGAAGCCTGTGAAGCCTGCTAAGTACTATCTGGCTTTTCTCGCGGACTACTGAGGCATCAAATAATTTTCCGGCGAAGTAACGTAATTTTCTGTTGCGTATGGATTTCTTGAGGTGTGTGAAGTCGATTGCCTCCGCGTCATATCCCAGCGACCTGACTTTGTGGAACGTCGCGAAGGCTTGAAGAACCGTGCCGTAGTTGTTGGCGTAATCACCTAGTGCTAGGGCGATTTTCCCGGCCATGTGTGAATCTCTCCTTTGCTTGGGTTTTCGTCATGGCCGGAATTGTAGCACAGTCAGGGAGTTATTCCCTCATCCCTCAGAGCGTCAAAGTAATACTGCTGAAGCCTCAGTGCCTCAGAGCGTGAATCATAGCCTGCCGCCTCAACATCAAGTGCCCTGCTCCTCCTGTAAGGCATGTTCTCGCGTACTGACATGAGAATATCGCGTGCCCAGACTGAAGGGGGATCGTTCAGGCTCAGGAAGTGCCCAAGCTCGCACGCGCTGGCCTCGCGGGTTATCTCGGTCGAGAAGAACACAGGAAGCCCGCAGCTCTCAGCCTCAAGCCCGACGACTGGAAGCCCCTCGTAAAGGCTCGGAAGCAGGAAGCAGTCCATAGCGTTGTAGAACTGCTGAATGTCCTCGCGTTTTCCCAGATAGTTCACGTGTTCCTTTATGCCGAGCTCGTCAATCTTCCGCATAATTTGGTCGTGCATTTTCCCGAAGCCTATGATGCAAAGCACAGCGCGGGGCTCAAGTTTCACGGTTTCGGCGAAAATCTCAAGCATGAAGAGGGGGTTTTTCTGCGGGACGAAGCGGGCAATGAACCCAATCACGATTTTGTCCTGCCATCCGAACTCAAGGCGTGTCTTCTCCCTGAGCTCAGGCTTGAAGGCGTTGAAGCTGGAGTTTATGGCGGTCTTGAAGACGGCAACTTTTCCGCTGTCAAAGAGCTCATCGCCGAACTGGAACCTTCCGCAGTCCTCACCGCAGGCCATGTAGTGGGTCGCGAAGTATCTCGACATTGGCCGCAATATCTTCTTGATGACGGTCTTGAACTCACCCTTGTGAGCCATTGAGATGCTCTCGGATATTCGCACGGGAACTCCGGCCTTCTTTGCCGCATAGAGCGAAAAGGGATTCAGCGTGTTCATGTAGGCGTGAATGACTGGGTACTTGTTCTCCGCACAGATGTTATAGACCTGCCTGATGTAGCGGGGTACGTTCCAGCATGGGGCGGTGAGGTGTACCTTTCCGCCTGATGACTCTATTTCGCTGTAGGGTATATCTTGGGAGGAAGTATCGCATATGAAGTCAAACTGTACTTTCTGGCGGTCAATGTGCCTGTAGTATTCCATGATGAGGTTTTTCTTCCCGCCTGAGCTCATATTGCCGACAACCAATGCAACGCGAATCATTCAGTTTCTCCTGATAGGTAGTGATGTTCTATTTTGATCTCCATATTGTGAATTTTATGTCCTTGATGGTGTCAAAGTAAGTGTCGTA
>JAFRAH010000013.1 GCA_017405525.1 Synergistaceae bacterium
CTTTACCCCCAGTTCGAATCTGGGTGCCGCCTCCATAAAATCACTTCACGTTAAACATTCCCCTTCATACAGATCATTCATGAATATTGCAAGGTTGATATAATAGCCCCATCACTTCAAGGGGGCACGTTCAATGTCAGAATACACAATCTCGAAAGTCTACCCGTCCGACAAGCGGGGGAACTCACAGGCAGAGAGGCTTCTTCTTGCTGAGGGCATAAGGCGCGACAAGAACTTAGACTACACTTGCGGGGTCTACGATGACGACTACAACATCATAGCCACCGGGAGCTGCTTCGGGAACACACTAAGATGCATGGCCGTAAGTCATGAGCACCAGGGCGAGGGTCTCATGAACATGGTAGTCTCACACCTCATACAGTACGAATACGAGCGCGGCATAAATCACCTGTTCCTGTACACCAAATGCAACTCGGCAAAGTTCTTCGGGGATCTTGGGTTCTACGAGATAGTGAGGATTGCGGATCAGGTCGTCTTCATGGAGAACAGGAGGACAGGCTTCAAGGACTATCTTGATGAGCTCTCCAAGTCAAGGCGTGAGGGGTTTAGAGTTGCTGCCCTTGTCCTGAATGCCAACCCGTTCACGTTGGGACATCAATACCTCGTGGAGAAGGCTGCCGGGGAAAATGACGTTCTCCATGTCTTCATTGTGAGCGAGGATGCCTCACTTGTACCCTTCAGCGTCAGGAAGAGGCTCGTCGTCGAGGGGACTTCACACCTCCATAACCTCGTGTACCATGACACAGGCCCCTACATCATCAGCAGCGCAACATTCCCCAGCTACTTCCAGAAAGACGACGAGGCAGTAATTCAGAGCCACGCAAATTTAGACCTTGAGGTTTTCGTGAAGATAGCCGGTGCATTGGGGATTAACGCCCGGTATGTCGGTGAGGAGCCCAAGAGCCTAGTTACTGGCATCTACAACCGCATAATGTCCGAGAAGCTCCCTGAACACGGCATAAAGTGCGTCATTGTTCCGCGAAAGACTGAAGGCGGGGAAGTCATAAGCGCGTCAAACGTCAGGCAGGCCATAAAGGACGGAAGGCTTGAGGACATTCGTGGGCTTGTACCTGAGAGCACGTACAATTTCTTTGCGGGCCCGGAGGCTGAAGGGGTAATCAGGAAAATCAAGGGAACTGAGAACGTCATACACTACTAGGGGAAAAATAGCGGCCTGAGAGACACAGCAAGCATCTTTCAGGCCGGGAAAACTTCAAGGCTGTCTACCTCACATCACGTGCAGGTGCCGGTCTCCCGAAAAGATAGCCTTGCGCAAGATCACAGCCTGCCTTCTTGAGGAACTCTAACTGCTCCTGAGTCTCGACACCTTTCGACAATGCAGGAATGCCTAACTTCCGGGCCATGTCGATAACCGCAGAGATTATGATATTTGCCCGCTCGTCATCAACCGAACGTATCATCTCCATGTCAATCTTGAGGCCGTCAAGCGTAAAGTCCTTCAGCACCTTCAACGACGAGTAGCCCGACCCGAACGCGTCCATCCACACCTTGAAGCCGTGCTGCCTCAGTCTCTCGGATTCACGTTTCATTGCGTCCATGTCCACAGCTATTAGGCTCTCGGTCAGCTCAAACCTCAAAAGGTCATCAGGAATGTTGTTCTTTGCGGCGGCATCCTCAATCACCCTCACAACGTCCGTAAGCTCAAAGTCAAGCCTCGAAAGGTTCAATGACACAGGCACCAGCTCCTCGCCCTTTTCCTTGCGCCGTCTGAGTTCCTCGCAGACCTTGTTGATGACGAACGTATCGAGCCGGTGAATGAGCCTCTGCTCCTCTAGGACGTACAGGAAATTAGCGGGAGCAAGCCTGCCGTAAACCGGGTCCTGCCAGCGCGTCAATGCCTCGACTGAAGCCGTCTTCCCGGTCTTAACGTCAACAACAGGCTGAAAGAATATCTGCAGTCTTCCCTCGTCCATTGCCTCCTGAAATGAGCTGATGATGTATTCCTGCAACTGTACCTTCTCGTCCATCCTGCCGTCGTAGACTTGAACGTTCGTGCCGTATTCGTGCTTGATACTGTCGCAGGCAATTTTCGCGCAGTCGCAGATTACGCTGATGTCCATATCCCCGGACTTTATGGGGTAGACTCCCGCCTTCATCTCGACGACAACGCCCCTCCGAAGGTTGTTCACACGTATGCTCATGCGGTTAATCTTCTCCTTGAGGTCATCCTGTGCTGTTATGACGACAAAATGATCTTCCCCGAAACGTGCCAATAATCCTTGTGGGAATGTCTCCTGAATTATCCTCGCAATCGACTTCAGCATTCTGTCGCCGCCGGCAAATCCGTAGGTCTCGTTGTAGGTGTGGAAGTTTCGGATGTTGAAGTATATGCAGTTAGGTTTTCCCCCGCGCCTGAAGAAGTCCTTTATCACCGCCGGAGCTTGGACACGGAAACCCCGCAAGTTCACCAGCCCGGTGAGCTCGTCAGTAGTTGCTGCTTTGGGTTCGGGGAGCTTTGCCTGCCCTGAAATTTGCGTGAGGTTCTCCCGAAGGTTCATGTCGTGAAGGTAGACGTAGAAGACCCGCCCAAGTTCCTCATCATCCACGAGATGACCCCAGTCCTCGATCTTCTTGATGTCCCCGTTCTTCGTGATTATCCTGTAGGTTACGTAGTCATGGCCGCCGGTCGTGGCTATCTGCTTCCTGATTATGTGTTCGACTTCCTCTATGTCTTCAGGGTATACGACAGTCGCGAAACTTCCTCCCGTGAACTTCATGAAGTCGCTCACTGAATCGCACTCGAATATCCGGGCTATCTCCTCGCTGGCAAAGATTATCTCTTCTGCATCATTATCACGGTAGACGATTAACGCTCCAGGCATGTGTGCAGAAATTTTTTCGAGGGTTATCATGTTGTCCTCGTTGTACATATAGAATTTTTCCCCCCAATGAATGGATTTGATTTTTCGCGGAATACTTTGGCATACTCCCTGCCGCTGTTATGCGTGGGATTCTAGCATCAACAACACTGCCAGATTGCTCTGGTCTTACCATGTCTCCGCTAATGGCCGGTCGCGAAGCACGCCGCAGGCTTGCCCCTGCCATAAGTATATTCTTTGCTGCGTTCCTGTCCCTGTCGTGATGTGTTCCACAATGCGGACATTCCCGCTCCCTGATGCGCAAGTCCTTCACGTTCTCGTTCTTATACCCGCATACACTGCATAGCTGACTTGAAGGATAGTACATGTCCACAAAGATTATTTGCGTACCGAGTTCTATTGCTTTATGTTGCAGGATTTCTATAAACTCTGAAAAGCCTAAGCTGTGAATCTTTCTGCCCCACAAATGCGCCATTGCCTTGATGTTAAGGTCTTCAAGGCAGATTACTGCATACTCTTCACAAAGTCTGCGGGCTAGTTTGAAGTGAAAATCTTGCCGCTGGTTTGCGAGTTTCCTGTACACACAGGCTAGTTCCAGTCTTGCGCGTTCATGTTTATTACTGCCCTCCTTCTTACGGGATATGTTTCGACACTTTGTCCTTATACGCTTTACATTCTGCATGAAGAAATCAGGAGATACTATCTCGTTGCCATCTGAACCTGTGAGAAATCTCTTCAACCCGAAATCGAAACCGACGCTTTTACCCGTTCGTGCTTCAACTTGGGCAGGATGAGCATCACAGACAATGTAGATATATATATCACCGACTGCATCACGCTTCACTGTTACTGTCTTGACTCTGCCATCTATCTTGCGGCTCTGGAAATACCCGTACCACTTCTTGCCCAGACGTATGCGCCCACAAGACTCATCAAGTGCCCAGCCTGCTTGTTTCAGCGTGAACGATTTGTACTTCTTCACCTTGCGGAATTTCGGCGGAGATGATTTCACCCCACGTTTCAAGTTTGTCCAGAAAAGATTGTATGCTCGGTCTATCCTCTGGACTACATCCTGTACTGCCTGCGAACCCAACCTGCGCATATAGGCAAAACGTTTCGTCCGCTTCAGCTTCGTCAGGTGCTTCATCAAAACATAAGGCTGAATGTATTTCTCGAACAATTTATAGTACCTTCTGTACAGAGCTACACAATGGTTATAGATGAGACCTGCTATATTTATCTGCCTCATCAATGCGGTATTATGGTCAGAGTGATATAACTTGAAGCGATATGTCTTCATGATTGATAAATTTATCGGCAGTAATGGCTTTCTTGCTGAACAGTAATTTACGGTTCTTCCCTGACCTTGAGGTTTTCGGGGATATATGAGGCAAGTATCTTCCTCAGTGCATCCGACTTCATTGGCTTGGGAAGGTAGTCGTTGAAACCGAGACTGATATATTCCTCCCTAAGTCCCGTCCCTGAGTTTGCCGTCAGTGCTATGAAGTTCGCAACCCTTGAGGGCCCGTCAATCTCCCTTGCCTGCCTCAACGTCTCTATTCCGTCCATCCCCGGCATCTTGTGGTCAAGGAACACCAGATCATAGCGTCCTGACTTCATGAGCTCCAGTGCGTCCTCGCCTGACTCTGCAGTGTCAACATGAGCCAGCGTATCCTTGAGCATCCCACGAGCTACCACCAAGTTCACGGGCGTATCATCAACAACGAGTATCCTTGCGTCCGGGCAGGTGAACGGTCTCGTGTCATCATGCGGTGAAACCCCTGAAGCCCTCTCGCGTTCATCCTCAAGGACTGCCTCATATTCCGCGATTGTCCCTTGGAATCCCTCGTGCGCAAGCTGCTGTGTCAGTTCAACCGTGAAGGTGCTGCCCTCGCCGTAAACACTCTCAGCCCTCACACTCCCCCCCATGAGGTCGAGTATAGCCCGCACGAGGTGAAGACCAAGACCTGCACCCTTGATGTTCTGCGTCTCTATGAGGTTTACTCGCCCAAATGTCTGGAAGAGCCGGGGAATGTCCTCCTCATGCATACCGATACCCGTATCACTGACAGCAATAACCAGCCTCACACGTGAATGTTCCATGAGCTCACCGCCAACCTTCAGGGTTATCGTGCCTTCATGGGTATACTTCACGGCGTTATCGGTCAGGTTGACGATCACCTGCCTGATGTGATCCTCATCACCGTAGAGATGTTCAGGAAGCTCACGGTTGACCTCAAGGATGAAGTTTAGCCCCTTCTCACGGACTGCCTCATATATGCCCTCCTCAATGTCCTTCAGGAGCTGCCAGAGGTGATAGTCAGTCTTGTAGAGCTCCATTTTCCCGGACTCTATCTTTGAGATGTCAAGAATGTTGTTGATGATTGAGAGAAGGTGATTGCCTGCCTTCCTGATGTCGAGTGAGGCCTGCCGTATTTCGGGGTCTCGGCTCTCGTTGAGTATCATTTCGTTCATCCCTAAGATTGCGTTCATGGGGGTGCGAATTTCATGGGAGGTGTTGGCGAGGAAGTCGCTCTTTGCACGGTTGGCGGCGTTGGTCTGACGCGTTGAAGTCTCTGCAATCTGCCGGGACTCTTCAAGATCCTTCTCGACCGTCAGCATTTGCCTGTAAGCCGGAGCCTCGTAGTAGAAGAACGTAATGAACAGGACAACAGCAGCAGCGGCATACGTAAAAAGAACCGTCGGGACAAATATATACTGTATGACGTTGGCGGCAATGAGGAGGCCAACTATCGAGTTCAGGACTATGTACTGTGATTTTGCCGTGTAGTATTCCCTGTGAGTAACCTGAAGCCACAATGCCATAGCCACAAAATATATACTGTAGACGCTCCGCCATAGGGTGTTGTAGGAGCTCCTGAATAGTGCCCCGTCATTCGCAATCACAAAGACAAACCCGGCAGTCCCAGGTATCATGTTGAGCAGGAGAACAAGAAAGCTCGAAGCAAGCACTAACCTGTTGAACATGTCGAACTTCTCATTCTCCACGTGAACATAACCCTGAACGTACCGCATAAGGTGATAGGCGTTGATGTTCATCACGGCATAGTAGAGCGTCCTCATCACGAAGTTGACGGTGTAGATATGACCCCAGCCGTCAATCAGCATTGTGGAGGAGACTTCAAGGAGTGCCGCAAGAAACGTAGACAGTGCCAGAAGACGAAACCGCCGGTTAATCTCCGCATTAGTCCCGTACCTGATGAAGAGGAATGCCGACAAGACAGCAAGGAACGGAATTACTGTAGCCTCAATCCAGACATTGAAATCGTAAATCAGCATTCTAGCTCATACTCCCTCCGCCCTGAGTGATTTTGCTGGGGGGAATGTACTTTGCGAGCATCTCCTCAAGTTCCTTGCCATTTACCGGCTTGCTCAGGAAGTCATCAAATCCTGCAGAGAGCAGCTCAGCCCTCACACCTACGAGAGCGTTTGCCGTGCACACTATGACTTTTGCCTTTGCTCCGGGGGCGTCTGGCATCTCCTTAATGTGTGCGAGTGTCTCTTTTCCGTCCATTCTCGGCATCATGTAGTCCATCAGGATAACGTCATAGGGATTAGCGGCTACCTTCTTGAGGCATTCCTCCCCTGATTCGGCCTCGTCTATCTTCACGTCGTTTTCCTTCATGAGTGAGCGGAGCACTATCCTGTTCATGTCGTTGTCGTCAACTATGAGTATCCTTGCGTCAGGGGCTTTGAGGACTTTTCGCTCTGCCTTCTTCTTGTTGGAGGCTTCAAGCTCGTAGTCCCTGAGTGTCTTAGTCCCGACTATCTTTTGCGGTATGACCACATGGAACGTTGAGCCCATCCCGTAGGTTGACGTAACCTCAACGCTCCCGCCCATGAGCTCAATCAGCCTGCCGGTAATCGCGAGGCCGAGACCAGTGCCCTCGATGTTGTGGGTCTCCTTTGCGTCAATCCTGCTGAACGACTTGAATAGCTTGGGGATGTCCTCCGCGTGAATGCCGATGCCTGTATCTGCCACAGTGATATGAAGGACGATTAGCGAGGGGTCATCTCCCTTAACGCCCGTCAACGTGAACTTGACGCTGCCCCGCTTTGTGTACTTCACGGCGTTGTTGAGTATGTTGACCATGATCTGATGAACTCGTATCCTGTCGCCGAAAAGCTCATCAGGCAGTGAGTCATCAATCTGGGTTGTGTACTGAAGCCCTTTCTGTTCTGCACGTATCCTCACCATGTTGTCAACGTCCCTTAAGACTCTGGCAAGGTCATAGTTTCTTGTGGCGAGTTCAAGCTGTCCCGACT
Organism: Synergistaceae bacterium; assembly: GCA_017405525.1. GTDB lineage: Bacteria > Synergistota > Synergistia > Synergistales > Aminobacteriaceae > JAFUXM01. The sequence goes on from JAFRAH010000013.1 coordinate 7,149, forward strand.
CAATCTTCGAGAAGTCCAGAATGTCATTGATGATGTGAAGAAGTGTATTTCCCGCGCTCTGAATGTCCCGTGCGTATTCGTAGATAGGCCCGGCCTCGTACTTCCTGAGTATGACCTCGTCCATTCCCAGAATTGTAGTGAGTGGCGTGCGTATTTCGTGGGACATGTTCGCGAGAAACTCACCTTTTGCGGCATCGGCGGCTATTGCTTGGGCGTTGGCCTCGTCGGCTATGGCTTTGGCCTTGCGGAGACGCTCAAGGGTGCGCTCAAGGTCTCTGTAGGCCGGTGTCTCAAGAAGGAAGAAGTAATAATACACGTTCACGGATATGATGATGAAGTTCACGGGGATATGAGGGAAGAACTGAGCCTGTGCAAGCTGAATTGACCAGCTCACCACGAAATTAGCGACGAGAGCCCATAACTGGCCTTTCGTGAAGGATCTGCTGTATATGTAGAGCTCTACCCACGTCCAAACCGTCCAGAGCCACACGAAACCCATCGACAGGATTCCCTGAAGTGGCCCGGAAATTATCGAGCCGTCCGGGGAAATTCTGTAGTTTGCCCCGGTGAAGTGCCCCACAAGCTGAAGGTAGAAGAAAATTCCGAGCAATATATTCTGTGTGTAGAGCATCCGTTTTTTTCCGGGGGACGCTGGCCCGAAACAGGCTATGTAGCGCATGAACATGAAGTAGACTCCGCAGGCTGAACATTGCCACAGGAGAGAGCAGAAATATTTTGCCCCCGCTGGGAATGTTGAGCCTTCCGCAAGAACAAGCGACACGATGACTTCAACAATGCTGCTTGCTGTCGTCATGTAGCAGTAACGGAGGAGACCTCTTTTCTCTATGGATGTTCCTGAATAGATGAGCTGAAGATAAACACATAAGGTTGCGCTCAGAAATATTACAGCAATCTCTGACTCTATGATGTAATGACTCTCCAAGTTAGTGATAGCTCCTTCGGCAAGATTGAATGAAGATATTATATAACCAGCACTGCAAAAATTTTATTCCTGTCAAGAGCTGTAGCACCTGTGAATTAATTGTGATATTATTCACGGCATGGACACTCACACAATCGCACAATATATACTTGACCCCGACCATTCGGGCAGGAATGTTACGGCGTTATCTTTCTGCGCGTTCGGGATAATCTCAACGCTGGCCATGACTCTGACCGGCATAATGCGGACGGCAGGAGGGCACTACACTTCAGCGGCAGCATATTTCGTCCTAGCTGTCTTGTCGCTGGCACTTCTGGCCTATTCCCTGTACTGTCTCCACAAGGGAACTGCAGGAAGCCTCGCGAAACTCTCCTACCCTGTCGCTGTTGGTGGGTTCATCTTCGGACTTACTGCTCTGTTTTTCCTTGACGGCGGAATTTTCGGGGGAGTTCCTGTGTTCTTCATCCTTGCTGTCGTGGCAACTCCCTTCTTCATGGAGACGAAGGACGCTATAGTGATGGTGTGCCTTGAGGTTGCCGCATACATAACGAACGCGGTATTTGCCCACTACTACCCCGGCTCAATAGATGCCGCCCTGTCAGTTCCGGGAAACACATTCATTCCCATGCTGATAGTGGCAGTAACTCTCGGTGTCCTCTGCATGATTCAGACCTACGCATACAGGCATCAGCAGGTGAAGCTCGACAGCGCAATAGCCGAAGCCAATTCAGCGAACGAGGCGAAAAGCTCATTCCTCAACAACATGAGCCACGAGATACGTACTCCCATGAACTCGATCTTAGGCATGAATGAGATGATACTGCGTGAGGAAGAGAGGCCGGAAATTCGGGAGTATGCACTGGTCATTCAGAGGAGCGGAAGGGCATTGCTGGGAATAATCAACGATGTTCTTGACTTCTCGAAACTTCAGGACAAGAAGATGGAGATTATGCCTGTGCGCTATGATTTGAGCTCGCTGATCAATGACCTCGTGAACATTGCCGCAGAACAGGCCAAGAAGAAATCACTGACCTTCACCGTGAACGTGGACAAGGAAATACCCCGGATACTTGACGGCGACGAGTACCACATAAGGCAGGTCATGCTGAACATCCTGAACAACGCAATCAAATACACCGAACGCGGGGGAATAACCGTAACGATAGCCTACGAGACGATAGACAGCTACAACATAATGCTGAAGTGCTCCGTAACTGATACGGGCATAGGGATAAAGTCCGAGGATCTGGAGAATATTTTTGTGCCGTTTGAGCATGTCGAGGCATCAAGGAAATTCAGCGCGGACGGTTCAGGCTTGGGACTCCCGATAGTTCAGAAGCTCCTTCAGCTCATGGGCTCAGAGCTCAAGATAGAGAGTGTTTTCCACAAGGGCTCTACGTTCTCGTTCGAGGTCAAGCAGACGGTCATAAAGTGGGAGCCAATAGGGGACTATGAGCGTGCATTCTCGATGGCGGCGGCTCATCAGGGCAAGGCATTTACCCAGTCGTTCCAGGCACCTGACGCAAGGGTGCTGGTCGTTGATGATGCTGACGTGAACTTGCTGGTTTTCGCCAACCTCCTCAAGAAGACGAAGATAAAGATTGATACTGCCTCAAGCGGTCTTGAGATGCTCCAGATGGTGAGGATGAACCACTACAACATGATATTCCTTGACCACAGGATGCCCGGAATGGACGGTATAGAGGCGTTCCACAACATGAAGAAGATGACTGACGGCCTCAACTTCAACACACCTGTAGTTGCTCTGACTGCAAACGCTGTACTTGGTGCCCGCCAGCTCTACATAGACGAGGGGTTCAACGACTACATCTCGAAACCGGTCGACACAGTGAGGCTCGAACAGGTATTGCTTGAGTATTTGCCGCCTGACCTCGTGATTAAGGGCGACGCTATGACTGAAGACGACAAGCCCGCTCCAAGCACCCCCGAAGTTCAGGAAGTCCCGGCAGAAGAGACACAGGAAGAGTCATCACCATACAGGAATATTCCGGGAATCGACTATGACGCGGCAGTAACGAACTGCGGAACTGAAGATACATTCGTGCAGGCACTGGAGATATTCTACAACTCACTCGACAAGAAGGCAGACGAGATAGAAGGCTTTGAGCGCGAAAAGGACATCAAGAACTATACCATCAAAGTCCACGCCCTGAAGAGTGCCGCCCGTCTTGTGGGTGCACTGAAACTCTCTGAGGACGCAAAATACTTGGAGGCTTGCGGGGATAAGAACGACATTGCGGAGATTGAGGCAAAGACTCCCGCCCTTCTGTCGGATTACAGGAAGTACAAGCCCGTTCTTGCGCAGGTTTTCGGTGCAAAGGATGAGCCGGATATGTCCCTGCCTGAAATGTCTCCTGATGACCTGCAGGAAATGTATTCGCTGATTAAGGGGTTTGCCGCTGATTTTGATCTCGACAATATAGACAGGCTCATAGAGGAGACAAAGAACTACCGCATACCTGAGTCAGAACGCGGGAAATTCGAGAAGGTGAAAGAATGCGTAACAAATGCTGACTGGGGAACTCTTGAAGAATTGCTATAATAACGAACGGAAAAAATATCACACACTGAAAGAAGGCATAAAAAGAGAATGAGCAAAATATTGTTCATCACAGAAAAAGTGAGCTTCATATCTGAGGGCATCATCAATCACCTCAAGGCTCAGGATTTCGAGGTGCTCACGGTAAAGCCTGACGTTACGGCAATATCCAACTTCCTGAAAGAGGACAACGGCAATGAAGAAGAAACAATTGATCCTGAAGTTGCCGCGCTTTTGAGCCAGCACGAGGAAAACGCAGAAGGTGGAGAAGGAGCACCAAAGCCTGAAGACGGAAAGAAGGACGACATCCCCCGAATATTCATCCTGTACCTTCAGGGTGAGGACAACCTGATGATTGACGTTCTGGGCTACATCAAGGACTTGGTCGAGGACAGGGGAATACGCTTTTTCGTTATCGGCACTCAGGAGGAGCTTGATACGATAGTCGGCAAGAAGGCAGATTACGCTGCAGGGTTGTACACGCGTCCTGTTGACTTGGCCGAGCTCATCAAGAGGCTCCAGAAAGAGGGCGAGGCTGTCGACAAGCTTAAGGAGTTCAAGAGTATCCTGATAGTTGATGACGATGCTACGGCGTTGCGCTCAATGAAGAGCCTTCTCTCAACCCGCTACAAGATACTAGTCGCGAACTCAGGAATGAACGCTATAACGATACTGGCAAAGAACAAGGTAGACCTGATATTGCTTGACTTCGAGATGCCCATAGTGAACGGCCCTAAAGTCCTTGAGATGATACGCTCTGACCCCAACACGGCGAATATTCCTGTAATGTTCCTGACGGCCAAAGGGGACAAGCGGAGCATCATGGAGGTTCTGAGGTTCAAGCCCGAAAAGTATTTGCTCAAGACGATGCTGCCTAAGGACATACTTGACAGCATTGATGATTTCTTCAAGTCGAGGCGTTAATTCAAGCTCTCATCATAAAACACTCCTTTCTCAGATGAAGCCCTTTCCGCAATGACAACGGAAGGGGCTTTATTGTTGTCCCGTGAACTTAGCGGCTGTTTATTCGTGCCAGAACGTTATCGGTGTTCTTCCTGAAGCTCTCCATGAGTGAGCTGAACTCCCCGCTGACATAACCCAGAGACTTGGCCATGCCGGCAAGGGAATTGCACAAGTCCTGAAGTCCGCAGTAGATTTCCTTCACGGCAGAATTCCCCGCATGTTGCCAGAAGTCTTTGCGTGCTCCGTCAACGGCTGTGTACATGTCCTTGACCGCGCTGTTGAAACCGTCAAGTGCCTCGCAAATATATTCCTCGAAGTCCTCATCATCTAGGTGGGCGAGGGCAAACTCAAGGTCTCCTGATGCTCCTCCCATTGTGCCCATAACATCAGTCATTGCCTCACTGAAGGACTCGTCAAGCCAGAAATTCCCGGTGTGCATTAAGTCGTCCAGAGCGCGGGACTTTATGTCTCTCAGCCCGTCAAACATGCGGTCCATTGCGGCATCTACTGAATGAGCTGCGGCCTTCGCGTCAATGTTCCTCTTTGGGGGCAGCCTCAGCTCTGAGGGTATGTTGTCGATGATGAGGTCAAGTACTTCCCTGATGTGCCAGCCCTTTTCGGCGGAATAACACACCGGGCGGATTATGTCCACTCCCGCGGCTTCTCGTACCCTCCGCTGTATCGAGTCTGCCTTGTCCTCAAGGAATGCTGAAAGCTCAGGGTCAGGTGAGTTCGTGTTTTCGTCCCAGTGATGGCCGCTCATTGCCAGGTCTGCCTGGTTGATGGCTACGAGTATGCGGCTCTTGTCGATGTTCGGGATGATTACGTTCGTGAGCAGCGTGTAGGTTGTGCCCATGTCCCGATTGCTCCCGTCAACGACAACAAGAACCAGGTCAATGAGGCCGTATTTCCTGTCGCTCTTGTTGAACGTCTCGTGGAGTTTTGCGGCGATGTTACGGGCGTGTTCCTTGTCCTTCTCGACCCCGTCGCCAAGTCCCGGAGTATCCCAGAGTCTCAGGACTTCGTTCAGCGTGTGCCCGGAGATGTTCATAGTCTCAGGCTCGTAGCTGTCGCCGACGCGGGCAACTTTGCGCTGGAATATGCTGTTGAGGGTGGTAGACTTCCCTGAACCAGTCCCGCCTATTAGCATCACGTCAAGGGGACGGGCACCCATTGCGCTGACTTTGCGGTCAATGTCATCTTTCCTGTAATTCGACAAACTCATCATTTTCATCACTCCCTTAATCACCGTTGCAGTTATTCCGACAATGCCGAAAATGAGCCCCAAAGCCGCACCTGTGTTTTCGGACTGGCCAGATGAATGGGCTATGTCTCTTCCCTTATCCATAGCTTTGGAGAGTAACTCCCCTATATCCGCATCATCATCGTGCGTTGAACCAGCAGGAGAGCCCGTGCCGTCTTTCCTGCAACCTGCAAGTGAGTCCATGACCTACCACCAGCTGAAGATGCTTTTCACTACACCGCCAATGAAGCCTGCAACACCGCCGACTACCATTCCGACAGTTTCGCCGACAGTCCCGAAGATGCTTCCGATTTCCCCGCCTATGTCCGCGCCTCTCGACACAGACTCCACCACAGTATCAACGAATGACCGCCGTATCTCCTCGCCATAATTCTTGAGCTCGTCATTGTCCCGCCAGACTTCAGCCTTGCGTGAAGTGTTCTGGGCTATAATCAGCCTCTTCTTCTTGGGGGTGTGCTGGATGATGAGATATAGCAGCTTGCTCAGGTTGTAGGGTGCCTGCTGTTCGTCGCCGTCCTTGTAGCCCGCAGAGTAGTACACCGGCATAATGTCAACGCCCGTGCCCTCGCGTATCCTCCGCCTGACTGACTCGGCCTTCTCGTCGAGGAATTTCGTGAGCACAGAATCAGGCCTGTTGTTTACGCTGTCCCAATGCTTGCCCTTCATGGCCATGTCGCACTGGTTGATTGCTACAAGTATTCGCTTTTCCTTGTTGTCGCCCAAGTTGGGGATGATTACGGAGTTGATGAGCTCATAGGAGGTGCCCAGGTCCCGCGAGCCCCCGTCAAGGATGACAAGCACCAGGTCAATCAGTGCATTGCCGTCGGAGTCGCGTTCATTGAGCTTGCTGATGATGTTCTTTGCGTGGCGGGTGTCTGCCTCCTTGCCGTCCCCAAGCCCCGGACTGTCCCACAGTATCATGTTCTTGAGGGTGTACTTCGTGATGTCCATAGTCTCAGGGTCAACGCCAATCCCTACCTTCGCGACTTCCTGCCTGAACATTGCGTTGATGGTTGAGCTTTTGCCGCTTCCTGTCGCACCAGTGATCATGATGTTGATGTTCTGTTCCTGGAGCTTGTGAAGGTTCTCAAGAAGGATTACCTTCTGCGCTTCCCCGATGTCCAGTTCCTGAAACGCCTTGCTGAGTTCCTGGAAAATATCCCTGTCCTCCAAAATTTATTGCCTCCTTGTACTTGACATTTAGGCAATTATACGCTATGGGGGGGGGGATATTGTCAATCAGCAGGCTTCAGGAGTAGCCAAGCCTCTTAAGTGACAGGGGGTTGCGCCGCCAATGAGGGATTACTTTTGCCCAGAGCTCAAGGTATACAGGAATGCCTGTAACCTCCTCGACTGCCTTGCGTGAGAGCTCTCCAATCCGCTTTATCATCTCACCTTTTGAGCCAATGACTATTTTTTTCTGGCCTTCTGTCTCAGTAATCAGTGAGGCACGGATATATAGCTTCTTCCTGTCCGGGTATTCCTCCGGGCTCTTGTACTCGTCAATCACGACAGCTACACAGTGAGGGACTTCATCACGCAGGAGCATTAACACCTTCTCCCTAATGATTTCGGCGGCCATGAACTTTTCGGTTGTGTCCATGAGAATATCAGGGTCATAGACTGCCTCACCTTCCGGGATTAGGGGCATCAATGCGGCCATGAGGTCATCAATTCCGTGCCTTGTCTTTGCCGAGAGGGAGACTTTTGCGGTGAAGGGGTAAAGTTCACTATAGAGCCTCAACGCATGGGAGGGGTCAGATTTGTCGGACTTGCTCACTGCCAGGACAACAGGAACATTCTTCGGGAGCATCCCGGAAATCTCCAGATCGTCAGGGTGAAGTTTCCTCGTTCCTGAATCAACAAGCCATAGTATCACGTCCGAGCCGTCGAGCGCATCAAGTATCTCGTCATTCAGGAAGAGCCCCAGTTTGTCGCGTGAGTCAGGTCTGAACATTCCGGGGGTGTCGGTGAAGATTATCTGTGCGTTATCGTCATTATAGATGCATCTTACGGCGTTACGTGTCGTCTGAGGCTTCGGGGAAATGATCAGCGCATGTGTCTTCAAGAGGGCATTGATGAGGGATGACTTGCCCGCGTTGGGTCTGCCTATGATGGTTACAGTTCCGCACTTCATGGGCTAATCGGGGTCAAGCGTGAACGAATGGGGCAGCAACTTCCTGAGCTCCCAGACTTTTGCGCCGTCCTTCGAGGCCATGACCACGAGAATATCAGGGTTGAACTCCATCAACGTCTGACGGCACGCACCGCACGGGGGGCAGGCTAGGGTCATGTAGTCGTCCCTGTCCTCGTGTGAGCCTGCTACAGCGATTGCGAGGGGTTTGCGTTTCCCCTGTGAGACCATGATAACGACACCTGAACGTTCGGCACATATAGTGATGCCATATGAGGCGTTCTCGACATTGCAGGACTGTATGACCTCGTCGCCCTCAAAGAGCATTGCCGCCCCGACGTGAAATCGTGAATATGGAGCGTATGACCTTCTTGCGGCTTCACGTGCCATCTTCAGGAGGTCATCGGGAGTGATTTTTTGGGATGGCCAGTTTTCTTTTGCTGACATATTAACCCACCTTGTCAGGAATTTTTTCGGAATAACTTGGGATATTGTACAATAAAAAAATTCCCCCGCCAGAAAAGCAGGGGACAGCCTCAAATTTCCGCGTAAGTTACGAGAGCTTCAGCCTCACCGAATTTCTCACGCTCCCGAAAGCCTCAAGGACTGCAAGCCTTCCTTCTCTGCGTTCACGTTCGCGTCCCATGATGTAGCAGGTTGAAGGCTCAAGCCCAAGAACATAGTTGCCGCTGTTCATGTTCTTCCACTGCGCAAGGATGGGCAATGTGTCGAGCGACCACGTAATCTCGGCCGTGATGCCTAGCTCAGGGTTCTTCAGCCTCACGAATGCCTCACTCTCCATCTCGTTGAAGTAGACCTGCTCTTCTTCGCCGTCAATGGGCCCGGAAAACTCACACTGACGGGAAAGCCCTTTTTCCGCGTAAGGAGTCCTAGGGGTAACCTTGCGTTTCTCCGGGAGCTCAAGGGCTGCCTTCTCGCTGAGCATAGGCCAGCCAAAATTCATGTGGTAGAGCATCATGTACTCAACGCGTGAAGGAGTAAGGTTAGTGATCTCGTCCTCAATGAGAATCTCGCTGCCTGCTGCCGGGATCGTGTACCTCCTCTTGACGCTGAATCCGCAGCCTCCCTGTGCAGTCTCCCGAATTTCGCCGCCAACGTAGATATTTCCGCCCTCAACGTAGCCATAGAGCCCCTTTGCGCTCAGGCCGTGAAAGCGTCCGTGAAGTGGGTGGAACATTCCACCGTCAGTGTTCTCCGGGCCAACAGACAGAAGCCCGCACGTGAAGAGCATTCCGCCGGGAAAATAGCGGTCGAACTCACCGGGTATTGGCCGGAACCTTGCGGGGGAGTCATAGCCGTTCTTGGTCATGTAGCTGATGTTCACGCCCTTGTACCTGAGCCGCCCGATGTCGAGCCCGGTATCAGGCAGGATGTCGAACTCAAGGCCGCCCGATGTCGTAACCTGATAGAGTGCCGCACCCCTTGCGTTGCCCTCGTCAAGGATTACCCGGCGGACTCCGTAAACCTGATCTTCATTGCCGACGTACCTGTAGAAATTCTCGCGTTCCATTATGATATTGCCTCCTCTGCAAATTTATCCATTGCCGCCAAGCCTTCAGGAGTGCGCTTGTAGACCCCGCTGTCAGCCAGAACCTGAGCGAACACATGGCCGACCTCATCACGGAGCATCTTCCTTACTTCCTGTTCACCCTTAAGGCCGCTATGTTTTGCCCGTAATCCCTCGTACCACACTTCATGTGCCTCAAGGTCAGACGGGAGATTGTCCTTGCCTTCAAGCCACGCTGAACATATACGTTCTAGGGCACTCTTGAGCCTCGCAGGTAGCACTGCCAAGCCCATAACCTCAATCAGGCCGATATTCTCCTTCTTGATGTGGTGGACTTCAGCATGAGGGTGGAATATTCCTAGCGGGTGCTCGTTACTTGTCCTGTTGTTGCGTAGGACAAGGTCAAGCTCGTAGTCATTGCCCCGCCGCCTCGCAATGGGTGTGATTGTGTTGTGGGGTTCGCCGTCAGAATAGGCTAGTATCCCCTGTGATTCGTCAGTCCATTCACGCCACGCGGATAAAATCTTGTCGGCCATGTCAACGAGTTTTCCGGGGTTTCCTGAACGAAGCCTTATAGCTGACATTGGCCACTTGACACGTCCGGCAGTAATCTCAGGGTCTGAAGTCCTGTATTCCCTCTCGATTGGTGCAAGCTCCATAGCGAAGACGTAACGCCCTCCCTGATAGTGATCATGTGAGAGTATTGAGCCTCCTACAATGGGCAGGTCAGCATTAGAGCCCACGAAATAGTGAGGGAACTTTTCCGTGAACGCAAACAAATTCTCGAACGTCTCACGTGAAATGAGCATAGGCACATGGTTTTCGTCAAGCACTATGCAGTGTTCGTTGTAGTAGCTGTAGGGTGAATACTGGAAGAACCAGCTCCTGCCGTTAAGCTCAACGGGTACAAGCCTGATATTCTGCCTTGCGGGGTGGCCATGATGACCGTAGAAGCCCTCATTTTCGCGGCACAATAAGCACTTTGGGTAGCCGGTTGACTTTATGGCGCGGGCTTTGGCGATGTCGCGGGGGTCTTTCTCCGGCTTGCTCATGTTTATGGTGATGTCTAGTTCTCCGTAGTCGGTTAAGGTCTTCCAGCAGATATTCTTTGCGGTGCGTTCGGAACGTATGTAGTTCGATGACACGCCCAAGTTGTAGAAGTAGTCAGTGGCCTTCACGGGGGACTCTGCCCTGAGAGCCTCGAACTCAGCGATAACGTCAGAGGGCCGGGGGGTTAATGCTCCCATAAGCTCAGTGTCGAGAAGGTCGCGCTCTGTCTCTGTGTTCTCGATGAGGTTGTTTTCTGCTGCCCAGTCGAGGATTTTCGCGAGGATTGAGTCGGGGGATGTACCGAATGTCTCAGTGATTCTCTCAAGCTCGAATGTGTGGATGCCAAGAATGCCGATGAGCGAGTTAGCCGCCCATGTCCTGTCTTCGGGGGTGATGAGCTTGTGGAATAATGCAAACTCTATCAGCCTGTTCAATTCATGGTTGACCATTGAGTTAGCTGTGCCTCCTTATGTGAAAAATTTTATGGGGAATTTGTTTTGTCGGTGGTATTGTAAATCCTAAGAGCTTACTGTTTCAATCCCTCTTTTGAGTGAGAACATCTCATCGAGCTTCATGGGTTTTCCGAAGTAATATCCCTGAGCTTTCCCGAAACCAATGGAGCGCAAGTACTCCAGCTGTTCCTCAGTCTCCACACCCTCAGCAAGTGCCTGCATCCCCATCAGCCGGGCCATCTCAAGGTTTGAGCTGATGATGTATTTTGCCTTCTCGGACTTGTTCACGTCAAAGCCATGAAGAAATTTCATGTCGAACTTTATCGTGTCAAAGTTATAGTCCTTCAGAACGTTCAATGACGAATACCCCGACCCGAAATCATCCATCCACACCTGATAGCCCATTGCCCGGAACTTCTCTATCCCCAGATTGAGCACCGTAGTATCTTCCTCGTTGATGCTCTCGGTTATCTCTATCCTCATCATTCCGCGGGGAATGTTGTTCATCATCACGGCCATCTCAACCTCACGGATTATGTCGCAGAGCTCAAAGTCGAGTCGCGACAAGTTCACCGACACCGGGACAATCGGGAGACCTCTTTCAGTCCTTGCCCTGTAGTCCCTGCATACCTTCTTGATGGCGTAAATGTCGAGCTTGTGGATTTCCCTGTACTGTTCGAGCGTGGGGATGAACTCGCCCGGAGAGATGAAGCCTCGTTCGGGGTCATTCCAGCGTGCCAGTGCCTCAGCCTCGCAGATTTTCCCCGTTGAGAGCCTCACTATGGGCTGGTAGAGAACGGTGATGTATTCGTTCATCATTGCGCTGTCGAGGTGGTCAAGTATGTGCTGCTGGAGGGCTAATTCCCGGCTCATCCCATCGTGGAACATGCACGAGCTCACGGAATGGTTCTTGCGGATTGCGTCGCAGGCCAGCTTTGCACGGTCGCATGAGGCGCGTATGTCCTCACCGTCTGATGGGAAATATATTCCTGCCCTGAGCCTCAAGGTTACGTTTTCGTGGAGGGAGTATAGATATTCCTGGACAACGTCAATGTTCATCTCGACCGAAGCCCAGTCAGTCAGTATCACGAAGTTGTCGTCAGAGAAGCGGGCAAGAAGGTTGTTGCTGTATTCGTCGTGTGAGAACGTTGAGCCGAGGATTAGGGCAATCTCCTTCAGTATCTCATCGCCCCGTGTGAAGCCGAATCTCTTGTTGAACATCTTGAAGTTGTCGAGGTTGAACCAGACGACCGCAAGCCCCTTTTCGCCGGAATGCATGACAGACCCGGCGCGCTCATTGAATGCCCGGCGCGTAAGTAGCCCCGTAAGTCCGTCATGTTCCGGGAAGTTCATTCTGTCAGTCAAGGAACTCGAAAAGGTTTAACCCAACCTCGTCATTCATCCTGCGTTCTATCCTGCCGTCAGAGACCTCAACGATCATCTCACAGGTTGCGCTGACCCTTGCGCTGTTTAGGTGGCCTCCGAACACATGACCCTGTGAATCTCCTGCGCTCATGTGAATGTGGGGGTAGAATTTCCCGTCCTTTGTGGTTACTGTGCCCCAGAGGCTGACGATTTCGGCGGGGAACTTGAAGTTATTGACATGGTATTTCTTCTCCTCAACGTCAAACAGTCCAACGCTGAAGTCATCCACCGCACCTAGTGCCTTGACTTCGGCGAGGGCTATACCTTCCTTCTCACATAGTGCCTTGAGTGAGGCTAATATCTCTTCCCCCCTGTCGATACGGACAAAGTACTTGCTCCCGAAACGCCTGAACTGCATAATACATTCCTCCTAGTCTAGCGGTAAATGTTTCTCAAGAAGATATTTCGCGAACTGGCAGCTGTTGTATGCCGCAAATTTCTGGTACTGGTCTGATTTCTCCTCGTCAGCATAATCACATATTCCCTTTATGATTATTGGCGTTGGTGAAGGCGAGGAATAATTCACGGCGGCATAAGCAACACCATATGCCTCCATGTCAAGACCTATAGTCGAGCTGAAGAGGGAGAGCACCCTCCTGTTCACAAATTCATGGTTAGCGACAACAGAAGTCCCGCAAGCCATCGGGCCGATGTGAACCTGGAACTCATTATCACTTTTTCCCTGGATGCTCCTGATTATGGACAGTACGGACTCATCAAGGGCAATTGATGCCGGGCGCGGAAGAAACCCTAAATCCCCGAAGCGTATTTCAGCCTCGTCATGACCCACGAATTTCCCGGTTGAGTAGTCCCACACAACATCAGGCACGAGAATATCACCGTATATCTGCCCTATACCCTCGCCAATCCCTGCCGCTATCCCGCACATGATCAGGTAGCGCGGTCGGAAAGCCCCGATTACTTTCGCGCAGAGAAGAGCCGCCGCTGTCATCCCCATTACTTTCTGCTGAGCCGTTACGAGCCTGCCACGTGAAAACGAAGTCATGTAGTATTCCTGACTGTCTCTAGGAAAAATGACCTTCTCCCATCCGCTATATAGCCTGTGAACTGCGAGTGTCTCAATCTCAACGGCTGTAACTATGGCCGCCGCTGTCTGATATTTACCGTCCATCATGGCCGTGCCTCTGTGTTGTCCTCCTGAACTCATGGTGATAGCCGACATTATACAGCAAAAAGACGGCCAAGCCCTCAGAGCCTGACCGTCCCGTAATGTTTCACGTTATGTTGTGTATTGCCTGCCTACTTTGCCGCTACAGGCTGTGCACCCATCTCAGCAAGTGCCTTGTAGGTCATGTAGCGTTCACGAGCCTCTGCTGCGTTCCTGTCGAACAGCTCATCAGCGATTGCGGGGAAGCCCCTCTTCAGTGATGAGTACCTGACTTCACCGAGCAGGAACTCCTTGTAGTCCTTCACGAATGCCGCCTCGTCGCCGAATCCCTTGGGTTCCTTGCTGTCGAGGGTGAACGGGTTCTTGCCTGCCTCTACGTCGGGGTTGTACCTGTAGAGGTGCCAGTAACCTTTCTCGACCGCCAGCTTTGTGCGCTCCTGGGTCTTGCCCATTCCTGCCCTGATGCCGTGATTGATGCAAGGTGCGTAGGCTATGATGAGCGACGGGCCTTTGTGTGCCTCAGCTTCCTTCAGTGCCTTCATGAGCTGGTTCTTGTCCGCTCCCATTCCTACCTGTGCTACGTAGACTGTCCCATAGGTCATGGCCATACGTCCGAGATCCTTCTTGCGGGTTCTCTTGCCGGATGCCGCGAACTGAGCGATTGCCGCTGTAGGTGTCGACTTTGAGGACTGCCCGCCGGTGTTGGAGTAGACTTCGGTATCAAGAACGAGGACGTTCACATCTTCGCCGCTGCCAAGAACGTGGTCAAGTCCGCCGTAACCAATGTCATAGCCCCAGCCGTCGCCGCCGATGATCCAGACTGACTTCTTCACGAGGTAGTCCTTGTACTCACAGAGAGTGCAGAACTCCTTCATTGCCGCCTCGCTGAACTCTGACGCGCCGCCGCAATCCTCGCAGCAGCAGAACAGCTTATCGAGGCACTCCTCAACTTTCGCCGCCGCCGCAACTGAAGCCTCGCCGTCAAGATGAGCATCAAGCCAGCCCTGGAGAACTGCCTTAACGTCCGCAGGTACTTCGTCCATCTTGATGAGGTTCTCTGCCGCTGTGGTCAGGTAGTTCACCATTACGTTGAGGGATAACTTCATGCCCATTCCGTACTCTGCCGCATCCTCAAAGAGTGAGTTGCCCCATGCAGGACCATGACCGTTTGCGTCTGTCGTGTAGGGCATTGACGGAGCAGAGCCGCCCCAAATCGACGAGCACCCTGTAGCGTTGGCCACGATCATCCTTGAGCCGAAAAGCTGTGTGATGAGCTTCGCGTAAGGTGTCTCGCCACAGCCTGCACATGCACCGGAGAACTCGAACAGCGGCCTCTGGAACTGTGAGCCCTGTACCGTGAACTTGTCGCCAGCGTCTGACTTGTCCGCAACATTCTCGAACGCGAACGTCCAGCGGTCAATCTCTGCTGTCTGCGTTGCCATGGGCTTCATCTCAAGAGCCTTCACCGGGCAGATGTCCGCGCAGTTCCCGCAGCCCAAGCAGTCGAGCGTGTCAACCTGCATCTTGTACTTGTAGCCTGCCGCCTTGAGCTTCGGTGCCTTAACGTCAACAGCTCCGAATCCTTCGGGTGCCATTGCCTGCTCTTCTGCGTTGAGGAGGAAGGGACGTATTGCCGCGTGAGGACAGACCATTGAGCACTGGTTGCACTGGATGCACTTTGCGCCGTTCCATTCGGGGACGTTCACAGCAACGCCGCGCTTCTCGTACTTGCTCGTTCCTGCCGGGAAGTGGCCGTCCTCGTAGCCGTCAACAAATGCACTCGACGGAAGAGTGTTGCCCTTCTGCCCGTTGATCGTGTCGACCTGGTAGCTGATGAATCCGGGTATCTCGCTGGGAAGTCCGGGACGCTTCGTTGCCTTGTCCTCTGCTGTCTTCCATGCCTCTGGTACTGAAATCTCGATTATTCCCGCAAGCCCTGCATCAACAGCGGCATAGTTCATCTTCACGATGTCCTCGCCCTTTGCGCCGTATGACTTCACGATGGCTTCCTTCATGTACTTCACTGCGTCATCAATCGGAATAACCTTCGAGAGCTTGAAGAACGCTGACTGCATTATTGTGTTCGTCCTTGAGCCGAGTCCGAGCTTCTGAGCCTCGTCCACTGCGTTGATGACGAAGAACTTGCAACCCAAGCCTGCAATCTTCCTCTTGAGGCTGGCGGGTAAATGCTCCTCAAGTGCCTCAAGTGTCGTCCACTGTGTATTGAGCAGGAACGTTCCGCCTTCCTTCATGCCCTGCAGGAGGTCGTACTGGTTGACGTATTCCTGTTTGTGGCACGCTATGAAGTCTGCGTGGTCGATGAGGTAGGTTGACTTTATGGGTGATTTGCCGAAACGCAAATGCGACATTGTGATACCGCCGGACTTCTTTGAGTCATAGTCGAAGTAGCCCTGTGCGTACATGTCTGTGTGGTCGCCGATGATCTTGATGGAGTTCTTGTTTGCGCCGACAGTTCCGTCTGAGCCGAGACCCCAGAACTTGCAGC
This sequence comes from Synergistaceae bacterium, assembly GCA_017405525.1. GTDB lineage: Bacteria > Synergistota > Synergistia > Synergistales > Aminobacteriaceae > JAFUXM01. The sequence continues at coordinate 23,103 of JAFRAH010000013.1, forward strand.
ATACTGTGCCCTCAGCAGCAGCGTTGATGTGCTCGTCAGGGATTAGTGAGCTGTCATTCACGTCGTCGATTATGCCGAGCGTGAAGTCATTGCGTGGCTCAAAGAGTTTCAGGTTGTCGAAGCATACCTTGAGGTCGCTGGGTGTCGTGTCCTTTGAGCCGAGTCCGTAGCGTCCGCCCACAATCTTGGGTGCCTTCACGTAGTCCTTGAAGAGCGCGCATACGTCCTCATAGAGCGGCCCGCCGAGTGCTCCGACTTCCTTCACGCGGTCAAGTACTGCGATTGCCTTGACGGTTCTCGGAAGTGCCCTGAAGAAATACTTGGGCGAGAACGGACGGTAAAGGTGAACTTCAACAACTCCTACCTTTTCGCCGCGTGCGTTGAGATAGTCCACTGTCTCCTCGATTGCCTGGCACACTGAGCCCATCGCAACGATTACCCTGTCAGCATCAGGAGCTCCGTAGTAGCTGAACGGATGGTACTCACGTCCGCAGATGCCCTTGATGTCCTTCATGTATCCTGCGACTATGTCAGGCACTGCATCGTAGAAGGGCTGTGATGCCTCTTTGGCCTGGAAGAATATATCGGGGTTCTGTGCTGTTCCCTTAGTGTAGGGTTTCTCCGGGCGCATTGAACGGTCCCTGAACGCGGCGATTGCGTCATAGTCCACGAGCTTGGCGAGGTCTGCATAGTCGAATGCGTCAACCTTCTGGATCTCGTGTGAGGTCCTGAAGCCGTCAAAGAAGTTCAGCACTGGCACGCTCGACTTTATGGCTGTAAGGTGAGCCACTGCGGCCATGTCGTGAGCCTCCTGGACTGAACCGCCCGCTATCATCGTGAAGCCGGTCATCCTCGTTGACATTACGTCTGAATGATCCCCGAAGATTGAGAGCGCGTGCATTGCGATTGCCCTTGCCGTTACGTGGAAGACTCCGGGAAGAAGCTCGCCTGCAATCTTGTACATGTTCGGGATCATGAGGAGAAGACCCTGTGATGCCGTGTAGGTGCTGGCCAATGCTCCCGCTGAAAGTGCACCGTGGCAGGCTCCTGCTGCTCCTGCCTCACTCTGCATCTCGGTTACTTTGACGGTGTGGCCGAAGATGTTCTTGCGTCCGTGAGCTGCCCACTCGTCAATGTGCTCAGGCATGGGTGAACTTGGCGTAATGGGGTAGATTGTAGCCATCTCGGAGAAAGCATAAGCTACGTGAGCGACTGCCTCATTTCCGTCCATCGTTTTCCAGTTGCGTTTTGCCATGAAAATAAAACCCTCCCTCTGGAATTTGGTACATATAGAGTTGTAATTGAGAAATAATATGCGTTGCTGAGTATTCTACTACAAACGAAAGAATAATAAAATAAAGCACTAAGCGTAAAATTTTGATAGCGCACAAAATTTTCTCACAGGAGGACAAATTCATTCATGTCAAAAATTTTCAGGGCAGGAAGGTTAGTTATAGTTCTGATTTTCCTGCTTTCGTTTATTTTGCCAGCCCAAGCCTTCGAGGTCGTCAACAATAATCCGGAAGGCAACGGTTCGCTTGCTTGGGCAATCCAGCAGGCCAACCAGGGAGGCGACAGCACCATCAACATAGCTTCATCCGTGAAGTCCATCACCTTAACCCGTGAGCTCACGATTGAGGCAAACGTTACCATCAACGGCAACGGCGTTACTGTCTCAGGGACATACTCACAGCGTCTCTTCAGGATAACGTCAGGGCAGGCAGCCTTCAACCGCATAACGTTCACGAGGGGCAGGACATCATCAGGCAACGGCGGGGCAGTTGAGGTTGACGGGACGAACGCATCAGCACGCTTCACTAACTGCACGTTCTACGGCAACGAGGCTTCAGGCTTTGGGGGTGCTGTCTGCGTAACGAGGGGAGGAGCTGACCCAAGAACTGCCTTCACTCACTGCACGGTAACCGGGAACATGGCCAGGAATGGCGGGGGTCTTGCTGTGATTGATGGTGATATGGCTCTGTTCTCGTCTGTCGTAACCGGGAACACCTCAAGCTCTGACATCTACAGGGAGGAATCATCAGGGACATTGTCGGGACGCTATAACGTTGCCGGGAAATTCGCGAACTATGAGCCGGACAATACGAACTCAAAGGACATAACAGCCTCCCGTGTTCTCGTTGCTGACTCTCAGGGGCTGCCAGTTCTTGAGAGCGTGGACATGATTCAGGTTGTCAGGCTCACGGGAAAATCACCGGCAATAGACTTTGTGCCATTGAACGCCGGAAATACCCTCAGCACTGACCAGCTCGGAACGTCAAGACCTCAGCTCGCTGCCAATGATGCAGGGGCATATGAGGCAAGACCTGTCCCCGTAACCAGTGCTGAAGTTTTCGGGGCAATATATATTCAGGCAGGGAGCACAGACGTTTTCAGCGTTGACGTAAACCCGAAAGATGCCACCCTGAACATAAGGGATTACCCGCCCGCCGGGATAACATGGAGTTCAAGCCAGCCCTCAATAATCAGCATAGACAGTTCAGGACGTGCAAGGGCTGTAGGAATTGGGGACGCAAGGATAACGGCACAGGTTCACGGCTGGGACGCTTCAGGTGAGAAGACAGAGAAGGTCGCACAGTCTCTCAGGGTCTACACCGGGGAAGAGGCGAGAATGCCCATAAGAGCCTACATAGCCAGCATTGACGCTGTCGTGATGAAGTCCGAAACCTCAAGGAGCATCAGGCCGTCCGTAACTCTCAGGATCAACAGCATCGACATAGAGGGAGCAAGGGCAGGCGTGAACTACACACTGACTGCTGATGTCTCTTCGGGCTCTGACGTTCTGGAGGGTCTCAGTGTGTCGGGCGATACAATAATTCTCATGGCCGGGAACAGGACAGGTTCATGTGATGTTCAGGCGGTGGCGGCACCAATCCCTGAAGGTCAGGCAAGCTCAGTACACTTCAGCGTGAAGGTAACTAGCTCGGACGATGGCGGCGGCGGCAGTAACGATATAGGGCGTTCAAGCGGCGGCGGAGGCTGTGCGTCAGGTGCGGCCATGCTTGGGGCAATAATGGCGGTAGTTCTTTCCGCAAAAAAACGGAAGGGGTAAAACATAAATGCTGAATGAAATTATGGATGAGTATCTTTCCTCGAAACCTGATGAAAGATGCTGCTGGTTCAACCACGAATGGATTAACCGCCGGGATTTACTCACTCTCGCGGACAAGTGCACGGATATTCTGAGGGCTTCCGGGTTCTCGGCAGGTCAGAGGCTCGCGGTATTGATGCCAAACTCACCGATGACCTTGGCACTGATGCTCTCGGTGTGGAGGCTTGGGGGAGTCTTCTGCCCGCTGAACGAGAAGACCGGGGAAATCTCATTGCTCCGAACTCTTGACCTCCTGAAACCTTTTGCGGTTGTCCTGTCTGACGGCGTAAAGGGAGAACTTGAGGGTGCGCTCAAATCTGCATCATGGCCGTGTGTGAGGTTTGGCAGTCGTGAGTTTTCCGGGAGCGAGTCATTCACAGGGAAGACCCAGCCCGCTGACGACTACGACAAGACGCTGGCGGTGATATTCTCGACTTCAGGGACAACAGGAGACCCGAAGGCTGTACCGTTGACGCACTCGAACATACTCGACAACTGCAGGGCCTGCCTTGAGCATGTTCCGGGACTCACACCTGAGAGGTGCCTGCTGAACGTCCTGCCGAACTTCCACGCTTTCGGGTTTACGATTGGCGGCTTCCTCCCGTTCGTACTGGGAGCAACTCAGGTAATCGTAGCCAGCTTCATGCCACCGTCAAACACACTGAAGGCCATTGATGAGGCCAAGCCTGACGTGCTGCTCCTAGTGCCGACAATGCTGGGGTTTGCGGCCTCAATGCTCGAACGTCAGGGAAGGACTCTGACGGGCATAAGGCTTCTCATTGCCGGGGGCGACAGGTACAACCCCAAGATGGACGACAGGATTACGGCGGCTTTCGGTGTGCCGCTGATTGAGGGCTACGGTATCACTGAGTGCTCGCCAGTCCTTGCGGTCAACCCGTCGCCACAAGTCCGCAAGCTCGGTACTGTTGGGCCAGCATTGCCGCGCTTTGAGTTACAGCTGAGGTCAGAGGCCGGGGAGATACTGCCAATTCCGGGCGAAGGGGTATTGTGGTGCAAAGGGCCCTCCGTAACTTCAGGGTACTATCACGCTGAGGCAATCAACAAGGAACGCTTCATTGACGGATGGTTCAACACGGGCGACTACGTGAAGATTGACGAGGACGGCTACATCAGGATACTCGACCGCGTTACTGACATCATCATTGTGGGGGGCTTCAACGTTTACCCGCAGGAAGTGGAGGCCATACTGTCAGAGCATCCCGCCGTGAGCATGGCCGTAGTTGTCGGAATGCCCAATGACATTAGCGGTGAAGTTCCGAAGGCATACGTCATAAAGACACAGGGCGGTGAAGTCAGCGAGGGTGATCTGGTGAAGTTCTGCAAGGAAAGGTTATCGCACTACAAAGTCCCCCGGAGCATTGAGTTTGTTGACAGCCTCCCGGTCTCAGCAACAGGTAAGATACTTAGGCGCGTCCTGCGTCAGAAAGAGAGAGAGAAAAACTAATGGAACGCCTCGAAAATATCATCATCCCTAACCTTGAAGCCAATCCTGAAGCCCCCTGCTACTGGTGGGACGGAAAATGGTCTACCCGCCGTGATATGCTCTCACTCGTGAACAACTGCGTGAATGTCCTGCGACAGTCCGGGTTCTCACGAGGCCAGAGGCTCGTAGTTATGCTCAGGAACTCCCCGCTGATTCCTGCGCTCTCATTGGCCGTCTGGAAGCTCGGAGGGATATTCTGCCCCCTCAACGAAAAGGCAGGCCTCGAATCCCTCACAGGTACTCTAGAGCTCATCAAGCCCTTTGCTGTGATAGCTGAACATCCAATCCCTGAGCTTGCGGAGAAATGGCCGTTCCTCACGTGTTCACTCGACAGCGTCAGCCTCCCAGCGTTCACGGGGAAAACCCAGCCCCCCGAACCTGAAGACCTCGCGATAATTTTCGCCACGTCAGGAACTACCGGCCTCCCGAAGGCAGTCCCCCTCACGCACAACAACCTAGCCTCGAACTGCAAGGCCGTCTGTGAGATGATACCCTCGCTCTCAGGAAGTGATACATTCCTGACAGTCCTGCCTAATTTTCACTCATTCGGCTACACCGTAACAATCATCATGCCCCTCACGATTGGCGCAAAGATAGCAGTAGCTCCCTCGTTCCTTCCTCCTGCCGCAACAATAAGGGCAATCACTGAGGCAAAGGTTGATGTTATGTTCGTTGTTCCGGCGATAATATCGTTCCTTCTGATGTCGGTCGAGAAAGGGAAGATGCCCCCCGAAGCTCTGGCACGCATCCGTGTAATCTGCACTGGAGGCGACAAGCTCAACCCCAACTGCCACAAGCAGGCCATGAAGTTACTGGGGCGCGACATAATGGAGGGCTACGGACTGACTGAGACATCACCCGTCATCACCGTGAACCATGACTGCGAGACACAAAAAACCGGCAGCATAGGCCCGGTGATCCCCGGCTATGAGTACAAGCTCAAGACCCGCGAAGGCCAGGACACGGACGACAAAGAAGGCGTTTTGTGGGTCAAAGGCCCGTCAGTTACTCCCGGCTATCTTCATGCCCCGGAGATTACGGCAGAGAGGTTTGACGCTGAAGGGTTCTTCAACACCGGCGACTACGTGAAACTTGAGACACATGACGGCGAGGAGTACGTGTACATACTCGACAGGGTAACGGACATAATCATTGTGGGAGGGTTCAACGTTTACCCGCAGGAGGTCGAGAAGATTTTAGCGGAACACCCGGCAGTTCATCAGGCTGTAGTTGTAGGGATGCCCCACGACATAAACGGGCAAATTCCGAAGGCGTATGTCATCCTTGAGGAGGGTGCAGAGGCCAATGACCGCGACATAATACGTTACGCCAAAGAACACCTTGCGCACTTCAAGGTTCCCCGGAGCGTTGAGTTCGTGAGTGAGTTCCCGCTCTCAGGTACGGGCAAGATTCTGCGGAGGGTCTTGCGGGACAGGGCAGCAGGGAAGTAGACATTATGCCTCCTCTGAGATATGGGGGGGCATTTTTTTTGCGGCCATGCTCTGAACAAGACACCGCTAAAATTCCCAGAGCTCCCCATTCTGCTATAATCACCCGTGAAATTCCAGACGAAGGAGCAAGACATAAACCACACATGGAAATCAATCATACATCAACACCATCACAAGAATACGGAGCAGATAGCATCAAAGTCCTCGAAGGTCTCGAAGCAGTCCGAAAACGCCCCGGAATGTACATCGGCGACACTTCAGCGCGGGGACTTCACCACCTCGTCTATGAGGTCGTGGACAATTCAGTAGATGAGGCAATGGCCGGGTTCTGCGACAAGATAGACATCACCATACACAGGGACGAGAGCATCACCGTTCAGGACAACGGCCGGGGAATCCCCACAGACCCCCACCCCTACAACGGCAGGCCAACGAGCGAGGTCGTCCTCACTGTCCTTCATGCGGGCGGGAAATTCGGCGAGGGTGCCTACAAGGTCTCAGGAGGACTTCACGGCGTGGGTGTCTCGGTCGTCAATGCACTGTCTGAATGGCTCGTGGTTACCATTGCGCGCGACGGCATCGAGAAAACCCAGAGGTTCGAGCGCGGAATACCTGTTACCGATTTGAGCGAGGGGGTAAAAGCTGACTGGCAGGGTACAAGGATAGACTACCTTCCTGACAGCGAGATATTCGAGGAAGTTCACCACTCACTTGACACCCTGAAGAGCCGCTTCAAGGAGCTGGCATTCCTGATCCCCGGCCTCAAAATCTCAGTCCTTGACGAACGCACGAACGAATCCCGCGAATACTTCTTCAAGGGAGGAATTGGAGCATTCGTGAAGTACATTGACCGCGACAGAATGCCATTATTCCCTGAGCCTGTGGTGATCTCAGGAACTAGGGACAACATAGCCATAGACGTTGGCTTTGAGTACAACGACGGCTACCAGGAACACACCTACACCTACGCAAACTTAATCCACACCATCGAGGGCGGCACTCACCTTGTAGGATTGAGGACGGCATTAACCCGTGCGATTAACGAGGCAGCAAGGGCGGGCAGAGTTCTCAGGGACAAGGAGGAAAACCTTTCAGGCGATGACCTCAAGGAAGGCTTGACCTGCATAATCTCCGTCAGACTTAGCGAGCCTCAGTTCGAGGGTCAGACCAAGACCAAGCTCGGAAACAGTGAGGTACGCGGTGCAGTTGACTCGTTCGTGTACGAGGGTCTGATCTCGGTGTTCGAGGAGAGGCCGGAGATAGTGAGACCGATTGCGGAGAAGGCCATTCGTGCACGCCGTGCGAGGGAAGCCGCAAAGAAAGCCCGTGAGCTCGTCCGAAAGGGTGCAATGTCAGGAATGAGCCTGCCGGGGAAACTTGCTGACTGTTCCTCGAAGAAGGCAGAGAATACTGAGCTCTACATAGTCGAGGGAGACTCAGCAGGAGGCTCGGCAAAACAGGGACGTGATAGGAAGTTCCAGGCTATCCTTCCGTTGCGGGGAAAAATCCTCAACGTCGAGAAGGCTCACATGGACAGGATGCTGGCCAACCGAGAAATCCAGACCATCATAACGGCTTTGGGTTGCGGAATAGGCAACGAGTTCGACGCAAGCAAGTTACGTTACCACAAGATCATCATCATGACAGATGCCGACGTTGACGGTGCACACATAAGCACGCTGCTCCTGACGTTCTTTTACCGCCACATGCCCGAACTTCTCTCACAGGGATATTTATACCTTGCACAGCCCCCGCTCTACCGTGTCCAGTACGGCAAGGAAGTGAAGTACTGCTACACCGACCGTGAATTACGCCAGGCAGTGGACAACGCATCAGACCCCTCAAAGGTGAGCGTCCAGAGGTACAAGGGACTAGGTGAGATGAACCCTGAACAGCTATGGGATACAACAATGAGCCCGGCAAACAGGATACTCAAGAAGGTAGAGCTTGATGACAATTTCCTTGCTGATGAATACTTTGATATTCTCATGGGCGACAAGGTAGAGCCACGAAGGCAGTTCATAATCGCCAATGCCCACGAGGTGAAAAATCTTGACGTTTAGGGCAAAATGTGCTTAAGGCGGTAATGTGCCATGCCGATAATTCAACCAGCAAGAGAAAAAACAGTTCAGGGGGAAAAAATAAATGGCAGCAACGAATAACGCCCAGTTCACATATCAGGCAACAAGGATTTCAACAGCAACAAAGGAGCAGCTCCTTCTCATCACCTACGACATAGGCATAAAGGCCTGCAGGACAGCCGAGAACGCAATGGTCTCAAAGGAAGGCAAGACACCTGACTATGACCTCGCCAACAGGGAAGTAATCCGCGCGCAGGAAGTCATCAGGGAGCTCATGGTAACGCTGAACAAGGAACGCGGCGGTGAAATGGCCGACAAGCTCATGCAGCTCTATGAGTACATGTACCAGCTCCTACTTGACGCGAACATGAAGAAGGAGCCCGAAAACGTAAGGACCGTGCGGGGGATGCTTGAGGAGTTGAAGCAGACGTGGGAGAACGCGTTAATGCAGCTGCTCCAGAAGTACCAGGAAGAGCATCCGGAAGACAAGGACCTCCAGAATGCAATGGCAGAGATTGAGGGGAAGAAACCGGAGGCAAAGGCAGCACCCTCGCCGTCATACACAGCCCCTTCAGCCGCTAAAAATGCAAAGGCCGGAACATTCACTCTCGCAGGATAAGGCACTTCAGCAGGCCAAAGACCTGATACAGCGGGAAATAAAGTACTGCAGGACGTTAAGGGCAATGATCTCACGGGAACTTGAGGCCATTGTCCTTAATGGCGATATGGACGAGCTCGCAGGGATACTCGAACAGAAGGACGAGGTCATCTCACAGCTACAGCTCCTTGCTGACGGATGGCGCGACGTTCTCGAAGACTCAGGGATACCCAACCCCAATAACAGCCCTGACGGTTTCGGAATGAGATTGTTGGAGCTCTACCCTGATGATACGGAGCTGCCTGCACTGATTGAGGAGAGCCGGGAAGTTGCACAGAGCATAATCACTGCCGAGGACAACGCAATATCCGAGCTCGAAAAGCACAGTGCCGGGATACGTTCCCAGATGCTTACGCGGGCAAACGCTAAGAATGCCGCCGCAAGCTATGCAAAAATGGGAGGAGGGTCATATTTCTACTAGGCCATGAGGAAGATTGCGATAATACTAGTCATTCTGTTATTTCCCCTGAGTATTTCATTTGCCGCAGAGCCTGACCCTGACCTTGCCAAAGAACGAGAGATAGGCCGCCGTGCAATGAGCCAGATTGAAGAGAGATGGCCGCTCACTTCAGACCCTGCAATAACGTCAAAACTTGAGGTGATACTTCGGAGGTTAGAGCCTCACATGTCCCGCAGGATTGACTGGGAAGTCCGCCTGGTGAAGACGGAAGCACTGAATGCCTTTTGCCTTCCTGGAGGGTTCATATTCTTCACTACGGGGATAATTGAGGCACTAAAGACAGACTCAGAGCTTGCCGCTGTAATGGCACACGAGATGATTCACGCTGACCGAAAACATGGCCTTAAGATGTCTGCAGAGAGCAACAAGGTAACACTTGGGGCACTTGCTGTGATGCTGCTTTCTGGTGGAGCTGCCGCACCGATAGTTCTCGCACAGGTTGCGCAGGTCGCAATAACGAGCGCGTACACAATGGAGCTTGAGGCTGAGGCTGACAGGCTGGGACTTGATGCGATGATTTCGGCAGGGTATCCGGCTACTGGGATGATTACGCTGTTTGAGCACTTCATGGCCGAAGAGTACAAGCAGCCTATAGTGGAGTATGGTATCTACATGAACCACCCTGACACGCCCAAGAGACTTGCCGCCGCAGTGAAGATACTTCATGACAGGAAGATACCCATAGAGCGCAAGTATCCTCTGGGTCTCCTGAGAACGGACATAAAGGAGGGCACTAATGACATCTCATTGACGGTTGACGGTGTTCCTGCTGTTTCTGGGAAGAAGAACGCTGAGACACGGGCAGTGATTGCCGGGATTCGCAGGGAGCTGGACAAGTACCTGCAGCTTGAGCTTGCACCGTATGAGATTCATGTTGAGCGTGGAGGGCTGTATATCGGGAATCACTTCATTGCCGGGAATGTTTCGGGAATAACCAAGCCTGAAGAGATACGGGCTAACCTGATGAAAGCAATAAACGCAGGAAGGGCGAAATATCCCACGTCAAAGTTCTTCAAGTAGACATTATGCCCCGCATCTTGGAGTTCAGGGTGCGGGGATTTTTGTGAGCCTTTTACTGGTACACTCCCAAGTCAAAAACATAAAAATACTCGAAACCTTTAGCAAACAGCATAGCAAATAATGCACCGCCACTCATGGAAGTTATAAGTCCTGCACACTCACAGAGAAGAAGTTTAGCAGTAAGGTACTCAAGGCCACTCAGATACTTGTCATTATTGCGGTGAAGTGAGTATTCAGTGATTGCTTTGCGCCCCTTGCTGTCAAAACCTATATATTCTTGCTCAGGCACTATCAATATTTCACAGAAAGCCGCCTCAAATTCAGCGAGAATAGCTTTATCTTCAGTGGCAAGATAGACTGCATCAAATCCTGAGTTGCTTATTGCTTCTCTTACCTTTGAGATGACCTGTGCTGTACTAGGCTGGACAGGGTGATTTATGACATTGTATGTGGTGTAGTCGGTTCCGCGTACTGACACACCAAGAACACGCTTGTTCATGAATTTCAGTTTCCCGCGTTCAACCCTGTCAATGAGAGCGCGTGAAAAATGTATGTACTTCCTGCATATTCCCTGCCAATAAGCAAGTTCACCGCCGTAATTGAGATAAAACCCTATCGATGAGTTCGGCTTTGAGAACGGTGAAGGCAAGTGCTGCCTGCTGTCAGAATTATCCATAGCCGAAGCGTCCTCAAGAGCAACACCTCCTGGCTGTTCAAAATAATATTCCCATGCGTTCACACGTCCTATTTCATCCTTATAGATATACGTATTCAGAGAATTTTTCATGTCAACAACGGGAATCATGTTCTTTCTGTCAGCATAAGCTATCATTTGCAAGGCACGCACAAAATAAGCAACAAAGCCTACGTTTGGTGAATATACTGGACGTGCAATATAAATCATCCTTCTGGTTCTGTTTCGTGTGAGGGATAAAAATATTCTGCGCTCAAATTTCCAAAGAGAAACGCGGGCAAATCTGAGACATGACGACAGCCATTTAATGCGGTCAATTTTCTTCAGTTTTTTTCTTAGTGAGTGAATGAAATTGCTGGAGAGCTTGCGGGAAAAATCACATAGGGATTTTAGGACAGAATTACGGTCTGGTCTGGTCTGGTCTGGTCAAGTGTAGCGGCCATGATGGATTGTGTCAAGTCCTTTCTTTCGGGATTTTCACGAAATTATAGCACACACAAAAAATCCCCCCTGCCCTGAAGCAAGAGGGACGACTGAACACTTCCTACACTCCTAGACTTTCAGCCCACTTCTTCAGCTCCTCAACCGAAGCACTCCTGCGGAACACCCTGCCCTCCTGTATCCTTGCACCCGGCGCGCTAGGCTTGAGTCCCGCAACAGCATTCCCGAAGCCTGAGCCTCCTGACGTGGCGAAAAGTATTATCTCCTTTCCCGTGAAGTCATACGCCTCAAGGAACGTGTTGATGATTGTCGGGGCAACATACCACCAAATCGGGAACCCCAAGAACACCACATCATGGCCGGAAATATTCGCGCTCTTGTCGGCGAGTTCAGGGCGTGAAGACTTGTCCTTCATCTCAACGCTCGAACGTGAACTTGAGTTCTGCCAGTTAAGGTCGGCACTCGTGTACGGAACAGCCGGGCGTATCTCGTAAAGGTCAGCACCCGTTGCTTCGGCGAGTTTTTTTGCGACAGAGCCGGTTACACCGCTGGCCGAGAAGTACGCTACAAGTTTGCGGCTCATTACATGCTCTCCTTGAAGACAGCGATAACCTCATCACGCGTCAACTTCCTGTAGCCCCCCTCAAGAATGAACGTAGCATCAGCAAGACCCTCGAACATGTCGGGAGTTACACCGAGCTCCTTCAAGCTGAGGACTGCCCCGATCTCCTTCATCCATGCCTCAAGAGCCTTCAAGCCCTCATCCGCAAGCTGAGCGTCATTCTTTCCTTCGGGGTTGATGCCCCAGACGTTCACCGCAAAACGTGAAAACTTCTTCAGCCCGTCGTTCATGATGAGCCTGTAATACGCGAGAGAGACTGTCGAGAGTGTCATTCCGTGCGTCGCGTTGGTGTATGCCCCGACTGCCTGACCGAGCATGTGAACCATCCAGTCCTGAGTTTTTGCGCGGCCTATTAGCGTGTTCAGTGCCCATGTTGCAGTCCACATGATATTGCTCCGTGCCTCGTAGTCGGTGGGGTTCTTCACGGCGATTCTTGAACTGTGTATCAGGGACTTCATGAGACCTTCAGCTAGGTAATCGCTTGTGTTGTCGTCAGTGCCGGAGAAATACTGCTCCATTATGTGGCTCATTATGTCGAAGAAACCCGCAACCATCTGATACTGCGGGACGGTGAACGTGTATTCGGGGTTGAGTATCGAGAACTTGGGGAACACGTTATCGCCGAAGACATGGCCGATCTTGAGCTTCTGTGCATGGTTGGTGATGACACTTCCGCCGTTCATCTCGCTGCCGGTGCCAACCATAGTGAGGACACAACCAACGGGGATAATCCTGCATTCGGGCTCCTCCATCTTGAGGAAGTATTTTTCCCACGGGTCGCCGTCATAGTATGCCGAGACTGATACTGCCTTGCTGTAATCACAGACTGAGCCGCCGCCGACTGCAAGTATCAGGTCAACGTTGTTCTCACGCGCCAGCTTTGCACCCTCAAGGAGCTTCTCTATCGTGGGGTTGGACATTACGCCGGGAAGGTCTATGATGTTCTTGCCGGATGACTTGAGTATCTTCACGATTGAGTCATAGAGGCCGCTCTTCTTGACGCTTCCGCCGCCGTAGGTGAGCATGACGTTCGGGCCGTATTTCGGTAGCTCCTGCTTGAGACCGTCGAGGGCATTCTTCCCGAAGTATAAGCGCGTCGGGTTGCAGTACATAAATTCGCCTAACATTGTAGAAATTTCTCCTTTGTGATTGGGATGATGGGAATGATAAACATTCAACCTTGCTTCAGGTCAAACACTCAGCACCAAGCAGCTATACCCTTCTCAGGAAATCTGCCCTGCTTCTGGTAGTCCTCAATCCGCATCCATGCCTGCCTTGCGTATGAAGATGAGCAGCCGGGACAAGGCAGGTCATGTATTCGTTCGCCGGTCTTGCGGTTCAACGACACAATACCGTATTCCTCGCCGCCTTCAGGATAGTAGCGGTAACTCACAATCTCATCTGTCAGTAATTCCAGTTCAAGGTATTCCATGATTCAGCACAGCTTATCCCCGTTACGTACTTCCTCCGGCTTGTCGGGAACGGCTAACACTATTCCTCCCTCGCTGTCAGTCCCAAGCACCAAGACCTCGCTGAAGAAGTCCGCAATCTGACGGGGCGGGAAGTTCACCACACCAAGGATCTTTTTGCCGACAAGTTCACCGGGCGTGTAGTAGTCCGTGATCTGTGCGCTTGAGTTCTTGATGCCTATCTCGTCCCCAAAGTCTATCACGAGCTTGTAGGCGGGCTTCCGTGCTTTCGGGAATGCCTTTGCCTCTATGATCGTCCCTGACCTGATGTCGAGCTTCGCGAAATCGTCATATACTGCCATTCGTTGCACCCCCTCTCATCATGCGTTTGCGTTGAAGACCTCAAGGTCAAGCACTCCCATTCTCGATGAGGCCACAAGCGATGTTGATATTGCGCTCACGTTGTTGAAGGGAGTCCGAAGGAGATTCAGAACAGCGTCAACACCCATAATCATGCCGACAGCCTCAGACGGAACACCAAGCTGCGCAGTAAGTACAGCAACACATATCAGCCCCATCCCCGGAATCCCCGGTGCACTCACAGAAAGTATCACCGATGACACAATCACCCCGGCAATCCCGGCGAAGTCTAGGTGAATCCCGTACATCTCCGCAAGCATCAATGACGCGAGAGATACATACATTGCCACACCGTCAAGGCTTATTGTCGCACCCAATGGCACGGAGAACGAGTAAAGACGGCGTGGGATTCCCAGTTTCCCGCAGTACTCCAAGTTCAACGGAATGCAACCGGCTGTTGATGAGGTCAGCGAAAAAATCATAACGGGAGAATATTTCCTGATGAACGTGAAAGGACTAACCCTCCCAACGAGAGCAACATACACCATGTCGAGGCACAGAACCAGCATAAGCCCCACAACAGACGCAGCACAGAACCCTCCGAGCGACAGGAGATTTTGTGCTCCCGCGTCAGAAGTGAGGACAGTCGACAATATCGCGCAGAAGGCAGTAACAGGAATCAGGGCAACCAATGCTTTCGTGAAGGCCATGAACATTTTGTTGCAGGCCTCGAAGAAGTCCAGCAGTATCTTCCCGGACTCTCCTATTGCCCCAATTGACCCGCCCAGCGCAAAAGCCAAGAATATCACCTGTATCATGTTCATGTTCAGGAATGGAGCGAGTATGTTTGACGGTATGATGCTCGTGATGAAGTCCCCCTGCTGGAAGGACGATGCAGGAAGTACAGCCCCCGCCGGGCTCGTGAGGGCATAAATCCCAGCTCCCGGACGGAAGAGCATGAACACTCCCGCACCTATAGACGACGAAAGGAACGTAATCACCAGGAACAATGAGACGACCAGCCCCCCTGTTTTGCCGAGTTCGGACAAGCTCCCGAACTGTGCCAGGCACGTGATTATCGAGAAGAATACCAGGGGAGTTACGGCACTCTTCAGGGCGTTCATGTACATTGTGTTGAAGCGTTCGAGGAAGATGCTGTTGACGGACATGCAGAGCTCCGCAGGGGCAAATGACTTCATGAGGACTCCTATCACTACAGCCGCGAACAATGCCGCAACCGTAATGTACATCCTCTCCAGCGTGGACTTCACCGCAACCGCCGTAATCGTATTCCGTCCGTTCTTGTGGGAGTAGGCTAGCCTGTCCTCGAACGAGCGCATGACTATGTTCTGTATTACCTCCTGAGTGTCGGGCATGCCATCGTCTGCAAGGACTGTTTCGACTCCGAGCGTCTCTGCAAAGTTGAACTTCTCGCCGGGTACACTGAGCTTTATTCTGACAGTCCCGAATATACGCATGACCTTCACGAAAATTGCTCTCACCTTCGAGAAGTCAGCATACTCCATGAGACGGAGCAATGACTCTTCGGCCATGAGGGAGGATTTCAGCTCGTCTTTGTGTTTGAGGCGATAGGATTTCAGGCGTTCGTTGATGTATTCGAGCGCGGAATTTACGGCGGCTTGTGTGTCTTGCGGGTCAACGGGAAATTTCTTCATTGTCGGAGCCTCTCTTGTGTTGGGATTTACGGGAATGATAGCACAGTCTCAGGAGATTGAGGCTCTCCTCTTCTGCCACACGAAATAGTACCCCGTCATAATCCCCGCACATAATATCCACCCTGCAGGATACCCGAAGCCCACAGCCCAGACGTTGCCGGGAATCAGCCTCGTTATGACGAAAAGGTACACCTGCCTGAAGAACACATGAGTGCATAGGGTGATTATCATCGGCATTCTTGAGTTCCCATCACCCCGCAAATACCCCGAAAGTATCTGGTTGAAGCAGCATATCACGGCAATGGGCGTGCACATTCGGATGAACATTGCCCCGTACTCTATGACGCTCTCATCACGGCTGAAGAATGACGACAGCCCCGGAGCATTCACGCACAACATGAAGGCCACACATGACGAGATCCCCAGCATCATGAACAGAGCCGTCCACGTCCCGGAGATTGCCCTGTCATTCCGCCCTGCCCCCAGGTTCTGACCCGTGAAGACAGTTACGGCCTGACCCATGCTCTGAATCGGCAGCATCATGTACTGGTCTAACCTGATGTAGACCCCCCACCCTGCAATGCACGCAGTCCCGAAAACGTTGATGTACCCTTGGACAAAGACATTCGAGAACGCAACAACCGCCATCTGTACACCGAAAGGAAGCCCAATCCTGAGAATGCTCCCGGAAAGCTCCCAGTTCACGCGCAAATCACTAAATGCTCCCGTTGACTTGGCGACCGAACGCATAACCAGCAGTGCAGAAAGTGCCTGAGCTGTTATCGTGGCAATGGCAACCCCGGCTATTCCCCAGTGAACTATGTTGACGAACGCCAAATCAAGAATTATGTTGAGGACGCTGCAGACTATCAGGAACATTAGCGGCCTCTTTGTGTCGCCCATTGCCCGGAGGATTGCACCGCCTATGTTGTAGAACAGGAGCCCGGATATTCCCCCGAAATATATTGTCAGGTAAGTGTCTGCCTCCTCAAGAACGTCAGGAGGGGTTGAGATTTTCACGAGAAGCCAGCGCGATGACATTACACCTATGAGCGTCAAGATGACACATGCCGAAAGAGTGAGGATTATTGTGGTGCTTACGGCCTCCCTGAGTTTGCCCCGGTCATTTGCACCGAAGCACCTGCTGATTACGACACCTGCACCTGTTGCAGTCCCGTTGAAGAAGCGCACGAGCATTCCGCAGATGTGAGTTGTGGCACTTATGGCGGCAAGTGCTGAAGTCCCAACGAAACGCCCGACTATAACGCTGTCAGTCGTGTAGTAGAGCAACTGAAGCAAGTTCTCCAGCAGCAACGGCCATGTGAAGGCTAGAAGTACCGGCCATATTTTCCCGTGAGTCATGTTGAGTTCGAAACGCCGCAAAATCTTTCCACCCCCTGCGATATTCTATCAGGGCAAAAAAAAATACCCCCCGCAAAAATCACGGGAGGCAGTAAATTTCTTGACGCTCTACCTGAACGACTGGTAGCCCATGAAGAGAATAGTATTTCCGTCCATGATGAGATACATGAACGGGTGGTCAGCGTGGAACTCAGCCTTTGGGTGCTCAACAGGCATTGCTGAGGTTGCCAGCATCATGACTGCCGTAGCCGCCGCCGCTTCAGTGCCTTCCTCGTCAGTGTTCACGAATGCCTGATGTATCACAGCGTCAACCTTCAGGGCCTCATCGCCGGTAATTCCTGAGAAGTCAGCAGAATCCGTGAAGGCCAGCTTTACGCCCATTGCCCCGAAAAGTTCCTTGAGCTCGTAGCGTTTCTCGGTCTTGAACTTCGGGAGCCACAGGTCAACGTCATATGTGGACATGGCATCGAGCCAGTGCCTGAACGTTTCAGCGTCAATATACTTCAGCGCATCGGGGTTCTCCATTGGCGGAAGGACTACAACCATCGACAGCCCCCAGTCCTCATAGGGCAGGCGGACTATCTTTATGCCGTCAAATTCAGCGTAGCCGAAATCGTCGCGCTGCCTCATCATTGGGACTTCGGTGGAGTTCTCGCTGTCCTGCCAGAATTTCTCAGGTCTCGTTGAACTCTTGCTGAATTTTTTATCCCACTGGGAATGAAAATATACAGCGTTCGTTATTGCCATTCTAGTTTCAGGGTCAAGCGTCTGGAGGAGGTCATTTATCTTTCCGTTGGTCTTGCCGCTTATCCAGGCGTTGATTTCTTTTCGTGATGCCTCAGTTTCTCCCTTGAAGTCGAGTTTTTTCACTGTGCTCCCGTAAAAGAGCCTCAATGTTTCGGTGTATTTCTTGCGGAGCTTGAGGTCTTCTTTGAGCCATATCCTGTTTGCCGACGAGACAGAGCCGCCTTTACTGAGTTTGCTGATGAGCTCCCCTAATGATGTGTGAATGTCCCTGCTGATGCCGAGTGCCTGCTCAATCTCTGAGGCCGTAGAACCTTCAGCCCCTGCATAGGCCATCCCGAAAGCTGAGATTATGCTGTATGGTGAGAAGAAAAAGCTACCCTGCCAATCACCGGCTATGATCTTCCCGGCATTGAACGCAAAGTTGTTGATGGCCTGTGATGCCTCTGACGCAAAACATGATGACGTGAACGAGAATATCACCGTCAGGATTATTGCAGCCTTCAAGAATTTGTACGTCATGGTTTCTGTTCCTCCTTGAGAAAAATTTACGGCCTCACTCACCGCAAGACCGCAATTATTATCGTTACTCTGTGTGAATATATTGTGTGTCAGATTACGCTCTTGAACGCCGCTTCTGCACCGTCATTGCGTATCTTCTTGAGCCCATTCACTACTGCCGCCTCAAATCCGGGTATCTCCGTCAGGTCCTGACCCCACATGTCCTTGTTCGTCATGACTGAGTGAACCAGCTCATCAGGTGAGTCGTTCCTGTGCCCGTAGTAGAACTCAAGAACCCAACGGTCATCGCTGACGGTGTAGGTGTTCTTGCCCCTGCTGCAGATTAGCCCCTTGTCCGTGAGTTCCTGTATGCTGCTTGAGTAGAAGGCGATATATGCGGCAAGGCTCATCGTGAGGCAGGGAGGCAGTGAATGTTTTTCCTCCACGTATTCGAGAAGGCTGGGCATGTTACGGGCGCGCCACTTTGACGTTGAGTTTAGGGATATGCTCATGAGCTCATGATTCACGAAGGGGTTGTTGAACCTGTCCTGTACTGCCTCGGCAAACTCGTTCAAGTCCTTCTTGTCGAGCGGAAGGGTTGGGATGATCTCATCATAGAGCATCTTGTTCATGAAGCCGCGTATCGTGTCGTTATGCATACAGTCGCGGACAATGTCGAACCCCGCAAGATATGCCCCCGGAACAAACCCGGTATGTGCCCCGTTGAGGATACGTACTTTGCGTTTCTTGTACGGTGTAACGTCCGGCACGACATGTACAGGAAGACCGGCCTTCTTGAACGGCAGCCTGTCCTCAAGTTCCGCCGGGCCCTCGATTACCCACACACCGAAGACCTCGCCGACATCAAGCAGATTGTCCTCGTAACCATTGGCCTTGTTGAGCTCCGCAAGTTCTGCCGCGTCCCTAATGCGTCCGGGAACTATCCTGTCGACCAATGTGGAGCAGAATATGTTTTTCCCGTTGACCCAGTCCTTGAACGCCGCATCAAGTCCCCACTGAGCTATGTACTTGTTGACGCATGAGAGAAGCTCTTTGCCGTTGTTGTCGATAAGCTCACAGCTGAGTATCACTAGGCCGTCAAGCCCTGCCTTCCAGCGTTCCCAGAGAACACGCGTGAGTTTGGCCGGGAAACTTGCGGGGGGTGTCTGGTCGAACTTGCTGCCTTCCTCGTAGACTATGCCTGCCTCTGTGGTGTTGCTGACGACTATAGAGAGATCCGGGCTTTTCGCGAGGGTTAAGACTGCCTGCCATCCGTCGGGAGCATAGGGGTTGATTGCGCGGGAACATGAGGAGATTACGCGCTTGTTGTCGATTTTCCGGCCTTTCTCCGAGCCGCGGAGGTAGAGCGTGTAGAGTCCTTCCTGCTGATTGATGAGGTCGGTTAAGCCTGAAGCTATGGGCTGAACGAGTACAGCTTTTCCGTTGAAGCCTGCTTTCTCGTTCGCAACGTCAAAGAAGTAGTCAACGAATGCACGAAGGAAATTGCCTTCACCGAACTGCATGATCTTTTCGGGGGCGTTTCGGAGAACGTAGCCGGTGTAGCCTGATTTGGCGAGTACGTCATAATTCAGGAGTGCCATGATAATATTTCCCCTTTCGTGAATTTTTTGGGATGAGGATATTTTACACTAGGAGACGGCAAAAAAAATAACCCTCCCCATTCACTGAGGAGGGCAGAATGTTTCACTCACTACATGGCCGCCGCCGCAATCCCAAGTATCACAGCAAGGAAGCCCAGCAATGTCTGCCGCCTGTACGCAGTAAGAAGCCCAAGCACTATAGCCAGCGACGCGAAGACCTGAGTATACGCGAAGAACGCAGTCATACCCATAGCCACAGCGATAACTCCCATCACTATATACTGGACTTTGGCGATGACTACCTTCTGAACCGGCGATAATACCCTGTCGCTAGGTGTCCCGAACCTCTCGTCATAGTCCGTAACGATTCTCTTCAGAGTTACTGACAGGATGAGAAGCCCTATAAGGTTGGGAAGTGCCATAAGTCCGTTCAGCGTGTCGGAGATGTCCCAGATGTTATTGAGGAACTGGTTGCCCTCTGCCCCGATGAACTGTGCTCCTGCTGCTCCGATGAGTATCATGGCAATCCAGAGAACCTTCATGATGGGCTTGCACCAGAGACCGAAAAGGTACGTTACTGCCGTCTCAGCATACCAGTACCAGCCGAGAATTGTCGTGAACGCAAAGAGCAATAAGCCCACCGAAAGCACGTATTTTCCGGGAGTTCCGAGAGCGTTCTCAAAGGCCTTCAGTGTGAGCTGTGCACCCGTAAGGTCAGGCGAGCCCGTGAGCGTCCCGGTAACCATTACGACGAGTGCCGTCATCATGCAGATCACGATCGTATCCATGAAGACCTCAAAGATTCCGTAGAACCCCTGCTGTACGGGATGTTCAACGTTAGCCGTAGCGTGAACCATAGGTGCCGAACCCATGCCTGCCTCGTTGCTGAAGACACCGCGCGCTATTCCACGCTGGACTGCCTCCTTCACTCCCCAGCCTGCCAGTGCTCCGGGAAGTGTCTCCATTGGGTTGTTGAAGGCAAGATGTACAGCGTTCGAGACTGCCTCAGGAATTGCTGATGCGTTGGTTACGAGGACAAAGACTGAACCGGCAATGTAGAATATCGCCATGAACGGAACTATGTATGTCGTTACGGTTGAGAGGCTCTTAAGGCCGCCGATAATGACGAGCGCAACAAGCACTGCCATAACGATGCCGCTGTAGAGGTGATCCACTCCCCAGCCCATGCTCATGGCCTCAGCCGCTGAGTTAGCCTGAGTTGCCGCACCAATCCCGAACGACGCAAGGAACGCAAAGAGTGCGAACAGTACCGCAAGAATCTTCCCGATGAAGCCCCAGCCCTGACCGAGTGCCTCACCTGTTCCCTTTTCGAGAATGTACATTGTTCCCCCGCGCCAGTCCCCATGAGCGTCCTTCTGCCTGTAGTGAACCGCAAGGACAACTTCAGCGAACTTCGTGCACATCCCGAAGACTGCCGAGATGAGCATCCAGATCATTGCGCCGGGCCCGCCCAAGTGAAGAGCAGTAGCCACGCCCGCAACGTTGCCTGTCCCGACTGTGGCCGCCATTGCCGTAGCCATTGCCGCGAATGAGGATATTGACTTGTCCGCGTCTGACTTCTTCCTGAAGCTGAAGACCTCACTCATTGCGTCAAAGAAGTAACGGAACTGAGGGATGCCCAGAAGAAGCGTAAGGTATACGCCAGTACCTACGAGCAATATTAAAACGGGTGCGCCCCAGACAAAGCTGTTGACTATCCCGTTGTAATACATGATCGTGTCCATTATGCCTTTCATGATGGAAATTGCACGCTCCTAATGCGAATTAACTCGCAAAAATTTTCTGTGCAATTATACTATAAGCCTGCAAACATTTTAGGGAGGACTTGGTGAGTGATGAACATGATGATAGCGTCAGACATACACGGCTCAAATAGCTACTGCCTCGAAATGATGGAGGCGTTCGAACGTGAGAAGGCTGAAACGTTATTGCTGTTGGGAGATCTCCTGCATCATGGCCCGCGCATAAAGCACCCAGGCACGTATGACCACAAGGACACAGCAGCATTGCTCAACGGGATAAAGGAACGTATCTTGTGCGTACGAGGGAACTGCGACACTGAGGAAGACCAGAAGAAACTAGACTTCCCCATCATGGACGACTACCGATTGCTTTACGTGAACGGCAGGACAATCTTCGCGACACATGGACACATCTTCAACACTAGAAACCTTCCAGCCCTGCCATCAGGATACATATTGCTGCACGGACACACTCACATTCCGGCGTGGAAGACCCTGCGAGGTGGCAACATATACGTGAACCCCGGCTCAGTCTCAATGCCACGAGGGGACTCAAAGAACAGCTACATGATGTTGACGGATGAAGGCATGTTCTGGAAGTACCTTGACGGGAGTATCTACCACACTGAGAGGCTGTGAGCTAGTCCCCCTCACGTTCAGACCAGCAGAGGGGGACATGAAGTTTTTACTGTTACTCGTCTTTCTTGGCCTTCCAGAATTTTTTGGCAAGCCCGGTCATGAGCAAGAATATGGCTATGAAGTATACGTACCCGGTAACAGCATTCCACAATCCCAGCTCTTCCAGAAATGAAGGAACAGCCATAACAAGACCTCCGCCAATCATGAATATCCAGAAGAGTTCAACGAAGATTGCCTTGAAGCTGAAGTAGAACACTGAAAATATTCGGTGATAAATTTTGTGGACAGCTACAGCCATGAGGAGCATATCTATTGCGGCTATGAACCCCAAGAACTGACCTCCTGCTACGGAAAAGAAATCGCCTTTTTTGGCTGCCAGTGCCGGAACAGCAAAGAGCATAAGGATACCCAGAAAACAGCACCTTAAAGGCGAAGACGGCTATAAAACTTTCTCTGTCAGGATAAAGTGCGAAATAGCCGATGCATTGGAAATACTTGCGGAGAAAAGCAACCGTTCGCGAAATGAACTAGTCAGCTTCATTCTTGAGTACGCCATCAATAATTCCGAGATTACTGACCAGCACTAAGCCACAAAAATACCCTCCCGAACTTCACGAGAGGGCATAACCTCAAGCTCTCACAGACCCAATCACACAGCACATCACCGATACCCCCATTCCGACAACTAGAGGCTCAACAGGGAACTTCAGGATTACGTCTAGGATCGCCACCGCCGGAGAAAGTATCACCGACGCAAGTACGAATGACGGCCTCACTCTCCCCCTGAAGCACAAGGCACACAACAGCGGCATGAATACCACTGATGCCCTGAGTGTCATTGAGAGGAAGCCCAAGTCATTTATGGCCTGAGCGTCAAGAATGCGGGAGGTTATCGCGGCAACTGTGAGGGTTATTGCGATGATGAGACGGGAGAAGAAGAGCTTATGACTCTTCACGAACGAGAACGCCGAAAATATATCTTCCGTGAGAATTGCCGACACCCCCAGCAAAAGCCCGGAACTACCACTGACTACAGTAACGAGCAACGTACCGAGAATTATTCCCGCGAAAACAGGAGATACATGGTTGATGACGAACGAGGGGAATACCTGGATCGTCCCGGCAATCACCGGCAGTTCAGGTACAGGAAGCCCCGCAGAAATCAGCGCGTTCACTTCGGCGGCGGTGATGTAGTTCGCACGCATGAAGAGGCCGATGAATATTCCCATCACTCCCACAGGCGGCACAAGAAGGAAGCTCCACATAAGGCTGGATTTTGCCTCACGCTCGCCCCTCGCGCTCAAGATGAACTGCATGTAGGTCTGTGTCGAGAGAACCCCCAAGATGAGCGACAGGCACGAACCAAGATCCTTTAGCGTCCCCCTTGCTGTCATGCTGAGGTAGCGCGCCGAAAAATCTTCATGTGTGAGTACCCTGCCTATTTCCCCGACTGATGAGCCAAGCAAGAAACTTTCAGTGTTCCCGAAGAGCCAGGAGATTCCCCCAGACTTCACGAGAGCTATAACCATGCAGGCAGTACATGACCCGTAAAGCAGGATGACCTTCACGATTCCCGCAAGACCTGCCCCCCAAGTTCCGCCCATGATGATGTACATGCACATTAGCGCGATGGTGAGCACTGAGGCCATGAACGGACTGACTGAGGGATATAGTGCCGTGATGAAGCCGATACATGCCGTAACCTGAGCAAGTATGCTGATGAATGTCCCGGTGGTGCAGAGTATTCCGCCCGCCTTCTCCGTCAATGCCCCGTATTCTCGCGAGAGTATCTGGAACTGCGTGGTGCAGCCCGAACGCCTGAGCTTGTCCGAGTAAACGAGTCCGAGAATGAGGCAGCCCAGTCCCGTCCCAAGTGTGAACCAGCACGCAGAAATCCCGAAGCTGAATGCCAGCTGAGCCGTCCCTAGCGTGCACTGTGAGCCGAGCAGTGTACCGACTAGTGCCCCGGTCGTGAGGAATGAGGATGCCTTGCCGCCGCCTGTGAGGAAGTCTGAGGTGCTCTGAACTTTACGGCCTGCCAGAATGCCCGCACATGATATGATGATTACTACGAGTATTATTCCTGCTTCCGTAATCATGTCAGTCTGCCGTCCATCTTGGCGAGAAATCATCACGGGACATCTTCAGGTGTGTGCTGAGGCTGTCTAACACTTGCCTGCTGACGGGGTTTAGTCTCGACATCATGAGGTACTGCTTTACTGCCGCGCGAATGTCCTTCAGTGATGCTTTGGCCTTTATCCAGTTCGGGGGAGTGAACACCCTGTTGTTCTGTGTGGCCTCCGAAATCGCAAGCTCAAAGGCCATGTTGAAGCACTGCCCGGCAATCTCTATCACCGTCCCGGAAAGTCCGGCATCCTCCATCAGCCTCAATGCAACCGAAGGATCAGGTACAGCATCGGGCATGTTGTTTACCTCGCAGAATATCACCGACACCGCAAAGAAATGATGATATGCCGCATATGCCTTCATGGCCAGAAGTGCATCATTGAGACCAAGAGGGTTTGAGTTTTCGGGCCTCCAGTTCTCATAGACTGCCCTGTATATCTCGCTGAGTGCCTGTATATTCTCCGGGCTGTATTCACGGTGAAAGAGCTGCTCAAAATATTTGTCGAATATCTTGCTCTCACTGTATGAGATTGTAGGACGCTGTGAATGCCACGCCATTAACTGCTTGCCCAGTGAAGTGAGCTCCACAGTATGGGCTGTGTTGTAGCGTGCAGTGTTCACTTTCTCCCCTCGTTTCGTGATGAAGTAACCGTCAGTGAAATGATGCTCGTATGATTTCTTCATAGCTAGAACGTATTTATCGTTGCTCCGTAAATCCCTAGCCTTCACCGCGCTCTGTGAGTTCGTTGACGTGCTGATTATGTCTGCCCTCTCATTGTCCGTAATCTCGTAGAACCTGAACATGATATATCCTTTACCGGCATTCTTCACGGCCTCACTGCTGCTGTATATCGTGGTGAGGGACTGGCAGCCGTTCACTACGTTCAAATCTTTGACGGTGATTATGTCCCCGTTGATTTCGAGTGATGAGCATATGGCCGTTATTCCGTTGTGGAGGAAGAAGAATTCCCCCGGCTTGTTCCTGAGTGTCCGGGCAATGTCCTTGTTCACCTTGTTGCCTGAACCCAAAGACTGCCTTACGTTCTTCCTGAACAATGAACCGTCCCTGATGCCGGGAATACTCAGGCACTCCCTCAATGGCACTGCGGCAATGACTGCCCTCGTCCCGTCTATGTTGATGTCCATGTACCTCCCTGCGTCGAGCCTGAAGCTGTGGCTGATGTACGGCCTGTTAGCGTTGAGTGCCTCGTTGTACCTTGCCTCAAGGGTATCACTGTCGACAAGTGAGAGTGTTGCGCTGAGGGTGCTGCTTTCCGAGAGTTCCGAGCTGAACCTCTCAAGGTCTGACCTTGCGGCATCAGTGAGCTCTGAGGCAGTGATCAGCTCAAAGCATACATCATAGCCGTCATCGAGTGCTGAAGATATTTCGCTGACCTTAGCCCTGAGCTTATCGTTAGCGTTCTCCTGAAGGTGATTGAGATCCTTTATCTGTATCCATGATGAGAGAACTTCCCTTAATGGCTCTGAGTTAATCCTGCCTTCTGAATAAAACTTTCCCTGAATGATATACACTGTCTCTTCTTCATGGCTGACATATACCGCGTCAATCTGTTTGTCGCCTGCTCCGTCAGTGATGCATTCCTTAGCCTCCACAGTATCGAGGCCGTGAATGTTCCTGAGATACCACGCAATGAATCTCTGTCCGTCATTCGGGTAATTGTCCGTGTAATATTCTTGGGCAATGTCATTCTTCACCCTGTCGTAAATGCTCATAAAGAGCCCTCCTGAAAAATGGGATGGGAATATTATAATTGCGACAACAAGAAAGGCAGGCAGATATTCACATGGACTACGAGGAACTGGAACGCGAACTAATCCACTTACGCCGGGACTTCCACGCTTACCCCGAATCAGCATGGCTTGAGTTCCGTACGTGCTCGCTGATCTCACGGAGGCTTGAGGCACTGGGCTACAACGTCAAGTCAGGGCTTGAGGTCATCGACACAGCTTCAGTGATGGGGAGGCCGTCAGAGGAGGTCATAGCGCGGAACATCCAGCGGGCATTGTCTCAGGGAGCAGACCCCGGACAACTCACGAGGCTTCAGGGATATACCGGCCTCACTGCTGAGCTCGACACAGGAAGACCCGGCCCGGTTGTTGCTCTCAGGTTCGACATGGACTGCGTGGAAGTTCAGGAGGACACATCAAGCTCACACCGTCCCGAACGTGAAGGCTTCTCCAGCGTCAACACTGGGCTGTGTCATTCATGCGGCCATGATGCTCACGTCTCCATAGGCTTGGGTGTCGCTGAGGCTCTCATGTCCGAACGTGAAAGGCTCAGGGGAAAAGTCAGGCTCATCTTCCAGCCCGGTGAAGAAGGTTGCAGGGGAGCTTATGCCATGATGATGAAGGGAGTTGTTGATGATGCTGACTACTTCATGGCAATGCATATAGGAATGGGAGTGCCTTCGGGAGTTTTCGTGCTTAATGCTGCGGGATGGTTAGCGACCGCCAAGATTGACGCGGAATTTTCGGGAGTGCCTGCCCATGCCTCAGCCTCGCCGGAGAAGGGACGTAACGCACTACTTGCCGCCTGTACCGCAACGCTGGGTCTTCACTCGATAGCTCCACACTCAGGAGGGAATATGCGCATCAATGTCGGGACGCTCAACGCAGGAACTGGCCGCAACGTCATAGCTGACCACGCGGCAATGAGGATAGAGACCCGCGGGGAAACTCAGGAGGTCGCAGAGTATGCATATTCGCGGGCTGTTGAGGTGCTGAAGGGTTCGGCCATGATGTACGGTGTTGACGTGGACATCTCTAAGGCAGGGGAGGGCACAACGTCAGAAGGCAGCCCTGAACTCGTGAGGGTAGCAGGTGAGGCAGTGAGGGAACTGGGGATATTCGGTAGGGTTGAGGAGAGTTCACACGCCGGGGCAAGCGAAGATGCTACGTGGTTCATGAGGCGGGTACAGTCTCACGGTGGGCAGGCAGTGTATTTCGGTCTTGGTAGCGACATTACAGCCCCGCACCATAACGGGAGGTTTGACGTTGACGAGGCTGTAATGATTGACGGGGTGAGGGCACTTGCAGCTATAACTGAGCGGCTGATGTCCTAGTTCCTCAGACTGTGGATAGGTGCAGGTATTCTTCCTCCCCTCTCAATGAACTCGCCACTTCCTGCACTGTTCACCCTCATAACCGGGGCACTCCCAAGCAATCCGCCAAACTCCACATTATCGCCCACGTTCTTGCCCGGAGCAGGAATTATTCGCACGGCTGTAGTCTTGTTGTTGATGACACCTATAGCCGCCTCGTCCGCAATTATCGCTGAGATAGTATCACTGCTCGTGTCTCCGGGTATCGCTATCATGTCCAGACCTACGGAGCATACGCACGTCATGGCCTCCAGCTTCTCCAGGCTGAGAGCCCCGGACTTCACCGCCGAAATCATCCCCTCGTCCTCACTCACTGGTATGAACGCTCCCGATAACCCCCCGACATGGCCGGAAGCCATAACGCCGCCCTTCTTCACCGCATCGTTCAGCAACGCAAGCGCGGCAGTAGTACCGTGAGTCCCGCAGACCTCCAGCCCCATAGCCTCAAGGATACGTGCAACTGAGTCGCCCTGTGCTGGTGTTGGTGCAAGCGACAGGTCCACAATCCCGAAAGGAACGCCCAACCTCTCAGACGCAGCATTAGCCACGACCTGACCCATTCGCGTAATGCGGAAGGCAGTCCTCTTCACCGTCTCGGCAAGAACGTCAAAGCTCGCTCCCCTAACGTCCTGGAGTGCACGCCAGACTACTCCGGGCCCTGACACCCCCACGTTCACGACACATTCAGGCTCTCCAGAACCGTGAAACGCCCCGGCCATGAACGGGTTATCCTCGACAGCGTTCGCGAAGACTACGAGCTTTGCACAGCCCAAGCCGTCCCGGTCTGCAGTGAGCTCCGCAGTGTCCTTGATGATTCGCCCCATCATTGCCACAGCGTCCATGTTGATACCTGCCTTAGTCGTGGCTACGTTGACGGATGAGCACACAAGCTCAGTCGTGGATAACGTCTCAGGTATCGAGGCTATGAGCTTGCGGTCGCCCTCAGTGAAGCCCTTGTGAACGAGAGCAGAGAAGCCACCGATGAAGTTCACTCCGCATTCTTTGGCCGCACTGTCCAGGGCATGGCCGATTACCGCGTAGTCATCACCTGAGCACGAGGCCGCTACCTGGGCAATTGGTGTAACTGATATTCTCTTGTTGATGATTGGGATTCCGTATTCCCGCTCAATCACCTCGCCTGTCTCAACGAGATGAGCCGCCTTAGTACATACCTTGTCGTGAATCTTCCGGGCACATGTCCTGATGTCCGGGTCTGCACAGTCATAGAGTGATATTCCGAGCGTTATTGTCCTGATGTCCAGGTGCTGATGGTCTATCATGTTGACCGTCTGCATTATGTCGCTGATGTTGAGCATTTTTGCCCCCTATACCCTGTGCATGGCCTCGAAGATGTCTGCCCTCTGAATGTGTATGCTGAGGTTGTCCCGTTCACCGCTGGCTATCAGTGCGGCGCGTATGTCGTCAAATGAACGTGATGATGTTGACGTGTCTACAAGAAGTGTCATCGTGAATATTCCTTCCATTACTGTCTGGTTAAGGTCGAGAATGTTCACGCCCATATCAGCAAGCAATGAGCATACTCCTGCAATAATCCCTACCCTGTCTTGAGCCGTTACTGTCATTATTGCCTTCATGAATATTTCTCCTTAGTGTGTAAGTGCTGAAAGTATAGCACCCGTTCTAGTCTGAATAGTCCGAGTCAGCCTGTACGGTTATCGAGTAGTCCGGGTAAAGCTCCCGTGCTCTTGCCTGAACGTTGCGGTAGACTTCCTCCTTGTCTTTGGCCGCAAAGTCTATCACGATGTCAAAGCGTATAACCTTCTCCTGAGTGTCGCAATAGAACCCGTGAATCTGAAGCACGTAGTCCTGAGACATTACCGCCCTCGTTATCTCGCTGCGTATCTCCATGACCTCATTATCCGTTGAGTTGTGGGAGTATACACCGACTGCGGCAAGTATGATGTGATGCCTCTGTGCTACCCTGTGCATTATCTCGCGGCTCACTGTGTCGATCTTGTCGGCTGTCCATTCGTCAGGCACCTCAATATGCACTGACCCCATGAGCATATCAGGCCCGTAGTTCGTGAGTATCAGGTCATATGCTCCGAATACCCCTTCAGTCTCGCAGATAGTCTCCTTTATGGCTCTGGTGAGTTCACTTTCAGCACGCTCGCCGAGTATCTTGCTTGTTGTCTCACGGAACATGTCAATTCCTGCCTTGATGATTACGGTTGAGATGAATGCACCTAACCATGCCTCAAGGTTCACCCCCGACAGAATGAACACGAAAGCCCCCAGCAATGTAGCCGACGATATAGCCGCATCCATTAGCGCGTCCTTCCCTGAGTCAGTGAGTGCGTCAGATGAGAGCCTCCTCCCCTGAGAGCTGACGTAACGCCCAAGAAGAATCTTGACGGCAATACCTGACGCTACAACAATGAGTGTTGCGGGTGAGTATTCGGGTACTAATGGGTTGAGTATCTTTCGGGCTGACTCGATTAGTGCCGTTATTCCTGCGTAGAGTATGATTGCCGAGATCACTGCCGCACTGAGATATTCGACCCGGCCATGTCCATAGGGATGGAACTTGTCGGCAGGTTTTGAGGCTAGCTTTGTCCCGGCTATCGTTATGACTGACGAGAGGACATCACTGGCATTGTTGAGCGAGTCTATCATTATTGCCACCGAACTCGACAACAAACCAACCGTGAACTTGAAGCCCGCAAGAATTACGTTAGCTATGATGCCTATGATGCTTACCCGGATAATATCCTTTTCCCTTGATGCCATTTGAGAGAGCCCCCCTTGTCGTTAAATACCCGAAAAGTATATCATTCATGGATGAGGTGATTTAGTTATGTATGCAGAGAAGTATATAGAGCAAGTAATCTCATGGAGGCGGGACATTCACGCACACCCTGAACTTTCACAGCATGAGGAACGTACCGCCGGACTAGTCGCTAATGTCCTTGAGGGACTCGGCCTTGAGGTTACGCGCAACGTAGGAGGCTTTGGGGTCGTGGGACTCTTGCGGGGGAATGAGCCGGGAAAAACTGTCGGGCTACGTGCAGACATGGACGCTCTGCCGCTGAACGAGGAGACAGGTCTGCCTTATGCCTCAGAGATTCCGGGAGTGATGCACGCCTGCGGTCATGACACACACACGGCAATGTTACTTGGTGCTGCCTCTGCACTCTCAGGGATGAGGGACAAGCTCAGGGGCAGCGTGAAGTTCATCTTCCAGCCCGCCGAAGAACTCAACCCTACAGGAGGAGCTCCGGGAATGATTCGCGATGGTGTCCTTGAGAGTCCGAACGTTGATGGGTTGTTCGCACTCCATGTGTGGCCGCTCTACGAGACCGGGAAAATCGTAACACGACCTGGCTCACTCATGGCCGCGTCAGACAGGATATACCTGACAGTTCACGGGAAGACTGCACACGGCTCGAGGCCGGACCAGGGAAATGATGCCATTGTTGCGGCGGCTCAGGTCATCACCGGGCTTCAGTCCATCATCTCGCGCTCAGTCTCACCATTGGACTCGGCAGTGCTCACAATAGGCACGATACACGGAGGCTACAGGTACAACGTAATTCCTGACTGCGTGAAACTCGAAGGGACAGTGAGGACGCTCAACCCTGACGTTCAGGAGAGGATGCCTGAGCTCATCACGAGGACTTCACGGGGAATTTCTGAGGCTCTTGGCTGCTCGTGTGAGGTCGAATACGTGAAGGGTTATCCCCCGATGATGAACGATGCCGGGCTTGTTGCTCTTGCGTGTGAGACAGTGAGGAAGCTCTGGGGTAATGATGCCCTGATTGTCGCGGAACAGCCGGAACTTGGTGCTGAGGATTTCGCGTTCTTTGCGCGTGAACGTCCTGCGGTGATGGCGTGGCTTGGGTGCCGTCCCTCAAACGTTGACGTGAAGGATGCTGCCATGCTCCACAATACGAAGTTCTGCCCTGATGAGGGGTGCTTCAGTTTCGGGATAGATTATCTCGTCCAGTCGGCACTTGATTTTCTCGGTACGGTATAATTTGCGTGAAAATTTTGACACAGGAGGTAATAATTTCATGGGCAGCAATGAAAAACCTGAAGCATTGATGCAGAAACGCTCAGTCTTCGAGAAATTCATACGCGCAATTGAAGTTATAGGCAACAAGTTTCCTCATCCTTTCTGGCTGTTTGTTGTCCTCTCGCTAATACTCTTCGGCCTCTCGTACTGGCTGCAGGGTACTGAGGTCAGCTACATGGTCAGCAAGTCCGGGAAGATCTCACAGCAGACCGTCTCAGTCGTAAACCTCGTATCGTATGATGCACTCCGCACGTTCTTTGCCGGGTTCGTGAAGACCTACGTGAACTTTGCACCGCTTGGCCTCATCCTGACCATGATGCTGGGCATCGGCCTAGTTGAGCAGACAGGAATGATCTCGGCACTCATGCGCAAGACCATTCTCGGTGCTCCCCGAATGCTCGTTACGGCAGTGGTCGCCATCGTGGGCATCAACGCAAACCTTGCCTCGGACGCTGGAATAATCTTCACCCCCGTGATTGCCGGGGCGGTCTTCAAGGCACTGGGACGCAACCCATGGATAGGAGTTGCCGCAGGTTACGCCGCAGGTGCAGGAGGCTTCACGGCAAACCTCTTCATTGCCGGGACTGACGCGCTCCTCTCAGGCATCACTACCTCAGCGATCGAGGGAGTCCCCTACATTCCCGAAGGCACGCCGACACATCCGCTCATTAACTGGTACTTCATGATTGCCGGGACGTTCGTGCTTACGTTCCTGACGGTCTACGTTACTGAACGCTACATCGTGAAGATGCTCGGCGACAATGACACAGGCCATGACGAGGAAGAGCTCCGCAAGCACGCCGTAACTCCCGAAGAGAACAGGGGCTTGTTCTGCGCGTTGATTGCACTGGTAGCTTACGTTGCGCTGATTGTCTGGATGACTTACCCGGCTGGCTCATTGTTCCGTAACCCGGCAGACGGCAATATACTTCCTCGTTCGCCATTGCTGAGCAGTGTCATGCCGTTACTGTTCGGACTGTTCTTTGTGGTCGGCATAGCTTACGGCATCGGTGCAGGGGTAATCAAGAAGGGTGAGGACGTTCCTAAGCTCATGCAGAAGGGCTTAGTTGGGAGCACCGGCTTCATGGTAGTGGTTCTTCCGGCCTCAATGTTCGTTGAGCTCTTCAGGATGAGCCATTTCGACACGATACTTTCAGTTACTGGTGCTGAGTTCCTCAAGAGCATGAACCTCGGAGGCATTCCGTTACTTGTCCTGTTTATCGTTCTTGTTACGTTCCTCAACATGTTCATGATAAGCGGCTCGGCAAAATGGTTAATCCTTGCGCCGATATTCGTTCCGATGTTTGCAGGTGTAGGATTTTCCCCGGCACTCACTCAGGTAGCCTACAGGATAGGGGACAGCACGACAAACATAATTTCGCCGCTGTCGTATTATCTGCCGGTCATGATTGGATTGCTTGAACAGTACAAACCCGATGACAATACTGAAGTCGGAATAGGTACAGTAATATCTATGGCGATGCCTTACTCACTGTTCTACCTTGCGGGGTTCACGGTGCTTCTTGTGGCGTGGTACTTGCTGGGTCTTCCTTTAGGGCCCGGAGTTTACGCGGGGTTATAGGCGTTAAAGTTCGTCCCTCCTCTTGAGCTTAAGGGGAGGGATTTTTTTCTGCCGGTGTATAATCTCAAAGCAAAAACGGAGATGATACTTCATGCAGGATACTTTAATCGCTTACTTCTCCAAGTCAGGACGGACGAGGAAAATCGCAGAACAGATAGCCAACGAGATAAACGCCCCCCTTCACGAGATACTCACAGAAAAGACATACCCCCGCACCTACTTCATGACCATTCTCGAATCACGGAGGGAGTTCAAGCGCAACGAAAAGCCCAAACTCGCAAGTCCCAAGATTGAGGAGCTCGATTCATTCCGCAGAATAATACTCGGCTTCCCTATATGGTTCTGGACGTGCCCTATGGCTGTGGTCTCGTGGCTTGAAGAATACGACTTCACCGGCAAGGAGATATACCCTTTCTGTACGAGCGGGTCAAGTTCATGCGACAAGGCAACGGCAAAAATTCGTGAGCTCTGTCCCGGCTCAACTGTCCATGACGGCATCAAGGCCAACACGATAGACGGCGCAAGAATCCGGGAATGGCTGAAGTGATGGGTAGAATATTCTTCATCAGGCAGGAGAGTTACGACCAGGCCGCAATCAATGAGGCAGTAAGGCGGGCATTTGACCATTTCGGCGGTGTCAGCAGCTTCATCGGCAAGGGGGAGCGCGTCCTCCTGAAGGTCAACCTAGTATCCGGCCATGAAGTGAATCGCAGGGTAACGACAGACCCGGCTATAGTCCGTGCGGTTGCCGGGCTAGTGCTTGAGACAGGAGCTACACCGTTCATTGCTGACAGTCCGGGAATTGATGGCTTCAAGTCTGCGGCAGAGAAGGCTGGCTTCATGGACATAGCGCGTGAACTGGGTATAGAGTGCAAGGAGCTGACAGACCCCGTTGACTTGCCTGCACGTGAAGGGGCTGACTTCCGGCGCATTCAGGTGAGCAGGTATGTTCTTGAGGCCGATAAAGTAATCAGCCTTCCCAAGCTCAAGACACACGGGCAGATGTATTTGACGATGGGTGTGAAAAATCTCTTTGGCTGTATTCCCGGAAGGCTCAAAGCCGGGTGGCACTATAACGTTGGGCTTAACCGGGAAAAATTCGCGTCCTTGCTGCTTGATATATATCTGGGAGTCCGGCCATGCTTCACGATTCTTGACGGCGTTACCGGAATGCATGGGGACGGCCCTACTTCAGGCGACCCGTATGACTTCGGGATTATCGGCGCATGTGTTGATGCCTTGACGATGGACTTTCACCTCTGCCGGATGCTGGGCGGGAGGCTTGAGGATTACCCGCTGTACATGGCCGCAAAAAGAAGGGGGCTCCCTCAGTGTGAGCTTGATGATTCTGACGTTGAAGGGGATATTACGGCCTCGCATGTATTCCCCGGCGTAAAGCTCCCCAAGACCCGGAGCATGAGGCTTCTCCCGCACCTACCGTTCATTGACCGAATGATGACCTCAAGGCCGGTACACATTCCCGAACTCTGCATAGGCTGCGGACGTTGTGCGGCTGTCTGTGCGGCGGGGGCATTGAGGCACGAGAACAAGCACCTGTATTTTGACTACGGAAAGTGTATTCGCTGCTACTGCTGTCATGAGATGTGCCCGGTCAAGGCGATAAAGTTCAAGGAGAGCGGGCTTTTGAGGCTGGTGAATTTCTTTACGCGCTGAAAGATACCCTGTAATGTATTGGCGACTTCCTTCGTCTCTCAGGTATCCTGGAAATATAGCCGGGTATGTATTCTTCGTTCCTCCAGACATGAGCCGCATGTTCCTTGATGCCTGAGAAATACGTCGGGAAGAGCCGGGCATAACCTGCGGGCTTTCCGAGTGCTTTGGTCATTGCCTGAACGTATGAGCTCCTTCCTAAGATGACAGCCTCATTGAACGTGGCTATCTGAGGATTTACTGTTGAGGCGACGAACTCCGCAAGCCTTGAGGCCTCTGGAGGGTAAAATCCAGACATGAACTGCGGCAATTTGGGCACACCTACGTTTTCGCGCAAGGATAGTAACTCGCTGAATGGGACATCATAATACGGCAGAGTTATTCCGTCGGCTGTTATGGCTCTGCATGTGTCCGACAGCCCGGAGTCATCATCAAGCATCTTGGTATATATTTCCGACATGTCATACAGCATTGACGCGGAGTTATTGCCTTTGTACATAAACTCAAGGTTTCGCTTTATCTGGTTCTCGTGATAAATGTGCAAGTTGGTAACCAGAACTGATAACGTGTGATCTATTATCTTCTCATATTCCGGCAACAATTCTTCCTTGTCAGGCAGGCACTCTAATACAAAATTATAGACATATTCAAGATATAACAGCTTGTCAATTGCAATAGTATCATCACCATTATTGACGTAATCTGCGGATATAAACATTGGCTTGTAAATCGGAAACCATGACCAAAAATATTCATACACATAAGACAATCCTAGCTTGCTGTTGAACTCAGGGTGTGCCTCGTCGCAAAAAGCCTCCCAGTTTTCAGGGTCGCAATAATCCTCTTTCACGTCCATGAATGTACAGTGCACCTTAACGAGGTCAAAATATGGCAAAAGTACCTTAAGTGTCTTCAAGAAGTCCTTGCTTTCGTCCCAAACCAGCGATATTTTAGAGATGCTCATTTTTTACCCTCCTGTTAGTATGCAAAAACCCCCCGCGTTTCCACGGGAGGCTTTATTGTGTTCTGTTCTTATGCTACTGTGATTTCCTTGCAGAGGTAGACATCCTGCACTGCATTGATGATCTGGACTCCCTCACTCATGGGACGCTGGAATGCCTTTCGCCCAAGAATGAGACCCATTCCTCCGGCTCTCTTGTTGACGACAGCAGTCCTCACTGCCTCGCTGAGGTCGCTAGCCCCTCCTGAAGCCCCGCCCGAATTGATGAGCCCTGCACGTCCCATGTAGCAGTTAGCCACCTGATAGCGTGCTAGGTCTATGGGGTGCTCGGTCGTCAGCTTGTCGTACATTTCCTTTGAGGTCTTCCCGTAACCCTTGCCCATCGCAGGATAGCCGCCGTTGTTTTCGGGCAACTTCTGCTTGATGATGTCAGCCTCGATAGTTACGCCGAGATGATTTGCCTGACCCGTAAGGTCTGCGCTCGCGTGGTAGTCCGTAACCTTGTCGCCGTTCTTGACCTTGAAGGCTGAATTTCTCAGGTAGCACCACAGGATAGTAGCCATTCCCATTTGATGAGCCTCATGGAACGCACGGGAGATCTCCTGTATCTGACGCGTCGACTCAGGGCTGCCGAAGTATATCGTTGCACCGACTGCCACAGCCCCCAGCTCATAGGCCTGCCTCACTGACGCAAACAGCACCTGGTCGTACTGGTTGGGGTAGGTCAGAAGCTCGTTGTGGTTGAGCTTGAGGACGAACGGTATCTTGTGGGCGTATTTACGTGCGGTTGCTCCGAGTACTCCGAGTGTCGTTGCTACGGCGTTGCACCCGGCCTCTATTGCCAGCTTTATGATGTTCTCAGGGTCAAAGTATATTGGGTTGGGCCCGAATGATGCTCCGGCTGAATGCTCGATGCCCTGGTCAACCGGGAGTATCGAGATATAGCCAGTATCAGCAAGCCGGCCATGACTGAACAGTGTCTGCATTGCCCGCATTACGGGTATTGGCCTGTCTGTCATGCTCACGACGCGGTCAACGAAATCCGGGCCGGGAAGTGAGAGCATGTCCTTGCTGATTGTCGTGCATTCGTGGGTCAAAAGTGATTCTGCCTCTGAGCCTAAGAGTGCTTCAATTTTTCCGTACTGCATTGAGGTTTTGCCTCCTTAAGATTGGCGTTACCTGCACATTATACAACCTTCAAGGATTGCAAGAACTCCGCAGGCTATGAGCACTCCCGAAAGTATCATCATGACCGACACCGACGCAACCAGCGGCGAGGCCATGACCAGCACCGCAAGGAAGATTGACGCGAGCCCTCCGAGCAGCATCATCCACCAGCCCGGAACTTTCGCGCCGCCAAGCCAGAATGATATGCACGTCCTCGTTATTCCCGAAGAGAACAGCCACAACGCCATCACTATCGGAATGACGAATGCAGTTATTCCCGGCTGTGCAACCATGATTATCCCGGTGATGATGTCGAGAATGCCCATGACGATAAAGCGTTTCAGCCCCAAGAAGTACCACCCCGAAAAGTGGTTTATCCCCGACACCGTAAGGCCAATCCCTATAATCACACCTGCTGACATTATCGCCTCAAGAGGGTATCTCATCGACAGAACGCCAAGAACTATGAGTATTGCCCCGCTAAGGCACAAGTGAAGTCGCAAGCTCCTCATGATTTGTTCGCCTCCTCAAGTAACGCGTTCAAGTCCCGTTGAGTCTGCTGAAGTGTCCCGAACTGTATCGCGTTGAACCCAAAATCACGGGCAGCTATAACGTTGCGCTCCAGGTCGTCAATGAATACACATTCCGGCGGGTTGAGGCTGTATTTCTCCGCGAGTGCCGCATAAATTCGAGGGTCGGGCTTGATGAGTTTCACATCACAGGAGAATATCCCCCCGTCAAGCAACGGAAGGAAGTCAAGCACCTCCGGGTTCTGCTCCATGACGTAGTGAGAGTAGTTCGACAAGTAGAGCAGCCTGTAGCCGCGTGCTTTCAGATCTTCTAGCCAGCCGGGAGTAGCGGGTCTCTTCCTGAGAGTTTGGCCGACGTTCGCGAAGACCTTGTGGAGTTCGTGTTCATGGCCGGGGTCATAGTCGATTATCGAGGCAAATACCTTCTCCGGGGGGTCTCCTGCATCGAGCCTGTCCCAGCGACCGCTGCCCCAGACTGCAATATCAAGCTCAGCGATAAGCTCCTCACGTCCGGGAAACATCCTGTGAATGAAACCGTCCCAGTCAAAGTCAATCAGGACATTACCGACATCGAATATTACGGTGTCAATCATATAATCTTTACTCCCATGCCTGAAAGCTCAGCTATATTCTTGCGGTGATTATCTTCGTCAACCCAGCCAAGCATATCTTCAGGAACTCCAACTTCACGGCCTGACTTCAAGAATGCAAGGACGCTCTCACGGACGCAGAACTCGCTTGCAATTCCGCAGACAATGAGACCGCCGCCTATCTCATCACATAGCTTCTTGCCTGCCTTGTTCCTTGCCTCGAATGCCGAATACTCTTCCACTCTGTCATTTTCGCCCTTATAGTAGACCGTCTCATCATTGGGACGCTGTGAGGGGTTCTTCACGTCGTGGGTGAATGCCTCGTGAATCTCTGCACCGTGAGTCCCTGCCTGGCAGTGTACCGGCCATGTCCCGCCGTTGGGTATGTAGCTGCAGTGCTTGGGACTGTGGTTGTCGGCTGAGTAGTAGATTTTCGCGTCAGGGTTGGCGTTGATGAACTTGATGATCTCCTTCACGGCCTCCTCTGAATGACCGCAAGCTAATGTTCCGTCGATAAAGTCATACTGGCAGTCGACAACAAGAATTTCTTTCGCCATTAGTGAACAGCTCCTTAGTGTTTATAGTTCGTGGATTTTTCCCATCGTGTTAATTATAGCGAGTGCGTCATCAATTATCTGCATCATCAGCGCGCAACCAGTACCCTCACCAAGTCGCATGGACATCTTCAGGGGAGCTTTGAGCCTCATGAACTCAGCGGCCTTAACGTAGGCAGGCTCAGCGGACTCGTGGGAGGCTACCATGTATTCACGCGTCAAGGGCTCAAGGAGATACGCCATCAATGCCCCGGCAATGGAGATTACCCCGTCAATTATGACCGGCACATGATATATTGCCCCGCCCAAGAACACCCCGGCCATCGCGGCAATGTCGAGGCCGCCGACACAGGATATTATGTTCACGGGGTCAGTGAGGTCAGCGGCGTGGAAGTCGAGAGCCTGAAGGATTACGTTCTTCTTCCGCATGAACGAGTCATCATCCAGTCCTGCACCTCGTCCCACCAGCTCACTATCACGAGACCCAAGTCCGGCCATGATGCACGCACAAGACGGTGAAGTGTTCGCCATTCCTGCCTCACCCGTGCCGATCAGCCCGAAGCCCTC
Organism: Synergistaceae bacterium; assembly: GCA_017405525.1. Taxonomy (GTDB): domain Bacteria; phylum Synergistota; class Synergistia; order Synergistales; family Aminobacteriaceae; genus JAFUXM01. The sequence continues at coordinate 62,105 of JAFRAH010000013.1, forward strand.
AGACTTCAGCTCCCTCACTGTGTCAATCCCGAACGCTATAACGTCCTCGGACATTGAGCGCGACATTGCCCGGCCATGAAGGAAGTTAGCCGTACCGTCAGGAAGGAACTTGCGGGTTATGATGTTCCTGTGCGGTGGAAGTCCCTTAACGCCCAAGTCATAGAGCCTGAGTTCAGCCCCTGCCTGACGTGCGAGGACGTTAATCCCCCCGTTCTGCCTGAGTGCATAGGTCTCCATGAGCTTGCGGGTGAAGTCTTGAGGTGATGAGCAGACACCTTCAGAGTATATCCCGTGATCCGATCCGAAGAGGCAGATGACCTTCCGGTGTATCTCGTTGAGGGGGTTGCCGGTTATTCCTGCGAGCTGTACTGTGAGGCGTTCGAGTTCTCCGAGTGATCCGGCGGGCTTGATGAGGCTGTCCTGTATGTACTGGGCTTCCGTCATGGCCTGAGCGTCAAGGGGAGTGATGAGGCTGATTCGTTTCATGGGTTATGTCTCGTTGAGGAACTTGACCGCTAACTTTGCGGCAATGATGAATGCGTTTTCCCGGATGGTTGAGCTTGTCGGCTGTGTGAAGAGGTCGATTACTCCCTTTGTGTCGAGGATTGAGACCTGAGAGAGCAATAATATCTCGTCATGGTTGAAGTTCTTTGAGGCGTGGAAGTCCACGAGTTCGGGAGCAAGCCCCCAGAGTTCGAGCCACTTCCAGAGAAACCGCCACGCAGGGACATAATACGGCACTGAAGGGGTAGCCAGGAGCTTCATGTTCCAGTAGAGATTGCTGAGGAGGTCATCATCGGGCTGTTCCTGTGGCAGGTACTTGGTGAGGAGCTCTGTCCACTTGAGGGCGGTCTTGATGGTCTCGCGGCTTCGTCTGATGCTGAGCATGTCATCACGAACGTCAATATCAGCGACAAAGTAATTCCTGCTCTTTGACTTGCGTTGAAGGTCATAGTTTGCCCACAAGAAAGGCTCTGAGTCCCCCATGAAGTTCTTTGACGTGAGGCTGACTATTCCCTCACCCTTGAGGAAGAGCTTTACCCACAGGTTCTTTTCGCCTGAAAGTTCACGTGAGAGGGTTACTCCTTTTACTGTGATGAAGTCCTCCCCGTTGAACATGAACAGCCCTCCTTGTGATGTGATGGGGGAATTATAGCATCAGTGAAAAAGATTTCAGCCTGTGAGAAATATTTACGCTTAAAAAAATTTGGGACGGTTAAGATATAATACAAGCATTCAAAATTTTTCAGCAACAATATAAACTTTGAGGGGAGTGTTTATTCACTATGAACCTGCCAACGTTTTTAGGGGGAGTCCATCCTCCTGAAGGCAAAGCTCTCACGGAAAACAAGGCCATCGAAACCTTCAGGCCGGAAGATTCGCGTGAGTTCGTTTTCCCTATGGCACTTCACATCGGCGCACCAAGTACACCCATCGTGAAGAAGGGTGATTCTGTTCTTGCAGGACAGAAGATAGCCGAGTCCAGTGCTTTCGTCTCAGTCCCGAAGTACTCGTCAGTCTCAGGAACAGTGAAGGCTGTTGAGCAGCGCATGGCTTACACCGGCGGAATGGAGCTCAGCGTTGTCATCGAGAGCGACGGAAAATATACCCCTGCTCCGTCTCTTCATGACCTTCTGGGACACAAGCCCGCGCCGTCCGAATACGTGAACTTGATCCATGAGGCAGGAATTGTCGGACTTGGTGGAGCATGTTTCCCTACACACGTAAAGCTCTCGCCACCCAAGGACAAGCACATTGACCACATAATCCTGAACGCCTCAGAATGTGAACCGTTCCTGAACTGCGACAACAGGCTGATGATTGAGAGCCCTGACGAGATACTCAGGGGGCTTGAGTATGTCCTTGAGATTTTCCCGGAGGCTGAAGGGGTTATTGCCATTGAGAGCAACAAGAAGGAAGCCATCGCTACAATGACCGCGCACAACAAGAACCCTAAGATCCGCATCATGCCTCTTACGGTGAAGTACCCTCAAGGTGCAGAGAAGATGCTCATCTTTGCGGTAACAGGCAGGGAAGTACCGTTAGTGCCAGCCCTTCCTGCAGATGTAGGCTGTATCGTCCTCAACGTCTCGACAACCTACCAGATATACAAGGCCATAGCTGAGGGCAAGCCGTTGACCGACAGGGTAATCACAGTAACGGGTGATGCCATAAGTGAGCCGAAGAACTTGCGCGCTCCTTTGGGTGTAAGTCTCCTTGACCTTGTCCATGAATGCGGAGGGTTTGTCGCTGAGCCGGTAAAGGTTCTTTCGGGCGGGCCAATGATGGGAATTGCCATGAGGTCGCTTGATGTCCCGCTGGTCAAGGGAACGTCAGGAATCCTCGCCATCACGAAGAAACTCGCGCATATTGCCGAAGAAGGTGCGTGCATACGTTGCGGGAAATGCGTTGAGGTCTGCCCCATGCATCTTGAGCCTACACTGCTTGACCATTCTGTGAGACGGAGGGACTACGGGAAGTTCGAGGCTCACAACGGAATGAACTGCATAGAGTGCGGGAGCTGTGCATTTACCTGCCCGGCATCGAGGCATCTGGTGCAGAGCTTCAAGAACGGCAAGGCTACAGTCAACGAGCAGAGGCGCAAGGCAGCAGCTCAGGCCAAAGCGAAACAGGAGGCGAAATAGAGCATGAACACAAAATTAACCGTATCGACTTCACCGCATGTACATTCAGAGTTCAGCACACGCGGCATTATGGGCATGGTGATCTTCGCGCTGGTTCCTGCCGGAATAATGGGCGTGTACTTTCTCGGCCTCCGTTCCCTCGCAGTCATAGCGGCCTGCATTATCGCCTGTGTCCTCAGTGAATGGGCGTGGAACAAGTTCGTGATGTGCCGGAAGAACACTATATCCGACCTCTCGGCAGTAGTTACCGGGCTCTTGCTGGCGTATAACCTTCCCCCTACTATTCCCATCTGGATGGCTGTATGCGGCTCAGTGTTCGCGATCATCATCGTCAAGCAGTTCTACGGCGGCATAGGCTGCAACATCGTCAACCCTGCACTTGCTGCCCGTGCAATGATGCTCATCTCATGGCCGACAGCTATGACCACGTGGACGGTGAACGGAATTTCCGGCGCAACCCCCCTCGCGGCAATGAAGGCAGGAATGCCCGTAACACTCTCACTCTGGGACATGCTCACGGGCAACATGGGAGGCTGTATCGGTGAAACGTCATCAATCCTCCTCATCATGGGCGGGGCTTATCTCGTTTGGGAGGGGGTTATCTCGGCTCGTATTCCCCTGACCTACATACTATGCACGGCGATACTCTCGGCACTCTTCAACCACGGCGGCGGAATGTTCCCGATTGAGGAGATGCTCACGGGAGGGCTTCTTATCGGGGCTATCTTCATGGCCACTGACTACACAACTTCACCCATGAGCGAAAAGGGACAGTTCATCTATGCTTTCGGTTGTGCACTCCTCACGTCGCTAATCAGGACATGGGGCGGCTATCCTGAAGGCGTGTCGTTCTCAATCCTAATCATGAACGTAGCAGTGCCGTTGATTGACATGTACACAGAGCCAAGAACACTGGGAGCACCAAAGAGCAATTTCTTCAAGAGAACGGGGGGCAAATAGCAATGTCAGAAGCAGTGAAGAATGATTCTGTATCTTTCAGCGACGCAATGAAGAAGGCCCTTCATCTCGGAGGAACATTGTTTGCAGTTACGGCAGTTACCGGGCTGATACTTGGGCTTGTCGAGAACGTAACCAGCAAGGCAATCCTTCAGGCAGAGATAGCCGCGAGGAATGAAGCCTTCCGTCTGGTAATGCCCGCAGGAAAAACTTTCGACGAACACGAACTGAAGCCTGATGATTTCGTTACAGGAGTCGTGAAGGCAAGCGATGAGTCAGGTGTTACGGGCTGGTGCCTGTCAGTGAGCTCAAAGGGTTACGGCGGGTTAGTGGGCTTTGTTGTCGGAATCACTAAGGACGGAACAGTGAAGGCCATCAACATCCTGAGCCACTCGGAGACTCCGGGGCTTGGTGCAAAATCGACAGAGCCGGAATTTTACGGGCAGTTCAACGACAGGTCAGCATTGCCGCTCAAGGTCGTTAAGGGTACTGCCTCGAACCCTGACGAGATAGCGGCTATCTCAGGGGCAACGATAACATCAAACGCAGTAACTGACGGAGTAAATGCTGCCGTTGAGTACTGGAGCAAAAACCTGAAGGGGGCTGAATAGAATTGAGCCAGGGAAAATTCAGAATCATAACCAACGGGATATTGGCCGAAAATCCTACGTTTGTACAGTGCATAGGGTTATGTCCCACATTGGCAGTAACTACGAGCGTGGCTAACGGTCTCGGAATGGGAATAGCCGCGACGTTCGTCCTCATTGCCTCGAATGCAGTAATCTCACTCCTCCGCAAGATGGTTCCCGATGAGGTTCGTATACCCATATTCATAGTGGTAATAGCTGGTTTCGTTACGGTGATTGAGTTCCTGATGAAGGGATTTGCCCCCGAACTCAATAAGTCATTGGGCATCTTCATTCCCCTAATCGTGGTCAACTGCATCATTCTTGCGCGTGCTGAGGCTTTCGCGTCAAAGAACGGCGTGTTTGAGTCTGCGCTTGACGGTGTGGGTATGGGCTTGGGCTTCACGATTGCGTTAATGTTTCTGGGCTCAGTCCGTGAGATTTTCGGGGCTGGCACGTGGTTCGGGAATCCTGTAGTGAGCTTTGAGCCGGCCATGCTGATAGTCCTTGCTCCCGGAGGCTTCATCATTCTCGGCTGCTGCATGGGAGCGTTCAGGGCAATCCAGGCACGTGCGGCAAGGATGAAGGGGCTCGGTGCTACACCTGCTGAGGCCCGGCCTATGGGCTGTGGTTCGTGCATAATGGCGAAGTTCTGCCAGAAGGACGCTTCAGACTGTGAGGAGGCGAAATCATAATGTCCATCACTGAACTGTTCCTGCTCTTCGTGAGCTCTATCTTCGTCCACAACATATTGCTTTCGCGCTTCCTGGGATGCTGCCCGTTCATGGGGGTAAGCTCAAAGCTAAAGACCGCTCAGGGAATGGGTGCTGCTGTCGTCTTCGTCATAGTGCTAGCCTCATTGATGACATGGCTGACGTACAACTACCTTCTTGTTCCGTTACACCTCGAATACTTGTACACCCTCTCATTCATCCTAGTGATTGCGGCATTAGTCCAGTTCGTTGAATTGGCACTGAAGAAACTTAACCCCGTGCTCTATAAGTCATTGGGTATCTTCCTTCCGTTAATCACGACGAACTGCGCAGTGCTGGGCGTTGCAGTCCTGAACATGAACGAGGGCTACGGTCTTGCGGCTTCACTGGTCAACGCTCTGGGGTCATCGCTGGGCTTCCTTCTTGCGATCTCCCTGATGGCCGGAATACGTGAGCGCATCGAGGAGAACGACGGAATACCTGACAGCCTTCAGGGGCTTCCTATGGCGTTAATCACTGCCGGGTTGATGTCGATTGCCTTCATGGGCTTCACCGGCATCATAAAGTAAGGAGGCTGAGAACATGGACATAATGCATGTATTTGTTACCCCTCTTGCCCTGATGGGAATAATGGGCGGAATTTTCGGGGCATTGCTTGCGGTTGCGTCAATAGTCTTCAGGGTTCACCAGGACGAGCGAATCGGCTTAATCCGTGCGGCACTTCCGGGTGCTAACTGCGGAGGGTGCGGCTATCCCGGCTGTGATGGCTATGCTTCAGGTGTCGTGAATGACGGTGCGGCAGTGAACAAGTGCAGTGTTGGAGGTGCACCAGTTGCGGAGAAGATCGCGTCAATAATGGGAGTGGATGCCGGTTCAACCGTACCGATGCGTGCGTTCCTGAAGTGCAAGGGGACGTGTGAGGCTTCCCCGCGCAAGCTCAACTATGACGGGGTTCATGACTGCCGGAGTGCCGCGGTTATTCCGGGAGGCTTGCCTAATTCCTGCCCGTTCGGCTGTATCGGACTGGGTACGTGCGTGAGCGTCTGCCAGTTCGGGGCTCTCTCAATGGGTGATGACGGACTGCCCAAAGTTGACGTGAGCAAGTGTGTCGGCTGTGGTGCTTGCGTCGAGAACTGCCCGAAGGGAGTCTTCACGCTTGTGCCTGTTACGGCTGATGTGATCGTGGCGTGCAACTCACACTGGAAGGGCCCGATGGTCAAGAGCGTCTGCAGTGCCGGGTGCATTGGGTGCACGTTATGCGCGAAGAAGTGCCCGAAGCAGACTATAGACATGGTGAATGACTTGGCGGTCATCAATCAGGAGAACTGCATCAAGTGCGGCCTGTGCGCGAAGGTCTGCCCTGCGAAGGTCATAAACACGGGGGAGAAAGTCGCGGCAATCGAGAAGTCAGCATAACCTAGCGGCAAGTAATCTTAACCCTGCCTTGAAGTCCGGGCGGGGTTATTTTTTGTGGTATGATTATTCCTGCATTAAATCTCACAATGGAGGCAACACATGAAGAAAAAAGCTGTATGCTGGGGAATTGGCAGCACAGGAAGACACGTTTACGGCATGGTGAAAGATGTCTATGATGTGCTGTGCTTCGTAGACAATGATACGTCAAAATACAGAGGGGGGAGGGGGCAGAATTACCTATACGGTCGCCTGAAGTTCTGAAGACGCTTGATTTTGATGTCCTTGTGCTGGGAACGTCAATGGGATTTGATGACGTATCAGTTCAGCTCAAGGAAATGGGAATACCGGCAGGCAAGATAGACACATGCCCCGTCCAGATACTGATGCAGTCAAGGATTCTGTTCCTGAAGAGGTTTGCCGAGAGGGTGTACAAGGAAGGAATAAGCGGCTCAGTTGCAGAGGCAGGAGTTTACAGGGGCGACTTTGCGAGACACATCAACAGATACTTTCCAGACAGGAAATGCTACCTTTTCGACACGTTCAGCGGTTTCACGGATTACGACATAGCAAGGGAACAGAAAGAATCAATGACCTCTGCAGACTACATGAAGGATGTCAAGATTGAGGAAGTCCTCGCCAAGATGCCCAACAAGGAGAAAATCATACTCAGACCCGGAAGGTTTCCCGAAACGGCAGAAGGCATTGATGACCGTTTTGCGTTCGTCAACCTCGATATGGATCTCTATGAGCCAACAATAGAGGGGCTGAGGTTCTTTTACCCTCGAATGTCTGAGGGAGGGGTTATACTGATTCACGATTACTTCAGCGAGGCGTATCCGAACATTGAGCAGTCAGTAGATGATTTCGTGCGCGAACTCGGCACAAGACTCCGCAAGATTCCCATAGGTGATGATATATCTATGGCGATAGTGAAATAGCAGAAGCAGCGATACCCTGCCTTGAAGTTTGGGGCGGGGTTATTTGTTTGCTTAAACCTCAATTCAGCCTGTATAATGCCCGCAAAAATTCCGGGAGTGATGATTTGTGTTCAACCCCTTCATGCTAGTACCCTTGATGATATGCCTCTACGAGATACTGAGCCTCATAGTCCCTCTCAAAATTTCATGGCCGCTGAAAATTCTTTGCTCATTAATCCTTCTCTCAGGTCTCGCAAAATCCATGCTCTACCGACGGACTGAGACAGGCTTTGACGTTCTCGACATGCCTTATTCCGTTACTGTGGCCACAACCCTGATCTTCAACTTCATCATAGTAGCGTTGTTCATGCTCCTGGTGAAGGATATAGCGTTCATACTCTGGAGGCTGTTCATCCGCCACCCGTTCCCCGGACATTATGCCTCATTGTTCGTGTTCAGCCTCGCTATAGTCTCGACACTCTACGGGACATACGAGGGCTTGAGGCTTCCTGACGTTAGGACGCACGAGGTAGTCATTCCCGGACTGGGCAGGGAACTTGACGGCCTGAAGGTCGCTATGCTGGTGGACATTCACGCCGATGCACTGACGGACAGCCGGGCAGTTCAGGCAATCGTAGAGCGAACGAACTCCCTAAACCCTGACGTTGTGCTAATACCCGGTGATTTCGTTGACGGCCAGGTGAAGAGCCGGAAGAATGACCTTGCACCATTGTCCGGGCTCAGGGCAAGACTGGGAGTCTTCGGCACAACAGGGAATCATGAATACTATTTCGACTATCACGGATGGCTTAAGGAGATTGAGGGCTTGGGTGTGAAGCTCCTCATGAATGAGCACGTAATCTTGTCGTCAGGAGATTCACGCCTAGCAGTTGCCGGAATACCTGACCACACAGGCAGCATGATGGGAGTTGACGGTCGGGACTTGACCCGTGCACTTGACGGCATACCTGAGAATGTGCCGGTTATCTTGATGGATCATCAGCCGCGCGATGCCGTGAAGAATGCTGAACACGGGATAGCCCTTCAGGTTTCGGGACACACTCACGGGGGGCAGATGCCGGGGATTTACTCGATGGTCCGGAAGGCTAACGGTGGCTTTGTTCGCGGATGGTATAATGCCGGAGGGATAAGGCTCTATGTCAGTCCTGGAACGTCGCAATGGAACGGGTTTGCCTGCAGAATATTCGACCCATCAGAAATTACACTGTTCATATTGCGCAGAGAAGACTAAAGGAGTGATGGTTGTTGGGAAAAATTTCAGGTTTTATCCGCAAGGCCAAGGAGCTGGGAATTTCCGGGGCAGTAAAGCACAGCTTCAAGAAGGTAACGGGCATAAGGAAGAATGAGGAGCAGATAGATACCCTCTACTACTTCCTGAACCACATAGTCGACATAACCAGCGTCAAGCCTGCTGAAGGTGCACTGAGGAAGTTGCAGCTATGTGATGCCGCGTTGCTGAGCGTCTTTGATGCCATCTGTGAGCGTGAAGGCTGGACGTACTGGCTTTCGTTCGGGACATTACTGGGAGCAGTGAGGCACAAGGGCTTCATTCCGTGGGACGATGATACGGACGTGAGTATGCCCCGGGAAGATTACGATGATGCTGTGCAGAGGCTTCCGGGGATTTTCGCGTCATACGGCAATGACTCCATCTCCTGCAACGTCAGCGAACCGGCACGTATAGGGATGGGCTACAGGCACCTCAAAACCGGGGTATGGTGCGACATATTCCCTGTCGATGAGGTCTACAGCACCGACAGCACAGAAACGGCCAAGAAAGAACTTGCAGGGCGTATGAGAAAGTATAGTGCGTTCTGCAACAAGAAGGGCAGGAACTTAGGGAGTGATGAGCTTGCTTCCGAGAGAACTAAGTACACAAATATACTAGGGGGGGGGGGCATAACTTAGCGTGTGAGGCATCAGGCTTCAGCCAGAACATTTACCTTCACGAATGGGACACACTCCTTCCAGCAAGAACAATCCAGTTTGAGGGCTTCAACCTCAAAGCACCCCGAAACATTCAGCAGTACCTTACAGCGACATACGGCGACTACATGCTTTTTCCCCGGGACGGAACAGAACACCATGACCTAGGGCGCGGCCCACTCAGCGGCTGGGCTGAAAGGAACGGTATAGACATGGATGAAGTCCTAGCGAAACTTGAAGACATGGAAAAATTCTTCAGGTCTCAGGTTTAGGGACGGCACACAAAAAAATCCTCCCCTGCAATCCCACAGAGGAGGATGATATTTTCTCTCACGTTCAATTTTTGGGCGAGACCCTGAGAGTTCCCGGGTTAGTGTACGTAACGAGCGCGACAGTCCCCGGAACAGAACGGACATACCTGCGTTCAGTGTAGTCGACAGGAACAGAGGCCGCCCCCTTCCCCGACGAGTGAGCCGCCGCAAGACCCGCCGCATATTCCAGGACATCACGCCTTGAGCCCTCAAGCTCCTCACGCTTCAAGCCCCGTATAATCACGTGTGCACCGGGCATCTCGTGGGCATGTAGCCACACATCATCAGGCCGGGCAGTCTTGAGGGTTACGTGCCTGTTCCCCCGTGCCGAAAGACCAACAAGGATATTCACGCCGTCATAGTTCAGGCTCAGGTGTGGGGGTATATTGCCGGGCTTCTTCTTGCGTCCCTGCTGTGGCTTTTTTGTGTCGGGGCTCAGCCATTCTGAGAGGTCTTTTACTGCCTCAGAGAAACTTTCGGGGTCATCAATCGCCTCAAGAAGTGAATGCTGTTCCTTCAGCTCTTGAATTGACGAGTTCACAGCCTCAAGGTTTGCCGTAATCTCGTCGGGATTGCCTTTAGCCTTCCTGTAACGCCTGAAGTACTTTTCTGCGTTCCTTGACGGTGTCAGCTCAGGGTCAAGAGTGATAGAGAGCTCCCTGCCCTCCCAGTCAGTCAGCGTAATATTCTCTGCCCTCTTTGGTATCTCGTAAATGTGCGACAATATAGCCTCGCCCTTGAGCCTGAATATTTCCGCCTCCCTGCATTCCTTGAGCTGTTTCGTGAGTCCGTCCCTGTGTCGTTCGCGGGATTTCACGGCACGCTTGATCTTCGCGTCAATCTCGTGAAGTACCTTCTCCCTTCCACGCCGCAACAATGGCATCAATACCCCGAACTTCGCGGCATCAAGTGCATTGCTTCCGAGCTCCACAGTCTCAGGGAACGGGAAATCTATTCGCGTCAAGTAGTTGTTCCTCGTGATGAGCCTGCAAGCTACGTCAGAGTTCTCATCCGTGAGCTTCATCATTGCCGAGTGCCAGGATATAGGCTCTCTCTCCTCCCAGTGTGAAATTATGAGTCTCGACAATGGCCTGCCGATGCCCTTAATGTTCGGAACGTCCTCAATCCTGAGAGAGTGATTACTGCTCAGTGTGAAGCCCTCAAATTCCGGCGGGGGTGTGTAGACATGGCCGGGCAAAATCGTCCTGAACTGGTTTACGTCCGGGGTTGAGTGCCTTGCTGCCTCGTCAATCTTCCCGTCAGCGTCAAGCAACAGGAAGTTAGCTACCGGCTCCGTAACCTCAAGCACTAGTGAGTAGTCCACGCTCAACCCTGCCGAGACCCTACGACGTGCCGAAAGCTCAAGTATCCTGTCATTGTTGACCTGCCTGACCGAGTATATTTCCCCCCCATGAGTGAGCCTGCTCTTGAGTGCCTCAGTGATTGATGCCCTTGAAGGTGATATTTCCCTGAGCGCGTTAATCTCACCCTGTGAGGCCGTGCATATTCCCGACGCGCCGGAAGTCCACGACATGAGCAGCCACTGTTCCGGCGAAAATTTGAGGGCAGCCCATGAGCCGCCCCCCTCGATACGGTTGACCCGGAGGGGAAGAATTTTGCGGATTTCCCCTGCGAGCCCTGTAATGTATTCTGGTCCGAATGGCATGATTTATCCCCTGAATAGCACTAAAACATTCTGCCGTGCCTGGTTTGCCTGTGAGAGAATTGCGGCGTTAGGCTGTGATGATATTCCTTCCTTTGCGGATTTCAGGATCTCTTCAGCGTCATCATTCCTTATTGCCCTTCCTTCAGTGAGGAAAAGCGGTTCAGCCTCTCCCGAAAGATTTTCAGCATAACGTTCAAGCCTCTTCTGTGAAGTCCCAAGCCTGGCCTGCTGCATTGCCACTTTGTCGGCCGCCTCGTCAACAGTTGCAACCGCCTCAAGTGCTGAAGCCCTGCTCATCACGTTGAGACCTCCAAGACCAAGAGCTCCTGCCCTCATGTCCCCGATGCTCAGGAGTACATCACCCCCTGCCCCTGCTCCAGCCTGGAACACTGAGCTGTTGTCCGCAACATGAAGCGTAGCCTTGAGCCCCGCGCCGCCTGTTTCGTCCTCAAGCCTGAAGCCTCCCATGCCATCATCAAGTGTTGCCCTTATGCCCAGTGAAGGGGAAAACTCAACGTCTATATTCTCGTGAATTACTCCCTTGAGCCTCCCGCCGGAAATCTTCACGTCCTCAGCCGTAATCATCCCGCTGTCAATGTCCTTCACCGTAACGCTGTAGGTATTCTCTTGAGCCTCCTGGACTGTCTTCATTGAAAGGGCATCAAGAACTTCATCACTGCCTGAGAGTGTTATAGTCCCCATTTTCCCGGCAACTGATGAACGCATCACGAGCTCTCCTGCCTCATTGAACGCAACGAACCCGGCATCATTCCCGGCAAATTCGCCCTGCCCAAGCCCGGAGGCTACAGCCCTGTTCATTTTAGCGGCCATGTCGTCGAGCGTGTCATCAGGATAGAGAACAACCACTGCCTGCCTTCCGTCCCCCTGAGTCAGAGTGAGTTCTGCAGGATTTCCGGGCATCCCCGAATCACGCAGCAATGTCCCGCTGTCATAGTCCCTGAAAGATTCTGAGACCTGAAGCTCAGGTTGTCCCGATTGGGTAGTGATTGAGAGCTCAAAATTCCCGTCAACCGCGTAATTCCCCCCGAACCTTCCCGGCGAACGAAGACCGCCATTAACGACAGCCTTTATGCCTTTGTCCGTGCTGCTCCAGAGGACGGCATTATCACCATTGAGGAGGCTCTTGCGCCCGAAACGTGTATTCTCCGCAAGCTCCGTAATCTCCGAACGTATACCGTTGAGTTCGGCCTGAATATATCCCCTGTCCTGCTGTGTGAGATTATCCCCCGAAGCCTGAACAGCAAGCCCGCGCATCTGCCCAAGCATCTCCTGTGTCTTGTCGAGAGCATCAGAGGCAGCCTGTATAATGCTGATGCCGTCTTGGGTGCTGGTCAATGCCTTCATGATGCTGCCAGACCGGGAGCGCATGATTTCGCCGTCGGATGTCCCAGACGTGAACAGCTTGCCTGATTTGTCCGTGCGAAGACCTGAAGATAATTTTTCGAGGGAGCGTTTCATGGCAGGTGAAGCCTTGTTCATCATGAGCTGCCCTGCCTGTGCCTGCTGTATTATCACTGACATGTTTTTCTCACCGTCCTTAGTGCAAATTTTCTTCCCTGAATACACAAATCCCCCGCAATTACGGTTCTTCCGCAAAAACGGGGGAAAATCATAATCTATGCCATCAAGTCTAGCCTGCGTCTCCGGCGGTCTCTCTTTTCCTTCACCTTCTGCGCAAAGCTGACTACCTTATCCGGCGGAACTTTGCGGATTACCGTCCCGTCCTCAGAATTTATCACACTGATTTGAACAAGATCTGCGTCCTGGATAACTTCATACCTCAGATGCCGCATCTCAGTCAAGCGGTCTATGTTCTCAGTCCGGGCCTTCTCAGCTTTCTTGTCTGACCTTGACTGTGTCTCCTGACGTGCCGCCTTTTCCGCAACCCTTTCGGCAACTTTCGCATATTCCGAATCGTGAGACACGCTTACGGTATCGCCGATTATCTTCGTCCTGACAGCCTGATGATGTTCTGTTCCAGGTGATTGCTTGAAGAGGTCGGGAAAATCCCCCGTTTTCATGCCCAATCACCTGAACCTTTCCGTCAGCGCATGTGCTAAAGAAAAAGGGGAGGAGAGCTTTTACCCCCCTTCCCCCTTCAAGTGCAATGCGTCCTAAGTTTTACGGGTTAATGAGCCTGAAACTTAGTGCCTACTAACGGATAAGGCTAAGGACGTTCTGAGGCTGCTGGTTGGCCTGTGCAAGCATCGAGTTACCGGCCTGGAGCATGATGTTGAGCTTCGTGAAGTTCATCATTTCCTTCGCCATGTCGGCATCCCTGATCCTGCTCTCTGCGCTGGTCAGGTTCTCGCTCGCCGTCGTCAGGTTGCTTGCTGTGTACTCCAACCTGTTCTGATAGGCTCCGAGTTTCGCCCTCTGAGTGCTGACCTTGTCGATTGCGTTGTCAATAAGCGTGATTGCGCGGCCTGCCCTGTCATGGCTCATTACGTTCACTCCGTCAATTCCGAGCGCGTGTGCCCTCATGTCGCCGATGTCCATTCCGAGATCCTCGCCCTCGTTCGCGCCAATCTGAAGGACTGTCGTGTTGTCCGCAATGTGAAGCGTTGACTCCGTCTGCTCAGCCGTGTAGGTGTACTTGTTCAGCGTCCCGTTCCATGTTGCCGAAACTCCCGCAAGTGCGCCGAACTCAACATCAACGTTCTCATTGAGTACCCCGTGCATTACGTTGCCGGTTGTCTTCACGCTCTGGGCAAGAATCTTTCCGCTGTGTTCGTCAAGAACGTCAACGTTGTACACCGTCTCCTTCGAGTTCTGAATCTCGTTCAGTGAGAATGCGTTGATGATTCCCTCATCGCCGGAGAATGTGATCTCGCCAGCCTTGCCGGGCACTACCGAGCGGATTACGAACGTTCCGGGTACTGCCTCTGATGTAAGCTCCGTACCGTTGGACACAAACGTAGCAAACTTCGTAGCATCGTCAACATACTGGGCCTGACCGAGTCCTGTCGAAATCGCGTCATTGATCTTCGTCGCAACCTCATCGAGCGTGTCGTTCGCGTACAGTGTAATGCTTGCAGTCTTGCCGTCGCCCTGGTTCAGCGTGAGGGTCTTTGCGTCCTGAAGCATGAACGTTCCTTCTGAGTTCCAGAACTTGTCGAGGTCGCGCAGTTTCACATCACCGTTTGCGGTCTTGCCGATGTACGTGTTCGTGAAGCTCGCGAGTGTGTCGCCGTTGGCCCTGGCATAACCAGCAGTGTTAGCCGCCGTACCAAGTGTGCCTGTCGTGCTGAAGGTTGAGTCAGTCGTGAGTGTTACTGTACCCTCAGAGACTGTTCCGGTCTTCTCGTTCAGGATATAGTTCTTGAAGTTAAGCTCGGTGTCCGCGAGTTGGGAGCCGTCAAGGTAGTACTTCACAGCATTTCCGTTGAACACTCCGTCCTCCCAATTCTCGTCC
>JAFRAH010000014.1 GCA_017405525.1 Synergistaceae bacterium
AAGATCATTGCACTCCGTACGTTCAACGCAGACGGAAGCGGTCAGAATGCCCACACTATCGCGGCACTGGACTATCTGGCCTCACTACTGCGCAATAATCCCACGCTCAACATTGCCGCGCTGAATATGTCTCTCGGAAGCTATCAGCCTTCTTCCCCCGAAGAGGCCTCCAACGGCTCAAATCCCTATTGGCTGGCACTCAAGGCAATTAGCGACATGAACAGGACGGTGATATGCGTTGCGGCAGGAAATGAGTCCTACGAGCTCGGCTCACCCAATGAGGACGGCGAATACTGCTACCCTGCATCGTTCACGGGAATCGACAACATGATTGTAGTGGCAGCTTCAGACCCTGACCTTTCGCGGGCATACTACAGCAACTACAACCCGAACTATGCAGACGTAGCGGCTCCGGGCTCAGACATATTCAGCACAATATCACACACTAAGAGCCATGACCTGAACATTGACAGGGTCGCAAGGGTCTATGCTTACGGCGAGAAGAACGGTACATCAATGGCAACCCCTCACGTTACTGGGGCGGCGGCACTCCTCAAGGCGATTTACCCCAACGCAACAGCCTCACAGATCAAGGCGGCAATAGTTGGCGGTGCTAATGGTGCTTACCTGCGCGACGACGGAACATCAATGTACGGGATGCTTGACCTCAAGGGAGCAGTTGACTTCATGGCCGCGAGTATTTCCGGCAATAACCCCCCGAAAATCGCCGGGGCACATACACATGAAGGCACTGCAGGACAGCCCTACATTCTCAGCTTCTACGCGTCAGGTTCACAGCCCATAACGTGGAGCATTGCCGGGAATTTGCCCGACGGCCTCAGTTTCGACAACGGGAAAATCTCAGGTGCTCCCACAAAATCAGGAACGTCATCATTCATTGTTACTGCCGAGAACAGTTACGGCACTGACTCCCTCGTCCTCAGCATAGACATAAAGAGTGCTGAAGCCCCGGTAATCTCGATGACTCAGGACGACATATACGATGCCCTGAAGAATGTAGTATACGGCTGCAAGGTTGACCTTTCGGCAGGGAGCTGGCCGCTGTCTTGGGACTTAACCAGCAATGATTTTCCCGAAAGTTTTGGCGTTGAGTACGACAATTCACTCGGCGGATTCCAGTTTACCCCCACAGAAACAGGAACATATACATTCACGGCCAAAGTCTCGAACTCTGCAGGCAATGACTCAAGGACTTTCACCCTTACTGTAGGCGAGGCAGATGCTCCCGAAATTGTGAGCTACGACATAAACCCAAAGGCAGCACGCGGCATAATGTACGGCCTGAATAGTGCCAGTGATATAGCTATGGCGGCAATGGGCTTCACGAAACCGGGCGGAACTGTAACGGCTGAATGTTCTTTGCCGGTGTCATGGGACGTTACCGGGCTTCCTGA
Organism: Synergistaceae bacterium; assembly: GCA_017405525.1. Classification (GTDB taxonomy): domain Bacteria; phylum Synergistota; class Synergistia; order Synergistales; family Aminobacteriaceae; genus JAFUXM01. Next base: position 1,416 of record JAFRAH010000014.1, read on the forward strand.
AGGAATGAGCTTCGAATACGGCCCGGCAGATACAGGAATATACGCAAGCAAGCTGAGCCTCATAGGAACGCCGCAGGAAACAGGCAGCTATGACCTCGTGATTACCGTACGTGATGCCTTCGGTACTGACAGCATGGACTTCACCTTGAGCGTTGAGGATGCACCCTGCTCATTCGCCATGAAGTCAGGAAGTTCACTCTTCCAGCGCGGGCTTTACGTCAACAATTCCTATAATGTCATGGGAAGCCCGGTTGTCTCGTTTGACGTTAGCGGTGATGTTCCTCCGGGAATGTCCTTGCTCTTCGGGAAGAACACGGCCATGTTCGCGGGAGTCCCAACGACAACGGGAATATACCGCCTCGTCCTCACTGCCACGAACAGCGCGGGAGCTGACAGCATAGACATAACCCTGACGGTGAACGAGCCCGTAGAGATCACGAGCAAGATACTTCCTGACGGCATAAAGGGCACACCATACAGCTACGACATGGCGACTCTTTACGGTGTTCCTGTCTCATGGGACATAAACGGGGATATTCCCGGCCTGACACTCAACCCGTCAACAGGCAGGCTCTCAGGGACTCCCACAGAATCCGGGACGTTCAAGCCAAGAATTACGGCCAGAGCATCAGGGAACGGCTACTACAGCAGGCTATACTCCCTCAACGTGAAGGAAGCTCCGGCAATCACGGGGGCATTACTTTTTCCCGGACAGGTTGGCACTCCTTATAGTGCCACACTCACAGCCACAGGGACATCACCGATAACGTGGACGGTCTCAGCCGGGAGATTACCTGCAGGGCTCGCGCTCTCCTCGAACGGGTATATTTATGGCACACCGACAGAATCAGGCACCTTCATATTCAGCCTCAAGGCCACAAACTCAGTCAGCGATGACACAAGAATTTTCACCGTCAACATAGAACCAGACGGGCCAGTTGAACCGCCTATACCAAGCAGGGACATAGATTCCGGCAAGCCAGAGATAACGCGGCTCAATACTAACGGCCTCTACGCCATGAATAACGGGGAATTAGGCCAGCTCATCCAGTTCATGAACGAAGGGGGGAAAATTGCCGCAATACTCCCGGAAATCAGCGTGAACATATCCGGGCTTTATGACTATGAGAGCTTTGACCTTCTCGCGAACATTGCAATCTCTCAGGACATCCCGGAAGGCTGGGGGCTGATCTGGAATGTGTTTACCCGTACCTCCATGCTGTCGGAATTTCTGGACACTGAGGAAAATTCCGCAACCTTCTACGACACTTCCGGGAACGTGATAACCTCAGTACCTGACAACCACACGGTGAATGTCTCTGCGTGGTTCAACACTGGAGTGCACTACATCCCTGTGATTTTGGCGGTGAAGAGTGATGACGCTCACAACGTAGGCGGCTCAGGAGGAGGCTGTAATTCGGGGGGCTTGTGGCTCATCATTGCGGCGGCGGTCTTCCTCTTTGTCCCAGGCATGAAGTCCCTGAAAATTCTTGCGCTCGTCTGCATCATCGTCCCAGCGTTCTCTGTGGCCATAGCGTCAGAATACAGGGAGGGTGAGGCTCTCGTTGTGATACGTGCTCCCGAAGGCATCACAATAACCAGTGAGAACGTGAACACCCCGGAAGTCAGGGCATATCTTGACGGAATAGCTGAGGCATCATGCGGAAGGGTTGCGGCGGTTTACGGCTCGTTGTCGGCGGCAGGAGGAGGACACAACATACTTGCCTTCATCGTGTCGGAAAAGCTCACGACAAAGAAGCTCGTTGCCTCCCTGAAGAAAGACCCGCGGGTTGTCTCAGCGAGTCCAAACTACAAGGTCAGGACTATGGGCGCACGCTTGACAGAATAACTTTTGCCCTGTAGAATGCACTAGTTGTTGAAGCCGGTGTAGCTCAGTCGGTAGAGCAGCTGACTTGTAATCAGCAGGTCGGAGGTTCGAATCCCCTTGCCGGCTCCAGTAAGTCAACAAAGTGGTGGAATGGCCGAGTGGTCAATGGCAACAGACTGTAAATCTGTCGACGGGAGTCTACCATGGTTCAAATCCATGTTCCACCACCAAAAGCCGATTTAGCTCAGCCGGCAGAGCACATCCATGGTAAGGATGGGGTCTTCGGTTCAAATCCGAAAATCGGCTCCAGCACGAAAACAGTAGCTCCGGGATAATCACAACCTCCCGGAGTTTTTTTGTGCCTTCACTTCCTGCCTAAAGCCTGAACTTGTGGATTACCGCATTGAGTTCCGATACTGCCTCCCTGCATGTGCTGACCTTCGAGGCCGTCCCGTGAGTCTCTTCCGCCATCCCTGAAGTCTTCTGTGCTATGTCGTTGATGCCCGACGATGACTCCCTCACAGTAACGTCAATCCCGTCAATTGCCCCGGCCATGTCCTCAATCTCAGTGCTGAGGCTGTCTATGCTCTTCTTGACCGAGTCCATCCTGCCGCCGAAGGTCTCAGCGTCATTCCTGTACTGGGTGCTCATCCTGCCGAACTCCTGATAGTCAACAAGAACGCTCTCCTCAAGGAAGGTTACTGCCTCATTCAGGCATTCCGACATTCTGGCCGTAGCACCGTTCACTTCCTCGACTACTGCGCTGATGTTCTGGACGACTTCCGAGGTCTGGCCTGCAAGCCCGCGAATCTCCGAAGCTACGACGGAGAAGCCACGCCCCTTGTCGCCTGCACGTGCCGCCTCTATTGACGCGTTCAGTGAGAGCATGGCCGTCTGTGTTGAGATTGACATTATGTCGCCTATGAGGTCGTTGATCCTGTTTACCGCCTGTGATGACTCGATAGCCTCGTCTGACTTTCTCTTGACGCGCCCGAAAATCTCAGATGTCCTTTTACCGGCCTGTTCTGACGCTGTGGAGAGAGCATCAGCCCGTGAGATGACCTCACCTGTGAGTTTTGCCCCTTCTGCCGCAAGAGTGTCTATGCTGAGGGCATGTTCCTTCACGTTCCCGGCACTGCGTGAGATTGAGGCTGTCGATGATGCGGTCTCCTCCATCCCGGCGGCAAGCTGCTCAGTTACGGCGGAATTGTCCTCGCACATCTGCCCCGCACGGTCTATAGTCTGCTTGAGCTCCCCTACATTGTGTTCTATGCTCTCACATGACTCAGCGATTGAGCCTACTATGTCCCGGAGGTTCTCCCTCATCACTGAAAGCGCGCGCGAAATAAGCCCTATCTCGTCCGAACGCCCCTCAAGCCTCGCTGATGCTTCATCCTCCGAGAGGTCAAAGCCTGCCGTCCTCCTGATTACCGGCACAATCTGACCCAGTGCCCTGAGCATAAGGACAGTGAACAGGTACACCATGACGACAGCCGCAACCTCGCAGGCAATCCCGTAAGCTATGAGGGACTTCCGCATTCTCCCGACAGGCAGCATCATTGCGTCATAGTCAGCCGTAACGATAACGATATTTCCCGACTTCGTGAACGCATAGCCCGCCGCCTTGTACGAGCCCTTGTAGTCATACGTGCACGAGCTGTTGAGGACTGTCCTTCCTGCCCTGAGCTCCGAGACTATTCCCCTGACAGCGGCATTCTCCACAGGCTGGCCGATTTTCTGCGCGTCCCTGTGGTAGAGCATCGTTCCTTCAGGTGAGACCATGTAGGCATATGAGCCCGGAACTCCCGACATTCTTATTCCGCCTATGAGCTTCCCGTAATCGATCACTATGAGCCTGTCATAATCCGCAGTAACGAGTACTATATTCCCAGTGTCAGTGAACGAGTACCCTGCGAGCTTCCTTGAGCCACGATAATCATAGACAACGTAGCCGTCCTGAATGCTCCTGCCTGCCTTGATGTCAGCTACGAGGCCTTTAACCGCCGCGTTCTCTACTGGCTGTCCTATTTTCCCGGAGTCAGGGTGCCAAAGCATTGTGCCCTCCGGCGAGACCATGTAGGCATATGACCCTTCGGCAACGTCAATGTGAATGTTCCCAAGAAGCGCGTTATAGTCTATCTTCATGAACTCGTCATAATCCGCCGTAACTATGACGATATTCCCCCCTGACGTGAAAGCGTACCCTGCGAGCTTTAGGGCGTTCCTGTACTCATAGAGCACTGAGCCGTTCCTGACTGCGTAGCCTGCCCTGATGTCCGCAAGTATTCCCTTAACGGCGGCGTTCTCGACAGGCTGGCCTATCTTCCCGGAGTCAGGGTGCCACATCATCGTTCCTTCAGGCGATACCATGTAGGCATATGATCCCCTGACATCCTTGATGGCAGCGTCCCTGAGTATCCCGTCAAGAGTGGCGCGTGAGAGCTCCCCAGAACTTGAGGCAATATTCAGGCTCTTCACGAGTTCCTCGGCTAAGTTCTGTGCGTATGACTTGTAGACCGTCTCACCAAAACGACGGGAGAAGTTGATTGACACAGCGGCCTCATGGGCAAGGTTCTTGGCGTAACCACCGTATGCTTCAAGTCCAAGATCGGCGGCAAAGTCTACCCCAGATGCTGCCTCTTCCGCCAAGTTCTGCGCGTAGTTGAGGTACGTGGACTCCATCTGCCTTGATGCCCTGTTCGTGGCTATGATGACCTGGACGGCGACAACAGCAAGGACAACCGCACTGATGAGCAACGCAATCTTTGTGCTCATGCGGGAAAAGAAAGACAGACTGCCTTCATTCTTCATTGTAATTTATTCCTTTGTCGTGGGATATTTTGACGGCTATTATAGCTTACGTATGATTGTATGGAAATGGGGGGGGAAATGGTGGACTGTGAGGGACTCGAACCCACGGCCCGCTGATTAAGAGTCAGCTGCTCTACCAACTGAGCTAACAGTCCATATTCTGATGTCAATTCTCTGGCGCGTCCGGCAGGACTTGAACCCGCTGCCTGAAGATCCGAAGTCTTCCGCTCTATCCAGATGAGCTACGAACGCTTTGGGGTGAGTGAAGGGACTTGAACCCTCAACCGCCGGAACCACAATCCGAAGCTCTAACCAATTGCGCTACACTCACCATATTGCTCCGACTTACTGCCTAGCTGTTACTTTATGGCGCGCCCTGCAGGATTCGAACCCGCGGCCTACGGCTTAGAAGGCCGTTGCTCTATCCAGCTGAGCTAAGAGCGCGTATCTTGCCTTTGGAGCGGGAAACGGGATTCGAACCCGCGACCTACGGCTTGGAAGGCCATCGCTCTAGCCAAACTGAGCTATTCCCGCACGTTCTCACTCTGGTCGGGGCGAGAAGATTTGAACTTCCGACCCCCTGCTCCCAAAGCAGGTGCGCTAACCAGACTGCGCTACGCCCCGCTGTTCACGTATCACAAGAAGTAATTATATCTCCCTTGTCCGTTTTGTCAACCCCTCTGCTTTAACGTCCCTCCTATGCGAATATCTCTCCCTCAGAGAATAATGCTGCCTTCCCTGAGATTATAACCCTCTCACCTGATGCCTCGCAATACAGGCAGCCTCCACGCTCTGATGCCTGATACGCTGTTATTCTCGTTCTTCCGAGCCTGTTGAACCAGTAAGGGGCTATGTGGCAGTGCCCGGAACCACAAACAGGGTCTTCACGTATTCCCAGCTTGGGCGCAAAGCTACGCGACACGCAGTCTGTTCCGTCATGGCCGGGGGCAGTGATGTGGAGCAGCAACCCGTCAAGTTCCTTCACACGCTCCATGTCTGGGACGCATTCACGGACTTGCGACTCATCCTTCAGGACACACAGCAAATCTCGCCCCATGTATGCCTCTTCAGGGAGGAAGCCCAGTGCCTCACTCATCGCCTCACTCACAGGAACAGGAGCAAGCTCATACGCCGGAAAGTCCATCGCGTAAAGGCCGCCGTTGTTCCTCACAGTAAGGTCGCCGCTAAGTGTCGTGAAGGTTACTGTGTCAGCGTCAGTGTAGAACCTCATCATTACGTAGGCACTCGCAAGCGTGGCATGTCCGCAAAGGTCAATCTCGCCGCCCGGAGTGAACCAGCGCAAGTGATATTTCCCCGGCTCTTCAGGAACAATGAAGGCTGTCTCTGAGAAATTATTTTCCCGCGCTATGTCCATCATCAATTTTTCGTCAGGCCATGAAGTCATCACACACACTGCCGCCTGGTTGCCCGAAAATATTTTGTCGGTGAACGCATCAACTATGTATTGTTTCATGTCAATCACTCCCCATGACTCACGCCAAAATCCTTAAGCCTTCATTCTCCTCTGCACTGTCCCTGAAGACTTCAAGGACTCTGGCGAAATATCCGCCCGAAACTTTGTCCGTGTTCACGAACTCAATCACAGCATCATCAAGTTCAGTCAGGCAGTCATGAAGAGCGTCAAGGTTCCCGCCGTAATACTCAGGGAAATTCAGGGAGGAGCGCAGATATTTGTGTGCCTCTTCCTTGTCCTGAAGCCTCAGAGCATCAAGAGCAACCCTCATCATAGATTCCCCTTTCCGTAAAGAAGCTCGAACGTGTTGTAATGGTCTTCAGTGTAATAGATTAATCTATCGCTGGAGAAGATTATACGTTTCGCATTGCGTCGCCCGCCCCGGTAATCTATGTCGCACTCGTAGTATTGTCGGCCCTTCTTCGCCGGAAGAAGCTCCTCGTAATTCCCGAACTTGTCCCCGCCTATGCTCTTTCCCGGAGCTACGTCGTGAAGATTCCCGCGCGAACTTACCCAGCCGAGCCGTCGTGCCTGTTCCTTCGTGATGTAGTTGCCCGGAAGATGGCCGAACTTGTTGATGTATGCTGCCACGTACTCCTTTGACGTATAAGTGCCGTCCCTCTCGACGGAAATTTGCGGTGCTGCTTCAAGCGACAAGGCCAGCGTAAAGCTCAGGAGAAGGATAGTAAGAAGGCGGAAAATTTTTGTGCTGCGTATCATGTATATTGTCCTCTCAGGAAAAATTAACCCTCCCCCGTTGTTCAGGAGAGGGCTTGCGTCTTAGTCCTACAGAACGTAACTCAGAACGAAAACTTCAACCACACCGACAGCCCACGCAATCGTTGAGGTGAATGACCATATACGAATCTGGTCTTTGGCCTCGCTCACTCCGAGTGTCCTGTTCACTACCCAGAAATACGAGTCGTTGAAGTACCCGAAGAACAATGAGCCGACACAGCACGCAATGACCCCAAGCAGCGGATTAACGCCCGCATTGTTGAGAATGGGTGCGGTGATGCTCGCGGCCGTAACCATAGCTACGGTGCCTGAGCCCTGAACGAAGCGCATTGCCGTTGAGATAACCAGCGGAAGAATCACGAGGGGGATTGACGTGTCGAGAAGGTATTTCGCCATGTATGTGCCGAGCCCTGAGTCCTGGATTATGCGCCCAAGTGCTCCGCCGCCGCCAGTAACCAGAAGGATTATCCCCGCGCTTGCCATTCCCTTCTCCATCTCAGCAAGTGCCTCTTCACGCGTGAGTGTACGTGCAAGTGTGAATATCGCCACGAGAAGACCGAGACCTACAGCGACTATTGGCTGTCCCAGGAAGATTATTGTCTGCATGAATCCCGAAGTCATCTTGAGGGCTGTTGCTACCGTGTTGATGAGTATCAGGATAATCGGGAGAATCAGGGGCATGAACGACTCCATTGTTCCGGGGACTCCCGTCATGTCCATGTTGAACGCCGCATCATAGTCGGGCTTCTGGTACTCAGCCTTCACTATCTGGTCGCTCTCGTCCTGAAGCCAGTAATATTTTTTCGCCAGGGACATACGGGCATACATTATGCATCCTATAGCCATCGGGAGGGCAAGAACTATGCTCGCAAGAATGTAGAGCCCCACGTCAACGCCGAATATCCCGCAGACACCCAGAGGGCCGGGGGTCGGTGGAACGAGTGAGTGAGTTATGACCAGTCCTGCCGCAAGAGAAACACCCAGAGCAATCAGTGATTTCTTGGTTACGCGTGAAAGTGCCTTAGCGATTGGTGCAAGAACTACGAACCCTGAGTCGCAGAATATAGGTATCGACACAAGGAAGCCTGTAAATGCAAGAGCCTCCTCCTCACGTCCGCGCCCGAAGAGCTTGAGGAACGTGTGAGCCATTCTCTTAGCCGCCCCGGTTGCCTCGAAGAGCTGACCCATCATTACGCCGAAGCCTATTATGATGCCGATACTCCCTAACGTTCCGCCGAAGCCGTTCGAGATTGACGCTATTATGCTCCCGCTGTGTGAGAGACCATCAGCCCCGATGTACGTCGTGTTGAGCAGGGGCATACCACCGATTACGCCGACGATTACCGTTGCCAGTATCAACGCAAGGAATGCCTGTACCTTTGTCGTCAGAACGAGGCAGATTAGTATCACTATGCCCACAAGAAGACCTATGAGCATCTGGTTACCGCTTACTATGTGTTCCATGAATATATCTCCTTCCTGTACGAGTAAGTTACTTCTTCACGAAAAACGGAGCGTACTTAGCCGCAAGACGTATAGCCTCGACCATGCTGACCTCGCTCACAATATTTTTCCCCGCAATGTCGAACGCCGTACCATGATCCACGCTCGTCCTGAGTATAGGCATCCCGTTAGTGATTGAGATTGTGCGCTCAAAGTCGAGTGTCTTCGTCGCAATGTGCCCCTGGTCATGGTAGAGTGAAAGGACGCTCGAATAACGCCCTATAGCCGCCTGATGGAACACCGAGTCAGCACCGATAGGCCCGGCAACCTTGTAGCCCTGAGCCTTGAGTTCCTCGACCGCAGGGGTTATCTCGTTGACTTCCTCCCAACCGAAGAGGCCATGTTCACCGCTGTGTGGGTTGAGGCCTGCAACTGCCATCGTCCCGCCTGTTACTCCGAGACGTTCGAGGGCGGCCATGCATTCCTTGACGCACGAGATGATTTTTGCCTTGTTGATGCTTACGATTGCCTGCATGAGCGACAAGTGCCTAGTCAGGAAGAACACACGCAGTCCGTTAGTCTCAAACATTGTCAGGGGGTCTTTCGTGCCAGTGAGCGCGCCGAAAATCTCCGTGTGCCCAATGAACGGAACATTAGCCGCGTGAAGTGCCTCCTTGTTGATTGGGGTTGTCGCCACAGCATCAGCCTTCCCCGACATGGCCAGCTCAATGCTCTTCTTGATGTAGTCATAGGCCGCCTGACCGCACATTGCCTGAACTACACCGTACTTGAAGCCTGAAAGCTCGATGTTGTGGAGGTCTATCAGGTTGAGGACACCGGGGGAGAAGTCCGCGCCTGATACGTCATCACACACATGAACCTTCAGGGGTGAGCTGGTGAGGGCTATAGCCTTGTCGATTATGCCCTTGTCGCCGATGATGATGCAGTCAGCGCACTCCTTCACCGTATCGGAACACAGAGCCTTCACGACAATTTCCGGGCCAACTCCTGCAGGGTCTCCGATAGGTACTGCTATTACTGGTTTTGCCATTAAGTTACTGCCTCCCTATATGAATAGTTTTGATTTCAGGTAGTTCACGCAAAGGTTAATCGCGTCTGAATTTCCCTGACTTCCTCCTTTGGTTACAACGTGAAGGCCGTCAAATTCCCCGCCGTAGAACAGCCCGTAAGCAGCAAGCGGCAATACCTCATCCCTCAAGTCGAGACCTGAAGCACCGAACTTCACGCACAATGACTGTGTAACGTCCCCTCCTGTGGCATAGAGACCCCTGAATGAACGTTCACCCCTGAGAACACGCAAAGCAATCTCGGCGAGGCTGTCGTTAATCCTGCCTGTGAGAGTGTCAATGTTCCCTGAATACTGCCTGAAGTCTATACGTTTCTCCGGGTAAATACCGTCCCCCGTAATCGTGAGGACTGTATTGGTCTTCGAGAGTTCGAGTATCTCAGCAGTTACGCGCTCAATCTCCTGTTCCCTTGATGCCTCATCGTCAAGGAATCTTCTCGTCTCGGCGAAAACGTTGGCTATCGGCCTCTGTGCAAGCCATAAGTTCTCCATCTGTTCGCGAGTGTTTGAGTTTACGCTCCCGACAACTGCGAGGATCTTTCGGCGTTCTTTGGCGTTAAGGGGGGTGATTATCTTGCGGGCTAATGCGGCGGTGAACTCTCCGGGGTCAACGGCCAGTATCTTCCGTCCGCTCGTGATTACTGCGTCGGCTATGAGGTTGAGGTCTTCGGAGGTTATGCAGTCTATGATGATTACGCGGCTTCCTGATGACACGAGGGAGTTGATTTTTGAGGCGAGGGCGTGTTTACCATCCATGAGGTCAGAGATGTAGAGTGATGATACCTTGTTCCTGCTCTGAGACCTGAATATCTCCGCAATGTCCGAGGTCTTCACGGGTGTCTTGGGGTCAATGGCTATGTTCGTCTTGTGGAGAGGGAGACCGTTCACGAGGAGATAGCCGCCTGCAAGTGTCCTGCCTGACGAGGGGAAACACGGTGCACAGATCGCAACATATTCATCGCCGAGAACGTCAAGCATTGCGTCAGTCTCAGCCCCCAAGTTGCCCCGCAGTGTGGTATCTATACGCTTGCAGAATATCTTTGTGTCGTCAGTCCTGAAGACCTTTGCGGCGTGCTTTACGCGGGAATATGCTTCCTTCTGGGTTAATGCCCGGCTGTCTGTAGTGATGATGAGGCAGTCGCAGTTCGTGAACTCCGGGTTGTCTCGGCCATGCTCATAGCTCAGCACTGAATGGGACTTGTAGCCTGTCTTTGCCAGAAGGACACCTGTAGCGTTTCCCCCTGTCAAGTCATCGGCGATAACAAGGCACTGTGAAATTTTCATCACCCCGTCTGTATTGTTTTGTGGATGATGAATAGAATATCACATTTTCATGATTAGGGCGGCTAAATTTTGAGGGCTGTCATCCTCCCTGAAGGTGTATGAATTCCCGGCCAGCTTCACGAACTCCTGAGCGTTCTTGACCTGGTGGTTGTCCATTGCTCCCGGCCATGGAATAGTGATCGTCGGCATCCCCCACTTCAGGGCTTCGGCAAGGGTTGAGCCCCCTGACCTGCACACAAGGACATCACACACCGAGTAGAACGGGTTCATGTCCCACTGTGATGGGATGAAGTGAGCATTGCCTTCATCGTGTCGTTCCTTCGAGGAGAGGAACACAAATTCACGTTCAGGGCATAATTTGGCGGCAGTCCTCAGAATCTCACTCAATGGCCCGCTGCCCAATGACCCCCCGGCAACACCGACAATCTTCGAGCCTTCAGGGACATTCACGCCGAGCCTCCTCAACGCCTCATCACGGGGGAGCCTCACGGGTTCACGTACAGGAATGCCGGTGTAGGTGAATGACTTTATGCCCTCACAGACAGGCCAGCCGGTAATGATTTTCGCGCCCATCCTTGCGGCAATTCTCGCAACACGACCGGCTACTGTATTCTGTTCGTGGAGGGTTACGGGTATTCCCTTGAGCTTGGCGACAACCAGCGGGGCAAACGAGATATAGCCACCGAAAAGATATACCTCGTCAGGGTTGAACGACTTGATGCATTTTGCCGTCCGTGATAATGACCTGAAGACATCGAGAATGCGGCTGAATATCTTAGCGATTGACCTTGTGCCCATTGGTGAGCCCGAAAGTGGAAGTATCACCGGCTCAATCCCTGAAGCTGTGTATATCTCGCGCTCAAGTTCACGGGAGCCACAGAGCCATGTTACTGATGCCCCCTGCTCCTGAAGTTTTCGCCCGAAGACTATTGCCGGGAATATATGCCCGCCTGTCCCTCCTGATGCTATGAGTATCCTCCTGTTATTCTGCATTGTCATCTTCATTCTCCTCACCTTCAGCCTTCTTAGCCTTCTTCTCTGGTTTCTGCCGGTTCTCCATCTTTATGGACATGAGCAGGCCGACTTTAGCCCACATGAACATCATAGAGCTCCCCCCGGCACTCAGGAATGGCATGGGTATTCCTGAGAGGGGCATCAGCTTAGTCACGCCCGCAACGTTGACGAACATCGGGAAAATCACGGAGGCAGTCAGCCCAAGAGCAAGCGACTTAGTGAACGCAGTCTTAGCGTCCCGGTAAATGTAGTAGACCCTCCACGTCCAGAGTGCATAGAGCATCAGCAGGAACATAGTACCCATAAGGCCGAACTCCTCACCTATTGCCGGGAAAATATAGTCAGTGTCAGACTCAGGAAGGTATATCTCCTCCTGAAGTCCCTTGCCGATACCCACGCCGGTTAATGAGCCGTTCGCGAAAGCCACAAGCCCCTGTATTATCTGGAAGCCCTTACCCATCGGGTCAGCCCAGGGATCCCAGAACGCATTGAACCGTCTCAACCTGTAGGGAGCAATCAGGATCAGCACAGCAACAGCCGCAATCCCAAGAATTACCCCCCAGATGGGATATTTCCAGCCCCGCCGCTCTATGTGCATGACGAAACATATTGCCGTTACGATTATTGTCCCGCCCAAGTTCGGCTGAAGAAGAAGGGGTACTGCCATCATCGCAATAACCATCAATGTGGGACGTATGAATGACTGGAAGTTGCCACGGTTCATGACGTTTTCTTCATCGGTGAGACGGTCGGCCATGAATGCAGGGACGGCGAAAAGTGCAAGCTCCAACGGCTGAAACCGTATCACTATGAGGCTCAGCCATCTTCTCGCACCTCCTACCTTGATACCAATTCCGGGAATCCACGTTATGGCCAATAGGAGGAAGGCCAGTGCAAACAGTTTTCCGCAATGTTTCCTGACTGATGAGCTCGACCATGAGAGGCAAAGCACCATCAGCGTCAACCCCAAGCCTATATACTGGAACTGCCTCAAAGGCGCGGCATAGGGATTTCCTCCGGCCATGCTCTTACGCAGTGAGAGGGACGAGATCATGACCAGACCGCACCCGCTGATTATGAGGGGGATAATTACTTCCATGCGCTGACGATACGGCAGAAATGTTCACCGCGTGCCTTGTAGGACTTGTACATGTCCCAGCTTGTGCATGCTGGCGAAAGTAGAACAGTCATTCCCGGCCTAGCAAGTGAACGTGAAATGTCCAGTGCTTCCTCCATCGTTGAGGCTCTGCGGAAGGTCGTATACCCTGCTGTCTCAAGTGCGCTCTGGATTTTCCCGGCTTCCTCGCCAATAAGGACGGCATAATCACACTCAGACTTCACGGCTTCAGCAAGCGGGGCGTAATCCTCACCCTTCCCCTGTCCGCCAAGTATCACTATCTTGCGTCCATTGATGCTCTTCATGGCCGTGATGCTCGCTGCAACGTTCGTTCCCTTAGAGTCGTCAATGTACCTCACCCCGTCAACAGTCCCTGCATCCTCGCACCTGTGGGGTAATGGCCTGAAACCCTCAAGGAGATTCTTCACGTTATGGCTTATGTCCACGCCCAAGAGCTTGACTGCACACAGGGACATCGCTACGTTCTCCAGATTGTGGGAGCCGATTAGTGTCGTGTCATCGTACGTGAAGAGCGTGGAGGTCTCGCCGCCAAGTGTGAGGGCTGCCCGGTCTTCGGCCATGAAGATATGCCCGGCGGTATCGTGCTCAGGCTTCGCGCTCCATGAAAGGGTGATGATTTTTCCGTTGGGACTGAGAGCGTCAAAATCCCTGTCCTGAATTATTCCCCAGCCTTTGGGGTCTCGCAGTGAAAGTACACGTGATTTAGCCTCAACATATGCCTCATAGCTCCCGTGCCAGTCGATATGATCCGGGGCCAGGTTCGTGATGACCGAGACGATGGAATGAAGGTTCTTCGTTGCCCGCGCAAGCTGGAAACTGGAGAGCTCAAGCACCACAGCGTCAAAGTCCTCCTGCGTGAAACGTGATGACGCAGTGCCGAGATTGCCGCCTGTTCCTGCCTTGAGGCCCGAATGAGTCAGTATATGCCCGGTGAGTGAGGTTACTGTGCTCTTGCCGTTGCTGCCGGTGATGCAGACGAGCCTTTGCGTCCTTATGTGGGGGATGACGAAATCGAGTTCACCCGTGAGCTTAACGCCGCGTTTCATGGCCTCCCTGAGAATTTCAGACTGTGGGGGAATTCCTGAGCTTATGAGAATTTCATCACACTCAAAAATTTTTGGTGAATGTCCTTCCTCGTAGGCTATATTATTCTGAGTGAAGAGTGATTTTGCTTCGGGGGTTATGTCTTTCTTCTCCGACACGAAGACTTCATATCCGAGATTATGAGCCAAGAGTGCGAGACCTTGCCCGCTAACTCCCGCGCCTATGACTGAGACCTTGTGCATGAAAATATTTCTGCCTCCTGAAATAATATCGACATATTATAGAATAACGCCTGATATTTACGTGAAGGCTCAAAAAAAACAGCAGACCCTAAAGCCTGCTGTATGACCCCCAAAAATTATGGCCTAGTCAAATTCCTGTTCAGTTCTTGATATTTTCCTGAAGTCCCATCCGTTTGACTCCCCGTCATTGTATATGTCAATAAAGTCTAGTGAGCGTACAAAATCACAGTGCTTCTGTATCCTCATGTCAGGGTGAAAGCTCTTGTTGAGGTGTGATACTATGGTCTGTATCCCGTTCAGCCGGGCAATATTCAGGGCAGGAGCTATGTCCGTATCGGTGGAGAATACCATAACCTTCTCAACCTGCTTCAGGAGTGAGACATGTGCAATGTCTATTCCCAAGAGCATATCAACTTGTTTCTGGAAGAATGATACTTCACCTTTTGCGGCATTGTCGATCCTGCATCTCTGTTCACCAAGACGAAGGGCATATAGGTTATGGCGCATTATCTTGCGGTGAAATTCCTGTGCTCTGGTGTGAATCATGTCCTGCCTTTCGGATCGGCTTGATGGGTAGCTGTTTCCTGTGGCCTTCTCCCATTCTGATTTGAGGCGGGAAAATAATTCTGTTCCGACAGCTTTTTCTGCATAGTTGTAAAGCTCAGATGATGACATGGCCTCAGCGTCATAAAGATAAATCCTGAAGAGTCTTTCCTCTTCCGGAACTATGAACGAGGCGAAAAGGTAAGTCAGCTTGTCTATATCGTTGTAGCTGAAATGAAGGTTCTGTAATGTTGCTGAAGCGTTCTTGATTTCCTTCTCTATGAGTATTCTTGCGTTTGCCCAGTCAACAAAAACTGCTACTCTGTCCTTGTTCATGACGTAAAACCTCCCTGTAAAAAATTACCGAACACCATCAAGATGCCCGGTCATTTAGCGAGTATATTCAACAAAATAAATGTCCCTCCTAAGGAGATTGAGATAATTATATGATTTTGCCGTCAAGTGTCAACAATCCCTGCCCCCTCAAAAAAAAAACAGGATGCCCGAAATTATGGACACCCTGCAATGAATGCCACGTTAACGCCCAAGCATTCCGTCTATTGCCCGCTCAGCTGCCGCCCTGTTGTTCTGGGCCGTCGCTCCCCTAACTGCCGTAACCCTCTTCACTGTCGCGCCCCTCATTGCGGCCGGAAGTGTCCTGTCGGTCCTGCCAGCTCCTGAGCCCTCGTGAGTGCAGAAGGGTATTACTGTCTTTCCCGTCCAGTCATGAGCCTCGATAAACGTGTACATGCACATGGGAATATCCCCCCACCATACGGGATAACCGAAATATATCGTGTCATAGCCGGATATGTCCTTGTCCGCGAGGATTGCCGGGCGAGCATTGGCGTTCTGTTCACGCTTGGCTATGTCCGTGCAGTCGTCATATTTGGCGGGGTATTCTTTTGCGGGCTTGACCTCGAAAAGTTCAGCACCTGTCTTTTCGGCGACAATCTGGGCGAGCTTCATGGTGTTACCTATCGTTACATTTCCGACGCTGTAATTTTCCCCGGCACGTGAAAACACAATCACGAGACTTTTTGCCTCTGCCGAATACGCCGAGCCCACTAATGCCACAACAACCAACAACGCTAAGATTACTTTCTTCATGGTTACTGCCTCCTAGTTTATCCAGTTCTCGATTAACGGCTTCGATTTTGCCACGTCTGCCCCGTGTATCGCAAGCCCCTTCATGATGTTAGCACCACTGCAAGCCTTCTTTATGTCTGCCTCACTGTGTCCCATTCCGCTGCCTTCATGAGTGCAGAAAGGCTTGATTGTCTTTCCCGTCCAGTCCTGAGACTCAAGGAACGTAAAGACGCACATCGGACAAGTCCCCCACCAGTTGGGATAACCCAAATAAACCACGTCATAGCCTGATATGTCGGGAAGAGCCTTAACCGCCGGACGAGCTTTTGCCCTGAGTTCCTGTTGTGCCTCGCTGGTGCACTCGTTGTAGTCCGCTGAATATGGCTTCACGGGTTCGAGCCTGAACATCTCCGCGCCTGTGAGCTCATGGATGAACTTTGCGGCTGTCTCAGTGTTGCCGACCTTGAGGCTGACTATTGAGCCGTTGACGTAGTTGTTCCCTTCACGCGAAAAGTATACGATTATTGCGGCCATGTCTATAACCTCCTCACTCCTTCACGTCAGTTGATGCGGCAAGCTCGGTCTGTGTCTTGTAGTCTGCTACTCTTGCTTCAAGGCGTTCAATCGTTGCCCTGAGTGCCTGAGAGCCCAAGACCATCCTCAAGGGTGCTGGGTCTTTGTCGACGCTCTCAATGATTCGGGAGGCCATTTTTGCGGGGTCTCCGGGGGCGAGTCCCTTCGAGGGGTCAAGCATGTTCAGGAAACCATGACACGAGTCGTATTCCGGCATGAGGTTGGCGACATGTGCGCTCCCGTAACGGAACTCAGTACGTGCACCGCCAGGCTCTACGATGGTTACGCCAATCCCGAACTGTGAGACTTCCTGCGCAACACTCTCACAGAAACCCTCAACCCCGAATTTCGTTGCGTGGTACATTGAGTTTGCGGGGTAAGCAACCTGCCCGCCGTATGAGGAGAGCTGTATGATCCTTCCGCCCCCCTGTTTCCTCAAGTATGGCAGGGCATCATGAACTATCATTATCGGTGCGGTCAAGTTCGTAGCTATGATCTTGTTGATGTTTTCCTCGTCCAGTTCCTCAGCACAACCGAAGAGGCCATAACCTGCATTGTTCACGACAACGTCAATTCGGCCATGCTCCGAGAATGCGTCCTTCACGAGCTTGTGGACGGCCGGAATGTCCGTAACGTCGAGCACCTTGCAGTCGAACTTTCCGGGGTAGCCATCAATGAAGCCCTGTACGTTCTTGGTGTTCCTGACTGTCCCGATGACTGTATCGCCGCGTTCGAGAAGCTGTTTTGTCATCTCGTAGCCAAATCCTGAACTTACTCCTGTAATCAGCCATGTACGCATTACTGTTGAGCCTCCTTGAATTTTTCTGCCGCATCATTGACGCACCTTAAGGCGTTAAGGCTCCGGGGGTATCCTATGAACGGAAGGCACTGTGATATTACGCTGATAAGGAATGACTTATCGTTGCCGACCTTCATGTTTGCCATTGCGTGGCTCGTAAGCTGGGGCTCACAGCCTCCTTGTGCCGCGAGGAAACAGAACGTAATCATCTCACGCTGTGCATAGGTTAATCCCTTCCTCGTGTAGTAATCGCCGAAGCAGTTATCCGCAAGCCACAGGTTTATGTGCCTGCTCTCCTCCGGGCCGGAACGCCAGAAGTCGCGCATCTGTTCACCGAAGATGTCTACTTGTGCCTGAGTCCCTGCCTCCCTGCGAGTCTCCGTTGTTGTTGTTGACTGCGGGGGCAACGGAAGGGTGATGCCTCGTGCCTCAAAGATCTCGTTCATTGCCTTCAAGAACGGGAAGACCCGGCCAATCCCTAAATATGCCACAGCCTGATAGACCACTTCCCTAATCTCAACGGGAGTTACTCCGAAGCTCATTGCGGCAGGCATGATTGCCCTGAACTCGTCGATGCCCTGACAGCCCAAGAGTGTGGCAAGTATCGCCGTAAATCTGACCTTGTCGTCAAGTTTGACCTGATTGATGACCTCGTCAAAAGCGAAATTGTCGAAGCGTTCGATAAATTCCGGGTCAGTCTCAAGGAACTTTGACTTGTAGCCGGGGAACATCTTTTCGTGAAACTCCCTCGAAAATTCCGACAATGCCATGAAAATATATTCCTCCTTCTTTTGTGGGATGAATGCAGTATAACGCGTTAAAGTCTGCTTGAAGTCAATATGTTCATGAAGTTTTCGGCAATCTCAGTATTTCCCCAGAAGTTGACGTGAAGATATGAGGCAAGTATATTCCCCCCGGCATAGCCCCCGTAATGTGATGCCCCTGTGTTGCGTCTCGTGAGCTCAAACGCGCAGGTGTCCTCCAGATATTCCGGCTCAACCCGTGAATAGTGGAACTCATGGCCGCGTACTGTCTCACCCTTCCGGCAAATCAGGTTGTCCCTCAATGCTCGCCCGGTCATGTAGCCCATCACTGCCCGCCCCGTCATGAACGACCTGAACGGAAGAACCCCGGCCATGTTGTGAGCATTCCCGTGAACGTCCTCAATGCCCCGGCACAAGTACATCATTCCACCGCACTCGGCGAGAATGGGACGTGTGCAGGCCCTCACGCTCTGTAGCATCGTGGCATTACCCGCAAGTTCGGACGCGAAGACTTCAGGATACCCTCCGCCGAATATATACCCGTCAGCTTGTGGCAGTGAGGCATCATTGAGGGGGCTAAAGTATTCCACCTCCGCACCCATGAGCCTGAGAGTGTCTAGGCTTTCAGGGTAGTAGAACGTGAACGCCTCATCACGCGCAACAGCAACACGGGCATTATATTTCCGGGAGAGCAGTAAATCATCACTGCATGGCCTGAGTTCCCCGGAGGCCCCGGAAATTCTGAGTAGCTCCTCAACGTTGATGCATTCCTCGAATTTTGCCGCCAGTCGCTCAACGTCAAAGCTCCTGTTTTCCCCGGCCTGAAGAAGCCCCAAATGACGCTCAGGAATTTTGAGGCCGTCATCACGCCTTAAAGCTCCCAGAAACTTTATGCCCTTGTCCTCCAGAGCCTCAGCGATAATTTTCACGTGGTACTCTGAGCCCGTGAAGTTCAGGATTACCCCGGCAATGTTAATGTCCCGGCAATACTCACGGAAACCCAGAGCCACAGCCGCCGCGCTCTCACCCATTGACCCGGCATTGACCACCAAAACAACAGGAGCACCAACGAGCCGTGCAATGCTTGCAGTGCTGTTGATGCCCCCGTCATAGAGCCCCATTGCTCCCTCAATTATGGTGGTGTCTTTTCCCCGTGAAGTCTCGGTGAAGAGTTTTAGGGTTGCCTCCTCACTCATGAGCCAGGTATCGAGGTTATACGCCTGACACTTCCCGGCCATGCGGAGATATTCGGTGTCTATGTAGTCCGGGCCTGTCTTGTAGGCTGAGACTTTGAGCCCCCTATGTCTGAGTGAGGCCAGTAGCCCGCAGGTTATTGTGGTCTTCCCTGAACGGCTCGATGCCCCGGAGATTATGAGCCTTCCCACTCAGTCAACGGCTAAATCACGTTCCAGTATCTTCCAGAGAATGAGCGCGGCAATCCCTGAGATGAGGTACTTCACTCCAAGCACCGGGGCGTTGTAGAAGAACGAGTAGACCCACGGGTTCTGTCCTTCGGGTGCGTACTGAGCAAAGAAGACTGCCCCCGACACTATGCTTGAGGCTGTCTGTCCTGCCCATGCGGCAATAAGTCCCAGCCAGAACGGATGAAGGTCTGCAAGCCCGATGAACGAATACGCCAGGGGATAATCAAGAATGACCTGGATAGGACTGAAGAAGTATGCCCCCAAGAGTATGTGCATTATCCCGGCAAGGACTCCGGCCCTGAGCCCCCACTTCCAGCCCCGCCTGTAGGTGAAGAGTATCAGCGGGACAAGCTCGAAATCCACCGAGCCGCCCTGGGGCATTGTGAAAAGGTTGATCTTTGTCAGCACGAATGACAGGGCAATGCATAAAGCTCCCTCGATCATTATTACTGTTGCGCTGCGTTTTGAAGGCATGGATATTCCTCCCAGACTGTGAATTTTTGCAGGGGAAGTTATGTGTTTTGCTCCCTTCGCCGGTACTAGCCGGATCAGGTTCAAAGGGTCGATGCATTTATGACATCCTCTCAGCTTTTTGTGAGTATAAACAAGCTCCCCTGAATGTCGATATATTATACGCTGGATAAAAAATTTTCACTGTGTCTGCATAATTCAGTGATAAAATAATCAGCATAATTACTTTATTGCAAGGAGGAATACCCATGAAGAAATTTCCACGCGCAATTTATTTTCTCATCATGGCCGTGATGCTCCTGTCGCTTTCAGGATGCGGAGGCAGCAACAACACCGGCAGCCCTGCTCCTACCACGTCAGGCAGAAAAGTCATGTCCGTGAGCTCGCCAGCCTTCTCCCGGAACGGCTCCTACAAGCTCTACAAGGGAGGGGCATTCAGGTTTGCCAGCGGAGACCCGAAATACTACGTTGCCCCTGTAGCTTCGGGAACTGAGACCGTCTCGCTCAACCTTGAGTTTGCTGATACCTTCAGTGATGACTCGTTCGTTATTGTCCAGTCAGACGACGATACGGTTGTCTTCGGCTACAACCCGGAGGGCACTGACTCGCCGGACCTTGAGACAGAGGCCGGGACCGTCATACGCTGGGGAGGTACAGCCCAGAAGTACACGAACCTCAACGTTACGGGTGCGGCAATCGACATCGACTCATCTGACGAGATCGTGATCACCCTCAACGCCGCGGCAGGTACTGCGACGCTCTCAGGGTA
Source organism: Synergistaceae bacterium (assembly GCA_017405525.1). Taxonomy (GTDB): domain Bacteria; phylum Synergistota; class Synergistia; order Synergistales; family Aminobacteriaceae; genus JAFUXM01. The sequence continues at coordinate 21,951 of JAFRAH010000014.1, forward strand.
TGTTACCGGGAACTTGTCGCCGCAAAATTGGGTATGGCATGTATCGCCTGACTATCCTTCGGAGTACTGGACGCTTGGGGACGACACGACAAAGTACAAGGAGTCAAAGATGCTCGAACAGATAACCTCGAATGACGGGATATATATTGCCCGCGACATACGCTACACTCCCGACACTCTGAACTTCGTTACGTCCCAGACAGCCAGGAAGGACGAGGACACTGAATATGTCGTGTACTATGACTCGACGGCTTCGGACGTTGCGGCAGAGATAGCCGAGATAAGTGCTGACTCAGATTATGGCTCAGCGTACACGGGCCCGTACATTTTGGCGAGCCTTCCTACTCAGGTTGCAGGCATGGGCGGCGGAACTCCCGGCGGCGATATTCCGGGTGGCGGCAATGTTCCCAGCGGCGACATTCCGGGCGGCGGCAACCCTCCAAGCGGCGACATACCCGGCGGCGGCGGCAACCCTCCAAGCATGAGGTCAGCATCCGACTCCAGCATAACGGCGGCATCTACCATGACGCACTCAGCCAGTGAGGCCTACAACAACCCAGTGCTCCACATAACGAGGCCGGGAACTTACAGGCTCAAGGGAACATGGCACGGTCAGATATGGATTGACGACCTTACCGCTGACGACCCGGAGACCAATGCTGAATCACAGGTGGCAATAATTCTTGACGGCGTTGAAGTGAGCTGTGATGTTGCTCCGGCAATCGTCTTCCATGACCTTTATGAGTGCGGGCCTGGTGAGGATGACACAATCATATCGCTTGATGTCGGCACGAACCTTCACAACGAGTCAGGGACAAACGCAGGGGCAATTGTCGTTATCGCCAACGGGAGCACCAACAAGTTCACCGGCGCGAACGTCTACAGGATCATGAAGCTCAAGCCGAAATATACGAACTCGGCAACCGACAGCGACGCAGTGAAGTACGTCAACGGCACGAACATTTCCTCACAGAAGAAAATGTACAAGATGGATGGCGCATTCTACTCGTTCGTTTCGATGGTTATCGGTGCAGAGTCAAGCGCACAGACCGGCACGCTCTCCATAACCTCGACAACCTTCGAGGGCCTTGACGCTGAGATGCACATGCTCATAGACAGCGGAAGGATCACCGTTACGGCACCTGACGACGGCATCAACGTAAACGAGGATGATGTTTCGGTCTTCACGATGGACGGCGGCACCCTCACGATAAGCTCAACGGGCGGCGACGGGATCGACTCCAACGGCTGGATAGTCATCAAGGGCGGCACACTGAACATAACTGCAGGAAGCCAGCAGGAGAACTCAAACGGTGAGGCAGGCTTTGACGCGGAGAAGGGAACGTACATTTCCTCGAACGCTACAGTGAACTGGTCGGCGGCATCAGGCAACAGCACCAACCCCGGCGATAACCCCGGAGGTGGCAGTACTACCAGCGATGACCAGACCGGCGGCGGTGGCAGTACTGACAACGGCAGTTCGGAGCTCATGCAGCCCGTAACCCTCGTCAACTCGGATGGGGATACCGTGCTAACTATAACGTTTGGTGCTCCTGTCTCCAGCGACGAGACAGACAACAGACCGTCAGACTTCCCGACAACAAGCACCGTCTACACCCTCTATAACAGGGTCAACAACTTCGGCGGCGTAAAGGACTACAACAAATAGCCACAAGCCTTTGCATCAACTGGGGGGCATTTCCTGAAAGGGGGGTGCTCTCCTTTTTTTGTGCCTGAAGAAATTTTTGTGTCATAATGTCAGCGTGTAATCCTCAAAAAATTTTTCCATACAGGAGGCTTCTTAATCACCATCATGAAAAAACTAACAGGCATAGCTTACCTTGTCGTTTTGTCGCTTTCTCTCTTCTCACTTTCAGGATGCAGCGGAGGAGGTGCATCATCATCAAGCAGTGAGCCGACTTCAGGCTATGAGGTGAGGCAGATTGTCGTTCTCTCATCACCGGCACTTGAGCTCAACAAGAGGTACAGCATCTACACCGGGGGTTCACTCTCACACATGGAGGGCTCAAGGTACTACATAGCCAGCACAGGCAGTGAGGAGAACCAGGCAGTGCTCAATCTTGGTCTCAGTGAGGAGCTTGACCCAAACGTCCCGTTCATTGTCGTGAATGACGAGACAGGCTCAGGAGACAGGAGCGTTGTGGTTTTCGCCTATGACCCTTCAGGAGTGAACAGCACCCCCAAGAACGGCGGTACAGTAACCTTCACGGGAGGGAGGAGGCTGCGCTACAGGACGCTTAACCTTCGCGGTACAGAGCCACGAAACGTAGAAGACTACCCCAACGACTATATAGGCCATGACAGAAGAATACGGATAATCAGCCGCGATAACAACGTCAGGCCGGTTGATGCTGACATATACGCTTCCTTCACGACCGAAAGGGGAACTACCGAATTTGCCACTGGTCTGGGCGATTCTGTGAGCTTCCTTGTCCCGGATGAGGATTATTATTTGTCGAGGGACATAGCACCTTCCGGGTATGTCTTCAGGCTCGTGAGACAGGTAAATTCGTTCTCAGGGATCACACGGAACTGAAGAGGCATAAGGGAGGTCCGTACGGCGGGCTTCCCTCACTTTCACACAGGAAGACATGAATACACTTCCACATAACCACGACAGGAACACAGGCCCGGTTCTTGACACTATGCCGGGACTTGAAGAGTTCGGACATTCAGCCTCAGTTTTCGCGCAATTAGGGGACGCTACGAGGCTCAGGATACTATGGCTCTTGTGCCACACGAGGGAATGCGTCTCGGATATTGCGGCGGCTCTCGGTGTCAGCAAGGCGGTTGTCTCACATCACCTCCAGCTTTTGCGCAGGAGCGGCCTAGTTACTGGTGAGCGTGAAGGACAGGAGATACACTACTCACTCAGCGATACACAGGAGGCAAGGCTTCTTCACCGTACAATAGATGCAATGTTCAAGCTCAAGTGCCCCACAGAAAATAACATTGACCCAGAAAATTAACGCTGTATAATCTCCACATTCAAACATTCAAACGATTATTTGACTATCTGGAGTGATTAGGTTGAACGAGCGCGTAAAAGTAATTATGCGTGTTGTTGTTGCTGTGCTGATTCTTTGGGCGGTGAACTTTCTGCCTTCTGAGGGAATTATGAGGCTCATGCTCTATGCAGTCCCGTATCTTGTGGCGGGCTATGACGTGATACTTGAGGCACTTGACGGAATACGTGAGGGCGAGATATTCGGTGAGTGTTTCCTGATGTCCATTGCTACGATTGGTGCTTTGTTCTTGGGCGAATACAACGAGGCATCTGCAGTGATGATCTTCTACCAGTTAGGCGAGGCATTCTCGGACTATGCATCAGACAGGAGCAGGGACAACATAACGGCGTTAATGGACTTGCGGCCCGACTACGCCAACCTTGAGCTTGGGGGCGGTGAAGTTCAGCGGGTTGACCCTTCAGGCGTTGAGGCAGGGAGCGTTATTGTTGTGAGGCCGGGGGAGAAGATACCGATTGACGGCGTGGTACTTGACGGGCATTCAGGCATAGACACTCGTGCACTTACTGGGGAAAGCCAGCCCAGTGAAGTCATGGCCGGTGATGAAGTTCTCAGCGGTTGCGTGAACTTGTCGGGGGTTCTCAGGGTACGGACAACCAAGATTTTTGCCCAGTCGACAGCCTCAAAAGTTCTTGAGCTTATCGGTAATGCTGACACGAAGAAATCACAGGCCGAGAAATTCATTACACGTTTCGCGAAAGTCTATACCCCTGCCGTCTGCATCTCTGCCTTAGTGCTTGCGTCAGTCCCTCCGTTCTTCTTGGGTGGCTTCAGGGAATGGTTCTACAGGGCGTTGACGTTCCTCGTGGTGAGCTGTCCTTGTGCCCTTGTTGTGAGCGTACCACTTGCGTTCTTTGCGGCAGTAGGCGGGGCAGGAAGGCGTGGCATTCTCGTTAAGGGGGGAATATTCATCGAGAGGCTTGCGGAACTGTCATGCGTTGTTTTCGACAAGACCGGGACATTAACGCGGGGAGTCTTCGAGGTCTCTGCGGTTCACCCTGAAGACATATCAGGGAATGAGCTCCTCCACATTGCGGCACATGCTGAGAGGTATTCACCCCACCCTGCAGGCCGGGCAATAAGGGACGCTTACCCCGGCGAGTCTGACGGCTGCACCGTAGAGGACGCTGAAGAGATACCGGGCTACGGAGTTCGTGCGAGAGTGAACGGCCGGGTGATATGCGCGGGAAATTCGCGGCTCATGGACGACACGGGGGCATCATGGCAACCCTGCGACAGATCCGGGACGATAATACATGTCTCGACTGACGGGGAATATTCCGGCCATGTAGTGATCTCTGACGCTCTGAAGGAACATTCACGTGATGCAGTGAGTCAGCTCAGGTCTCAGGGCATCGGGCGAATAGTCATGCTCACGGGCGACAACGAGGACACTGCGCGGGAAGTTGCCGGGTCTCTGGGCATCACTGAGTACTACAGCGGAATGCTGCCTGCCGACAAGGTGAAGAAGGTTCAGGAATTGCCGGGAGTCCGTGCATTCGTTGGGGACGGGATAAATGATGCGCCTGTACTTGCGTGCTCTGACGTGGGTATCGCTATGGGGGCGTTAGGTTCCGATGCCGCGATTGAGGCCGCTGATGTCGTCCTGATGGATGATGACCCGCTGAAAGTCCCGGAGGCTGTGGGAATTTCCCGGCGTTGCATGAGGATAGTCCGGCAGAATGTCTGGGGCTCAATCGGTGTAAAGATGGCTTGCCTGGTTCTTGGTGCTCTGGGTATTGCGGGGATGAGGCTTGCTGTTTTCGCTGACGTTGGTGTGATGTGTCTTGCGGTACTGAACTCAATACGTGCAATGAACTTCAGGGGGAGGCAGTGATTACTCCTCCGTCTCCCCTGACTGCTGACGCTTAACGAGCCCGGCAAATATCCCGTTCCTTTCCATGAGGTCATCATAGCTGCCTTCTTCCGCGATTTTCCCGCCGTCAATAACGAGTATCCTCCCGCAATGCCTGACGGTTGAGAGCCTGTGAGCTATAACCAGCCTCGTGCATCTGAGGCTCTCAAGAGACTCTGACACTATCCTTTGAGTGATGTTGTCGAGTGCGCTTGTTGCCTCATCGAAGAGCAGTATTCTCGGCCTGGGTGCAATCGCCCGGGCAATTATGATCCTCTGACGCTGGCCACCTGAGAGCGTCCCTGCCCCCTCACTGATCATCGTGTTCATCTTCATGGGCATCTTCCGAATGTCGTCCGCAATCCCGGCCATCTCTGCGGCCTCCCACGCGTCTTTTTCCGTGAGTTCCGGGGCTGAGATCACTATGTTGCTGTAGATACTTCCGGGAAATAACCTGCTGTTCTGCATCACACAGCCTATTCTTGCCCGTACCGTCTTCATGTCGAGTGTCTTAATGTCGTTGCCGTCGTAATAGATTACCCCGTTGTCAGGACGCTCAAAGCCGAGAAGCAAGCGCATCAACGTGCTCTTACCGCAGCCGCTCCTGCCGACAATTGCCACGTACTCGCCTGAATGTATCTTGAACGAGATATTGTCCAGAACCATCGGGGTCTTCTCCGAGTACCTGAAGCTGACGCGGTTAATCTCAATCCCTCCCCTAAGATGCTCGACAGGGTTACCGTGTGAGACTTCCGGGACTTCCTCAAGGATCGGCCTCAGCATGTCGGACATCGGGGCAATCATAGCCGCCTGCGTTGCCGAGACACTGAAGGCAGACAACGCCCCCGACAACAGCGCGAATGATGCCGTGAACGCCATGTAGTCTTCAGGAGCTACGCCCGCATTATAGGCCGTGAAGTAGAGCACGAATGTTCCTGCGAGGGTTATTGCCTGCGGGATTACCTGAGACAGCTTGATGAGAATCGGGGGGTCATATTCGAGCTTTGAGGCAGTCTTGTATTGTGATGCCCACTTCGCGAATGCCCGGCGTTCTGCTCCTGAGAGCCGGATTTTCTGGATTCCCGTGATGAAGGCGTAAAGCAACCCGTATTCTTTCGCCCTGTAGTTCATGGCCTTGTTCATCACGCGGGAACGTGCCCACGCAACAAGGACTGATGACGCAAGAAGTGCCGCCGCTATCCACAGTGCAGGACGTACAAGGACAGGCGACAGTATGAATACCTGGACGAGATAGATCACGCTCATTATTGCCGTGAAGCCCACGGAGAACGCCACGTTTGCCAAAGTGCTGCAGAGCATCCCGGAACATGTAGCCCTTTGAGCGAGCTCACCTGCCGAGAACCTCCTGAAGAATATCGCAGGAAGGTTGATCAGCCTCATCATCACTGCGGCATTCACTGAGACGCTGGCCTTTATCTGTATCCTTGAGGTTACGAGTTCGCGCGCAATCTGGAACATTATCCCCGACACTCCCGCAAGAATGATGAAGGCAAATATGGCCTGAAGGCTCCCGTAGTCCTGCGAGTATATGACCTCAGAATACACTATGCGCATGAGGAAGGGCGACACTGTGGATATTAGCGAGATGAAGAGGGTTATCATGGCAGCGTAGATGACATCAGAAAGTGATATGCTCCTGAGTGCGAACTTGACTAGGTCCCTCACGCCGAGCTTTTCTGCGGGCAATGGCCGGTAGAAGCACAATGCCTCGTCCTCAAGCCCCTCATTCGTCCGTGAGTTCACCCGTACCGTCCTGCCTGTGGCGTAATCCTTGTAGCTGTACCCATGCCAGCCGGGGATAAGTGCCACGTTATGGCCTTCCTTTGTCTTGGCGAGGTATACCCCTGAAGCGTCCTCGTACCATCCGGGGGAAAGCCTGACCCTCCTGCTCATGAGTGCACCTTCAGGGACGTGCAGGAACTTCGAGATTTCGCCCATTGCCCCGGAGACATCATCACGTGAACGTTCAACCTTGGAGAATACCCCGGCTATTCCCTCGAATGCATCGGTGAACGCGTCTTTATCCGCCTTGAGCCTTGCCCTTAACTGTTCGTCAAACCAGCCCATAAATCACAGCTCCTATTCATTCGTTATCAGTTCCGCGTAAAATTCACAGCGTCCCATAAGTTCCCTGTGAGTCCCGCGGTCTATGATGTGGCCTTCACGCATAACTAGAATCTCGTCGCAGTCCCGTATGATTGAGAGACGGTGTGAGATTATTATCCGTGTTATTCCCCTGTTGGCTATGGCACTGACAAGCTCATATTCTGTCTTGGAGTCCAGGGCACTTGTAGCCTCGTCCATGATGATTATCGTAGGGTCTTGGGCTAATACCCCGGCAATCTCTATCCTTTGACGCTGTCCGCCCGAAAAGTTTTTGCCGCCCTCCAGAACTTCAGCCGAGTAATCACCCTCGCGCTGTATGATCTCGTCATGAATCACCGCATCACGTGCCGCAAGTATCACCTCGAAATCCTCGATTGACTTGTCCCACATTCTGATGTTGCTTGCTATGGTGTCCTCAAAGAGCGTAATATCCTGCGTAACACATGCCAGCGACCCCGTGAATATGCTTCGGTTAATCTCGTCAGCTTTCTTCCCGTCAAAGAGTACCTCGCCCTCCCACGGAGCATACAGCCCGGTTATGAGCTTGGCGATAGTCGATTTTCCGCAACCTGAAGGCCCTACAATAGCTATGCTTTTCCCCGGCTCTACCCTCATGGAGAAGTCTTCAAGCAATGGCGAGTCCAGCTTGTTGTAGCCGAACGTAACGTGATTAACTTCAACGAGGCCGCTCAACTTTTCGAGTTCCTCATCATCCGGGACCTCAGAGCGGGAATACTCAACCTCAACGGGATACTGCAAGACATCCTGCACTCGTTCCATCTGAGTACGCATCTCCTGGATTAGCCGCCCGGCCATGATGAGCGAGGTTGCCGGGGCAGAGAACGACAAAAGATAGCCGTTGAAAGCCGAGACAAATCCCATAGTCCATTGACCGCGCATTATGAGGGTTATTCCCATGAATAGGATTATGTTGGACGTTATGAGTGAGAGAACTGCCGGGAGCTGACCTAATGTCTGGTTGAGTTTCGAGAATTTCACCAGCTGTGCGTTCTCATTGGCCTGAAACCCTGCCCACCGCGAGAAAAATCCGTTCTCAGCTCCTGATGACTTTATCGTCTCTATCATGTCTATACCCATGAGGGTGGTGCTCTGGACGTTCGCCGAGTCCCTCATCTGTACGCGTGATATGTCCATCCTCTTGGCCGAGATTACGTGTGAGAGCGCGAGGTTTCCCGCCACAGACAGGATGCCTATACCCGCAAGAAGGGGGCTGTAGTTCACCATAAGGGCAAGGTTGAAGATCATTGTTGCTGTGTCGAGTATCAGGGGAGTCAGCGTGTTAATCAGTGTGTTGGCTATGTTTTGGTTCGACTGCTGACGCTGGGCAATATCCCCGGCCATTCTCTGCTCGAAGAACTCAGAAGGCAATCTCAGTACGTGCCACAAGAACGACGTATTAGCGACCGCCGCGGTTTTCCCCTGAAGTTTCAGCATTGAGACCGCCTTAATCCAGAGTGAGGCAACCTGTGATATTACCGTGAGGCCGAAGAGCACGAAGAACCCTGTAGAGAACTGAGCGGCCTTGTGTGTCAGCATGTTGTCCACGAAGAAGCGCGAGAATGCCGGCATCAATATTCCTGCGAGCGAGGCAATCAGTGTCGTCATCGTAACCATCAGGAACATCGGCATTGTCCCGGTCAGTCTCTCACGTGCGAACTTCATGATTGAGGCGGGCTTTCCTCCAGGCTTGAACTCCGGCGAAGGGTCGAACATCATGCACACCCCGGAATATGACTTCTGGAACTCATTGAACGAAATCGTAACTTTCCCGCGTGCAGGGTCATTCAGGTAGACCTTATCACCCTTGAAGCCATCAAGCACTACGAAGTGGTTAAACTCCCAGAATATCACTGCCGGGTAAGTGCATTCAGTCTTCAGCATCTCAGCATCACACCTGAAAGCGCGGGGCTGTAACCCGTAACTTTTCGCCGCCCTGTACATGCTCTTGAGGTTTGAGCCGTCCCTTGAGACCCCGCAATCCTTCCTGAGCTGTTCGAGGGGAACCCAGAGCCCGAAATATGCGAGTATCATTGCCAGTGAGGCCGCTCCGCATTCGAGAGCCTCTAGCTGCATCACCACAGGGACGTGAACATGACCTGACTTTACGGATTTCCTGACTTTGTTTTTCCTGAACATTGCCTTGACCCTCTACCTGAACAGGAACGATAAGGGACTCACGCTGTCCATGACGAAGACAGAGCGCGAAACACCTTGCGGGGCATCCGGGATCTCAGCGTCAACCTGTATCATCCTGTCGCCGCCGTTAATGCCCATCATGAGGACGTTGTTATCCCCGACAATCGCCGACATCTCGTCAAACGTCAATGCATCCGTGCCAACGCTCCCGATTTTCCCAGTTGCTTCGGTCTCAGGCAGCCTTACGGTCATTCCTGCCTTGAGCTTTGAGGCTGTCCCTGCAGGAAGGAAGGCAACAGATTTCCCGCCATGTGAATATACGTAGGACGATGAGGAGACTTCAAGGCTTCCCGTGAATATCCAGATGAAGAACCCCGCAAAGAATACGAGGATTGAGCCGAGGATTAACCATGTTCCTGGTGTTGTTACGCGTATGTATTCGTTGAGCTGTTCGGGTGAGTTTATGCGTTCGTTTTCTGGCATTAGTATATTTCCTCCTAACTGAATAGTTTTGATGCCGATTCTGTCCATGGGTAGCAGCTCATGTAATCCCCCCTGTACTGTTTCATGACCGCCGGGTCTCCCTTGAGGAAACGGTATGCATCACACTCCACTGCGTCAGGGTTGACGGCAATATGGAGCTTGCTCTTGATGAGTATATAGTCGATGCCGTTCTTCTTGAGCGTCTTCGTCAGTGAGTTCACGAGGACGTGGAAATAACCGTTCTGGTTCATGTCGTATGGTTTTCCCCAGAAGAGCATAGAGCACGCTTCACGGACTGTAACTTCTGCGCCCCTCCTGTCGATGAGTATTGCGAGGAGCTCCTGAGCCTTCCTGCGCTCAAAGTGAACTGCCCTGCCGTCAAGGAACACCGTAAACCCCCCGAAGGTCTGAATATACAGCTTGCCCTCAGTCCTTAAGGGTGCGGGATAACGGAAGGTTATGTAGTCGAGTTCACGGCTCAAGTCCTGTTCGGTGAAGTCATTCATGAGGTAAGCGTCTGCATGAACCGAGAAGGCATCCCTCAAGTAATCCTCTGAACGTGCTATGAATATGATGTGGGTATCCTTGCGGTAATATTTCAGTTTTGCGGCGAGCTCTATGCCGTTCATTTTTCGTGGCTCAAGCTCAGGGTCAATGAATGCCGCATCAAAATCTGACGGTGAAATGTTGAGTGCCTCCTCTGCATTTCGGGTGGTGAAAACCTTTTCGTCCGGCCTGAGACCATGAAGAAGTCCTGCAAGCCTTTCGAGTTCTGCCTTGCTGTTGTTGACAAGTAAAAAGCTCATCTTATACACCCTTTGTAATTGAAGTAGTAATGTAATTATATATCACTCCGGGAAATATAAGACGAGCCTTTAACGTTTACGCTCCGCCCCAGCCTGAACCTGAGCAGCCGCATCTCCAGTGTCCGTTTGTGGTGTTGGTGCCTGTTCCGCTGTTGTTGCAACGGCAGCTGAGTTCCCACGTCTGACCGTAACCAAAGCCTGAGCACTGGCATGTGCTGGTTATCTTGTTGAGGCTGTCCCCTCCTGCTACTGCCGCAAGTTCGTCCTCATTGAGTGCAGTGAGTGCCTTCTTGCTGGGGTCAACGAAATCGGCCATGTCCAGCTTAAAGCCGCGTGATGCCGCGAAAGCTATAACGTCCTCAATGCTGCTTTTCCCCGCGGATAATGCCTCTACTGCCGACTTCACTGCCTCGTTAGATGATGCCGCCTCAAGAAACTTCTTCATGTCTTCCTTCATTGTGATTCACCTCCCTTCATGTATGACAAAGCCCCGTGATGTTGCAGGGACTTCATTGCCGCTAGTTCCAGCCAAGACCGAGCTCATAGCAGATGCAGAAACCGCTTCCGCCTTCGGGGTCTTTTCCGCCGCCTAACTTCGTGCACTCACAGCTGAGGTTGTGCGCCGATCCTGAGCCTGCACCGCCACAGCCGCAGAAACTCCCTCCCGCAACTGCCTTCATCTCGTCCTCTGAGAGCTCGCTAGTTCCTGATGGCTTCATGTCGTCCATAGTGAGCGGTATTCCGTGAGAGCTGGCTACCTTCAGGATGTCGTCAAGGCTTCCTGCCTTCATGAGCTCCTTCTTGATGTCCTCGTTGGATGATGCAAGCTCAAGAAACTTCTTGCTGTTCTCTGTCATTGTACGTTTTCTCCTTCCTGAAATAACTTGTTGCCTAGTATTTCCGACTCAGCGTCTGGCTTGGCACTCTTCACCGCCTGGATTATCCTCTCAACCCAACCGCCCCGGAAAATCTCACAGCAACCCGGAGCCTTCCCCATTATGTTGCTCTCGTCAGCACTGAGAGCGTCAGCCCTGCAGCCACCGTAACAGCACAACGAGTACTTGCACGCCCGGCACTCGTCATTTGCCGCAAAGTATTCGCTTGCCCTCGTGTCTATCAGCCTCATGTAGCGCGAGTCAGTTATGCACTGAGCAAGTCCTTTCTCGGTGATGAGGGGGAACTCGTCCTGAATCTTCATTCCTGAGAGCGAAAGGCACGGCAGGGTTCTTCCTTCGGGGGAAATGTACATTATGAGGCGGGCATGTCCACATAGGCAGAAGGTCTTGGGGTCGCATTCGGGCTTGCATGACGGAATGCTGAAGTGCCGGGGATTTTTCGGGCTTGCGTAGAAGAAACCTCCCAGCATTATGGACAACGGCATACCATCTTCGTAGTATTGAGGAATGTAGTCGAGGTAGAGGTTGTAGAGTTCCTCAGTGCTGATTGATTCGCCGTAACCGTTATCGTGCCATATTCCCAGGTCAGCAACGGGGTTGGTCTTGAGCGAACTCACACCTAGAGAGCCGAGATGCCTGACTGTTTCGCGCAAGGTGTTCTTGTTGCCTTGGTGAATGCACATCTCCGAGCCCGTCGGGAAACCATGTTCACGGCACAACGAAAACGCCCGGTTCACTGCCTCCTCAGCTCCATTAATGCCCCTGAGCCAGTCATGCCAGCCTACACCGTCAAAGCTCATGTTGAACTCCGGGTGAATGTTCCGTGCCTCAAGCTCCCGAAGTAATCTCTCGTTCACCAGCGCACCGTTCGAGTATATTTGCCCGATGTGTATGTCCCGTTCAAGGAGGGCATCAACGATCTCCATGAAGTCAGGACGGATTAGGGGCTCTCCTCCAGTGAGTGAGACGTTCATCACTCCGCATTCACCGAGCTGACGTACTATGCTCATGATTTCGTCATGGGACAATTCCCCGAACTTTGCGTCAGGTGCGGACATGCAGCAATGACGGCACTTGTAGTTGCACTTCCCGGTGATTGACCAGTGAGCCTGCCGGATATACCTCGCGGGGTAAAGCCTGTATTCCTGCTTGGGGTTGAGGGCATGGCCGGGCTCGCAGGGTTCAACGATGCCTGCCTTCTCCGCGTCATGAATTGCTGTTCTTGTGGTTTCGGGGATGATGGGGAGTGAGAGATCTATTTTCCCGTTGCAGAGGTTGAGAGCGTCCATAGCTTGGGAGTTGAGGAAGCTGACTGAGCCCGTCTCAGAATCTACGAGGGCATAAGGCAACCTGTCCCAGCCTCTGAGAAAATATCTGTCCTTCAGCCTGTAATACATAATAAAAACTCCCTACCTTCTGTACAACTTCTTGACACTTTGGGTATTTTATCACAATATACTTTCAAACAAGGAAGGAATGATGACAAATGACCCAACAGGAAATTCAGGAGCTCAACGACTACACAGCTAACCGTTTCGTGAAGCAGGAGGATACAGCCCAAGATGATACGTTCTTGCTCCAGTGGCAGGAATGGCTCAGTGATGGCTCAGCTCCCTCCGAAATTCTGAACACCCACTTGTGCCGGAAGCTCCCGGTAAATTTTGCTGCCCCCGAAAAAATCAGCATAGAGATACACGACTCGCCTGCCGGAAATGTTCCGGTTGTCGTTTTTGGCGATGCCTCAGACTTCGAGGACTTCATCACCAACCTCATCTACAAGGGAACAAGGCCGGATAACCTTCAGCAGATGGGAGCGTCATTCATTTACGGGAAAGTCCAGCGTTTCCTCGTGCTCTCAAGGAAATACTACAGCAACGCCACGCCCGAATACATGAACTTGTCCCCTGAAGACTGGCGCGAAAAGTCTATGATCATCCGCCGCGAGCATGAACTCACTCACTACTACACCAAGAGGTTCTACGGCTCCGCAACGAACAACCTTCACGATGAGTTAATCGCTGACTTCATGGGGCTGTATTCGGCATTCGGGCACTACAGCGGGGAAGTCTTCAGGCACTTCATGGGTCTTGACGGGACGGGTGAGGGCAGGCTGTCGCTCTACACGTCGGGGTTGTCCCAGAACGTGAGGGAGGCAGTGAGGGAACTGGCCTTCAGGTGCTCGGAGTGGCTTGAAGGCTGGCAGATGACTCAGGAGTTCGGGAGGATGGACGGAAAAGAACGCATTGATTTCTTGTGTGAGCTTGGCATTGTGGGAATGTCAAGTACTAATTAGGCTATAATAGCAGTCATAATATCCACAACAAGGAGAATACATAACATGAATAACAAGGAATCGATTAATGCACTTACTGATGAGATGCTGGAAAGTTACGCAGGCGGATCTACTATAGCTGACCTTACGCGAATGAAGGTCAAGTGCCCTGTTGAAGGCTGCAATTACGAGTGCAACACCTTCGGCGAGATGAACGTTCACATGCATACACACCACCCCGAAAGATGCTGACAGGAGGCGGCGCATTGATGTATGACTTCGAGACAGTACGCAGACGTTCCGGCAGAGGTTCCGGGAAATGGAACGACCTGGCACGTTACGGCGTTCGTGAGGACGAGGACATTATCCCCTTCTCGGTCGCTGATATGGAGTTCGTTACGCCTCCCGAAATTGTCGAGGCCCTGAAGCACGAGCTAGACACCTCCATAATGGGCTACGAGAACCCCACGTGTGAATATCTTGATGCTGTCTGCTCATGGATGAGGGAGCGCAGGAACTGGGACGCAAGGCCGGAATGGATACTGCCATCACCGGGAGTTGTCGATGCATTCTTTGAGGCAGTGAGGACGTACACGCATGAAGGCGACGGAGTGATGCTCATGACCCCGGTCTATCACCCCATGTACATGGCCGTGAACATGAACCGCCGCAAGCTCATAGACTGCCCGATGACGAACACAGGGACAAGCTACGAGATTGATTTTGACCTTATGGAGAAGGCAGCCTCAGACCCGGACACTAAGATGCTGATTCTCTGCAGCCCTCATAACCCAACCGGCAGGGTCTGGACACGTCATGAGCTCGAATGTATCGGTGATATTTGCCTGAAACATGATGTCCTCGTCGTGTCGGATGAGATTCATTTTGACCTGATTATGCCCGGCCATGAACACACGGTATTTGCGTCAATCTCTGAGGATTTCGCGAACAACTGCCTGGTGATGACTGCACCAAGCAAGACGTTCAACATTGCGGGACTCCAGACCTCAAACATATTCATTCCCAACGCTGAGCTCCGTGCAAAATATCTTGCCTCCCTCAAGCTCCACAACCCCAACCCTAAGTGCAACATTCTGGGCTATTGTGCTACTGAGGCGGCATACAGGAATTGCGGCAGGTGGCTTGATGAGTGCCTCGCTGTGATTGACACGAACAGGAAGGTGATTACTGACTTCGTGAGCCGGGAATTTCCGCAGGTCAGGGTTCACGAGCTTGAAGGGACGTATCTTCTCTGGCTTGACCTTAACGGCTTGGGGCTGGACTATAAGGAGCTCGAACGCATTAACCGTGAAGAGGCTAGGCTGTTCTTTGACGAGGGATATATTTTCGGGGAACAGGGAAGGGGCTTCGAGAGGTGGAACATTGCCTGCCCTACTAGGTACATTCACGGGGCATTGGAGCGCATGAGGAAAGCATACTCAAAGTAACAGGAGGAACATAATTTGTTGTTGAGCATTGTAGCATTCATTATAGTGATTGCAGTCTGTGTTGTCGTGCATGAATACGGCCACTACATCACAGCAAGGATATTAGGCGTTCAGGTACATGAATTTGCGTTCGGGATGGGCCCGGTTATTCTCCAGCACAAGGGCAGGAACAATATGCTCTGGTCATTGCGTCTGTTCCCTGTCGGAGGTTTCTGCAGGCTTGCGGGAATGCATGAGGAGGAAGACGGCGAGGCAGTAACCCCCGGAAAAGGCTTTAACGAACAGCCAGCCTGGAAGAGATTTCTGATCCTCCTTAACGGCTCGGCGTTCAACATAATTCTTGCGGTCTTGTTGATGGCTTTGTTCCTCTGGGGAAATGGAGTCCTCGACATGGACAGCACGAAAATCGGCGAGATACTGCCCGGCTTCCCGTCAGAACAGGCAGGCATTCAGCCCGGCGACGAAATCCTGAAGGTCAACGGCTCAACCGTAACCAGATGGCGCGAGATGTCCGAGAAGATTCGCGTTGAGGCCACGAAGGACAGCACATTAACCTTTGAGCTCAGGCGTGGGGATGAGACCATGACCCTCACCGTGAACGTCCCGAACAATGAGACCTACGGCAGGCCAATGCTGGGCATCTCACCGTCATACATACGTTACGGGGTTCTTCAGGCACTCAGGAGTTCGGCAGGCTACACATACAGGATGACACTGATGATGCTGCGAGGACTTGCTGAGCTCGTCATGGGCTATCAGGAGGCAGACGTTACCGGGCCTGTGGGGATTGCCTCAATGTCCGGGCGCGCAATGGCCTCCGGGTTCTGGAACTTCATCACGTTCATTGCCGTGATTGCCCTGAACTTGGGACTGCTTAACCTTTTCCCGATACCTGCACTTGACGGCGGGAGAATACTTTTCGTGCTCCTTGAGATGATAGTTCGCAGGAGGCTTCCCGAAAAGGTCGAGAACTGGATACACACTGCCGGTTTCGTCCTGTTGATCTCCTTGATGATACTGATCACCTGCAAGGACGTGTACAACCTCTTCTTCACGCATTAGGGAGGCCACATCATGAACAGCAAACGACAGGTAAAGATAGGAGCTCTCACGATTGGGGGGAATGCTCCTGTACGTGTTGAGAGTATGCTGAAGGTATCGCTCGACAAGCGCGGGGAATGTCTGGCTCAGTGTGAACGCCTCATGAAGTCAGGCTGTGAGATGGCACGTGCGGCACTTCCTGACGCGAAATTTGCCCCCGACCTCAAGGCACTAGTCGAGTCCACTGAACTGGTCATCATGGCCGACATTCACTTTGACCCGGCACTTGCTATTCTTGCGATGGAGTCAGGCTGCCGGGCAATCCGAATCAATCCCGGCAACATGCCCATAACCCGCCTCAATGACGTAATCACCTGCGCTAAATCTCTTGGTGTCGTAATCAGGATAGGGGCTAACGGTGGCAGTATCTCACAGGCTCAGCTAGACGAGGCTCAAGGCGACAGGGCTAAGGCACTCTTCATTGCTGTGCGTGAACAGGCAGAGCTGTTATTGTCTCAGGGCTTCAACGACGTGATACTATCGGCGAAATCCTCAAGCGTCCCTGAGTGCGTGAAGGCCAATGAGCTCATCTCAGCGTCATACCCCGAATTTCCCATGCACATTGGGTTGACTGAGGCAGGCCCCGGTGATGGCGGCATCGTCAAGGGCAGTGCGTGTATCTCTGCGTTGCTCATGCGCGGGATTGGCGACACTCTCAGGGTATCACTCACTGATGAGCCTGAACGTGAAGTCAGAGTAGGCTACGAAATTCTGAAGGCTCTTGAGCTCAGGACACGCGGCGTAAATCTCATCTCATGCCCAACTTGCGGGAGAAGACGCGCTGATGTTAGGAGGCTTGTTGCTGTCGTTGAACCCATGCTTGAGGGATTGCCTGACGGTGTGAGTGTTGCGGTTATGGGCTGTGAGGTCAACGGCCCGAAGGAGGCAAGACATGCACAGTTCGGGATTGCTGGGACACCTAAAGGGGCGGTGCTCTTCCGTGAGGGTGAGAGAGTGGGGGAGTATTCGTTCAGTGAGCTTGAAGGGGTACTGCCTGAGTTCCTGAAGGTATAACGTGAAATGAAATGCCCTGTCCCATTCACGAGGCAGGGCAAAATTTTTGTTCTCCCGTCAGTTGTCTATCACCTTGACCACATTGCAGGGAACTCCGGCCGCAAATACATTCGCCGGGATGTCATGAGTTACTACACTTCCTGCCCCTATCACTGAGCCATCGCCTATAGTTACTCCTCCGACTACCGTAACGTTCGAGGCAAGCCAGCAGTTCGAGCCTATCGTTATGGGTTTGCCGTATTCGAGCACCCTCATCTCACCGTCAGCATCAGGCTGTGGATTCCTTTCCTTCCACCTCAAGGGGTGAATTGGTGTGAGGAGTGATACACCTGTACCGAGCATAACGTTTTCCCCGATTCTTACCGGGCAAACGTCAAGTATCGTTGTGTTGAAGTTGGCGTAAAAGTTCTTGCCTATGTAGGTATTTATGCCATAGTCGAAATATATCGGCCCCCTGAAGTAAATATCATCATGGTCTGAGTATGGCATGAGCTCGCGCAAAATCTCGTAGCGTTCCTCATCGTCAGGGTCAATGAGCTGGTTATACCTCATGCATAATCTGTGAGCCTTAGCCCTGAGCTTGTGTAGTTCTTCGTCTGAAGGGTTGTAGAGTTCCCCGGCAGTCATCTTCTGGCGTTCATTCATTATAACGATAATCACCTTTCACTTGAGCTGTTATAATTCTACACGATAAATTTTCCACTCACAAAATCAATATTCGGAAGGAGATTTTCTCACAATGGTTCAGGGTTCTATGCTCGTAGTAATTCTGATTGTTGCCATTATCCTTATGGTGCTCCTGATCTCAAAGTGCAAGTTCCACCCGTTCGTTGCATTGTTCGCTGTGGCTCTGGCTATGGGTCTTGCTGTAGGCATGGCACCGGCAAAAGTCCTCGACACAATCCTAAACGGCTTCGGCGGAACATGCAGGGGCATCGGTATAGTTATCCTGCTGGGTACTATAATCGGTGCAATGCTGGAGAAGTCAGGAGCTGCTTTCACTATGGCCGACTCGGTGCTTAAGGTTGTAGGTGAGAAACGTCCTGCCCTCGCAATGAGCTTAATCGGCTGGGTAGTCTCAATCCCTGTGTTCTGTGACTCTGGGTTCGTCATTCTGTCATCACTCAACAAGTCATTAGCCCGGAGAAGTCATGTCAGGCTCTCGGTCATGGCCATAGCGTTATCGACAGGTCTTTACGCCACACACACCCTAGTTCCTCCCACTCCTGGCCCTATAGCCGCCGCAAATGAACTCGGTGCTGACTTGGGCATGGTCATAATGTGGGGTATCGCTGTCTCGATCGTCTCAGTTCTTGCAGGGTACATCTATGCGCTGATTGCCGGGCCGAAGCTCCCTGTGCCGTTTGACGACAACGCAGGAGCTGGCGAGTCCTACGAGGAGCTCAAGGCGAAATACGGCACTCTACCTTCAGCCTTCAAGTCATTCGCCCCGATACTCATTCCGTTAATCCTTATTGCGTTCAGCTCGTTCATCAGCTACCCCTCAACGCTGGCGAAAATCGGCGGTAAAGAGTCAACCCTCTTCATCATCTCGTCATTCCTCGGCAACCCCGTTATAGCGTTGTCGATTGGGGTGGTTCTGTGCTTCTTCCTTGCCCCGTTCACTGAGGAGGTAACCAACGGCTGGATAGGCTCAGGCGTTAAGGACGGCGCAAACATCATCATGATCACAGCGGCAGGCGGCGGACTCGGTGCAGTGATTGCGGCCTCCGGGGTCGGGAACTACATAGGCGAGGCTCTTTCGTCCTACAACTTCGGGATATTCCTTCCGTTCATCATTGCGGCAGCACTGAAGACGGCTCAGGGGTCATCGACTGTGGCAATCGTAACTACAGCGCAGATTATTGCCCCCATGCTGGCATCACTAGGACTTGGCTCACCTATGGGTGCAGTTCTGGCAACCCTCGCAATAGGCAGCGGTGCAATGGTCGTATCACATGCCAACGACTCATATTTCTGGGTAGTAACTCAGTTCAGCGATATGGATCTCAATACGGCGTATAAGGCTCAGACAATGGCAACGTTAATTCAGGGTATCGTTGCGGTTTTGGCGATCTACGGAATTTCTCTCTACATGCTCTAATCTATAACACAGGAGGTTACAGGGGGCATTGAGTTATAGATGCTCCCTTTTTTGATACCATGACAACGACAAAGATACCATCAAACATTTTTCGTGAATATGACATACGCGGCAATGCAGACAAAGAACTAACCGATGACATAGTGCGCTCAATCGGGAGGGCCTATGCCTCGTGGCTCATACGTGCAGGAGTAACGTCAGGCGTAACTATCGGAGGAGATGCCCGGCTCTCAACCCCTCGCATTAAGGCAGCAATGACTGAGGGGATATTGTCGGCAGGTCTTGACGTTATCGATGTGGGACTGGTTACTACCCCTATGCTCTACTGGAGCCTGATACGCTTTAACCTTAACGGCGGGGTAATGATTACGGGCTCGCACAACCCCCCCGACATGAACGGCCTGAAGCTGTGCTTTGAGCGCGGGACTCTGTGGGGCAGTGAGGTCATAAACATTCACACGATAGCTGAGGCAGGGAATTTCGAGACGGGCAACGGGAAATTAACCCACGCTGACATTAACGATGAGTACCTGAAAATGTTAGTGTCAAAGTTCACGCTGCCATTCTCGCGAAAATTCAAGGTAGTGTGCGACTCTGGGAACGGTGCGGCAGGAATCACTGCCAGTAAGTATTTCGGGATGCTCGGCTGTGAATGCATATCCCTCTACGATGAACCCGACGGACATTTCCCCAACCATCACCCCGACCCCCAGAAGCGCGAAAACCTTCAGGCTCTCATTGCCCGCGTTAAGGCCGAAGGTGCTGACGTAGGCTTTGCTTATGATGGCGACGCTGACAGGATAGGGGTAGTTGACGACAAGGGAGAAGTGATATTCGGAGACCGCCTGATGACGCTCTACTGGAAGGAGATTTTAGCCACCCACAAGGGAGCTAGTGTACTCGTTGAGCCCAAGTGCAGCATGGTACTTCCTGAGCTTGCCGAAAAGTTCGGGGGAAAACCATTCTTCTGGAAGTCCGGGCATTCGGTCATCAAGGCCAAAATGAGGGAGCTGGGAGCACTCTTCGCCGGGGAATATTCAGGGCACATGTTCTTTGCTGATGAGTTCTTCGGACATGATGACGCGTTCTATGCTTCAGGGCGTTTACTCCGCATTATGTCCGACAGGAGGGAATCACTCTCGCGCCTCATGATGTCGATTCCAGTTTACCCTTCAACTGAGGAGATACGTATACCCTGCGACGATGAGGTGAAGTTCCCGGCGGTTGAACGTATCGCCATGAAGGCCAAGACTGAGCACGAATGCAGCGACATTGACGGAGTGAGGATACTTTACCCCGACGGCTGGGGATTAATCCGCGCGTCAAACACCCAGCCCGTTATTGTCGTGAGGTGTGAGGGAAGAGACCAGCAGGCACTAGAACGCATAATGGACGACATCAAGGCACGCGTAATCAGTGAGGGGCTTCCTGACTTCACATGGACATTCTAGGAGCGGCAACAACCCAGGCACGCCCGCAGTACAGCGTAATCATTACCCCTGAGAGCGGCTCACCCCTCCCGGTAATGCCACGTACTGAGCTCGAAATAGGCTTCGGTAACGGTGAGTTTACCGTGCAATATGCCCGCATGAACCCGGACGTTCTCATTTATGGCGTGGAAATCTCGCAGGCTTGCGTGTTACGTTGTGCCCGGCGTGCTGATGGTCTCAACAACTTGCGAATCATCAACACGGATGCCCGGTACATGCTCCGTGAACTTTTCGGTGATGAGACATTGCAGAGGATATTCATGCAGTTCCCCTGCCCGTGGTCAAAGAATGCCGACGCTCACAGGAGGGTAACAGCAAAAGACTTCTCTGACGGCCTCGCTTCAGTCCTGAAGGTTTCGGGGGTGTTCGAGATGCTCAGTGATGACGAGGCATATTCCCATGAAGTCCTTGACGTTCTCGGCAGGCATGAGGCACTTGAGGCCCTGGCGTTCGAGGTCAGCCCCCACAGGGACATCACGACAAAGTACGAGCGAAAATGGCTCTCGGAAGGCAGGAACATTTACCGCGTAACGTTCAGGAAGACCAGGGCGTTCACGGTTTCACGGAGGACATCGCAGGACATGCACATAAAGATAACTCACGGGATAACACAACAGGACATCGAGGCATTGAGGAACGCAACGGGAAAAGGCACAAAATCATTCTGGAAGTTCGGGAGGGTTTTTGCTGGCACTGACGGTGAAGGCAGGTATCTTCTTGAGACATTGACCAGTGATGACGAGTTCGAGCAGAAATTCTACATCAGCATATCCCCGAAAGATGAGGGCTCAATCATTCGCCTCGACAAGACAGCAGACGCATTCTTGACCCCTGCGGTTCGTTCGGCGATTGAGGACGTAGCTGGCAGGCTGGCATGAAGGACGTTCGGCCAACTTCGGGGCGTGTGCTTTCAGCCATGTTCAGCATACTCGGCGGGAAGGTTGAGGGTGCGTCATTCCTTGACCTTTTCGCCGGGACCGGGCGCGTCGGGCTTGAGGCTCTCAGGAGGGGGGCTAGCTCGTGCGTTTTCGTTGAGGGCGTGAAGGCACGTGCTGAGGAGCTGCGGAGGACTTCGGGCGGTGAATGCCTCATTCTTGGGCTTGAGGTTAGGCGGGCGGTCTCGTGGCTCATGAAGCGGGCTATGACCTTCAGCGTGATTTTTGCCGACCCTCCCTACTCTTCGGGATGGTGTGAGGCTCTCCCTGCACTCCCGAACTTGAACGCTCTCTTTGCACCTGATGCAGTGATGGTGATTGAGCACTCCTCACGTGAACCTTTAACCACACTGACCAACAACCCGAACAATCTCGAAATCACATCGACGAGGGAATACGGCGAAACCTGCCTAACGTTCCTCAAAATGCTATAATCCCAGCAACATCCCCTGAAAGGACACGTGATATTTTGCAGACCCCTTCAATTCGCAGGCAGGTCATCTCTAACATTATCCCTGCCATCGTGATTGAGCTCATGATACTCATCTACAACCTAGCTGATACTTTCTTCATTGCCCAGACTAATGACCCCCTCCAGATTGCCGCAGTATCGTTAGCCTCGCCCGTCTTCATGGTACTCATCTCAACGGGAATAATCTTCATGGCCGGGAGCATGTCGTTCATATCCAGGCTTCTCGGAGCAGAACAGAAGGAACGCGCTAACAGTGCCGCATCATTCTGTGTGTGGGCAGGAATCTTCGTGGGAGTAATCCTTGCGGTTGTCTTCATGTGTTTTGTCGGGACTATTCTCCGGGCAATAGGTGCAAGCCCCGAAACTTTCACACATGCTGAGAGCTACCTTAACATTGTGATGATGTCCGCGCCTTTCGTCATCTTCAGCATGGCCGGAGGAGGAATAATGCGTGCCGAAAACCACCCGACCGCCGCAATGACCGGGCAGATCATTGGCAACATGCTCAACGTCATACTTGACCCGGTAATGATCCTCTGGTTCGGCTGGGGAATAACCGGGGCGGCAATAGCTACCTCAATCAGCATAGTCATCGGAGCACTGTACTATCTCGGCTACTTCATGCTTGGGCGTTCAACCCTCAGCATACACATAAAGCATTTCCGTATTGGGGGCGGTATTGCCTGGGGGGTCTTCGGGATAGGGATTCCGTCATGCCTTGACCCGTTCCTGATGAGCATATCCCAAATGTTCGTGAACTCCCTCATGTCAGCTTATGGTGATATGGCTGTGGCAGCTACTGGTGTTGCGATGAGGATAAACCAGATTACCGGGCTCGTTGCGATGGGAGCAGGCCAGGGGGTTCAGCCGTTGCTTGGGTTCTGCGTGGGAGCTGAGACGTGGGACAAGTACCGGGAAATGCTCAAGTTCGCGCTGAAGTTCTCGCTGTCTATGAGCGTCCTAATCATGGCGGTGTGCTATGTCTTCACAGATAGGATTGTGGCTGTCTTCCTGAGTGAGCCGGAAGCATTCGGCTATGCTGTCGTCTTCGTGAGGATACTTCTGATTACGGGAATAACCTTCAGCACGTTCTTCATGTTCGTGAATGCACTGCAGGCAATGGGTGCAGGCAAGGCCTCGTTAGTCCTGAGTGTCTGCCGTCAGTGTGTAATCTATGTGCCGATGATGTTCCTGCTGAATCACTTTCTGGGAGCGTCCGGGATTATCTGGGCATTACCGGCGGCTGAAGTGATTTCCCTTGCGCAGACGGTTGTGTTCTACGGGAGAATAATATTCAACCCGAAATATTTACACAGCCAAATCTGACCTGTAAAATAAAGTTCACATTCCACCAAAATAATGGAGGCAGTATTTTATGCGTGTCTCGCGGAAATATGTTGTGATGATTTTTGCGGCAATCCTCACTCTGTGTGCTGTTGGTACTTCTTGCGGGGACGGAGGCGGTGCACCGGAATATGACGAACACGGCGGATATATCGATGACTACAGCGGGTATGACGGGACGACCCATTATCCGGGTATCAACGTAACCTTGAACATGACCGAAGATCCTCCCTGTCTTGAGAAGAAAAGCTACTCACTGAACAAGACTAGGAAAATCCCCTTCCAGTACAACGGAGAATGCTGGGTAATAAAGAGCCTGCCCAAAGGAACGAAATTCACAGTGCCTGCGGGTTACAGGGTTCGCTGTGTCTCATACCACACACAGGCAGAAGGCGGAAAAGGCAAGCCTGCTCCCGGTGATTTCGTGATATATTCCGGCGGGACTACCGTAATGTACACCAGTGCATCAGTCCTTTACGTGTACAAGAATTAGCCGTGAAAGTTACTGCAGTATATCCCGGCTCATTTGACCCGATAACCAACGGGCATATATACATAGCTGAAAGAGCGGCGGCAGTCTTTGACGAGGTAATCGTGAGCGTCCTCGTGAATGAGCGCAAGACCTCAGCCTTCACCGTTGAGGAACGTTGCAACATGGCGCGCGAGGCTCTCGGTCATGTCCCGAACATTACGGTAGACAGCTTCAACGGCCTTCTTGTGGACTACGTGAGGCAGAAGAACGCGGGGGTAATAGTCCGGGGTCTTCGTGCAATGTCTGACTTTGAGTATGAGTTCCAGATGGCATTGATGAACCGCCAGCTTGCCCCGGAGATTGAGACGTTCTTCATCGTTACTGACCCCAAATATTCCTATGTGTCAAGTTCGAGCGTGAGGGAGATATTCCATTTTGGGGGGACAGTGAGGGATGTGGTGCCTTCGGGGGTTTATGAGAAGCTGAGGGAGCGTTATGATGGAAGGTGAGAAGGGATCATTTTTCCGTGAACTGGCAAGTTTGGCATGCACTCTCACAGAAAGAATAACACACAGCAACGAATGGAATATACGCGGCTTTATAGACATATTCAGGAATATATACACGCTTTCGTCAGACTCTAAAGTTATCTCTAAGGTTCTGGAAATTCACCTGCTCCCTGAATTGCTGCGTTTCGCTGAACTTTCAGGCTATGACATTGAACCGGCAGAAAAACAGAACTGGTATCCTGATTTCACGTTCATATCAAGGCATAACCCCGGCCTAAAATTCGCTGTTGATCTCAAGACTACATACCGCGATGAAGAGCATCCGGGCTTCTGCAATGGCTTCACTCTAGGCTCTCACGGGGAATACTTCACAGACCGTAACAGCACAAAAAATGTTCAATATCCCTACAGCCACTACAGCGGGCATTTCTGCTTGGGGGTAATATATTCGAGGAATGTACCAACACTTTATGATGCAAAAGTTTACCCTGTGGATGAAATAGAGAGCATACCTGCCGTAATAAGGGACTTGATATTTTTTGCGGCTGAGAAATGGAGAATAGCAAGTGATAAGCCGGGAAGCGGAAACACGGCCAACATAGGCAGCATACAGTGCATTGATGACATTCTGAGAGGCAACGGAGTTTTTGCGAGGGCAGGAGAGAAATTCTTTGATGATTACTGGGCGAATTTCGGGAGGATAAAGGTCAGGGACGAAGACGGCAGATATAAGACGCTTTCATCATTTCCTGAATACCTGAGATACAGGGGACTTCCTGAGAGCCTGAACAACCCCAGGAAATCAAAGCGCGGACAATGATGAATGGACGGGAAAATTTTTGTTCCCCCGATAAAGATTCAGGGCATCAAGACAAAGCTAGTCCCCCTCATAAAGCAGAATGTCTCACTCAGCCCCGGAACCTTATGGGTTGAGCCCTTCATGGGGTCAGGTGTGGTAGGCTTCAACGTCAGGCCGGGGTGTGCCTTGTTTGCCGACATCAACCCCCACATCATCAACTTCTACAACGCCATCAAATCCGGCGGGATAAATTCGGACATTGTCAGGGCATTCCTTCAGGACAACGGCAGAATGCTGGAGGAAGGAGGGGAAAAATTCTACTACCATGTTAGGGAACGCTTCAATGATACTCACAGCCCGCTTGATTTCCTTTTCCTGAACAGGTCATGCTTCAACGGGATGATACGCTTCAACAGGGAACACAAATTCAACGTACCTTTTGGACACAAGCCGCATCGTTTCTCTAAAGCATACATAACCAAAATAACGAATCAGGTAAAGTATGTTGAGGACTGCTTGAAAATTTATGACTGGGAATTTATCTGCCAGCCTTTCAGCGATACTATAGCAATGCCTGAAGGTGATATGTTCATTTACTGCGACCCTCCTTATTCAGGCCGTCATAATGATTACTATGATTCTTGGGATGAACGCTCAGAACTGGAACTTTGCAGATGCCTTCAGGAATCGGAAGCCCGCTTTATGCTATCAATATGGGACTGCAACAAGTACAGGGAGAACGGGAGCATCAATACAGTCTGGAATTTCTGCCGCAAGATAAGCCATGAACACTTTTACCATGTAGGTGCAAAGGAAGCTAACAGGCACTCAATGACCGAAGCACTGCTAATGAATTACCCTGCCGCAACCTCAATCACAGCAGGGCATCAACCTTCACCCGTTACTTTTCCGGCCTGACCTCGAACTCCTCAAATTCTACCCTCTTCCTATCCTCCTCAAGCGGCACGGCAAATTCGCGCTCAGAATAGAGCCAGTCTCCCCATGTCCCGGGCCTGAAGCGTTTTATGGTTATCTCGTGGCCATTGATGACGAACCCAAGCCGGGCAATCAGCGGGCGTTCACCGTACTTGAACGGCAGGACGTGCCAGAAAGTTACGCGAACCCAAAACCCTCCGGGAATGTCCCTAGTGTTCCCGTTCACCATGAGGTCAGCGACATATCCCCAGTCCCCTGACCTGTGGCTGAACCTGTTAGTGTGTATCTCCATGCCTTCGAGTACGTCGAGTTTCAGCGTCGCATCTTTGTCGGACTTCACCATGAAGACACTGAATATCCCATCGTCAGGCTTGAGCTCGGCATCAGGTGATTCGGGCAGGGGCTCAGGCTGTTTAGCCCTGAACGTCCCAAGATAGAGCACCGTTAGGCCGTCCTTAGTCCTAAAGCCTATAGAGTTGCCCAGTTCGCGCTGAATGAGATACCCTGAGACATCCTGAACATTCACATCAAGGCTCTGAACGTCCAGTATCTCAGCCCATGAACTCCCAGTAAACGCAACAAGCACTATTAGGACTGCTATAACCTTCTTCATTGTGCAACCCTCCTTTTGTCCGATGATTTTGCTTCAAGCTCGGCAAGCGTAAAATCACGTTCGGTCTCGTTCTCCTCAAGCTCCGTAACTTTGGGCTCTATCTTCTTCCATTCCGTCCATGGCTTTGGGCGTATACGGTTGAAGGTGAGCTCAGTGCCATTAATCACGAAACCTATTCTTGCTATTACCGGGTGAGCTCCGTACTTGAACGGGAGGTTGTGCCAGAACGTAGCACGTACCCAGAAAGTCGCCAGAATGTCGCGGGGGTTACCGTTCGTGTCAATGTCCGCAATATATCCCCATGGGGCATTGTTCCGCCACGAGAATTTATTTGTCCGTGTGTCGTAGCCGTCCCTTATGTCGAGCTGAAGGGGGGTATCCTTGTCTGACTTCACCATGAACACGCTGAATATACCGTCGTCAATTTCTGCATCTGGTGATAGCTCTTTCTCTTCCGGCCTGAACGTCCCCAAGTAAATTATGCGGAGTCCTTCGGAGGTCTTCATGTCGTTGATGTTGCCGAGACTGTCGCGTTTTATGTCTTGGCTTGAGGCAAGGGGCAGGGAATCCTCAGCAAAGGAAAATCCCGCGGCAAAGAGTAAAATCATTAACGCACACAAAAATTTACGCATGTACAAAATAATTCCTCCTGTGTGAAAAATCTGAATGAGCCTATTTTACATTAAGCCATATAATATTTTCAGGGGTGAATAAACTTTGACTGACGACAGAAAATTATACTGGTCATGCTTCTACTCGTTCTTCTACTGCGGAATAGTCATGATTACGATCGGTTCAGCTCTTCCTGACCTGCGGGAGTACTACGGCCTCACAGCGTCATCAAGCGGTGCGTTGCTCTCCTGCTACTCACTGGGCAACCTGGCATCAGGAATAATCACGGGCTTCTTGTCCCTCTACTTGGGGCAGAAATTCGCGGCGG
Source organism: Synergistaceae bacterium (assembly GCA_017405525.1). Lineage (GTDB taxonomy): Bacteria > Synergistota > Synergistia > Synergistales > Aminobacteriaceae > JAFUXM01. Next base: position 49,771 of record JAFRAH010000014.1, read on the forward strand.
TAATCCTCTCGTCCCTCGTCTGGGCTGGAATGCTCATGCTCACGGGCGGCCATGTCGTAGCATTGCTTTTCGGGGCTTGCTTCATCGTGGGAGTAGGCAGGGGCAGCCTCATCACCTTCTCACAGCGGACAATCAACATACTCACTGGCGGCAGCACAAGGACAACGGGCCTCCTTCATGCGACTTTTGCGGTCGGTGCAATAATCTCGCCGTTAATGTTCTCGGCACTCCGCGTAATCTCTTGGAAGGCAGGAATAATTCTCGTTGCAGTTCTTGGGGTAATGGCTACCCTCTCGTTCATCGCCATCAAGGACTATTCACGCCTCGAAGGGAGCGATAAATCCGGGGGGAACTCGGACAGGTCATTGTCATTCTTCAGGGACAGTGGCTTCATCGTCATTGCCTGCCTGATGTTCCTTTACCTGTGCTGTGAATTTGCACTCAACGGCTGGATAGTAACCTACATGACCCATAAGAACATGCCCTTGAGTTTCAGCCACCTCATGGCCTCGTTATTGTGGGTAGTGATGCTACTGGGTCGTCTGTTCTGCGTGTGGCTCGCCAAGTATGTACGTCAGAGGGTGATATTGCTGGCGTTGTCGGCGGGTTCAGCGTTGTCGTTCGGGTTGATGCTCATGGCCGAAGGTGCTCCGGGAATTTCGCTCACTGTGGCACTAACTGGGTTCTTCATGTCGGGGATAAGCCCGATAATCTACGGGTCATCAGCTCCCTACACGAACAAGTACCCGCTGGCTATGGGAATGCTCTTCACGATAGGCTGCACCGGCGGAACGATAATGCCCCTCATCACCGGGGTAATAGCTGAGAACTGGGGCTTTGACGGCGGAATGTCAGCGATACTTGCGGGGTTCATGATGCTGTTAGTATTCGCAGTGATAAACATGAAGAGGAGAGATGCAGATTGAATCAGGAATGGAACGCGGAAAAATATTCGTCAGGCTTCTCATTCGTCTACAAGTACGGTACTGATGTCCTGAACTTGATTGACGCTGAGAATGTCCATGACGTTATCGACTTGGGCTGTGGTACCGGGACTCTCACGAACGAACTCGCTGGGATGGGCTTCAACGTTACGGGCATTGATGCGTCTGCTGAGATGCTCAGGACTGCGCGGGGGAATTTCCCGGCTCTCAGGTTCATTCAGTCGGACGCAACGGATTTCCGGCTTGATGACCTGGTTGATGTGGTGTTCAGCAATGCGGTGCTTCACTGGATAGACAGGACGAGGCAGCCGCTGATGATGAGGTGCGTCTATGATTCGTTGAGGCCGGGAGGTCAGTTTGTGTTCGAGATGGGAGGGGTTGGGTGCGGGAAAATGATTCACGACAAGCTCGCGGAGAACTTCAAGGCTTGCGGCTATGAGTATGTGATGCCGTTCTTCTTCCCGTCGGTTGGGGAATATGCCGGGCTGCTTGAGGATGCGGGGTTCACCGTGAGGTATGCCCTGCTCTTTGACCGTCCCACTGAACTTAAGGGTGATGACGGCCTCCGGGACTGGATAAACATGTTCGTGAAGATACCGTTTGAGTCTGTGAGCTCTGAGGACAGGGAGAAGATACTTCATGACACTGTCGGAGGCTTGAGGGATAAGCTCTTTCACGGTGGGAAATGGTATGCTGACTATGTGAGGCTGAGGATGAGGGCGGTCAAAGAATGACAATGTGCTAGAATATCTGGGAAAAAATCACGAAAGGAGCAGTTGACAAATGAGTTTAACGGCTCATAAGGGCTTCAGGGCGAAATATTGTCCTCGATTCCCTGAGAGGTCTTGCGATAATTCTCGTAGTCATTGGCCACCTGCCGGGCTGGATGGAGGCCATAGGCATAAATTCCTGCTTTGGTGCTCTCATAAGGAGCTGGGTATACAGTTTTCACATGCCGCTATTCTTCATGCTCTCAGGATATGTTCACGGCATGAGGCAGCGTCAGGCAGGAACAACAGACTTCCTTCACGGCCTCAGACAAAACTTTATCGCACTGTATGTTCCCTGCATGTTCTTCTCATTCCTTCAAGCCTTCCTTAACCTCATAGTATTTTCCCGTTCAAACGCGGCCAACGTCCATATACCAGAACTAAGGCACTTCATGATGATACCGTTCAATGGCTTCCTCAATTACTGGTTCCTGTGTGCATTGTTCTTAGTCAAGAGCATTCACATGGCCTTCGAGAGTGCCGGGGCAAACGAGCACCTTCACTCGTTTTTTTGGGTTTCATTGTTCGTTCTTTCTTGGATTGCCGGGGACAGTATGCCTCGTTTCCTCTTCCTGCTGTGCTACAACAGCCTGTGCTTCAGGATAGGCTACATTCTGAGCCGCCGCGAATACATCACCGAAACGAGAAACCCCGGAGCTTTTTGGGGGCTTGTACTTCTTGGGTCTGGGATTGCGTTTTTACTCGTGTACTATTCCGGCGGTGTGGCAGGCTTCTTCACTAAAGCCGGGTCAGCTTTGTGCATGGTGCTGTCATTGATGGTTCTGTTCTTTGCTCTCAGCATAAAGAGCTCATTCCTGTCAGTCTGTGGACTTTACAGCATGGTGATATACTGCATCCATAATTACGCCGCAATGACCTTCCGCATAATGTACAGGATTTCCGGCGTGAAGGCTGGTTCTTTCCCGGCATTCTCATACATTATGTGCTTCATTGCCGCGTTGTTCATTCCCCTTGCCATTGTGTGGCTCTACAAAAACGTGAAGTGCCTCCGCTGGGTTGAATGCATCTTCTACCCTAGCAGGCTCTTACGCGTTAATCATGTACAGCCCGACCATGCAGACGACCGCACCGACAATCTGCCTCAGTGAGATATTTTCACCGTACATGAAGGTTCCCACAAACAGCAGGACTACAGCAAGGCATATGTTGGCTGTCAGGGAGCCCCTGCTTATCTGCCAGCCCGCACGGAAGAGATACACATAGCCTGCCTCAAGCCCTACAATTGCGAGCCCAAGAATCACTGAAGGCCAGTTGAAGCTGTGGGACATCCTGAAGCCCCCTGAGTGTATGAACGCCATAACGAGAGCGATCACTGCACCGGCAATGTAGGTGATGACGAGAGTACCGAAAGCGTCGGCATCAGATGGGATTGACTTGGTGCACACGTTGTAGAAACAGTTTGAGATTATGATTAACAGGAGAGGCCATAGCATACGCCACATAATTTAACCAACCACCTTCGGGCAAAAAAATAGCGGGGTCATCATTCAGGCCCCGCCGCAAAATCTCACTTAGTCGTCGTCTGACTCGCACTTCTCAACCGCTGTCTTGGCATCCGAGCTCCTGAACATGACATCGAACATTCCGGGTGAATACCTCTTGAACATCGCTCCGGGTATGAGTATGCTCCTCTTCACGGTCTCAATTGATGGTAGCGCGTCCTCACAGCTCACGAAAACCTTGTAGCGTATCTCCCCGTCCCTGAAGTCAAACTCAAAGTTCCCGTTCCGAAGTCCGTAATTAGCCCGGCTGATGAACTCAGCAACCCTGTTCATGATTGTGGAGTTGTCGGAGTCGGCGTTTACCGGGGAAGTAGCGTAAACAGTATAGCCGTCATCATGAATCCGTATGACGTACTCAAGGCTCTGGAGCTCGCCCCTCATCTTGACGCTGAACGTGAACCTTCCCTTTGTGTCGTCAAAGCTGAAGTGCCAGTCGTCATCAACGAGGAACTTCCTGACTTTGGCGGCAATCTCCCGTGAGTAGTCATCATCGGCAAGCGCAGCCCCTCCAAGAGCCATAAGGAGGACAGCCGCAAGAACAACCGCAAATATCTTCCTGGACATCAATAACGCCTCCTATTCGCACTTTGAGATAGCTTCCTCAGCAGTAGCTCCCTTGAACATGACATCGAGCATTCCGGGAGCATACCTGTCGAACATCACGGACGGAATGATGATGCTGCCCTTGATGATTTCCTCAGTGGGGATTATTCCGTCGCAGTCAACGAACGTCTTGTAGCGTATTTCACCGTCGGTAACGTCGAGCTCAAAGTTTCCGTTTCTGAGGCCATAGTTAGCCCGGCAGATGAACTCGGCCATCTCCCTGATTACGTCCTTATCGTCGGAGTCGGCTTCTATCGGTGAAATAGCATAGACCGTGTAGGCATCGCTCCGTACAGGGACAAAGTATCTCAGGTGCTTGAGCTTGCTCTCAATAGCAACGCCAAACCTGAAAATACCGCGTTCCTCGTCAAACTCAAACTTCCAGTCGTCCTCAATAAGGAAATTCCTGATAACTTCAACAATTTCTTCTGAGTAACCTGCATTCATGGCGAAAAAAACTCCTTTGAATAATTTTGTGAAACGCGCAATATAATATCACACTATCTTGCAAGCCACCCGCCATCTACCGCCAAAATATGCCCATTTACGTAATCAGATGCCTTTGACGCAAGGAATACCGCCGCACCCTTGAGGTCTTCAGGAGTTCCCCAGCGTCCTGTAGGTATTCGTGCTAGGATCTCCGCACTCCTCTTTGCGTCCTTCACGAGGGCTTCAGTGTTGTTCGTGTCGATATATCCGGGGGCTATGGCGTTCACCTGTATGTTGTACTTCGCCAGCTCATTGGCCATTATCTTGGTGATGCCCGCAACTCCTGACTTGCTCGCTGTGTAGCTCACTACCCTTATTCCCCCCTGGAACGAGAGCATTGACGCTATATTGATGATCTTTCCGCCGCCGTTGTCCTTCATCAACCGTGCCGCTGCCTGTGAGAGCATAAACAGGGACTTCAAGTTCATGCTGATTACGTCGTCCCAGTCTTTCTCGGTGAAGTCGAGGATGTCATTACGGCGGATTATCCCGGCGTTGTTCACGAGAATATCGAGATGCCCGAACTCCCTCACTGTGTCGTCAATGAGCGACTGTATCTTGTCCTGCTTCACGAGGTCAATATCGTAGTACATGAACCTGCGGCCAAGTCCCTTGATGTATGCCTCAGTCTCAGGCATGGGGGCATGTCCAGCACCTACTACATCACAGCCTGCCTCAGCAAGTCCCTCTGCTATGCCCTGACCGATTCCCGTGCGTGCTCCTGTTACGATTGCTACTTTTCCTGAAAGGTCAAACAAATTCATGGTAATCATGTCCTCCTGTGTTATCTCATTTTTTCGGGCGGTATTGTGTCCATGTCGTCGAACTCCTGATTTTCCCCGCCCATTGCCCATATGAAGGAATAGCTCGCTGTCCCTGCCCCGGCATGTATTGACCATGAGGGCGAAATCACAGCGTCAAAGTTCCCCATCACTATATGCCGCGTCTCCTGTCCTTGTCCCATGAAGTGAAACACTACGTTGCCTTCGGGTATCTCGAAATAGGTATAGATCTCCATGCGTCTCTCATGTGTATGTGCGGGCATTGTGTTCCAGATACTTCCGGGCTCAAGCTCAGTCAGTCCCATAGAGAGCTGGCACGTCCTCAGAACATCAGGATGAATGAACTGGTTGATTACCCGGCGGTTCGAGGTCTTAGGGTCTCCGAGAGGTCTTTTTGCGGCATCTGACTTCCTGATCAGGCGCGTCTCGTAGCTCGTGTGTGCAGGGGCTGAAACCATGTAGAACTTTGCGGGGTTATTGCCGTCATTGCTGGAGAAGAATACCTTTTCCGTGCCTTTGGTGATGTAGAGGCAGTCCTTGTAGCCCAGATTGTAGGTTGTTCCGTCAGCCTCAATGACTCCTGAGCCGCCCAGGTTGAAGATGCCTGCCTCCCTGCGTTCAAGGAAGTAGTGAGTGCCGAAGTTCGCCCAAATATCTATGCCGTCATCGACTGGGAGCTTTCGGTTTACGGGCATAATCCCGACGGTAACCATGCGGTCAACATGGCTGTATACTGCCGTAACTTTGTCGGGGGAATAAAGGCCGGTGATGAGGAACTCCCTTCGGAGCTCGTCGGTTGTGTAGCGTTTAACGTCTTGGGGGTTGCATGAGTAGCGTATATCCATTCAGTGAATGAGCCTCCTTCATGATGGTATGGGTCTATTGTAATTTATGCTCCGTGAAATTCAAGCGTCATTCAGGATTTTTTCCGCCATCTCGTATTTTGCCCGTCTTTGTTCGTAGTCCTCCATCAAGTCCGGCCTGCCTGAAAGTCTCGTTATGTCCATGTTGTGGGCAAGGTCTGAGAGCTTCACCTTCCGTGCTATTGGGTTGGTCTTTATGGTTCGTATGTAGTCCTCCCAGCTCATGCCCTCCCTGTGAGTGAGAACGTCAACAGCATCCGTGATTTCCGGGGGGAATACTGCCCGGAGCTCCTCAATGGTTATTGCCGTATCCTCCACAACGTCATGAAGGAACGCGGTGCAGATTTCGGCTTCAGTGTCCATCTTTGAGGCAACGGTTGCGGGATGAAGGAAGTAGGGCCGACCTGCCTTGTCGGTCTGTCCATGATGGGCGGAATATGATATGTCTATGGCCTTGTTGATGAGCTCACTATAGAACATCCCCTGCTAGCTCCCGTAGTGAACGAGGTCATAGACCCAAACGTCTTTATCCGTCCTGTTGGCGTAGGTGTGCTTCCTGTTCGCGAGGAATCTCACTGCCTCACCCTTCCCGATGCTGTACTCTTCGCCGTCAAGTACCAGTGTGAACACTCCATCAATCACCATCACGTACTCCCATACTCCTGAGCCGTGGCTGTCGGTCGTAACTTCCCTGCCCGGTTCAAGCCTTGCCTTCGTCATCTCCATTGAGGTCTGGAGGTCATACCTGAAGAGCTGCTGAATGTTGAACTCACCTTTTCGTACAAGCTCCTCTGACTTCACGACTTCGACGATTTTCTCCGGGGCTTTCAGCAATGAGGTTAGTGATATGTTGATGCCCTCGCATATCTTGTAGAGCACCGCAACCGTCGGGCATTTACGGCCACGTTCTATGTCGCTGAGCATACTTTTGCTTACGTTGCTTCTTGCCGATACTTCATCGAGTGAAAATCCTCGTTCCTGCCTGGCACGTTTGAGATTTGCGCCAATTATTGCGGTTATGTTCTCCGTGTCTGAATTTCTGCCGTCATCAAGAACTTCATCGGGCATAAATTTTCTGTCCATCTTTAACGCCTCCATGAACTTAATTATACCCGCAAGAGTTCACAAATTCCGCGCCCAATGAAAAAAATTTACCCCGCAAGCCGTCAAGCTCACGGGGCAAAAAATTTCTGTGTTGCTGGCAAGTTACTTCAGGTTGTCGTTGAAGAACGTTACTATCTTCGCAAAGGGTATCTTCTCCATGTTGTCGTAAAGGTCGCAGTGTGTAGCTCCCGGAACAATCACCAGCTCCTTGTTGTCCATCTTGAGACGCTTGAACGTGTCCTCGCTCATGTAGCGGGAATGAGCATTCTCCCCGTGAACAAGAAGTACAGGGCAGCGTATCTCCTCGGCGAATACGAGCATCGGGCTGTTGATCATGGCCGTCATTGATGAGATCGTCCAGCCATCGGTAGAGTTCACTGAGCGTTCATGGTAGCCTCTCGGTGTCTTGTAGTATGCGTGATAGTCCTTCACGAACTGGGGGGCATCTTCCGGCAGTGGGTCAACAACTCCCCCGGCCCTCGCGTATGTCCCGGCAATGTAGTCCTTCGTGCGCTGTTCATTGACGGCCTTGCGTGTCTGGTATCTCGTCTCTGCGCTGTCGTTAGCGTCAAAGTAGCCCTTAGCCGACACGCGGGACATGTCGTACATCGTTGACGCAACAGTGGCCTTGATGCGTGTATCAGCCGCCGCAGCATTGAGCCCTATACCTCCCCAGCCACATACGCCGATTATGCCGATCCTCTCAGGGTCAACGTAGTCCCTCGTGCTGAGGAAGTCGACAGCCGCCGAGAAGTCTTCCGTGTTGATTTCGGGTGAGGCCGCGAACCTGACTGCCCCGCCGCTCTCGCCAGTGAATGACGGATCGAACGCCAGAGCAATGAACCCTGCCTTCGCCATCTCCTGAGCATAGAGTCCCGATACCTGCTCCTTCACCGCACCGAATGGCCCGCAAACTGCAAGGGCAGCATATTTCTTTGAGGGGTCGAAATCTTTGGGCATGTAGAGATCTCCTACAAGGTCAATCCCAAACCTGTTGTGGAAGTGAGCCTTCTCTACCTTTATTGCCGGGTCAACCGTGAAAACCCTCGTATCATTCTCAAGGGCATATGACATTCCCGAAAACAACATAACCATCATTAACGCTGAAAGTATCCTGAACATTTCGTGAGTTCCTCCTGTCTTGTTGATGCCGGGAATTATCGCAAGAGGCTTCCTAAATGTCCAATGCCATATAATGCAGTTCGTGTTATTCCTGAGAATATATATCAACATGAAAGCAGGTTGTCGTTATGGAGTTGAGGGTGCTGAAGTATTTTCTTGAGGTAGCGCGTGAGGGGAGCATTACGAGGGCGGCAGGGAGGCTCCACATTACACAGCCTGCATTGTCGAGGCAGATTGCTGGGCTTGAGGAGGAGCTTGGGCATAAACTCTATACCCGTGAGAGTTGGGGGATAAGGCTCACTGAAGACGGGTTGCTGCTCATGAAGAGGGCTGAGGAGATCGCAGAGCTTGAGGAGAAGATACACGCTGAGCTCTCAGGTGATGACGTAAGCGGGACGGTCTACATTGGGGCGGGCGAAACTGAAGGTGTCAGGCACATCGGCCATGTCTTGCGCGAACTCAGGCGGGAATATCCGGGCATCCACTACAGGATGATTAGCGGCGACTCTGAGGACGTGGGCTATAAGCTGGAGAGGGGACTAATAGACTTCGGGCTATTCGTGGGCAAGGTCAGCCTGAAGGACTATGAGCGAGTCATTCTCCCTGACTCCGACAGGTGGGGGGTAATCATGCGACGTGATGATGAGCTATCAGTGAGGGAATGGGTCAGTCCTGAAGACCTTCGTGGAAGGGAGCTACTCTTCTCGCACCAGGCAAGGGCTCAGGGTGAGTTCTCTGAGTGGCTGGGCTACCCTGTGAGTGAGCTCTGTATCATCGGGACTCACAACCTGGCCTATAACGCGTCAGTAATGGTTCGTGAGGGTTTAGGGATTCTCGTAACGATTGAGGGCATAATCAGCACAGGTGAAGGTAGCGGGCTAATGTTTGTGCCATTGATGCCGGAGATACGTGCGGGGTTGGTGGTTGCGTGGAGGAAGGAGGCCGTATTGTCGAAAGCCGCAAAGAAATTCCTCGAACGCCTCAAAGCCTCAGTGTCTCCAGGTCATCGGGGATGAAGATTTTTCCCGTGAAGTACCTTCTGCCCTCGTCAGTGTAGAGTCCCTTCCGCCGGGATAACTGGGTGTCTTCGGTGTGGTACAGGAGGAGGTTGCGGACGTTGAGTCGCTGGGCTGTCTCGCAGGCATCCTTGACGGTCGAGTGATTCTTCTCGTAGGGGCTGAACTCCTCACGCTGAGAGTATAGGCAGAACGCCTCGTGAAGAAGCCACGTGCTGCCCTCCGCGTAATTCAGGCATTCCTCGCGCAACGGCTCATCCCCGCAGAAAGTGAGCCTCTCCTTGCCGTCATAGCTCAGTGTGAACCCGAACTGCTTTGTGCGTCCTGAATGTATGTCGAAGAACGTAACATCATGGCCGGAAATCCTGAGTGTATCGCCGTCATTGACCGTGTGAAGGTGAATGCGACTCCCAATGAACCCGTACTGATAGGGCAGCAATAATTTTCCCGCAAGGTCATCAACCAGTGGGATAACTTTATCATGTGAGTATATGTTTATGTCTCCGTTGAAGCGTCCCTTGTTCATGAGCTGGGCGGAAATCCTGACTATCCAGATGAGGCCAAGAAGGTGGTCTATGTGGGAATGTGATATGAATATGTCGTGAATGTCCTGGAGCTCAAAGCCTGCATGTCTTAGCTGGTGAAGAATGCCGTTGCCTCCTCCTGTGTCGACAAGGAGGGTGTTAGTGCCTTCAGTGATGCTTTCGGTGAGTATGAAGCATGTGTTGTAGCACTCAGTGGAGAGGGCGTTGCCTGTTCCGAGCATAGTAATCTTCACGGCGATAACTTCTCCCATCCCGAAATCATCCCCCGCGCCGTCATCTCCCCAAGTTCCCGCGAAAGCCCCTCACACGCCGCAACAGGAACATCACATGACACCCTCACGTTCTCCGAGTAATCCCAAGCAGCATTGACCGCCCCGCAAGCCTCAAGGAGTCGCGTAACACTCCCTACAGCGTTATAGCCGAGCTCAATCCTGAAGGCTGACGTTATTACCCGCTCAACACTCCCGGCCATGTCGAGAGCCTTAGCCGCAATCCCCCCATAAGCCTCAATCAGCCCCCTGACTCCGAGATGAACCCCGCCGTAATACCTCGTAACTATCACCATGACGTTCACGAGGCCGCTGTGCTTTATCGCTCCGAGTATCGGCCTCCCTGCTGTCCCTGATGGCTCGCCGTCATCTGAGCTGTATTCCCTCCCGTCCTTGAGGAGATACGCCCGGCAGTTGTGGGTTGCGTCCCTGTGTCTTGTCGTTATGAGGCTGAGGAAGTCCCGCGCTTCCCCCTCGTCATGGCACGGCGAAACGTCCGCAATGAATACCGAGCGTTTTATCTTCTCCTCATAGCTTGCTGTACTTGCAGGCTCCCTATAGGCACTCGTCCCAGGCATCTTTTATCTTCCGCCACGAGTTGGCTATAGCGTCAGACAAGACCCGCGTCTCACTCAGTACGGGCATGAAGTTATTGTCCCCATTCCAGCGTGGCACTACATGGCGGTGAAGATGTCCCGCTACTCCTGCTCCTGCTGTCTGGCCCAAGTTGATGCCCATGTTGAACCCGTCAGGACGCATTACCTTCTTGAGTACCGTTATCGCCTTTGACGTGAGGCTGTGGAGCTCAAGCACTTCCTGTTCCGTCAATGTCTCGTAGACGTTCGTATGACGGTAGGGAATCACCATCATGTGGCCGGGGTTGTAGGGGTACAGGTTCATGATGACGAAGCAGGAGCCCCCCCTGTGAACGATGAAGTGCTCATCGTCCTTGTGTTCCGCCGGGAAATCACAGAATATGCACCCTTCATGCTTGGGTGCCTCAATGTAGGACATTCTCCATGTGGCATATAGCTGCTGCATGTTAGCCGTCTCCTTATACTGTAATATAATTGCATGAACTTATTTTATCAGGAGGTCATATTTCCATGACACGCAGATTTTCTTTCACCGCGTTAATCCTCTCGTTAGTCCTCACATGTTCAGCCTCATTTGCTGAGACGGTCATCAAGATTTCCCATCAGGGCCCGGCAAATTCTGAGGTCAACATTCAGCACTACTTCGTCAAGGAGTTCACCGACAGGGTAACGGCCAAGACAAATGGCAGCGTAACGTTCGAGATATACCCTGACGAACAGCTCGGCAGTGAGGAGCAGAGAATGGAGCTCATGATGAGGTCAGGACTGAACCAGCCGGTAGCCGACATATCATCGTTCAACGCTCTCGGCACTGTCCTTCCTGAGCTCTACACGTCGGCAATCCCCTTCATGTTCAACAGCTACAAGGCCGCCCACATATTCTTCGACACGAGCGAATACATGACCAAGCTCAAGGACTTGTTCAGGGAGCGCACGGGATGCGTCATGCTTGAGGTTGTCGAGGAGGGAGGCTTTCTCGCGTTCACGAACTCGAAGCGTGAGATACACAGCCCGAAGGATTTTGCGGGGCTCAAGTTCCGGGGAATGGATGAGGGGCAGATAGCTATCTTCCAGGCATTCGGCGCAACAGGAACACCGATTCCTTGGGGTGAGCTCTACATGGCCTTGAAGACGGGAGTAGTTGACGGGCAGATGAACCCGGCGTTCTACATCCTGCTTGGCAGCCTCCCGGAAGTCCAGAAGTACATGACCCTTGCGAACATCCAGTACTCTGACCAGTTCCTCATCATCAACGGGGATTTGTTCAGCTCACTGACGCTTGATGAGAGGCTCGCAATCATCGAGGCAGGGAAGGAAGCAAACGCCTTGACCCGCGAAAGGATCGAGGCACAGGACAGCGAACAGGTCGAGGAATGCCGCAAGAAGGGAATGGAGGTTTACGCCCCGAATGCTGAGGAGATGGACGAGTTCAGGACGATAGGACAGCCGGGCTATATTGAGTGGCTCAAGAAACGCATTGAGGATCCTCAGTGGCTCGACATGGCTTTACGTGATTCAGGGAAGGCCAATGCTGAAGCCCGGTAAGTTCCTCGCACTCACCAGCGGGGTAATCTCCTGCCTGTTCCTCATCATCAACATCATAGACATAATGACCGGGATAATCTCGCGTCAGGTAGGCATCAACGGCGTAACCTGGACTGAGGAGCTCGCGCGTATCTCCCTCGTCTGGTGCGTAATGACCGGGGCATCTGCGGCGTTCTGGGAGGGCGACAACATGTCCATTGACTTCATGACCAGGCTGCTCCCTGAAACTGGGCGGAAGTTTTGCGGGCTTGTTGCGTTCGTGATTGAGGCTGTCGTTCTGGGAGTCCTCGTGTATTACGGCTCGTTGAACGTCATGGGAGGATGGACGATGCGGACGATGGCACTACACATCCCGCGTGCTGTACCGTTAATGTCCGTGCCTGTGGGAATGGGTGTATTCCTCGCGGTACTAGTGGCAAGGTTCTTCGGCAGGGGGAAATAGAATGTATGACTTACTGCTATTCATTCTCTTCATGCTCCAGATGATGATAGGTGTCCCGCTTTATGCCGCCCTCCTCATGACGAGCCTCTTAGGTCTCATAGGAACGGGGAACTTGACCCTATTGCGTGTAATCCCCCAGCAGTTCTACGGCGGGATGGACAGCTTCACGCTAATGGCAATGCCCTTCTTCATCCTCACTGGTACGCTCATGAACAGGTCGGGCCTCACTGACAGGCTCATAGATTTTTGCCGTCTCATAGTGGGACGTGTCAGGGGGGGGCTCGGCTATGTGAACGTTGTCGGCAGTGTAGTGTTCGCTGGCGTTAATGGGAGTGCGGCGGCTGACTCTTCGGCGTTGGGGGCAATCCTAATTCCTGCGATGGTGAAGGAGGGTTTTCCTGCGGCTTATTCTGCGGGCATCACTGCGGCAAGCTCACTAATAGGGCCGATAATCCCCCCAAGCCTCTTCATGATAATCTATGCCTCACTCACGAACACGTCAATCGGCGGTCTCTTTGCGGCAGGAGTAATTCCCGGCCTCCTCATGGGACTGGCCTACATGCTCATGAACTGGTACTACTCACGGAAGTACAACGTCCCAGTAACTGACACGGGGGAAGTTTACCGGCACAAGTGGGCGATACTTAGGCGTTCGGTTCTTGCGCTGATTGCCCCGGTAATCATCATGGGCGGAATCATTGAGGGCTTCGTTACTCCCACCGAGTCGGGGGCTGTGGCGAGCATATATTGTGTCCTCGTTGGGTTCTTCGTTACGCGTGAGCTAACCCTGCGGAAATTGTGCCTCTCAATCTACGAGACCATAAGGAACACAGCAGCAATATTCCTCATCATGGGTGCTGCCTCAGTCGTCGGCTGGTACCTGAAGTATGAGCGCGTAACCCAGGCCTTCAGCGCAATAATAACGGGCTCCGGGCTTCTTGCTCATCCAGTGCTCTTGATGGTTGTGCTCAGTGCAATAATCTTCGTGATAGGTATGTTTATGGAGGAAGTTGCAGTGATGACGTTGCTTGCTCCTGTCTTCTACCCATTGGCCATGAAGGCGGGCATAAATCCCTTCCAGTTCGGAGTAGTGATGACCCTGAACGTAACGATAGCACTGATTACCCCTCCTGTTGGTGCGTGCAACTACATTGTTGCGGCATTGGGACATGTACCTATAGGCGAGCTCTTCAGGAAGATATGGCCGTTCATCGTTGTAGCTTTGGCAGTCCAGGCAGTAATAATAGCGTTCCCGTTCCTGACGACTATAATACCCTCAGCAATGGGACTATGAACGAATAGGAGGCGTTAAGATTTTGGCATTGCTTCGTGAAAATCATGAACCGTTAGTGCAGGTCAGCCTTTACCCTGAGAAGATACTAGCACGGAGCTGGTATTACGGTGAGGGCCTCAAGGGCAGCATTCCTGAAGTCTGGCTTCGTGAGGGGACGTACGAGAGGCTTCTAGTTGCGGCAGAGTCTCTCCCTGAAGGCTTGAGGCTCGTAATCTGGGACGGCTGGAGGAGCTACGAGCTGCAGAGTGAGCTCTACAACACCCTGTTTTCCCGGCTTAAGGCTCAGGGACTACCTGACAGTGAGGCACATGAACAGGCTCGTGTTTTCGTGGCGACACCGTCAAGGGATGATGAGACGGTCTCAGGGCATCTTACGGGCGGGGCTGTTGACCTGACGCTTGCGGACAAGTTCGGGCACTATCTGCCGATGGGCGGGAGCTTTGACGACACTGAGGAGCATTCACACACCCGCTACTACGACAACCCCGACAATGGGAACGTCATTGCCCGCGAGAACAGGAAGACCCTCCTCCGCATCATGGAGGGAGCAGGCTTCACGAACTACCCCAGTGAATGGTGGCACTACGATTACGGCAACCGTGCGTGGGCTGAGAGAACCGGGGCTGAATATGCGTTCTACGGTTACACTGAGCCTCCGTTCAAGTGGCGGTGAGAAGGTGAAAACAAAACCCCCTCGCTTTCGGGCAAGGGGGAATTTTTGTATTGGGGAGAAAAGTAGGAATTGCTTACTTCAGGACAACTATAACCTGCTGGCTGGCCTCATATGGCTCAGAAAAATCAAGGAACTCCCTGCGCTCTTCCGTTACTGTTACTGCCGAGCATATCATGTCGATTTTCCCCTCAAGCAAGGCATCAGCAAGAGCCTCAAACCTGTAATCAGCAATCACAAGCTCCAGCCCCAATTTCTTGGCGATGGCCGCGCAAAGCTCTATGTCTATACCGTAGAAACCGTGGGCACTCCTCATCTCGTAAGGTGGGAAGCTGGCCGCACAACCAACCCATAATTTCCCTTCAGCGTCATGGTTGAAGTCAATCTCTGTGGGGTTAGGGTCGCCAACAATGTATTTCGCGATGATGTTTAGGCGTGTTCCGTCAGCCTTGAGTTCAGCAAGAGCCTTGTTGACCTTTTCGCGCAGGGGATCACCTTTCCTGAAAGCTATTGCGTAATTTTCACTCTGTAACGGTTCACGAAGCATACGGATAGCCTCTTTCTCAGTTATGGCGAAGTAACGTGCAGGGTTCTCGTCCATTACTGCGGCATCAATAAGTCTTGCCTTGAGGGCTCTGATCATGTCTGAAGGGCTCTCGAAAGCTACAACCTCGCCTGAATGTCCCTTGAGCAGATTCTTCACTAGAGTCTCGCCGATAGTGCCAGCCTGAACGCCAACCTTTGCGGATTTGAGGCCGTCAACCGTCTCAACTTTTGCCGCCGAAACAGGAAGGGCAGCGATGGAAAGCATCATTACGACAGCGAGAACGAGCGCAAATTTCTTATTCAGTCTCATTGTGAAAGCCTCCTTACTTCCTCAGCTCTTCGCCAATAATGTCGCCAAGTATCTCGGCATCTTCGAGAGCCTTTCTCTCTATTTCCTTCTGTCTTCTGCGTCTCTCCATCTCACGCTTCAGCTCTTCCTCACGCCTCTTCTCGGCACCACTGCCGTATTTGCGATCCCACTCGATGAGCTCACGTCCAAGCTGTGAATGGATTATACGTTCATTCTCCCTGCGTTCTAGTTCTTCTCTTGGGACGGGTCTGGGTCTGCGGCTTCTAGCGAACAACACATCAGCGTTGAACGTGAAAGCAAACGCTACAAGCAACAATGATGCACATACTACCTTGAACATCTTGCGCAACTGTACCACTCCTTATGTGTTTAGGATTTGTGATACATTTTAAGATACGTATTTTTTTCAAACGTGAAATTACTGATTTTATGAGGCTTTAGGGGTCATGTCGTGGCAAAAAAAGGAAGGAGCTTTATACTTCTCTCCTTCCCAAGTTCAAAGCCTAGACTACTTCAAGACTACAATAACCTGCTGATTTGCCTCGTATGGCTCTGAGAAGTCCAAGAACTCCTTCCGTGCATCCGTAACTGTAACTGCGGAACATATCATGTCAATCTTCCCCTCAAGCAGTGCATCAGGGAGAGCCTCAAACCTATAGTCAGCAATCACTAACTCCATACCCAATTTCTTGGCTATTTCGGCGCATAGTTCTATGTCTATTCCGTAGAACCCCCGCGAGTCTCTCATCTCATAGGGCGGGAAACTTGCGGCACAACCTACCCATAGCTTGGGGCGGTCCTCCCCAACGTTGAAGTCGATATACTCAGGCTCAGGCTCAGAAGCTACGTACTTGGCTATGATGTTCAGCAGAGTACCTTCGGCCTTTATCTCAGCTAGTGCCTTGTCGACTTTCTCACGCAATTCATCACCCTTCCTGAAAGCTATAGCGTAGTACTCCCTCTCGACAGGTTCGGGAAGAATGCGCAGGGTCTCGGTCTCAGTTAAGGCGAAATAGCGGGCTGGGGATTCGTCCATCACTGCCGCGTCAATCTTGCGGGCTTTCAGGGCATCGATAACCTCAAAGACAGACCTGAAGGATACGACTTCACCGGATGAGCCTTTCAGGAGATCCTTGATGAGTGTCTCTGAGACTGTCTCTGACTGAACGCCAACCCTTGCGGACTTCAGCCCCTCAACTGATGAGACATTGGCCGCAAGAACAGGGAGTGAGACGGACGAAAGAAGAACTGCCACGATGAGAACGAATGCGGATTTGATTTTAGTCTTCATGAGAATTAACCTCCTTCGTGTTAATTTAGCGGCGGTACTTTCCCCTGAGCAGGTCTCGTTCCCACTCAGCAAGCATGTCGCCGAGAATATCTGCCCTCTCCATTGCTTCCCTCTCAATCTGTTCCTTCCTGCGCTTCTCACGCAAACGCCTCTGCATCTCACGTTCAAATGCCTCGTCGTCCCGTCTCTGACGTTCACGCTTCTCGATCTGCCAGAGGAACTCGTCAGCCTTTTAGTGCTCCCTGCGCCTGCTTCTTACTTCGTCAATCGTCGGCCAGCGATGTGCGGAAGATACATCTGCCCAGAAAGCAAAGGAAAATGCCAATGTCAGGACAAACGCGCAAATGACCTTGAACATTCTGCTCAAACTTCATCGCTCCTTAGTGTTTGGGATTTTGACTCAGCACAAGATACATATTCACTCTGTTTTCATCAAATGTGTAACTGCTGATTTTGTCAGCTCCATATCTGGTTCATGGAAGCTATAGATACACCCGCAATAGTTCTGCCGGTAAAGCCCCAGTTCCTTCGAACGCCCGACGCTCCGCAAGAAGCCGTTGTTCTTCCGCCAAATCCGGTACTCCCACTTCAGGCCATGAAGGGCAGATATACTTTCACCAAGTGAGTTGATGAGGTTCACATTCTTGTGTGGGCTTATGGTGAGGGTGGTGCACATGTACCCACAGCCAAGCCTCAATGCCTCCTTGGCTGATGCCTCAAGCTGTAGCCTGAAACACTCCGTACATCTCCTGCCGCCTTCAGGTTCATGTTCGAGACCCCTGACCACTTCAAGCCATTCACCGGGACAGTAGGAAGGGATGACGCATTCAGTGCCCTCATGAGCTGATAGTATGTTCACTGCCTCAAGCCTTCGGGTATATTCGTCGCGGGGGTGAATGTTGCTGCCGTAGAAGTAGCCCGTAACGTTCCAGCCCTCAGCGAGAAGGTCAGGGATTGGTATGCAGGCATCAGGAGCACAGCAAATGTGAAGGAGCATAGATTTTTCCGGGGACATTGAGATTTTCCTCCTTGTGATAATTTCATGGCCTCAGAGTATAATACTTTGCACAAATCCACAAAAGGAGCGTTGACAAAATAAAAATGGCCGCCATAATCGAGCCACGAGCCACGAGCCACGAGCCACCCATCTTTGTGCCTCGGCATTGTAGGACTTGGCTATGTGGGACTCACCTTAGCGATTGCAGCAGCAGACTCAGGCTTCAAGGTTTACGGTACTGAGATTAACCCCAAGATACTCGCCTCACTTAGGGACAATCACGCACACTTCCACGAGACAGGACTAGACCACCTCATCACGGAACATAACGGCAAAAACTTTCACAGCTCCGGGAAATTTCCGAAAGGCACAAAATTTGACGCGTTCATCATCACCGTAGGCACTCCCCTAATGGCCGGGACTCATGAGCCAAACTTCGGCTATATCCGTCAGGCAGTCCAGAGCATCAGGGAGGTCTATGACGGCTCACAGCTCGTGATACTCCGTTCGACCGTGTCAGCAGGGACAACACGAAACGTAGTCATTCCGTTTCTCCGGGACATGTGCGGGAAACCTGAAGTATTCGTGAGCATGTGCCCTGAACGTACGGTTGAAGGCCGGGCAATCGAGGAGCTTACCCACCTTCCCCAGATAATCAGCGGCAATAATTCGGAGGCTCTAGGAATGGCTGAGGACATCTTCACGCGCATAACCCCTTCAGTTCTGAGGGCAGGAAGTCTTGAGGAGGCTGAACTAGCAAAACTCTTCTGCAACACATACAGGGACATAAATTTTGCGGTCGGCAATGCGTTCTGTCTATCGGCACAGACTTTCGGGATTGACGGGATTAACGTTATACGTCTGGCAAATGAAGGCTACTCGCGGGCAAACATAGCAGCACCTGGATTTGTTGCCGGGCCATGCCTCGAAAAGGACGCGTACATTCTCACCCACAATATGAAGGAATGCCCATCAAGGGACTTCATACTTTCAGGGAGGAACATAAACAGTTCGCTTGAGGATGCCGCCGCTGAATGGGTCATGCACAAGGCTAATGGTAAGGTTATCGCACTTTCAGGAATGGCCTTCAAGGGAAAACCTGAAACCAGCGACCTCAGAGGCTCCCCTTCAGTGAACATAGCAAGGAAGTTGTACGCTATGGGCTGTGAGCTGAGGCTCCACGATTTCGCGGCATATCCTGACGAGATGGATGACTTGGGACTTGGCCGGGCCTGCAGGACATTGAGGGAGGCTTGCGAGGGTGCAGATGCATTGATGATCCTGAATAACCACGAGAAATATTCCGGGATAACACGTGAAGACTTAGGGAGTGAAGATATTACCGTCCTTGATGCGTGGCAGGTCTGCGGGAAAATCACAGGGACTTTCACGCTCGGCAACATGCTTCTTCCCGGCACTGAAGGAGGGGCTGAATGATGCGCATAATCGTTACAGGAGGGAGCGGGTTTATCGGGTATCACCTCGCGGAATATCTCTCAATAAATCCCGGCCATGAAGTTACCATAATCGACAACCATGAACGCGGAGAACCTGACTCAATGTTCAAGGCGTTAATCAGCAAGCCCAACGTTATATTCCTGAACCGGGACATGACACGCAGGGATTTCTGGGATGACCTTTCGGGACGTTATGACTGTGTCTATCATCTTGCGGCGATAAACGGAACAAGGAACTTCTACGAGAGACCCTATGACGTGATGAGGGTAAACATTCTCTCATTGATGAATATGCTTGAGTGGTGCACGCCAGAGAACTGCGGGGCGTTCATGTTCACGAGTTCGAGCGAGGCATATGCAGGGACAATAACCCAGAACCCCGGCATGTATATTCCCACTCCCGAAAATATCCCGTTGAGTGTTACGGACGTGATGAACCCCAGGTGGTCATACGGAGGCAGCAAGATTACCGGCGAGCTCCTCACGGTGAATTATTGCCGGGCTCATGGCCTGAACTTCAGGATAATACGCTACCACAATATTTATGGCGTGAGAATGGGATATGATCATGTACTGCCTGAGTTCTTCAGGAGGATTCACGAGAGGGTTAACCCCTTCCCGGTCTATGGCGGCGAAGAGACCAGGGCATTCTGTGCGGTTGATGACGCTGTGAGGGCAACTGAGGCAGTAATGCTCAGCGGGAGGTGTTCAGGTGAGATTGTACACGTCGGAAATTCCGGGCAGGAAGTGAAGATTATTGACCTCTTGAGGCTTGTTCTTGGGATTGCGGGTTATAATCCTGAGATAGAGATACTGCCAGCACCCGAAGGCTGTGTGATGAGACGTTGCCCCGACACCAGTAAACTCTATGAGCTTGCAGGTTTCAGGGCGGGGATAACTCTTAGTGAGGCACTGCCTGAAATGTACAGGTGGTATGAAGAAAGATACAGGGAGCGTGAAAGATTATCATGATGGAAAAGGGAGCAAAGATTTTCGTTGCCGGTCATAAGGGCATGGTAGGCAGTGCGATATTCAGGGAGCTCAATAGGCAGGGCTACAGCAACATCATCACACGGACTCACTCAGAGCTTGACCTCATGAGGCAGTCAGACGTTGAGGCATTCTTTACGCGTGAGAAGCCTGAATACGTTTTCCTTGCTGCGGCAAAAGTCGGAGGGATTGCGGCAAATTCTGCGGCACTTGCTGACTTCATGTACATGAACATGATGATTGAGATGAACGTAATACACTCGGCATTCACGAACGGTTGCAGGAAGCTCGAATTTCTCGGCTCATCGTGTATTTACCCCCGAATGTGCCCTCAGCCCATCAAGGAGGAATATCTATTGTCGGGCTATCTTGAGAAGACCAATGAGGCATATGCTCTGGCGAAAATCTCCGGCCTGAAGTACTGCGAGTACCTGAACACACAATACGGCACTGACTACATTTCAGTGATGCCCTGCAACCTCTACGGCCCGAACGACAACTACCACCCTGAGCACTCACACGTAATGCCCGCACTGATTCGCCGATTCCATGAGGCCAAAGCCGCCGGGAAAGAATCCGTAACATGCTGGGGAGACGGAAGCCCGCTGCGTGAGTTCCTGTATGTTGACGACCTGGCAGAATTGTGCGTGTTCCTCATGAACAACTACTCAGGCAATGAGACCGTGAACGCAGGATCAGGCCGCGAGATCACCATCAAGGACTTGACCCGCCTTGTCGCTGAGGTAGTGGGCTATGACGGCTCGATACTCTGGGACACGTCAAAGCCCAATGGCACCCCCCGCAAGGTCATGGACATAAGCAAGGCCAAGTCTATGGGTTGGGAGGCCAAGACCTCACTGCGGGATGGTATAGGGTTGTCCTACGAGGACTTCAGGAGGCGTTACGCGTAGACCCCGCAAGCTGACCACAAGCCGCCATAATATCCCCGCCCCTCTCCTTCCTGAGTTCGTGCTCAATCTTCAGGCTGGCGAGGGCACTGCAGAACTCCTTGACCCTTCCGCTCGGTGAACGTCTAAGCTCTGGCTTTGATGGTATCGGGTTGAAGGGTATGATGTTGATGTAGGGCTCTAAACCGTCAAGCAATGCCGCCATCTCGTAGGCATATTCAGGTGAGTCATTCACGCCGTCAATCAGTGCATACTCGATAGTTATTCGCTCACCAGTCCTTTCATGGTAGCGTCTCAGTGAGGCAACGAGTTTCTGCAGGGGGTACTGGCGGTTTACGGGCATGATGCGGCTGCGGAGCTCGTCATTCGGAGCGTGAAGTGAGAGCGATAACCGTATAGGTATCTCGAAGTCCGCAAGATCCTCAATGCCGGGCGCAATCCCTGACGTTGAGATGGTGATATGACGTGCCCCCAAGTTTCGCATGTTCTTGTCATTGAGTGAACGGATGGCCGAAAACACGTTGTCCTCATTCAGCAGAGGCTCTCCCATTCCCATGAAGACGATGTTGTTTATGTCCGCACCGTTGAGTTTCTCCATCATGAGGAACTGACCGAGTATTTCCCCACGCGTGAGGTTGCGCGTGAAGCCATTTGCCCCCGTCTCGCAGAACGTGCACCCAAGAGGACACCCTGCCTGTGAGGAGATGCACGCTGTCTTGTGCCCTCCATGATTGAGGAGGACGGACTCGATTCGTGATCCGTCGTTGAGCTGCCAGAGATATTTTCGCGTTCCGTCCCGTGAGACCTGCTGACGTATCACTATGGGGAGGCTCATCATGATGTTTTCGTTGAGCTTGTCCCGGAGAGTCTTGCTTAGGTTGGTCATTGAGTGCCAGCTGAATTCTTTCTTGGCATATATCCATTGGCAGACTTGGGTGGCCCGGAATTTCTGTTCGTTCCATTCGGTGAAGA
Organism: Synergistaceae bacterium; assembly: GCA_017405525.1. GTDB lineage: Bacteria > Synergistota > Synergistia > Synergistales > Aminobacteriaceae > JAFUXM01. The sequence continues at coordinate 71,819 of JAFRAH010000014.1, forward strand.
GTATCTGCCAGTCATTCAGTGAGAGTTCTAGTGCGTCATATGTCATGAAAAATAATTCCCCTCTGTTATAATCGTTGACGTTCATTATATATCAGCAAAAACGGAGGAAATTTTCATCTTGGGTAAAGTGGTAAAGAACCTTGGGCTTTATCTCGTGTTAGTCCTTGTTGTCGTTACGATGGTCAACATGTTCCTGACACCTGAAGAAGTCCAGAAGCAATATGACGAAATCAGTTACAGCCAGTTCCTCAAGGACTTAGAGGCAGGCAATATCCGAATACTCCAGATACGGAACAACACAGTACCCGGCGAATCGAGTTCAGCGACACTTCAGGGTGAGCTCCACAACGGCCAGATGTTCCTGACTTACGGCCTCGATGTCTCAGGAATTGCAGACAGGGCGGCGGCAAAGGGTGTAATGGTTACTGTCGAGGCTCCCCAAAAAAATACATGGCTTGTGTCCCTGATGACCTCGTTGTTCCCCACGCTCCTGCTTATTGGCGTATGGCTCTACTTCCTCAACAACATGCAGGGAGGCGGCGGACGGATTATGTCGTTCGGGAGGAGCAAGGCAAAATTATTCCTCGACAACAAACCCAAAGTTACGTTTGCTGACGTTGCGGGCTGTGATGAGTCGAAAGAAGAATTGCAGGAGGTCATCCACTTCCTGAAAGACCCCGAAAAGTTCAAGAAGCTCGGTGCGAGAGTACCCAAAGGCATATTGCTTGTAGGCCCTCCCGGAACAGGAAAGACATTGCTTGCACGTGCGGCGGCAGGTGAGGCTGATGTACCGTTCTTCAGTTCGAGCGGCTCGGATTTCGTCGAGATGTTCGTGGGAGTTGGTGCTGCCAGAGTCAGGGATCTCTTCGAGCAGGCCAAGAAGTACCAGCCCTGCATCATCTTCATTGACGAGATGGACGCAGTAGGTCGCCACAGGGGGGCAGGACTAGGAGGCGGCCATGACGAACGGGAGCAGACGCTGAACCAGTTCCTTGTTGAGCTTGACGGTTTCGACGACAAGACCAGCACGATAGTTATTGCCGCAACGAACAGGCCGGACATTCTTGACCCTGCACTATTGAGGCCGGGACGCTTTGACCGTCATATCACCGTTGACCGCCCGGATGTCAGGGGACGTGAGGAGATCCTGAAAGTTCACATGAAGGACAAGAGTTTTGCCGATGATGTTGACGTTGGGATACTTGCTCGGAGGACACCGGGGCTTGTTGGTGCTGACCTCGAAAACCTCGTGAATGAGGGTGCGCTTCTTGCGGCACGTCATGGCAAGGACAAAATCGGAATGGACGAACTCGAAGAAGGCATAGAGCGCGTCATGGCCGGGCCCGAAAGGAAGAGCAGAATCCTCAATGACCACGAGAAGAAGATCATTGCCTACCACGAGACAGGACACGCAATAGTCGCGAAGGTTCTTCCCGGCTCTGACCCAGTCCACAAGATAAGCATAATCCCCAGAGGACACGCGGCACTTGGCTACACGTTACAGCTCCCGGAAGAAGACAGATTCCTCATGTCGAAGTCTGAGCTCATGAACAGGATAGCTATTCTCCTGAGTGGCCGTGTGAGTGAGGAGCTTGTGTTCAACGACGTAACCAGCGGTGCGGCTAATGACCTTGAACGCGCAACACAGACAGCCCGCCAGATGGTTACACAGCTCGGGATGAGTGAGACAATCGGACTCGTGAAGTTAGGCAACAAACGCGAGGAAATATTCTTAGGCCGCGACATCTCGGAAGACCGCAACTACAGCGAGGAAGTAGCCTACAAGATTGACCAGGAAGTGAAGGCAATAATTGATACCTGCTACGAGAACGCTAAAGAGATACTCACTTCAAGAAGGGCACTCATGGACAAGATAGCCGGGGTACTGCTTGAGCGTGAAGTTATTGACGCAGAGGAATTTGAACGCCTCATGAACGAGGACAAGACTGAGCCAGTGAACTCAGAAGTATCCTCAGTGCCGGAAGAGAAGAATGATGCCCTTGACGTTCCTGAACTCCCTGATGTGAGGGTGGACATGCTCCCGAAAACTGGAAGGGATTTTCTCGCATAACTTGACGGCTGAAAATAATTAGGCAATAATTGACGTGTTTCATGAGTTGGGGTGTCGTCCAATGGCAGGACGCGGGACTTTGGATCCTGTAATGATGGTTCGAATCCATCCATCCCAGCCACACGACTAAACGAGGTGATGCATGTCATGGATAGTCTTTGCGTTCTCATCATGGCCGCCGGAAAAGGTACACGGATGAAGAGCGCAACACCCAAAGTGTTACAGCCATTGCTAGGCAGTCCGATTATTGATTACGTCATCAGCAGTGCAGCATCAGCAGAGATTCCACCCGAAAATATAGCCGTCCTTGTAGGTTCAGGCGGTGAACTTGTCGAAGAACACATAACCCGGAAATTCCCAAACGTAAAAGTATTATGGCAGCATGAACAGCTAGGTACAGGCCACGCGGTGAAGTCAGCCCGTGAATGGTGGAAGGATTATGATTCGCTACTTGTCCTCAACGGTGATGTTCCGCTCATGAAACCCGAAAGCCTCCGTGAACTTTCCTCATGTTGTGAGAAGAACGACTGCACAATAATCACGTTCGAGGCAGAAAATCCGGGCTCATACGGCAGAATCATACGGGGCAAAAATTCCGTGAGCATTGTAGAGTACAAGGACGCTTCCCCAGAACAACGGGAAATCCACGAAGTCAACGCAGGCTGTTACGCCTTCCGGGTAAAATCCCTCCTCAAGGTCATAGACTCAATCACGAACAAGAACGCTCAGAACGAATACTACATAACCGACGCATTAGGTCTCATGAACGGCGCGGGAATGACTACGGGCGCGCTGGTCCTCCCTGAAGACGAGATGCAGGGCGTGAACACTCAGGCGGAACTTGCCCATGTCTCACGTGATATGAGGATGAGGATACTTTCACGGTGGATGGCTGAGGGCGTAAGGATGCCTGACCCTGAGAGCGTGTATATCGGCGTTGATGCTGAGCTCTCACCTGATGCCGTAATCATGCCCAACGTCCAGATTTGGGGCAAAAGCAAAATCGGTTCGGGCTGTGTTGTCGGTTCGGGGTCAATCCTCACGAACGCAACACTGGGTGATAACGTCCACATAGTCGCCTATGCAGTGATAGAGAACAGCACCCTCAAGGACAACGTGAAGGCCGGGCCGTTCTGCTACATCCGGGATAACACGGTGCTTGAGGCCGGGGCATTCGCGGGGAAATTCGTGGAGCTCAAGAACTCACACATTGGGGAAGGCTCGAAAGTCCCTCACCTGTCCTACATGGGAGATGCAACACTCGGCCATGACGTGAACATCGGTGCAGGGTCAATCACTTGCAACTATGACGGCGAAAAGAAGAACAAGACATTTATCGGCAATAACTGTTTCATCGGCTCTGATACAATGCTCGTCGCTCCTGTTGAACTTGCTGACGGTTCGGCGACGGCAGCAGGCTCCGTGATAACTCAGGCAGTCCCTGAAAACGCATTAGGTGTAGGCAGGGCACGCCAGAAGAATATTGCGGACTGGTCATTACACAACCACCATCACCACAAAACTACAACGGAAGGGGAAAAGTAATTTTGTCCAGAGGAAACGGTCTCAAGATAATATCAGGTAATGCACACCCTGAATTTGCGCGGATAATCAGCAGGGAACTCAACATTCCATTGGCGGACGTGAAGAGCTTCAAATTTTCGGACGGTGAGACAGGAATTAGGTTTGGCGAGAGCGTGAGGGGTTCTGACGTTTTCATCATACAGCCAACATGCAGCCCAACGAACGACAACATCATGGACTTGCTCATCATGGCTGATGCGGTGAAGAGAGCTTCAGCCCACTACGTCAACGCGGTGATCCCGTACTTCGGGTATTGCCGTCAGGACAGGAAGGCCAAGCCCAGAGAGCCAATAACGGCCAAGCTCGTGGCTAACTTGCTTGCTCACGGAGGAGTGGACAGGGTCATAACTGCTGACCTTCATGCCGGGCAGATACAGGGGTTCTTTGACATTCCTGTTGACCACCTCACGGCAATGAATCTCTTTGCGTCATACTTCAAGGATTTTTTGGCGGATGACCTCAAGGCCGGAAAAGTAGTAGTAGTTTCCCCAGATACAGGAGGAGTTGCGAGGGCGCGGAAATTTGCGATGAAGCTGAACGTTGACATTGCGATTGTGGACAAGAGACGCTCACATGACGTAGCGAACCAATCTGAAGTGATGGACATTGTCGGGAACATCAAGGGACGTACTGCAATCCTCGTTGACGACATCATAGACACTGCTGGGACGATATGCCATGCTGCTGATGGGCTCATTGAGAGGGGATGCGCGAGGGTATTTGCGTGCGCGACACATGCGGTGCTTTCGGGCAGTGCTATGGACAACATCAAGAAGTCCGCAATAGAGAGGCTGGTTTTCTCGGACACTATACCAATTCCAGAAGAGAAACGCTCGGACAAGGTTATGCAGCTGTCGATTGCTCCGGAATTTGCTGAGGCGATAAAGAGGGTTCACTGTGAAGAGCCTATAAGTGCAATGTTCGAGTGAGAGCTTGAGAGTGATAGAAGATGCCCCCGGTGGTGACAGGCCGGGGGTTTTTTGTGCGTTTTCGCCTTCAGACTGCAGGGACTTGCTGCCTCTTCATATACTGAACAGTTACCACGAAGCCCACAAGCATCAGCCCTATGAGGTCGCTCACTATACCCGGCACTAACATGCTCAGTCCTCCCGCACAGATTATCACCCTCAAGATTGGGTTGATGGGACTGTAGAGATAGCCATTCAGTGCCGCCGCAACCCCAAAGATTCCCAGAAGGGCAGTAGCACAGATTAACGCAATCTCAAGACCTACAAGTATGCTCGTTAGTACCGGCCCGGCTCCCGCAATCTCGATTATCGGCTGGACGTTCTCGAAAAGCATCGTTGGGGTGAATGCGAAGATATACGGCACAATGAACGCACCTATAGCCAGCTTCGTAGCGTTGAAGGCCGTCTTCATGGGGGGGGCTTTCGCGATTGCCGACCCAGCATATGCCGCCAACGCAACCGGTGGGGTTATGTCCGCAACAATCCCGAAGTAGAACACGAAGAAGTGAGCGCAGATCTTCTCGATCCCTATTGCCGGAGCCATGAGGATAGGTGCACAGGTTGCCGCCATGATGCAGTAGTTCGCGGTTGTTGGCACACCCATTCCGAGAATGATGCAGCATATCATCGTCAGAACCAGCGCAATGAATGCATGACCTCCTGAGACGTTCACCACCATAGTGATGAGCTCGCTTGCCAGTCCCGTCGACGTTATGCACCCAGCAACAAGCCCAGCCATTGCACACGCTACAGCCACAGTGATTGTCCCCTTGCCTCCTGCCTCAAGAGCATCGACGATCTTCTTCAGGGTAATCCTCTCCTCACTGTTGAAGAGACCGACAACTATTGCACAGCCTATAGCTATAGCCGCCGAGAACTGCATGGTGTATATGTTCATCGACACCATCACTACGAGAATAACCAGCGGCAATAACAGGTATATCTTCGGGAGCAGGTGAAGTATCCTGGGCAGTTCCTCTTTGGGTATTCCTTTCAGTCCGAGCTTCCTGGCCTCAAGGTGGACGGCAATATATATCCCCGTGAAGTAGAGAACAGCAGGAAGTATCGCCTTCAGTGCAACCTGTGAGTAGGGTATCCCCATGTATTCGGCCATGAGGAACGCTGCAGCTCCCATTATCGGCGGCATGATCTGCCCACCCGTTGACGCGGCAGCCTCGACTGCACCCGCAAACTCTGGCTTGTACCCTGTGCGCTTCATCATCGGGATGGTTACGCTCCCGGTGGTTACGGTGTTCCCGACTGACGACCCGGAGACCATACCGCAGAGTGCCGAGGAGATTACCGCGACTTTTGCCGGGCCCCCTGATGATGCTCCTGCTATGGCGTTGGCGAGGTTGATGAAGAACGTTGATATTCCCGTGCGCTCAAGGAATGCTCCGAAGATGATGAATACCACGATGTATTTTGCGCAGACCTCAATGGGAGTGCTCCTCAGTCCGTCGCCTGTCGAGTAGAAGAGGTCATAAATCACCTTCCCGAACCTCACAGTGGAGAACGCATAGGCCATCAATGCACCGACAACGCAGAGTATAGGGATACCCACACAGCGGCGGCAGAGCTCCATCGTTGAGACTATCGCCATGACCGCAAGGCTAACCATCATGTAGTAGTTGGGATTGCGGGGACTGGTTACACGGAGTGCCAGCTTGATGATGCTCTCGGCGTTCCAGGCAAAATAGAAGAACGGTATCGCTCCGGCAAGCATGATTATCACATCGTAGAACGGGATTGTGTTTGCACGCGGCTTCATGTCGAGGGCTAAAGAGATTGATATTGAGTCGCTTGGGCTTGGCGATATATACCCTGATGCTTTCTTTATCGGGTAATGAAGGTAGCCCAGAATCAGGATCAGGCCGAGAAAGACATTAAGCCGTATCTCAGGCATGGCAGTACTGAACAATGTAACGTAGATGCAGTACAACGAGAACGCCGCTGACAAGAACTTGATGAACGTTGCCGCGCTTCCTGTCCACAGCCTGGTGTTGAACTCGCGGTCATACTTCTTCATCACGCTGTCAATCACAGCATCCATATTCTCGTCCATTTCGGTAGTGAACCGGGACTCTAAATCAGTATCACTCATGAATATTCCTCCCTAAAACATGAGCGGCCATGAACTCAATCACAGCCGCCCCGTAAAATCATGTTCCTTCAGGAAAATTACTTGCCTGCTACCTTGATTCCCCTCTCGGCAAAATACTTCACCGCTCCGGGATGATAGGGGACTGCCGTATATGATGCCGCAAAATTCAGGTCAAGTTCCGCACCTTTGGCATGTGCCGCAGTAATCTCGTCCTTGTTCTCGAACACGCCATAAAGGAAGTTATACACATCAGCCGCTGAGACATCATCGCGTGCAATTACGACCGCACCAACTGCAACCGTCGTAACGTCATCGTCCTCGTCTTCCCTGTTGAACTTGTAGGCTTCCTTGACCTCGTTGCTGAACTTGTGGACTGAGTAGTAGGGTGATTTCGCCACAAGCATTAGTACGTGCTCATCGTCAAATCCGACAAGGTAGACCTTCCTTGTTGCCGCAAGTGAAGTTACTGCCGTCGTGGGAGCTCCTGCAACTATGAATGCCGCATCAATCTTCCCGTCAAGTAGTGCCTCAACCGAGTCGCCGAATGACTGGTACGTCGGCTTGATGTCCTTGTTGATGTCGAGGCCGTAGACTTCGAGAACGTCCACCGCGTTGAAGTACGTCCCTGATCCTGCCGCACCAACTGATACATTCTTGCCCTTGAGGTCGGCTACTGTCCTGATTGTCGGGTCAAGTGTTACTATCTGAACCTGCTCAAGGTAGAGATTGGCGACAGTCGAGAAGTTCGTTATCTTCTCCTCAAACAGACGCATTCCCCTGTAGGCATATGCCCCAACGTCTGACTGAACGAAACCAAGCTGTGCATCACCGTCATCCATTGCCTCAATGTTGGCCTTTGAGCCGCCTGACGTGATGGCCGTGATTGTGGTTGAGGTCTTCTCGCCAACCTTGCCAGCAAGAACTCCGCCGAAGCCGTAATACGTACCCTGAGCTCCGCCGGTCGTGAAGATGAGCTTTGTTCCTCCGGGAAGTCCTGCCTTCTCGTCAGCAACTGCCGGGAGCGCAAAGGCAAGTGCAAGGATCATAGAGAGAGCTACGATTTTCCTCATGATAAATTTTTCCTCCTTGTGAAATTTTTGGATTGCCTGAATATTTTATCATGCATTCTTTTCTTCAACGCCTTCATGCCCTTCATGGTTCTCAATCTCAGGAGCTGCCTTCTCCGTGATGATGTGAACGTCCCTCTGAGGATAGGGTATGTTGATGCCCTCGCGCTTGAACACCGCCGCAATGTGATGCCTCATGTCGCTGGAGACCTTCATACCTGATGCCTTGCGGAGCTCTATCCAGTAATACACCTCGAACTCCAAGCCGTCATCGCCGAAGTTCTTGAAGATTACCATCGGTGCAGGGGACTTCAGGACGCTCGAATGACCCGCAACAATCTCATGAAGGAGTTTCTCCACGTGCCTAGTGTCTGCATCGTATGACACCGAGACCTTCAGGAGCTCGCGTTTCCTCTGGTCTGACTTCGTCCAGTTCGTTAGGCTGTTCTCAAGGAAATACCTGTTCGGCAGGATTACGTCGAGGCCGTCCCACGTCTTTATCATCGTTGAACGTGAGCCTATATCCTCGACCGTCCCCTGAGTTCCCGCAACGTCAACAATATCATTCACCTTGAAGGGACGCGAAAATATCACGATGAAGCCGCTGATGAGGTTGTTGAAGATGTTCTGCATCCCGAAACCTATACCAACCGCAAAAGCACCGCCCATGAATGCGAAGGCCGTCAACGGTATCTTGACGATGTTCAGGGCAATCAATGCGAACGCTACCCACAAAATGTAGAACACTATACGCTGGACTGCATTAGCCGCCGTTATGCTGGCCTTGAAGCGGTTGATCATCCTCCGCTTTATCCAGTGGCTGCCCAGTGAGCTCAGGAAGAAGCTCGACAGGAACACGATAACGGCAATAATCAGCTTGCTCACAGTAACGGAATATCCCTCCCCCTCCCATAACTCAGTGTTGAGGAAACCCATCACTGTCTCATAGCTGAATGAGCTTACCTTCTCCGCAAGACGCAATGCCCCCATATTCTCACTGGCCTCTGAGTTGAGCCTCTGGACGAAAAATATTACGTCGGGTATCAGGGATTCGTAGCGGTCAAAAACTTCTGAGACTATTTTGCGCTGGTTGTCTGCCGCCTGAAGTATGTTCTGCTGTATCGTCCCGGAGATGCCTTCTGCCTCTGCCTTCGAGAGCGTGGCCTCGACTTGGCGTAACACGTTGCTGTCTGTCGTCCTGATGCTGTCGAGCTGTCTCTGCAGTTCCTGAAGCCTCAAGGCCGAACTCTCGCGGATCTCCCAGACTTCCTCGCCTGATGCTTGGTCGTGGAAGAGCTTGTACCTCTTCCGCCATATGTCCTGAAGCTCGCGGTTGAACGCAATCTCATCGTCAATCAGTGAGGTCATGTGCTCCCAGTATTCAGCCCTCGCGCTCCTGGCCATGTACAAGGATGAAGCGTTCGTGAGGGTGTTCACGTCAGCAGAACCCAGGGCTGCCCTTGCCCGAACCATTGAGGAATTTGCGGAGTCTAGTGCTTTTCGTGAGGCGGCCATCTCTTCAGTGAGCTCGTTTATCCGGGACTGTATCTTTTCGAGGTTGGCATCAAGTACTTCTTGGGGGAATATGACGTGTTCCTGCATGTCCGAGAGCCTGCGCCTGAGCTGACGGATTGATGAGACGTTGCGGTCAAATGCTGCCTTGTTCGTGCGTGTCTGGAAGCGTGAAAGTGCAACGTTGATTCTTGCGCGCTCAAGGTCAAGTACGTGTGTATGTGGGAACTCGATAGCCTCGCCTCCATCTTGGGCATCCTTCAGCTGTTTCTGAAGTGATGAAGCCCGCGCAAGGTCTGAACGTAGCTTGCTGATCTTCGACTGCAAGTAGAACACCTGAACGTCAAGGCCGCGTGAGACTTTTGCGATTTCCTGACGTAATGCATCGCTTGCGTTTATGTCGGGAGATTTGACGTTGCCCAGTGAGGTAACATCGTCTGACTTTGTCCCTCCTGCCTCTGATCTGGCAACCTGGAGCAGTGCACCGTAGGCAGAATAGGCTATGCTGAGTTCCGAGAGTATCCGGGAATGTATCTCCCGTTGTTCCGGGGAATACCCCCACGCGGCCATGTCATCGGATGATCTGGCTGTGAGGTCTTCGAGCTCCTGAATGCGGCGGGAAATGTCGGCACTTCCGAGCTTCATTCCTTCAAGCTCAGTGTCAGCCTGTGTCCTGAGACGGGAGATGTCGGAGCTTATTTCGGACTGAATGCGTGTGATGTAGTCTTGTGCAAGTTCCTTTGTCTCTGCGCTGAATGAGGGCAAGGGAAAAATCGCAATGACCAATAAAGCGGCAAGAAAGGGTAAAAATTTTTTTCTCAACTGAAAAAATCCTCCTGCGATAAAAAAATTTCTGTCATAATATTACACATTCCAAAAAAATTTAAGGAGGCTCATACAGCCATGAAGAAAAAAGTTTTTGCGCTTGCTTCTGCCATTGTGATAATCGCCATAATGGTAATCACCCAGCAGAACACCAAAGGCGCGGCCATGGGTTCAGGAACAGCTGACGGTTTCGGAGGCCCCGGAGCTATCACCGTCAACCTCACCATCAAGGACGGCAAAATCACCGCCGCCACAGCATCAGGCCCTAAGGAGACCCCCGGCATCGGCTCTGTGGCAGTCGAGAAGATGCCCGCAGAGATGGTCGCAAGGAACTCAATCATCGTTGACGGCGTAACAGGAGCAACCATCAGCTCAACAGGAATCCTCAAGGCAGCAGAGGCAGCACTCATAGCCGCCGGGCTTAATCCTGAAGACTTCAAGGGAGCAGGCAATGCTGTAGTCGCTGAGGACAAGACCTATGACGCTGACGTTGCGATAATCGGTGCTGGCGGTGCTGGAATGATCGCGGCAATCACTGCGGCAGACGCGGGCAAGAAGGTCGTCCTCATCGAGAAGCAGGCTATGGTTGGGGGCAACTCGGTACGTGCATCGGGAGGAATGAACGCGGCAGGTACTCCCGAAGAGAACAGCAACACCTTCACGGAAGAGGCAGGAGTCGAGAAGACCTTGAAGACAGCGGCGGAGAAGTGGGCAAACCACCCGGTCATTACGGCACTTGCTGAGGCTGTCCGCAAGAAGTGGGAGGCGTACAAGGCCAACCCGCAGGGATATTTCGACTGTGCGGAACTCATGCAGCTCGATACCCTCATAGGCGGGCACGGCATCAACAACCCCGAACTTGTCAGGACGCTCGCGGAGAACACAGCAGACGCTATAGCCTGGCTCAAGACCGTGAACATTGACCTGACTTCAGTAGGTGCTGCTGGTGCGGCATCGGTCAAGCGCATTCACAGGCCGTTGAACGAGCAGAAGAAGGTTGTATCTGTCGGCGGCTACATGGTTCCCCGTCTTGAGGCGGCCTGCAAGTCCCGCAGTAATATCACCATCCTCATGGAGACCACAGCGAAATCCATAATGACCAATGAGGCCGGGGCTGTCTCTGGTGTAATCGCTGAGAGCAAGGGAGCAAAGATCACCGTAAACGCAAAGGCAGTAGTCATAGCGTCAGGAGGGTTCGGCGCAAACTTGAAGATGGTTGCGAGGCTTAAGCCCGAACTTGACGGGTTCATGACGACCAACGCACCGGGCATTAACGGCGACGGTATCACTATGGCTCAGGAACTCGGCGCGGCTGTCGTGGATATGAAGCAGATACAGATTCACCCGACAGTCCAGTATGACTCCTCCAACCTCATAACTGAAGGACTCAGAGGAGACGGGGCTATACTCGTGAACACTGAGGGCAAGAGATTCATTGACGAGGTACTTGCTCGTGATGTAGTGAGTGCGGCGGAAATTGCACAGCCCAATTCATTCGCTTATCTCATCATTGACCAGAAAATGGTAGACGAATCATTGCTCATTCAGGGATATATCGCCAAGGGTTACAGCTTCAAGGGAGACACCTACGAGGCACTTGCGAAGGCGATAAACATTCCTGCTGATGCGTTCACCAAGACGATGAACGACTGGAACGGCTACGTGAAGGCACGCAAAGATCCTGAGTTCGGACGCACGAGCTTCATTGAGCCGCTGGACAAAGCACCGTTCTACGCGATCAAGGTAACCCCCGGAATACATCACACAATGGGAGGTCTCAAGATTGACGGCAGGACGAGAGTCCTCAAGGGCAACGGTGAGGCAATACCTGGACTTTTCGCGGCAGGCGAGGTTACGGGAGGCGTTCACGGCGGGAACAGGCTCGGAGGAACGGCAGTGTCTGACTTCGTTGTGTTCGGGAGGATTGCAGGACAGGAAGCGGCGAAATTCTAGAGTGTGAACATGGCCGGGTCTTCCGTTCAAGAATGGGAGGCCCGGTTTTTTTTCGCGGCAAATGACTTCACGAGGGCAGCACATGGTATCAGGTACAGGTAGCAGGCATAAGGCAAGGCACTTAACCCTTCACCCAGCATTGAGAGGGGGACAGAGCAGGCGATACAGCACGGGACTAATGGGGCAGTAATCACTCCAGAGTTGGCGAGGTCAAGCGCAAGACTTTCACGGGACATCCCGGAATCATCACAGGGCTTGCGGAAAAGTTCAACGCTCATGATTACCCCGGCGGTCTGGTTGCAGAACACGGCATCCATAAGAGTGCTCACGGCCAGAATTACGGGATAAGCCCCCCAGCGTTGCATAATGTGCGAGATTTTCCCCTGCATTCCTGAGAGCATCCCTGTACCGTCAAAGATTCCTGAGAACGTCCCGGAAATCACGAGAACTAGGCACATCTGAAGCATTGATACCAGCCCCCCGCCGTTGAAGACAGCCTTAATCCCTCCGTCAGAATGAAGCCCGAACACCGCCACCTCAAGAGCCCCGGCCATGTCCAGGCTCTGAAGTGTGATGCTCAAGACGAACGCCGCAATGATGCTCGACATGAACGCAATGAAGATATTTACGTGCAGCAACGGAAGCGCAATCATGAGAACCGCCGGAATTACAGCAAGGGGGCTTAGAACGAAGGCACGAGATAGCTCGGTTATAGTGTCAGGATTGAGGCTGCCTATAGAATTTCGCAGGGACATAACGAGATAGAATGCCAGCGAGATAATCAGGGGGATTACTGCGGACTTCATGAATGCCCTGACGTTCGGGTAAATCTCCGTCCCTGTGAGTGCTGAGACAAGATGAAGGCATGACGACGATGGAGAGCCTCTGTCGCCGAAGTGTATTCCCGACATTATCGCCCCGGCAGTAATCACGGGGTCAGCTCCTCCGCTGCGTGCCAGGGTCATGAGCGCAACACCGAGAGTCCCGGCAGTGCCGAATGACGTTCCCAGAGCGTAGGACATCATGCAGGACAGTACGAACGCCGCAAGGACGAACATTGAGGGGGTAACTGCCTTCATGCCCCAAGCAACTAGGACGGCGAATGTCCCGGCAGAACGCCATAACCCGGTCATGATGCCTATAGTGAGGAGGACACGGACGACAATAAGCGAGCTCTTTGCGCCCTTCCAGGACATGGCCAGAAGTGAACGAAGCGTGAAGCCCCGGTGAAGGCCGGTGAACATGAACAGGACGAACCCCGCGGACATTGCGAGGCTCATCGGCAGGGAGTAATAGAGAGTGAGAATGACTGACGATATGAACAGGCTGAAGGCAAGTATGAGATCCATTGCGGCAAAACCACCCCTGAGATAATTTCACCGCATTATACTTCTAGCTTTTTCTCATGGACAGCTTTATACGTTTCAGAAGGTCATGCGTACGAGGGAAAATCCTTCTCAATCAGAAGGTGAAATATTGACGATATGCTTGCGTTGTCGCCAACGAACTCTATGCGGCGTTCATATTTCAGTACAGGGTAATCATCAGGATTAACGGGCTTGTCTGACTTCAGGAGTATCATAAGGCTGTCGTTGAATTCGTCCCATTCTTTTGGTGCTGACATTGAGGGCACTCCGCCAACTGTTGCACTGATGACCTGAAAGCCTCCCCATTTCCCCAGTGCCCTGAAACCGTCCGGGTAATACCTGTAGCAGTCAACAGGGTATCTGTGCTCAGGAATACTCAGCGGGGCATGAATGCACGCAAAGCCTCCCTGTTTCAGTTTCCTGTATATCTCCTTTATCGTGAGCCATGGAAATTCTATGTGCTCGAAAGCGTTCGCCGAGATAACGAAGTCAAAGCTCTCATCTTCCAGATTATCCCACTTGTAGGGCTCATTCATCACTACGTCAACGTTAGGCCCGGCCTCAATGTCAAGCCCTATATACTCAGCGTCAAGACCATCAAACAGCGGCCTCATGCATCCGTTCACGTCATAGCTCCCAACGTCAAGAACTCGGACATGACCCTTGCCCTTGATGTAATTCTCAACGAACCATCACATTCTTACCATTGTGCTGCGGTTCACGGATAATACTCCTTCCCTGTAATGTGCGTATTCTATCACAGGTGCTACTTCATTTCGAGGGAGGCCAGAATTTCGCCGAGCGTCTCAGCATTGCTCACGAAACCCGTCCCCACTATGAGCATGTAGAACTCCTCATCACCTGTAACCATTGCCTGACTTATCCCGTTGTTGAACTCGAATGTGTAATTCCCCTCGTCATCGCTCACAGGTACACCCCCGCCAAGTTCATCGCAGAACGCCCCCGCAATCTCCTCAAGGGATGCCCCGCCCGGTTCTCCTGTCGTTATGACCAGTGAGCCGGTCTTGTCGTTCGCATAGACAGTAACGACCGAGTCGCTCTCTTCGGCAGTCCAGCCTTCAGGGACATCAAGCGAGAAATACCTGAACTCCTGAATGTCAGCAAATGCCCACGAACTCCACAGCATCAGTACCATCACGCAAGCTATTACACGCCTCATTTCTTCCCTCCGTGAATGTCGAAAAGGTTAAGCCTTAGCGCATTCGTTACGACGCAGAAACTCGACAAGCTCATTGCCGCCGCCCCAAACATAGGATCGAGCTTCAAGCCCCACAGTCCCGCCGCAAGTGGAATCCCAATCACGTTGTAGACGAACGCCCAGAAGAGATTCTGCCGAATGTTCCGGAGGGTTGCACGGCTCAATCTCACAGCAGCAGGTACGTCCTTCAGTGTGCTCTTCATGAGGACGACATCAGCAGCATCGACCGCAATATCTGTTCCTGCACCGATAGCGATACCTATATCTGCCCGTGTGAGTGCCGGGGCATCGTTGATCCCGTCCCCAACCATAGCAACCTTGCCCTGTGCCTGGAGCTCACGAATGACGCTCTCCTTGCCTTCAGGGAGTACACCGGCGATAACGTCATCAACTCCTGCCTCAGTGCCTATAGCTTTTGCGGTGCGCTCGTTGTCGCCAGTGAGCATTACTACCTTGATGCCCATTGCCTGAAGCTCCTTCACTGCCTCCTGACTGTCGGGCTTTATGACATCAGCAACTGCTATAATTCCGATAAGCTCATCATCCTTCACGAACATTAGCGGCGTTTTTCCCTGCTCTGAGAACTTCCCTGCCTCCTCCGTAAATCTTGAGCTGACTGAATATTTTTCGCCGATGAACTTAACGCTCCCGCCTGTGAGAGTGCTACCGTCATTGAGGCTTGCAGTGAGTCCGTTGCCCGGAAGTGCCCTGAAGTCCCGGACATCACTGGGCTTAATCCCCTTCTCCTTCGCGAAACTCACTACTGCACGCGCTAATGGGTGCTCGCTCTTTGCCTCGAGGGAATATGCATACTTCATGAGGTCTTCTTCGAGGTAGTCGCCTGCCGTGAGAATGTCCGTTACTTTTGGTTCGCCGCTGGTTATTGTTCCTGTCTTGTCGAGGGCGGCAATGTTGATTTTCCCGGCTTCCTCAAGTGATGCGGCAGTCTTGAAGAGTATTCCGTTCTTCGCTCCCATTCCGTTACCCACCATTACGGCGACGGGCGTGGCAAGTCCCAACGCGCAAGGGCAGCTTATGACTAGGACGGCTATACCGTAGGAGAGCGCATCACCGAAAGATTTTCCGGCAATCATCCACCCAATGACGACACAAACAGCAATGAATATCACTGACGGGACGAATATACCGCAGACCTTGTCGGCAATCTTTGCGGCGGGAGCTTTCGTTGCGGCGGCATCACTGACCATTCGGATGATCTGCGAAAGTGTAGTGTCCTGCCCGACTCTTGTGGCCTCGCACTTGATGTAGCCTGACTGATTGACCGTTGCGGCTGAGACCATGTCGCCGGGTGCCTTGTCGACCGGGATACTCTCGCCTGTAAGGGCTGCCTCGTTTACCGCGCTCGTTCCCTCGGTGATTATGCCGTCAACCGGGATATTCTCGCCTGGCCTGACGACAAAGATATTCCCCCTCATGACCTGCTCAATCGGTACAGTAACTTCCTGATTGTTGCGGATTATCGTTGCTGTCTTGGGAGCTAACTTCATGAGGCTCTTGAGGGCATCGGTTGTCCGTCCTTTTGAGCGGGCTTCAAGCATTCTGCCGATTGTGATTAGGGTTAGTATCATTCCGGCAGACTCAAAGTAGAAGTCATGAACGGCGAATGTGTGGCCTGCCTCCGTCATCCTGAAGAGGACGTAGACGCTCCACGAGAACGATGCGAACGATCCCATAGCTACGAGTGTGTCCATGTTGGGGGCAAAGTGCATCAGTGAGCTGAAACCCGACACAAAGAATTTCTGGTTGATGACCATGATGATACCGGCAAGTAACAACTGGGCTAATCCCTGCGCTACGTGATTGTTCACGAAGAACTCAGGCAGTGGCAGACCCACCATATGACCCATCGAGAAGTACATCAGGGCAACAAGGAAGATTAGGGAGGCAATGAGTCGTCGCTTCAGTGCAGGGGTCTCGTGGTCTTTGAGGGCTTCCTCCTCCTGTGAGTGTGAGGGTGTGGCTGAATGTTCGGGGGCTTTGAGGGACGCTCCATAGCCTGCCTTCTCGACTGCCGCAATGATGGCTGAGGGCTGGGCGGTGCCTTCAACGCTCATCGAGTTGGTGAGGAGGCTGACAGCACAGGAAGTAACGCCCGGAAGTTTCTTCACGACACGTTCAACCCTGGCACTGCAGGCCGCACAGCTCATCCCTGTAACGTTGTATTGTTCGGACATGAATTTTTCACGGCTTTCTATAATGTTGATGGATACGCTCAAATTATATACGGCCATGCAACAATTACCTTAGTACCGCTCTCCTTATCTCCTCAAGATGAAGGCTGAGTATCTCTTTCGTGAAATGCACCCCGTCTCTGAACCACTCTTCAGGGTAGTAGATTATCTGTTGCGTGAAGTCTCCCAAAATATCATCAAGGCCGTTAGCTCTCACATCAGCCCTGAAATTTTCCCAGCCATGACTTCCCTTAACGTCAGGAACAGGAAGAGGCAGTACCTTAAGGACGGCGTTATGTTCCCTGCATAGCTGCCGTATCTTGGGAAGGTATCTTATTGCTGTGGGAGAAAGTCGGTGATGATAGCTTGGCTCAGTTTTACTCCTGACATAGTTGATATACTGCTCCATGAACAAATTATTATTGAGGAGGAAATTTTTCACGTACCCATTCTCAACAAAGAACTTCCCGAACTTGTCATAAAGTTTCTGCCTTGTCTCCTCGTCAATGAGCTTCATGTTCTCATCGTCAAGGAACGGTATCACAAAATACTGGTAGGTGAATCTTAATCCCAAGTCATTGCCTAAACTGCCAGGAGTTATGAGGTAATAGACTTCCTTTGTCTGCGGGTTATGTTCAAGGTATTTTTTGAGGAGGAGGTACGTCCCGGCAGGAGTGATTGCTTGGTTGCAGCCCAAGTGAGAGATTCCCGGAGTGTCCATTTTCTGAGGCCAGAGCTGATTGCAGACGCTGTCGCCGAGAATTACTGCGGGAAGTCCTGAGTTTTGCCCGGCTTTCTTGATGGCATAGAATACCTCAGAGGCAAGACCTGTAATGTTCACTGAGACCGAGAACATCACGAAATATATACAGAGCAACGATATTGCTGACGTGAGAGCGAGGGCAGAAAGTTTCAACAGAAATTTCTTCATGTCCATTCACCGCCTAGAACTGGAAGTACACAAAGGCCGCGTTGGTTACGGCAAAGTTTGCGTAAACGAGGAACGTAGCCACGACGAAAGCGTCATAGACAGTCCACCGATGAATTGTCCCTAATGATGAAACGAGGCTTATTACGTTATGTTTCTGTGAGATGAGGTCGTAAATTGTGAGGATGATTATGAGAGCAACATATATTGCCAGCCTTTTCATCCCTACGCCAATCTCAAAATAAGCAGAAAATCCCGTGAACATGTGGGAATATATGTAGGCAGCTTCAGAGAGAGTATTTGCCCTGAAGAGCACCCAAGCCATCATCACGAACATGAACGTCCCGGCAACCCTCAAAGCCCGCCCCAGACCATGAGGCTCATGCTCCCGCCGGGAAAACGCATTCTCGACCACCTGAGCGAGGCCATGAACTGCCCCCCAGAGCACGAACGTCCAGTTAGCCCCGTGCCACAACCCCGACACGATGAACGTGATCATGACGTTCACACCCCGCCGGAACTTCCCGCACCTGTTGCCACCAAGCGGAATGTAGACGTAATCCCTGAACCACGTAGACAGTGAGATATGCCACCTGCTCCAAAATTCACGGATGCTTGCCGAGAAGTAGGGGCTCCTGAAATTTTCCATGAGCTCAATCCCGAAGAGCTTTGCACAACCGCGGGCAATGTCCGAATACCCGGAGAAGTCGCAGTAGATTTGAACCGTGAAGAAGAACGCCGCCAGTACCAGAGCAAACCCCTTGAAGCTGTATACGTCTCCGAAGACTTTATCCGAGTAGACCGCCAGAACGTCAGCTATTGCCAGTTTCTTGAAGAACCCCCACGCCATCAGCTTAAGCCCGTAAGTCCCCTGCTCATAGTTGAACTCATGATGAGCCCGGATCTGAGGAAGTAGGTTGTTCGTGCGCTCGATTGGCCCAGCCACTAACTGCGGGAAGAACGAAATGAACGCTGCGTAAATCCCGAAATGACGCTCGGCCTGAGTATTCCCCCTGTACACGTCAATAACGTAGCCCAAAGTCTGGAAGGTGTAGAAGGAAATCCCGACCGGCAATAACAGCTTGATGGTCATGGGGTGAAGGTTGAGTGTGAAAATTTTCATGAAGGCAACAAAACTCTCAGTGAAGAAGTTGAAGTACTTGAAGACGAACAGAACCCCCAAACATGAGACAAGCGTGAAAGTGAGGATGAATTTTCTTGCGGCCATGTTCTCACGGAAACGCTCAAGGAATATCCCGGCCATGTAGGATATTGTAGTCGTGAAGAGAATCAGGACGACATACTTGATGTTCCAGCTCATGTAGAACCAGTAACTTGACGCGAGGATTAAGAGCCACCTGTACCTGTGAGGCAATGACCAATAGAGCCCGAACACAATCGGGAGGAACACTGCAAACTGCCACGAGTTAAATAGCAATTCCTACACCTCCCACAAAAGGCAGGCAATGAGGTATAATTATAGTTTCCCGGTAAATTGTTATGACGTGAAATTTTTGGACGTGAGTTAGGCTAGTGCTGTGCTGTGCTGTGCTGTGCTGTGAGTGTACAGCCACGAAATCATGATGTCAAGACCCTTTCTGTGGATTTTCGGAGATTATAGCACCGTTTCTTTCCCAATGTATAATATTTCCCATTCTCAAAACGTACACAAGGAGGATTATTCATGAAGCGTTTTATTTCTGCGTTATTGCTTGTGTTTCTTCTTGCCCTGCCGTCCTTTGCACTCAGTGATGCCGAATACTTGCGGATGAGGAAGAGCAGTGCAGATTTTGCCCGTGCTGACAGGAGACTAAACCAAGTCTGGAACAAACTGCGCAAGTCCCTTCCCAAGAGAATATTCACCGAACTCGACAAGCTGGAGCGCGAATGGGTCATGTCAGGACGTGATGATGCCGCCGCCCAACTCATGGAGGAAGGATATTCACGCATGGAGGCCTACACTATGGCCACGAACGACCGCGCCGATGCCCTCCCGAAAATTGCCCGGAACCTCCGCGATGAGCTCAGACCCTCAGCCCAGCCACGAACTCAGCAGCCCCCCGCAAAACGTGCCGCCCAGCCAGACCCAGAGCCAGACCCAGAGCCGGAACCAGTCAGGCAGGAAACCTCACAGCCCGTAATTCCCGAAGGAGAGTACCAGAATGATGGGGGATTCCTCACGGTGAAGATACTTGACGCGTCGACCAATGAGGCCGAAGTAATAGTGAGCAGATTCAAGGATGAAGTCCACTGGACAGCAAGAGGATGGATTGAGGGGGATGTTCTTGAACTGTCGGACAACAACTACAGCTCCTGCCAGGCTACTTTGACGTTCACGGCGGGAAAAGTTGAGGTTGAGATTACTGACACTGACGACTGGAACGAGGCTATAGCTCCTGATTTCGTCCTCAAGGGAACATATAGGAAGCTCGCAAACTGAGACCCTCCCAAAAAATTAACCCCCGGTTGCATGGCCGGGGGCTTTCTGTATTCTCTGTCTTCTTTGTGCCGACTATATACCTCTGGGCTTTACGTTGATACCGCGTTCCTCGTCAGTTCCGGGAACAAGTGAGTCGCAGACCGCCGCGCATAACCCCGCAACTGCCATCGGTGTCTTCAGCACTGCCCAGACCATTCCGCCAAGCGTGTGCATTACCTGGCTCTGTGCCTCGTTCATGAACAGCGACTGATTGGCCTCAACCCATCCGGGAAGTCCCAGTGCCATCAAGAACGCAAACCCTATGATGAGTATGTTCCTCTGGCTCGACATGTCCGCCCTCATCAAGACCTGAATACCCATTGCGCCGATTGTCCCGAAGAGTGCTATATATGCTCCCCCAATTATTGGCGAGGGCATTGTGGCGATTAACGCGCTGAGTTTTCCGACAAAGCTCATCAGTATGAGGATCACTGCCCCAGTCCTGACTACTGCCCTTGAAGCTACACCAGTAAGGCCGATTAACCCGATGTTCTCAGTGTATGACGTTGTACCGACTGAGCCAAATACTCCCGACAATGCACAGCACATTCCTTCAGCACCTATGCCCCGGCTTATCGTCTCGGAGTCAGGGTCATCAACTCCCGATGCGTAAGACACTGAATGATAGTCCCCTATGCTCTCGATCATTGTCGCGAAGAAACCAGCAAGCATTGCCGCTATTGCCATGAGGCTGAACTGAGGCATACCCCACGGGAAGACAAGACCCTTAACGTCCTCGATGCTCGAAATCCTGAGCCATGATGCATTTTTCACCGTCTCAAGGTTCACGTAGGCAGGATGTGAGGGGTCAAACGTCCCGTTCACTGAGAGACCCAAGCAAGCGAGGTACGTTACTACTATCGCAAGGAGTATCGCGAAAATGTTGATGTACTTGTTCTTGAGGACGAGGCTGAACAGGAAGATCAACACCACAACTGC
Organism: Synergistaceae bacterium; assembly: GCA_017405525.1. Lineage (GTDB taxonomy): Bacteria > Synergistota > Synergistia > Synergistales > Aminobacteriaceae > JAFUXM01. The sequence continues at coordinate 93,027 of JAFRAH010000014.1, forward strand.
AAGTGATGCCGGCCAATAGTTCGTCGCGTTCCCCTGAACTGCCGTACCTGCAAGCGAGAAGCCTATTGCCATGATTACCGGGCCTATGACCACCGGGGTGATGACCTTGCGGATTACTCCGACTATTCTGCTGTAGCCGATGATGGAGAGGATTATACCGCCAGCGATTAGGCCGCCTCCCATGTACTGCATGACCGTCTCAGGGCCGGAAGCCTTGTAGAGTGCTATGACCGTCATCACCGAAGGGATAAAAGAAAAGCTCGATCCCTGAACGATTGGTAGTCCTGAACCGAGCTTTTTGCTTGTCTGAATTAGTGTTGCTACTCCCATTCCGAAATATACACAGGAGATTAGCGAGGCTATTTGCAGTGTATCCATTCCCATTGCGGGGCCGAATATCAAGGGAACCAGCGTTGTTGAACCGAAGAGGGTTAATACGTGCTGTGCCCCTGAGAGAAGCATTATGAGGAAGGGCGGCTTGTCATTGATGCCGTAAACCATGTGTCTGGCCATGTAATACCTCCTGAAAATTTTTGATTTCCAGACGGGGGATTTTACAGGGGGTATAAATTTTTGTCAAGCATTCGGGAATGTGTATAATAACGCGAAATCCATATGCTTAAAGAAAGTTGGTCTTGCCATCATGAGGCGTTCAATGCTAATCACTTTGCTAGTACTTTTTTCCTGCGGGATGTCGTGTGCTGATGTCGTTATCCCTGAAGAGGTCGCAAGAGGATACTTCAGCAGAATAAACTTCACCTTGTCCCCGTACATGGAAAAGAAGAATACCCTTAAGCTCAGAATACAGCCTATTGTTCGCGGCAGGTACTCGTTTTCGTTGTCGCTGGTCAGCGGGGACGTTGAGACCAAAGTCAAGGAGTACCGCCCCATGCCTCGGCATGATGATGATGAGCGCGGACGTAACGTCTATTTTTCCTACGATACCCCGCCAAAAGGTGAAAGCCTCAATTACCGATTGAGAGCCTCATTCAGTCCCTACACAGGATGGAGAAAGGGGAAATTCTTCTTCCACATATGGAACGTCAAGGTCTACAATGCTGAGGACGTTATACATGTCTTCGTTGAGAAGGAACTTGAAGATTAGCCGCTAATGGAGGTGTCGTAATGTCAAAACGTTTTTTCACCGGCTTTCTGTTTTCCGTGATGCTCGTTGTCTGCATGTTAAGGTGGACGGCAAGGGCTGATGTCGTAAACCACCGAATATTCAGGCGTAATGCTCCCGGTGCTGAGTTCAACCTTTCTGTCCCGGAAGTCGGCGGCAATGTCTTGGAGCTCAGGATAACACCGCTAACTTCAGGGGATTACTCGTGCCAGTTCTCACTGCTCAGCGGCGACTCGGAACAGCCTCAATACTCATCAAGGGGCTATTACAGCTACAGTGAAGGGAAGTCAGTTACAGCCTCGTTCAATTGCAGGACACCAGAGGCAGGGGAGGTTCTCCACTACATGGCAAGTGCTTCGTTCACTCCCGACGGAAGATATGAGAGCATTGAGGAATCATCAAACCGATACAGAACAGACAACGAAGGTTGCGGAGGTGATGGGTGCTTGTCGCCCCATAGTGGCAGTGAACATCTGGATGTCAACATGGTCGACTTCACGCCTGCAAATTTCTCGTCATCTGCTGATGTTCGGGTCGTAAACCAAGTAACTTATATCACTATCAGGGGAAATTAGAATCATGACCAAGAGGACAAAAAATTATGCTGCTTTTTCTTTGCACGTTACTTCACTTCACGGTTGACGGTGTATGTGCGGCAGTCCTTGCAGGCTACGCGGTGAATGAGCCCGACTACAGCATGATAGTCTACTACTTCGGGCTCTACAACCTAATAGCTTTCGGTGGGCAATGTCTGGCGGGTCTAATCCTCGACAGGTGGAAGTCCCTGATACTGCCCTCACTTGCCGCAGTGCCTGTACTTCTTGCCGGGGGCTTCCTCCAGACCGCAGGGATATTCTGGCAGAGTGTGCTTGTTGCTCTGGGTAACTGCATGTTTCACGTCTCGGCAGGCATCCTCATTCTTGAGCGTTACGGGAACTTCAGGGAGCCGGGAATATTCGTGTCGTCTGGGGCGGTAGGCTTGGGCTTGGGACTGTATCAGATTGTCGGGGCAACATTCTTTGAGGCCGTCTGTATTCTTGGTACAGCAATAACGTTGTTCCTCCTCCTGAAGTCTCCTGCAACGCCTGAGCATGAGCCTGACGCAACGCCTGAAGTTCACGGTGTTGACCTTCTGCCGCTCATGGCCGGGACAGTGATGCTCTTGGTGTGTGTAGTCTTGCGGGGCTTCGGTGGAAGTTCACACATTCCCGGATACGTTATGCTGATGCCGTGCGTCTTCATGCTGGGGAAATCTTCGGGGGGAATACTCTGCGACGTTCTGGGCTTCAGGCGTACGATACTCGCAATATTCCTCCTGAGCTTTGCGGCAATACAGATGCCCGGCGTTGTTGGCGCAATCACCCTAGCTTTTGCGTTCAACATGACGATGCCCCTGACACTGAGACTTCTTCACTGGTACTTCCCCGAATATCCGGGACTCACTTTCGGGCTTGCGGCAGGGTGTCTTCTTCCGGGGGCGTTCTTCGGCGGATACCTGAACATTACTCCGCACGTTATGGCGGTGCTTCAGTTCTTGGGACTTTTTGCGGCGGGGCTGATATTCCTTCGTTACGGGAGGGGCAGAAAATCACTACCGCAATTCTGACGGCACTAATCGAGACACCGCTATTCTGGCTTTCAGGCTACAAGGACATCAAGGACTGCCTGTATTTCGCGGGCATTAACATAGTCAGCAACATAATGCTTAACCAGTGGCTTATGTCCCTAGAGTTTCGGAGGTTGTCCCTGACGCTCTGGGGGTGTGTCCTTCTTGGTGAGCTTGCTGTGGTAGCCCTTGAGTTCGCTATGTCCTGCTGTGCAATGAACACGGCCTCAAAGTACAGCCTCAAGAAATTATTGCTCACTATATTTTTCACGAACGCTTCAAGTTTCACACTGGGAATAATTCTCACATTCATACTGCTATAATACGGGCATTCCAAAAATTTTATTGAGGTGGTTAATCCATGAAGAAAAGTTTTGCACTCGCTCTTGTGTTAGTGCTCTCACTCGCTGTGTGTTCATTTGCCGATGGACTCAAAGTCGCAATCATCACATCACCCAATGACGTTCACGACGGCGGCTTCAACGAGACCAACTACAACGGCATTCTAGACTTTCTGAAGGAGTATCCTGATGCCACAGTTACGACGATACAGGAGAGGACCGGCGACCCTTCGGAGGGCGTTAAGGCGGTCGAGAACATTGCGGCAGATTATGACGCTGTGGTGTGTGTGGGCTTCCAGTTCTCCGGCATCTCTGAGCTTGCGGAGGACAACCCGGAAGTGAAATTCCTTCTTGTCGACACATGGCCTGCTGATGACTCAGGCAATGACGTAGAGGCAACGAACATCAACGCCATGAAGTACAAGGAGCAGGAGGGCGGCTTCCTCGCGGGAATAGCGGCGGCTCTCAGCTCAAAGACCCACAAGGTTGCAGTCGTCAACGGTATAGCATTCCCCACGAACGTGAACTATCAGTACGGGTTCATGTCAGGGGTGAATTACGCGAACAGGCACTACAACGCCGGGGCTCAGATCATCGAGCTCCCCTCATACTCCGGGACTGACGTAACAGGCCAGAACGTCGGGGGAAACTACATCGGCTCATTCGTTGACCAGGCAAACGGCAAAGTAGTAGGCCAGGCATTAATCCGTGAGGGCTGTGATGTGATATTCGTTGCGGCAGGCGGTGCAGGTATGGGGGTCTTCACGGCGGCAAAAGAGGCTGAAGGTGTCTTCATCATCGGCTGTGATGCTGACCAGTTCAACGACGGCGCGAACGGCCCGGCAAACGTAATCCTCACGAGTGCGCTAAAGGTCATGGACAAGAACAACGCAAGGGTTCTCCGGGACATCGCAGAAGGCAGGTTCAAGGGCGGCAACTATCTTCTTGGTGCTGACACTGACTCGACAGGCTACGTCAAGACCCCCGGAAGGCATCAGCTCAGTGATGAGACTATCGCGAGGATTGATGCGGCGTTTGCTCTCATGAAGGCGGGGAAGATCATTCCTGCGGCTTTCGGGAGCGGCACAATGCCCGACAACTTCACAGGACTGGACGCGGAATAATGCCTGAAGTCATCGCAGAGTTCCGGCACATAACGAAACGTTTTCCCGGAATCGTGGCCAATGATGACGTGTCGCTCTCGGTCATGAAGGGTGAGATATTCGCTGTACTTGGCGAGAACGGGGCGGGAAAATCTACACTGGTGAGTATGCTCTTCGGAATGTATGAGCCTGACGAGGGGGAGATTCTCGTGAGGGGCAGGAAGGAGCGCATCAGTTCCCCGCGTTATGCCACTGAGCTTAGCATAGGGATGGTTCATCAGCATTTCCGGCTTGTCTCGAATTACACCGTTGCTGAAAATATCGTGCTCGGTCTTGAGCCGCAGGGTAAACTTTTCGGATTTATCCCCTACGTTGACATGAAGAAGGCAAATCATGACATAGCGGAACTGTCAGAGCGTTACGGCCTTAAGGTCAACCCTGAAGACGTGATAGAGGATCTCAACGTAGCATCACGCCAGAGGGTTGAAATCCTGAAGATGCTTTACCGTGAGGCTGAGATACTGATATTCGACGAGCCCACAGCAGTATTGACCCCGCAGGAAATAGAGGCATTCCTCAAGATACTTCAGAGCCTCCGTGAAAATGGCAAGACAATAATCCTCATTACCCACAAGCTGAACGAGATTAAAGCAGTTGCAGACCGCTGCGCAATACTCAACCGGGGAAAACTCGTTGCAGTTCTTGACGTTGCCAGCTCATCGACTGACGACATGGCCAGAATGATGGTAGGGCATGAGATCTCATTCACGACCGAGAAGAAGCCCGCTAAGTTCGGTGATGTTGTCCTTGAGGTTGAGGGCTTGGGCGTGAGGAACGTTGCCGGGTATGATGCCGTAAAATCGGTGTCGTTCAGGATACATGCCGGTGAAGTCTTTGCGGTTGCGGGAGTCTCAGGGAACGGGCAGAATGAGCTTGCCGACTCAATCGCCGGTCTGGTGAGGCCGTCAGGAGGACGCATAACCATCAACGGCCGGGACATTACTCACTCGTCAGTACGTGAACGAATCGAGGCAGGAGTCGCCTACATCCCCGAGGACAGGCACAACGTGGGCTTAGTGCTTGATTTCATGCTGAGGGACAATTTCCCGTTGAGGCAGTACTACAGCCCCAAGTTCTCACGCAACGGGGTAATCAGGGAGTCAGAGTTTGACGGCTACAGCAGGAGGCTTGAAGGCGAGTACGACATCAGGAGCAGTCAGGGCGGTGCGACAATCACGCGCTCAATGTCCGGGGGCAACCAGCAGAAGGCCATAATTGCCCGCGAAATCGACATGCAGAGGCCGCTGATCATCTTCATGCAGCCAACACGAGGACTAGATGCCGGGGCAGTGATGAACGTTCACCGCCAGATCATAGCTGAGAGGGACAGGGGTGCGGCAGTGCTCCTAATCTCCCTTGACCTTGACGAGATTCTTGACTGTGCTGACACAATCGCCGTAATCTACAACGGGAGCATCAACAAAATTGCTCCTGCCCAAGAACTCACGGCGGATGATATTGGGCTCTACATGATGGGGGTGGGGAAAACAGCATGAGGAAGTTTACGTTGTCATGTCTCGCAATAGTAATCAGCCTCATATTCGGGGCGTTAATCCTGTGGCTCATGGGAAAAGACCCCGTAGCGTCATACATGAACTTGTTGCAGGGTTCGGGACTGATGGAGAAGGTGAAGTATTCGGGCCGTCAGAGCATGTTCACTGACTTCATGAGCTTCATTGACGCGATGACACCGATGATTTTCGCCTCACTCTCGGTTGCTCTTGCCTTGAAGGGCGGGTTCTTCAACATAGGCGTGTCAGGTCAGATGCTCTTTGCCGGGTTCACTGCACACATTGCCGCAATGTTCGTTCCTTCACGTGTCGTTGTCGTCATTGCCGGGTTATTGGCCGGGGCGTTGGTCGGGGCGTTAATCGGATGGCTCAAGTCCCGCTTCAACGTCAACGAGGTAGTGAGCTCCATAATGCTCAACTCAACGCTGATGTACCTGATTACGTTTTACATCAACACGTTCTACATTAACCCTGTATCACGTCAGAGCAAATCAATCGTGGCAGATGCAAGGCTCACACTAAGCGGCTTCAGGTGGGAGGGCCTCAAGCTCGACATTGCCCTAGCGTTCCCATTGGCGATAGTTACGGCGTTGTTGCTTCAGTGGTTCATTGAGCGGACTACATACGGCTACGAGATCAAGGCATCAGGTCTCTCACCCAATGCGGCCTATTACGCGGGAATGAACGTAAACCGTACGGCCATGCTCACGATGACGCTTTCAGGTGGACTTGCTGGGCTTGCGGGGGTGTCGTATTTCTGCGGCTATCTTGCGTCGATTCAGCCCGGTTCTGTGCCCTCAATGGGATTTGACGCTATAGCAGTCTCACTCTTGGGCGGCAATAACCCGTTAGGCTGTGTGCTTGCCTCATTCCTGATTACGGTAATCTCGAAAGGTTCAGTGTATATGAGCTCACGCCAGCATATTGAGCCGGAAATAGCGAGCCTGATTACTGCGTTCATCCTGACGTTTGCGGCATGTTCCGCGATACTTGGGCGCAAGAAGAGGAGGGGGGCTTAACGATGCTCGACATGATAATTATTGACGGCCTGAGCTTCTCCCTTCCGTTGTTCATCATGGCAATCGGCGGGATATACAGCGAGAGGAGCGGCATCACCAACCTTGCACTTGAGGGCTTTCAGGGCTTCGGTGCGTTCACCGGGGCATTCATGGCCGTGTACTTGTCCGGGATATTCGGGAGTGGTTCGGCGGTTCCATACTATGCTTCGTTCGTGTTCGCTACGATTGGCGGGGGGATTTTCGCGCTACTTCATGCGTTGCTGTGCATCAGGTTCAAGGCCGACCAGGTAATCAGCGGGGTAGTGATGAACATTCTTGCGATGGCACTAACAGGTTTCCTGACCAAGAGCATTAATGCCTCAATGTTCGGGAATGCGGCCAACAAGTTCGTTCTTGGTGCGAGCTCAAGGCTGACGGTCAAGGGGCTCTGTGATGTCCCGGTTATTGGTGCGGCCTTCAGGGACATATACCCGTTCGAGGTGGTGATTATCGTTGTGGCTGTGGTGATGTGGTACGTACTCTACAGGACGGTTTACGGAATGAGGCTCCGGGCCTGCGGGGATAATCCACATTCAGCCGATGCCGCGGGAATTAACGTTTATGCTGTGAGGACAGTTGCGGTGTTCATTTCGGGCTGCCTCTCAGGAATTGCTGGAATGAGCTTCGCATATTCTGTGTCAGCTAACTTCTCGCCGGATATATACATGGGCTATGGCTATCTCTCAATTGCCGCGCTAATCTTCGGGAACTGGGACATTCTCCCGGCATTATGGGCGTGCCTGATATTCGGGTTTGCCCGGAGCGGGGGAAGTGCCGTAATCCATCAGCTGGGCCTTCCGTCGGGGTATAACGACCTCGTGAGGATACTGCCCTATGTGCTGACGTTGCTGCTGTTGGTGTTCTTCAGCCGCCACAATCACAGCCCAAGAGCATTGGGACAGATATACGACAAGGGACAAAGATAGCGTGTGCTATAATTCAGTTCATGAGAAAGACAGTTGACAAAACCGAATCAGGCCGCATAATGGTATCGGGTATCGGGTATCGGGTATCGG
>JAFRAH010000015.1 GCA_017405525.1 Synergistaceae bacterium
CGACTTGTTCGAGCAGCTCCTCGATAAGGGCTTCAGGCAGAATGAAGGACAGTTCTTCACCCCGATAGTGATAACACGCTTCATCTGGGACTGCCTGCCGTTGGGACGCTATAAGACATGTCCGAAGGTGATAGATTACGCGTGCGGTGCGGGGCATTTCCTCACTGAGGCGGTCGAGGCGGTCAACTACTTCATACGCTCGGAAGATAACTCGTGGGTTCGTGATTGCATCTATGGCATCGAGAAGGATTACCGTCTTGCGCGTGTCTCGAAAGTCTCAATGTTCATGAACGGTGCAGGGGACAGCAACATAATCTTCGGGGACGGCCTCGAAAATACCCCCGCCATAAAGCCCGGAACGTTCGACATATTGACTGCCAACCCTCCCTATTCAGTGGCATCATTCCGACAGCATCTCAGCATCAAGAACAACAGCTTTGACCTCCTCGGCAGAATCAGCCCCAACAGCTCAGAGATCGAGGTGCTATTTGTCGAGCGCATCGGCCAGCTCCTGAAGTCCGGGGGGATTGCGGCGGTGATACTTCCCTCGTCAATCCTCAGCAACGACTCAGCCAGTTACACCGGGGCACGTGAGGAGATACTGCGGAACTTCAAGCTCCGTGCAATCGTCAAGCTGGGCAGCAAGACCTTCGGGGCAACAGGCACCAACACGGTAATACTCTTCCTTGAGCGTTACCCCCATCATCCTCCGCGAACAATGCACGTACACGACAGCGTAGACGCAATACTTGACGGCAGGGACCTCACGGACTGGGAGGACGAGGACATACTCACTGGCTACCTGGACATGCAGGGCTTGACGCGTGAACAGTGGGAGGGGTTCATTCATGGCCGCCTTGAGTTCGCAGACATGCCGGAATACTTCAGGGGCTACCTTGAGGCGTGGAAGACTCAGGACGAGCGCGAATTTTACGACCGTGCCCGGAAGGTTGAGCGTGAAAAGCTGTTCTACTACGGACTGACCTACTCGCAACGGACGGTGATAATCCTTGCGCCGTCGGACAACGCAGGGCAGAAGGAGTTTCTCGGCTATGACTGGAGCAACCGAAAAGGGGACGAGGGCATAAAGTTTTCGGGTGCGCGGGGGGGCAAACTCTACGACAACGACAACCGCGGGGCTGAAGGGACACTTGCGCACGTGGTGAGGCAGTCGTTCAGTGACGGGGATATAGAGATGACGGAGGACAATGCGAGATTTTCGCGGGTTGTCAGGACGAGCGACATGCTGGACTTTTCGCGGGCGGGTTTCAATGCGGCCATGAACTTACAGCCTGAGCTGAGCATAGAGCTTCCGAGTAAGTACCCCATGCAGACAATCGGGAAGGTCTTAACGCTCGAATATGGCAAGGGGCTTCCGGCATCAAAGCGTATTGCCGGTGAATATCCCGTGCTTGGCTCTAACGGCAGGATAGGAACGCACAATACCTTCTGGGTTAAGGGGCCGGTTATCATCATCGGCAGGACTGGGAGCGCGGGGGCTGTTACGTGGGAGGATGAGGACTGCTACCCTATAGACACGACATATCACGTTCAGCTTACCAGCGATAAAGTTTTACTGCGCTACGTGTACTACGTGTTTCAGCAGATGGATTTTGCCAGCCTCAACAACAAGATGGGAGTCCCATGCATCAATCGCGATGATGTCTACAAGCTCAAGATACCCCTCCCACCGATGGACATACAGGCCCAGATCGTCAGCGAGTGCTCCGGGATTGACGCGCAGGAGTCCTCACTGAACGCCGGGATCTCAACATGCCGCGGGAAGATCGATGAACTTTTCCGCGAGGTCGAGGACTTGCCAGGGGCCTCACTAGCCAGCGTACTTGAGCCCATAACCGACAGGGTGAACACGTCCATTCTTGAGCCTCATCAGTACGTTACGACAGATACGATGCTCCAGAAGTGCGGGGGGATAAGACCCTATACTTCAACCCTGCCTTTAGGGAGCGTGATACAGTTCCGCAAGGGTGATATTCTCCTGTCCAACATAAGGCCGTATCTCAGGAAGCTATGGCTTGCGGACTTTGATGGAGGATGCTCGCCTGATGTGCTGGTGTTCAGGAGCCGGGACGATGAGAGATGCGCAGGAAAGTTCGCGTATTATGCGATGAGGCAGGAGAAATTCTTTGACTACGTGATGCAGGACGTGAAGGGTATGAAGATGCCCCGCGGAAAACGTGAACATATACTCGACTACGTTATACCCCTTCCGCCGCGTGAAGAGCAGGAGAGATTTCTTGACGAGGCCGCTGACCTTGAGGAGGAGATCTCGGAGAAGTTGAGGGAGCTTGAGGGACTTGCAGGGATGAAGGAGGCTGTGCTGAGGAGCTATCTGGGGTGATAGAATGAGGCCATCAATCCATGAGGAGGCATAACACAATGAGCAATGAGACAATCGAGAGGGGCAATACCGTTCTTGATGCTCCGGCAGCAAATGAGGATGAATATTACGAGGAGGACGAAGCACTCTACAGCAGTCCTAAGTTCCGCGCAATAATGGATGAAGTTCTGGCAGAATATGAAGACATGAGAGCTCACCCTGAGAAGTACAAGGTCTACACGTCAACTAAGGAAATGTTCAGGGACATGGGATTTGACGTGAGCAATTTTCCTGACAGATGAACAGCCCAGTGTACAAGTATGAAACCGTTATACGTTCATCGCGGTTTCGTAAGGAGCTCAAGAAGGCGGAAAAACGCGGGCTTAATCCCCTTGATGTTGAGGCTATGATTGACTTGCTAAGGATTGGGAAACCTTTACCCCCGAAATACCGCGATCATTTCCTGAATGGAGAGTACGAGGGCTTCAGAGAATGCCACATAAACCCTGACTGGTTATTGATATACAAGAAGGACAATGACAAGCTGATACTGTTTCTTGCACGTACCGGGACACATAGTGATTTGTTCTGAGGCTGTGCTGAAGAAGTATCTGGGAAGTATCTGGGGTGATAGAATGAGGCCATCAATCCGTGAGGAGGCATAACACAATGACTACTGCAACACTGGAACATGGCAACACAGCCCTTGAAGTTCCTGCTGAGCTCGACACAGACGAATACGATTATGATTACGAGCTCTTTCACGGCCCGGAATTTGAGGAGGCAATGAGGGAGTCAATGGCTGAGGCTGAGGACATAATGGCTCACCCGGAAAAGTATAAGTTCTATGATTCCATCAAAGAAATGCTCAGGGATAAGGGCTTCGATGTAAGCGGCTTGCCTGATGACTGAACGAATGAGACGTATATACAGGGTTGTTACCACTACGCGTTTCGACAAGGAACTGGCTAAGGCTTTGAAGCGAGGTCTGAGGATTGAGGATTTCAATAAAGTTGCCGGGATGCTCAAGGAAGATATTTCACTGCCGCCAAAATACCGCGACCATCCTCTGAAGGGCGACAGAAAAGGTTATCGCGAGTGTCATATAAATCCTGATTGGCTTTTAGTATACAGGAAGGACAAGGACGAATTGATACTGCTTCTTGCACATACAGGCACACATAGCGATTTGTTCTGATACTTGCGAAAAATCAGAAATAGTGTATAATTCCCCGTCATGTCAAGTTCAACTCACAGCAATGACAAGAAGGTAGCCGTAAACCGCAAGGCTAGGCATGATTATTTCATCCTCGACTCGTTTGAGTGCGGAATAGTCCTCACCGGCACCGAGATAAAGAGCGTCAGAGCCGGAAACCTCAACCTTAAGGACTCTTACGCCTCAATCGAGAACGGTGAACTGTGGCTGTCAGGAGTACACATCTCGCCCTACGAAAAGGGAACGTACTATAATCATGAGCCGGAACGCGACCGAAAACTACTAGTACACAGGCACGAGCTCATACGCTTGCGGAACAAGATACGCGAAAAGGGATTAACACTTGTTCCCCTGAGTGTCTACATCAAGGACGGAAAACGCGCAAAGGTTGAGCTTGCACTCGTGAAGGGACGTACAACCCACGACAAGCGCGACATGATAGCCGACAGGGACGCGAAAAGGTCAATAGCACGTGCTGTGAGGGGAAAAGGACATTACGACGACGATTAAGGGGGCGACAGGTTTCGACAGCGTGAAGGAGGATCTGAAGGAGCAGGCCGGGGAAAGTCTATAATCACCCGTAAAACTTAGGACAAAAACATAAAAGTCGAAGATAATTTCGCATTAGCGGCCTAGTTGCCAGCTACACCAATGGATCGGACAATGCTGACGGTTCGCCGGAGGTGTCATGAAAGTCAGCTCCCCATCCTTTAGCGGTCCCGGAAGGGTGATAGACACGTAAGGACCTCGGAACGCTGAAGGGTTGTCTCTGACCTGAAGCGGACGACAATCAATAGAGAATAAGCCTGTAGTGCCATCACGATTGGCCCACGTTGGACGGGAGTTCGATTCTCCCCGCCTCCACCAGATAATAACTCGGTAAAGACCGATAGAATATAAAAATCCGCTCACAATGCGGATTTTTTTGTTATCATTACTCCGATAAAAACCTATAAAAACCACATCAAGCCTATATATGACCGTACAACAAACCGTACAAGGCAAATCGTTGCGATATTTTTTGTACGGTCTCGCTGAAAGGAGTAATGAACGATGCTGACAGAGTTACAGGTCAAGAATGCGAAGCCGCGCAAAACCAGCTACATGGTACGTGATGACAGGGGGCTGTACCTGCGGGTTGACCCTTCCGGGCGCAAGTATTGGATTCTGCGTTACTGGGAAAACAAGAAGGAGCATAAATTATCGCTTGGCTCGTACCCTGACATATCCCTGAAAGATGCCCGAATAAAACGGGATGAGATTCAGACCGACCGCGCAAAAGGCAAAAGCCCCTCACTGAAATCCGCGAATATCCCTCAGACATTCACAGATGCCGACCTTGAATGGCTCAAAGTCCGTATGAAGGACAAAGCACCCGGCTACTTGAAGACCATTCATTACCGCCTGAACAAATACATACTTCCGGCACTTGGGGCATTCCCCCTCCGAGACATAACGTCAGGGAATATCCTTCACATTTGCCGCAGGGTTGAGGATACTGGCCGTGATGAGACCGCTAAGAGGGTTAAAACTATCATCGGGCAGATATACCGCTTTGCAATTGCGGCGGGCTGGGCAGACAGTGATCCGGTCGCATAGCACGCTGAAGGCACATCCGCGCTTCTGGGTGCGCTCCGGCCACGAATCAACCAGCACTACGCAACCCTCACGAACCCCGGCGATATAGCAATCCTGATGCGGGCAATGAAGGCGTATCCCTACACTGTCATGCGGTGCGCGATGCTCTTCTCTGTGTATACTGCGGCGCGTCCCGGTGAAGTCCGTTATGCAGAATGGTCTGAGATTAAGCCTGACATGTGGGACATACCCGCTGAGAAAATGAAGATGAAACGCCGACACATAGTCCCGCTGTCCTCGCAGGTGAAAGCCGTCCTTGAGGAACTGAGGCCGATAACAGGCACAAGCCGCTGGCTGTTCCCCTCGCCGCGTAATGACGGGCATTGCATGTCGGAGAATGGAGTCAGGGTAGCGTTACGGACGATTGGGTTCACAAAGGAGCAAATTACCCCTCACGGCTTCCGCGCAATGTTCTCGACAATCGCCAATGAACATGGCATCAACCGCGATGTGATAGAACGGCAGCTCGCACACGTTGAGGGAAATTCAGTGCGAGGGGCATACAATCACGCCGAATACATGCCGGAAAGGGTCAGGCTGATGCAGTGGTGGGCTGACTATCTCGATGTTTTGAGCCAATAAAAACGGCCTCCCTGAGAAGGAGACCGCTATCAAACGAAACGCAGTACACAAAAAGGAGTATGTGTACTAACGTGGAAAAGGCTGAATCTGTCTCGCGGCTTCGATTACTGCCTCGTTGAGGATTTTACCATCAAAGCCGAAAGTCTTGTAGCCCGCGTTAAGCACGGAGTAATAATGCTTGCTGGGCAAAGGGTTAATGCTCCGGGTGTCGGTCGCCTTCCTCGTCATGATGTAGACCATAGCTGTAAGGTTGCCTAAGTCCTGACCATCAAGTGAGGTAACCGCAACCTTCAGATTCCGCTTGCCGTAGAATTTCGGGTAGCCCTCGTACCTGTCGAGACTCTTCTCGTCCCGCTCCGAAATCTTCCAGACCAGCACAGGCACAGAGTACCCCTTGCACTTCTCGATGGTCGCAAACGTCCTGAACAACAGCCTCCAATTCTTGAGCATGGCCGTACCGACAGTCACAGCGTCCGGACTTTCATCTGCTCAACCGACAAGTTACTGCCGTACGCGATATAGTATTTACCTGCCATTTTTCGCCGTACCTTTTCCCTTCCCGAAGCCGTAGTCAAAACCTTCAACGTATGAGTCCTCCGGGAGCTTTTCCCCGCTGGTCTCCTGCCCGTCATCAAGGACTGACATCTCCGCGCCCTCGAAATCGTCCATGTCGAGAATAATCTCGGTGTTGTTCCACGCATC
>JAFRAH010000016.1 GCA_017405525.1 Synergistaceae bacterium
ACACACCCGGACACATGCCGAACCCGGAAGTTAAGCCTGCGAGCGTTGATGGTACTGTATGGGGTACATATGGGAGAGTAGACCGCTGCCAGTTTAGATTACACAGGGAGGAAGCTCATTCGTTGGGTTTCCTCTTTTTTGTTGTGTAATTACCACAATACCGCACGGCATAGTATAATTTTAATCAATCCCAATCATATTTGTTCAGCAGGAGAAAGTGAATATGTCCAGAAGGCTCAGTGTAAACCAGAAAACAGTTTTTGACCTGTTCTCAGATAAAGGCTCGTTCTTCCTGATACCTGACTACCAGAGACCTTATGCGTGGGAAGAAAATGAATGCGCTACCTTGTGGAATGATATTCACTCCTTTGCCTTCCCCGATAACAACTACTCAAAGTTCGATGAGGAAGATGAATACTTCTTAGGCCCGATCGTAATATTCAAGAATGCTGACAGAAAACTCGAAGTCATTGACGGACAACAACGCCTGACTACATTGATGCTCCTCCTGCGCGCCTTCCATCAGGCATATGGCACTGATATGCACGACTCAAGATCACTGGCAGTAAAACGCATAATAGAACAATCACTCTGGAAGACTAACGAATTTCTTGAGCCCGACATGTCCACACTGAAAATAAAATCTGAAATCGCCACAGACACAGACAAATCCGAATTTATGCACATATTGCTGACAGGTGAGGCTTCTTCCGGCTTCAAGAGCAGGTACGCGGCAAATTACAGGTTCTTTCAGGACAAAATAAGCTCGTTCAAGACAAGAACTCCTGATTACTTCTCCTACCTTCCTACGAGGATTTTAGGGAACTGTATACTCCTTCCGATTGAGGCTGAATCACAAGATACTGCGCTGCGCATATTCTCAACACTCAATGACAGGGGAAAACCTTTATCCGATTCCGACATATTCAAGGCTCAACTGTACAAAGCCTTTGACAGCGAGGGCAAAAAAGACAGCTTCATTACGGAGTGGAAAAAACTCGAAAATATCTGCGGAAAAATATTCAGCCTTAGTTCAGACAACCCCACAGACGAAATTTTTGCACGCTACATGTACTTTGAGAGAGCCAAAAGAGGCATAAAGGCATCCACGCTTGAAGGTCTCAGAAAATTTTATGAGGCCGATAATTACAGGCTTCTGCAAAAAGACCATAAGCAGACTTTCTCCAACCTGATGCTACTTGCCGAGTTCTGGAATGACATCGCCAATCAGGACAGGACTAGGTTCTCTGAAAGGGTATTGCGCAGGCTATTCGTCCTGAATTACGCACCTAACCGCATGTGGGCGTATATTGCCTCAGTCTACTTCATGCAGAACAAAGACTCTTCTGGCCTCCTTGATGACGAGAAATTTTTCACGTTCCTCAACAGGATTACAGCATTCATTTGGGCTTTCACCATTCTGCATAACGGCGTTAACCTCCTCCGCACCCCAGTGTTCGCCGAAATGCTCAACATCGTGAACGGCAGGGAGGTTTCCTTCAGTGAGTTCACCTTCAACGCTTCAGAGCTGGAAAACGCACTCAGCATTTACAGATTCTCCAACAACAGGCCAATCACAAGGTCAATGCTTGCTTGGTTTGCATTCTCTGATGATGAGCAGGAACTACTTGACATTGAGACGGTGCTTGAGATTGAGCACATTTACGCAAGGAACAGACTGCCACTTCCGGGAAATATCGAGGCTCTTGGGAACAAATCACTGCTGGAAAAGAAAATCAATATTCGCGCTTCTGACTACAGGTTTCAGGACAAAGCACGCTACTATCTTGAACGAGTTCCCGGAAAGCCAGGCACTAAGGTTCATGAGCTTCAAGTACTCGCAATAACAATGCAGGACTTCACAGAGCACGACATAGAACAGCGCACAGAGAAAATCATCAGCCGCTTCATCGACTTCATCAGAGATAACGGCCTCGCAAAATAAATCCCCAACCACATAAAGCAATCCTGATATAATTTCGCCTTAATACAAACTTTCAGGAGATGATTCTTTCACATGGCCAACCCCTTCCTTAATGACCCCATCGCCCAGGCACTAGGCACTTGGTCAACCGGCATCAATGTATATTCAGTTCTCTTCCGCATATTCCTCGTTGTCATACTCGCTTCAATCATAGGCTGTGAGCGTTCAAGCAAGAGACATTCCGCAGGTCTCCGAACGTTCATCATCGTGTCAATGGCCTCCGCTGTCTCAGCAATGATTGACGTGTGCATAATCTCCATCACTGAGCACGGTATAGCCATCCTCTCGGCGGCATCTGCTGTCTCGGTCGCAATGATGAGCGGGAACTCAATACTCTTCAGCTCACGCAGCCAGATCAAGGGCATCACTACGTCCGCAGGTCTATGGGCTTGCGGGATTATCGGGCTCTCTGCAGGCGGCGGGCTCTACACCATCACGCTAATATCGTTCGTTGCCCTCATCATGTGCATCTCACAGCTCCCGTTAATCGAGGCCATCCTCAAGGACAGGTCAAATCACTTCGAGGTTCACCTTGAGCTCAAGAACAGCTACAACCTTCAGGACTTCGTTACGACCATCAGGAAGCTCGGCCTCAAGATTGACGACATAGAGTCCAACCCTGCGTACTCAAACTCAGGGTTAAGCGTCTATTCCGTCTCAATGACAATCAGCGAACGGGACTTCAAGCGTTACAAGAAACACAAGGATATTGTCGAGGCTTTGAGGTCGCTTGATTATATTCACCATATCGAGGAAATGAGCTAAAATAGCATATTCCACAACAAAGGAGAAAAGTCTTTACTATGCAGATAAGCATCACAAGGAATCCGAATCCCGGAAAAATGCCCCCGGAGAATGAACTGGGGTTCGGAAAAATCTTCAGCGACCACATGTTCATCATGGACTACACCGACTCGGAGAAATGGCACAACGCAAGAATACTCCCCTACGGCCCAATACCCCTAATGCCTTCAGGGGACGGAATACAGTACGCCAATACAGTGTTCGAGGGAATGAAGGCTTATAGGTGGGCTGACGGGTCAATACACCTCTTCAGGCCCATGGAGAACGCAAAGCGCATCAACGTATCAGCCGAACGAATTGGCCTCCCTGAAGTCCCTAATGACATGTTCCTTGAGGCAGTCCGTGAGCTCGTGAAAATCGACTCGTCATGGGTACCGTCAAGCGAGGGCACTTCACTCTACATCAGGCCGTTCATCTTCGCCACTGATGAGGAGCTTGCACTTCACGGAATACACAAGGCTATATTCATGGTCATACTTTCACCGAGCGCAAGCTACTTCGCTGAAGGTATCAAGCCCGTGAAGATCATGCTTGAGACTGAGGACGTGAGGGCAGTCAGGGGCGGAACTGGCTACACGAAATGCGGCGGGAACTATGCGGCCTCAAACAGGGCTGGAGACAGGGCACTCGCTAAAGGATACTCACAGGTTCTCTGGCTTGACGGCGTTCACAGGAAATACATCGAGGAAGTCGGCGCAATGAACGTAATGTTCAAGATTAACGGAACTGTAGTTACCCCCACGCTGGAGAACGGCTCAATTCTCGGAGGCATCACCCGCAAGTCATGCCTTGAGCTCCTGAGACACTGGGGAGTTCCGGCAGAAGAGAGGCTGCTTAGCGTTGATGAGCTCATGGGCGCGGCAGAGAACGGGCAGCTTGAGGAGGCTTTCGGGACTGGTACGGCGGCGGTAATCTCACCGATTGGCGAGCTCTTCTACAACAACAAGAAGTACACGGTGAACGGCTTCAAGATTGGCGAGACGGCACAGAGGCTCTACGATGAGCTTACGGGGATTCAGTGGGGCAAGAAACCCGACCCGTTCGGATGGACTGAATGCGTGTAATCCTCCCTACTTTCGCGAAAATAAACCTCACCCTCCGCGTCATCAACAAGAGACCGGACGGCTATCATAATCTTGTCTCGACGTTCCTCAAGATACCGTCAGGGGATGTACTCTATATCTCGGAGTCAACGGCAGGAATAGACATAGTGAACGCGAATATCCCCCTCAAGGGCGAAAATATCGTGTCTAAGGCTCTCAGGGTAGCGCGCGAGGAAGGGTTCAGGATCCCCCCGCTGAACGTGAAGATACACAAGAGCATTCCCCCCGGTTCTGGCTTGGGTGCAGGCTCAGGGAATGCCGCGGCATTGCTCCAGCTTCTTGGCGCGGAGAAAGTTGCGGCAAAAGTCGGAGCTGATGTTCCGTTCCTGTGTTCGGGGCATAATATCGCGCTGGTTTCGGGGATCGGCGACCGTATCGAGAGCGTGAAGGAGCATGAGCCTCACGGGGTTATAGCGATACCTGACTGGCAGACTGACACAAAGTCAGCATACCAAGAGCTTGATGAGCTGGGCTATCAGGTTGACACTATGCTTGCACGGACTGAGCAGAGGGATATGTACCACGCCAATGCAGGCCGCAAGGTTGGGCTTCTCCCGAATGACTTCCTGAAGGTACTACTGAAGGATTACCCGAAGTACAACGAGCTCTTTGCGATGTTCGAGAGGGCTGGAGCTGATGCTTGGGGGGTGTCGGGGTCTGGGAGTTCGGCGTTTGCGGTGCTGAACAAGCCGACAGTGTTTGAGTGGCCGGATTACATCAAGCACGTACTGTATTTCTAGGATTAAGATTGTTCCTCCTGAGGCTTCAGGGGGAATTTTTTTGTACCTTGTCCCTTCTTGAACATGCCCCGCAAAGAACGGAAACATAATATAGAGACACCGACCAATCTCCAAAAGCAACAAGAGAGCAGTCTTATAGGGAACTCTTCAAGCCTCTCTGTGATTTTCCTGTCTTCCTTGCTGTTGTCGTAAAGATACACGTTGAAGTATTCAGGCTTCAGGTTGTTTTTTGCCACGTAAACGTTAAGGAGTCTTTCGGCCATGAATGCAAACACTCTCTTCTGGTAGGGGCTGTAATTCTGGTATGGCACTTCCTTTTCCGCCTCGGACAAAACAGAGAACAACCACCCGCAATAATTCTCGAAGTCCTCATACTTCATCACGAACATGCAGTAAAGGGAAATCTTGTTGTTCAGCTCCATAATCCTGATAAAGCTGTCGTAGTAGTCCGGGAATTTCTCCTTGATGATTCTCTTGAGGGTTCGGTAATCCTTTCCGTGATGACACCTCCAGTAATGAAGGTCAATAGGAAGGCCAAGACACACTTTCTTTGCGAGAATGATTTTCCCGGCCTCAAGTATTCTTGTTACTTTTGCGGCGTTTACCCTGTAGTCCTTGATTGCGCTGGCTGGCTTACTGATGATGTCCCTCAAAATCCTGCGCTCATCAAATGCGAAAAACCTCCTGTAGTGAGTCCAGCCTACATATTTCACGTCAGGGTATAATTTCTTGAGGTTCTTCCACGTCCAGTATAGAGCCGTCAATTCTGAGTATGAAGGATTTTTGCCGCTGATGTTGTCGCAGGGGTGGCCGTCAAGTTCGTTGTCCCCCTGAATGTGAAGGTCTGTGTCTGATACTGCCTTGCCTGCCTGAATTGGGAACATGATCCCGTCTTCTGTGTAGGGTATCCCCAAAGAGTCATAGTAACATACAAGCATCTTCAGCGGAGAATTATCCGGCATCATCAATATTTCCTTTCCCGCAAGTCTTTGTGCTATTATACCCCAATCCAACGCATTTTTTCAGGAGGTGTCAGTCATGATAAGGCTGAATAATATCTTCGTGAAGTTCGGGGATTTCGAGGCTCTTCATGATATTAACGTTCACGTAAAGGAAGGGGAGTTCTTCACGTTCCTGGGACCTTCAGGCTGCGGGAAGACCACTACCCTCCGAACTATTACCGGGTTCATTGAGCCGTCAGCAGGAAGTGTCTTCATGGCCGGGAATGACATCACACACGTACCCATCGAGAAACGAAACATCGGCATCGTGTTTCAGTCCTACGCGCTGTTCCCAACTATGACGGTCTATGACAACATAGCTTTCGGCCTCAAGATAAAGAAGCTCAGCAAGTCCGAGATTGACTCAAAGGTCAGGACTATAGCCGCAAAGGTTGACCTCTCAGATGAACAGCTCGCCAAAGCCGTAAGCCAACTCTCAGGTGGCCAGCAGCAACGTGTAGCCATTGCTCGCGCACTCGTTACCAGCCCCGCAATAATCTGCATGGATGAGCCGCTCAGCAACCTTGACGCGAAACTCAGGGTACAGCTCCGAAATGAGCTCAAGAAGATGCAGAGGGAGTTCGGCATTACGACAATCTACGTTACTCACGACCAAGAGGAAGCATTGACGCTCTCGGACTGCATAGCCGTCTTCAACAAGGGTAGAATTGAGCAGACCGGCAACCCCAACGACATATACAACCATTCAGCCACTGAGTTTGTCGCCAACTTCATCGGGGACATCAACAGGCTTGAAGGGCAGATCACCTCAACGCTTGGCCTTGACGGGGGCAAAAACCACTTCATCAGGCTCGAACGTATACATGTGGAACGTGAAGGCTCTTCAGGGTTTGAGGGCATCATTGAGAGCCAGGAATATTACGGGCTCTACATCAAGTACTACATCAATGCTGGAGGCCAGACCCTCAAGGTCATCGAGAAGAACGACGGCGTGAACATCTACAGCCCCGGCGAGAACGTCAGGGTAATCATCCGTCCTGAAGACATAATGTCATACCCGAAGGAGTGAGCACCATGCAGAAAACTCACTCACTGGATGCCGGGCTTATCGCTAAGGTATTTGGGCTCGTCCTCTTCCTGTATTTGTTCCTGGGGTTCATGGTTCTTCCCTGCCTCAACACACTAACCTCAATCTTCACGACAAAGAACGCTCAAGGCAACATTGACCCCTGGGCCGTCATCAAGTTCTTCATGGCCGGGACAATGCCCCTGTTCGTGTGGAACTCCCTGAAATTGGCCGTTGCTCTCGTTATCACCGTTAATGTTGTAGGTATCAGTATCGTCCTCCTTACTGAGTATTTCGACATCAAGGGCGCGAATATCCTCCGAATGGGCTACATGACAACGCTGATATATTCGGGGGTTGCTCTGGTTACGGGGTATCAGTTCCTCTACGACACTAACGGGATGATGACTACATGGCTTGCGCAGATTTTCCCGCACATGAACAGGCAGTGGTTCTCCGGGTTCAACGCCGTATTGTTCACTATGACCTTTGCGTGCACGTCGAATCATGCCCTCTTCCTCCGCAACGCAATTCGTGGCATCGACTACAATACCGTTGAGGCCGCGCGCAACCTGGGGGCAAGTCCCTTCAGGGTTCTCTTCAGCGTGGTGATGCCCACACTACTGCCGACCCTGTTCTCGTTGACGGTAATGACCTTCATCACGGGCTTGTGCGCAATGTCAGCTCCGACACTCTTGGGCTACAACTCCATCAACCCCGAAATAGTCAGGCTTGCAGGCTCAAGCGGTGCTGATGAGTCATTCCCGCAGGCAAGGGCGGCATTACTCAGCGTAATTCTGGCCATGTTCACGGTTATATTGTTGAGCATCCTCAACCACTACGAACGGAAGGGACATTATCTCTCGGTCTCAAAGACAAAGGCAAAGCTCGTAAAGCAGAAAATCACTAATCCTGCCTGGAATATAGCGGCTCATGTCTACGCTTATGTTCTCTTCGTGATATACATGATTCCTGTGGTGATGATAGTTCTGTTCTCGTTCCAGAATTACCCGGCAATACGCTCAAAGATGCTCAACTTCACGGACTGGACGCTCGTCAACTACTTCGGCACCCAGAACTACGAGTACATGACCTCACGCGGAAGGTTACGCACAAGAATCGGCTCAATCTCCGGCGTGTTCTCGAACTCTGACGCTGTCGGGGGTATAAGGCTGTCGTTCGTGATGTCGGCAGTTGCGGCGGCTCTTGCGTGCGTTATCGTGGTCTTGGCGGTGTCGTATATCTTCCGTCATCGCAACAAGATGCGCGCTGTCGTAACTGAAAGCTGCCTGTTGTTTCCTTGGCTTCTCCCGACTATACTTATCTGCTACTCCTTCCGAATATTCTTCAACCGTGAAGTCTGGTACGTCTTCGGCCAGAATCTTTATTGGCGCGAAAATGTCAGGTTCCTTATCGTCATGGCCTACACCGTAACGAAACTGCCTTTTGCCCTGAGAATGATCAAGGCGGCGTTCTATGCTATTGATGACGAGCTGGAGGAGGCCGCGAAAAATCTCGGTGCTTCCCCTGTATACACGTTCCTGAAGGTCAAGCTCCCGATAATCCTTCCGAGTGTCCTTGCTGTCTTTGCCCTGAACTTCAACGCACTGTTCACCGAGTACGACATGGGGGCGACGTTCCAGTCATCTTATGGCAAGACCTACGCAATGGTCATCCAGAACATGACGATGGAGGAAGGCAGGGAAGGCTACAACGTCAATGCTTCAGGCCGTCGTTGTGCGTCTACGGTGTTCATCATGGTGGTGTCGGGAATAATCCTGTACCTCGTGTATGGTGTGGGAGCGCGGGACTTGGGCGAGAGGCTTGAGGCACGCAAGAGGTGGCGGCAACGATGGGCAAAACTCACTGGGAAGATTCGGAGTTCCTGACACTCTGTGAGTCAGACGATACCGCCAAAATTGAGGAGGCCCTGAACAACGGTGCAAACGTCAACGCAAGGGATGAGGACGGCAATACGGCTCTTCACTGGGAGTACAGGGGAGATGTTGCGAGGGTTCTCCTTGAGCATGGGGCTGATGTGAACGCTAAGAACAATGACGGTTCGAGTGTCCTGCGTTGTGCGACAAGCCCTGAAGTCCTAGATCTCCTCATTGAGTACGGCGCGGATGTTGACGCTAGGGACGACTCAGGAATGACGGCCTTGCACTGGGCAGCGATTCAGGGCTATGCTGCCTTTGTGGAGGCTCTGGCTGTGAGCTCGGACGTGAACGCTAAGGACAATTACGGCAATACCCCTTTGGATTATGCCGCGGGCCCGGAGATTGAGGATCTTCTCGTGATACTTGGGGCCCGGCGTGAAAGGTAGAGTTTTCACCCTCAATCCTCCCTGAGAAATGGCAGGGGGGATTTGTTTTTTCCCCATGTGCTAAAATTTTTCCACAACAAATTTTCAGGAGGTAATGCCATGAAAAGCATGTTTATGATGGCGGCAGGGCTTCTGCTCTGCTTGATGGTTCTGTTTCTCCTTTATTCGTCGGGAACTTTCAGGGGAACAAAAATGTATAACCTTGCTTTCAGGAAAAAGGAAAACGGTGATTTCTTCCACCTCAATGATGATTACTGCTTTGAACAGTATGACGTTGACCTTGGCGGAAGATACTGGCTTGCTGATCCATTCCTGTTTGAGCACAACGGCAGGGATTATGTCTTCTATGAGGCATATGACCTTTGGAGCGGTAAAGGCAAAATAGGCTTCAGTGAAATAGACCCGCAGGCAAAGAAACTCACACCTCCCCGCATAATCCTGGACAAGCCCTATCATCTTTCATGGCCTAATGTCTTTGAGCTCGGCGGAGAAATCTACATGATGCCCGAAACTTGCGGCGATTACCGCGTAAGGCTGTTCAGGGCCGTGAACTTCCCCTACGACTGGGAAGAACACTCAATCCTCGTCAATGACATCTGGGCGTGCGACAGTATCATCATGAATGGCAGCGACGGCCGGGCAAAATACCTTCTTGCCTCAGAGCAGTACCACAACACACCGACAGGCAGCTACCCGTCATGCTACGTCAAGAATATTCTCTTCACCTTCAGTTCCGGGGACAGCCTGAGACTTGAGCCTGAAGGCAGCATTGACCCTCAAGGAACTGTAACGAGAAGGGGCGACTACGGCATCAGGAACGCCGGGCAGTTCTTCATGTCCGAAGGTATGCTGCTGAGACCAGGTCAGGACTGCAGGAACAAGCAGTATGGCCGCGGGGTTGTGTTTTTCCGGGTGGACAGCCTTGAACCGTACAGTGAGCATGAAGTTTTCAGCATTGACTGCGGGAATATAGGGCCTCACCTCAGACAGGACTATGTGAAGGAGCTCATAGGACTTCACACGTACAACCAGAGCAGGAATTTCGAGGTCATAGACTTTGCCGGGATAAGGAGCACCACGCTTGAAACAAGGATTGCCAGCAAACTTTTCACGCTGTGGAAGATGATGCGCAAACTTTACCGCATGATATAATCCTTCACAAAAATTTTCCGGGAGGTACTTTCATGAGTGAGCAGCAAAAAAATACGCAGTTAATACATAGGGGGGGGGGGGCATAAGAAACGTAAGACCCTAAAATCCAAAGTAAAGAGCTTTCTGGACTTTATCGGGCTCAAACATAACCTGCGCACAAAAATCAGAACCACCCTCCGCAAAATCACAGGACGCTACAAGCCATTCATCCCCAACGTCAACAAGACCAGCTACAACAAGAGGTGTCTTCTCTCCTACGTCACAGCACCGTTCACCGCAAAGAAAATCAGCGACAGCCACCAGAACCAGCAACAGGCCGTAGAGATGGCCAGGATTATCGGGACTTTCGGCTACAATGTCGATGCCGCAATGTTCTCGGACACTGACGCTCTCAGGAAGATAACGCAGAAATATGACCTGATTATCGACATCAGGGCACGTGAACCGGGCTTCTGGGCCAAGAACATGAACGACGGCTGCAAGCTCGTAGTCTACTCCACAGGCAGCAGCCACAAGTTCGCGCGGGAGGGCGAGAACAGGAGGCTCTCAGACCTTGAGCAGAGGCGCGGGGTAAAGCTCCAGCCACGAAGGACAGCAAGCCTGATTCTTGAGAACGAGCTGCAACTACGGAACGCGGACGCATTCTGGCACATCGGGAACTCCTACAACGTCCACACCTACGACTACATAGGCAAGCTCCCTCCCACATCACTCATCAAGAACACGGGCTACAATTTCGGCTGGGTTAGGACGGACATCGTGAGGGACAAACATAACTTCCTGTTCTTTGCGAGTGCTGGTCAGGTTCACAAGGGGCTTGACCTACTCCTTGAGATTTTTGGGCGTGAAGGTTTCGGTCTCAACCTCTACATATGCAGCAGCTTCATGAACGAGGAGGACTTCTGCGAGGAATACAGTCATGAACTTTTCGAGCGTCCGAATATATTTCCCGTTGGTTTTGTGGACATTAACGGCCAGGAGTTCAGGGAGATAACGGAGAAGTGTGCTTTCGTCATAATGCCGTCATGCTCTGAAGGGTGCGCTGGAAGTATACTAACTGCAATGTCAGCCGGGCTTATCCCGATTGTCAGCAGGGTTTGCGGAATTGACGGGGAGGGGCAGATCATCCTTCCTGACTGCAGTCTTGAGACGATTGAACGCTACATCAACGAGTACTCATCAAAGCCTGACGAATGGATACGTGAACGCTCCATGCAGTGCCTCAATGACGCAAGGACTATCTACAGTTTTGGGAGTTTCACGCAGTCAGTACATGACGCAATGGCATCTTTGACCGCAAATTAGAGCACAAAAAAATTCCCGGAAGCCCTGAACTCCTCAAAGCCTCCGGGAAAATCTTTACGCCTTATCCCCTCATTACG
This sequence comes from Synergistaceae bacterium, assembly GCA_017405525.1. Taxonomy (GTDB): domain Bacteria; phylum Synergistota; class Synergistia; order Synergistales; family Aminobacteriaceae; genus JAFUXM01. Next base: position 11,520 of record JAFRAH010000016.1, read on the forward strand.
TCAAGTGCACCGTTCCACATGTCGCGCCCGGTCGTTACTACGCTCAAATTCGCCTCATATGCCCGGCTCGCAACAAGCATGTCCGTCATCTCCCGCACAAGGTTCACGTTCGGGTACGCAACATAGCCTTCCTCGTTCGCGTCCGGGTGGTCGGGCTGGTAGGCCATCCTAGGAGCTCCCTGATCCTCAGAGATACCCAGAACACGAACACCCCCTATGTCGTTATAGCCCCCTATGGTGCTGTCGAGCATCTCAGCGAATACGGGAACCCTGCGCTTGTAGGGACCTCCTGCCTTCGTGCGGGTTGTGTTGATGTTCGCCAAGTTCGAGGAGATCGTGTCCATCCATAACCTGTGGGCAGTAAGTGAACTCCCGGCTACTTCGAGACTGTCAAATATCTTCATGCTATCACCTTCCTGCTATTACTGACTTAAGGGTCGTCAGCTTGTTGGCGGCCACACGCATAAACCCCGTGTACATCATACGCGTCTCAGCAAGTACAGCCATTTCACGCTCAGGGTCTACGTTGTTCAGGTCAAGCCTGTATCGCTCATCCATTATCTTCGTGTCTGCAGCCTGAACGTCCCTTATCCTCAGCGGGTGTGATGGTATGTGCCCCGCATCCGTTACTGTCATGTGAAGATGCCTCCCCTGCTCCATCACCTCGCGCATCTGGTCCTCGAATGAGACATTATGACGCGCATAGCCCGGAGTGTTCGCGTTGGCTACGTTCTTGCTCACGGCCTGGTATCTCTGCGCAAGGCACTCTGATTCCTTCTCGATAACGTCCCATGTGTAATCGCCGAGCATCCCTGTTACTCACTCCCTGAATTTTCATGTCTTCTTGTTGTTGCCGTAATTATACACTATGCGTGCTGACTGCCCCCCGATTTATCCCTATGGACAAGATTTTGCTTAATGTTTAGAATTTTACCGTTCCCATAAAAATTTTCAGAAAGGAGACTTCTTCACATGCAGGATATTCAGCAGCAAATACTCACTGAGCTGGACAAGTTCGAAGCCCTAGCGTCTGACGGAAAAAACTTGCTCATTGAGATTTCAGGAAGCCTTGAACAAGGTTACCCACCAAATGGCTCAATGATAAGCAATGTTTCAGCCTCCCTTAACGGTCTAAGGCAGCTCTACGAGAAAATATGTTCCATGATTGCCGCAGAGTCCCCAAACTCCGAGATACTTACGCAGAACATGGCCGCCTCAGAACTCAGGAAACTGGCCGCCGGTCTGAATGAGAACGTTGAGCACGCAAAGAACGACATCAAGCGTTTCATGAGGGTACGTTCAGACATGCCCAGCTTTGACGAGTGCATAAAGCCCGTAAAGGAAAAAGCCGCAAAGCTCCTCCGAAGGCTTGAGGATACCGGGCTGTCAGGAGGCGCAAGGAAATCGGCACTCAATGAAGCGGTGAAGTACCAGAAAATTCTTGCCATGCTCGACACGGAACTTAACGATGAGACTTTCTCCGACACTTCAGAGATGATGAAGGCATTTCCCCCGATATTCGTCGGAGGAGTTATCGGGAGGTGCTACTACATTGGCCCGGAAGAGGAACAGGACGAGATGCCCCCTGAAACTTCCGGGACAACAGAACCAGAACCTAAGCCCGAGCCTGAACCTGAACCAGAGCCCGAAACTATCAGCGGGAAAGATACCGGCGGAACTGGAGAGATGCTCTCAGCAAGAACCCCCGTAAAGTACAAGAAGCCCGGCGCAAGCGTCTTCACCGATGACATCATAAAGCCATCAGCACGCGTTGGGGTTGACTGGGCTATGGAGGTCCGGGAAATCATCAACACCTTCACTCACTTCGGCATCATGACCATTGAGCAGGCGTTCAAGTTCAGAACGTACTTCAAGGCATGGCACCTAAAGAGCAGCTCAGAACGAAAAATGTACCTTCACGACATACTTGGCGGCGACACTGACGGCGAAATCTCCCTAATCCGCAACGTCATAGAGTGGCTCGAACGCAGAAAGGCAGCCTCAGTCTACCAGCTCACGAAAGGGGAATACGTCTACTGCCTCACTGTATGGACTAACGAATGCCTCAGCAAGAAGGACATACGAAAGAAATTCTCAAGCGTTGCGCTCGGAAACGTGAAGTTCTCAGGAAGCGACGAAATAGAGAAGTCCCGTGTGGAGAAATTCCTTCACACCAACGAGCTCATATTGCGGTATCTTGAGGTCTCGGCAGGCTCGGTCATCACTGACAGGGATAAATACATGTCCCTCCTCAGCGGCTTAAACGGCGGAAGAGGTGATATATTCGTTCCGGTTTTCTGGGAGGGGACGGAGTACAAGTGCAGGCTCCTGGACTCAGTACGTGAGGCTGAAAGCTACGTCTCGGACGGAAAATACAAGGGCTGTGTCCTCGCAGTGCCCGATGAATCACCCGACGAGGTCAGGGAGATACTTTCACGCCTTGATGACGACTCAAGGGACAAGATATTTGTTGTCGGCAGGAAGCTCTACAGGGGGCTGTCAGAACTCCCGGAAGACAGCTCAGACGATGACGGAGAACCCGAAGACGAAGAGCCCGGAACACCCGGAACGACTTCCCCGGAAGACACAGGCGGCCATGAACCCATAACCCCCGGATTCCCCCCTGAACCCGACCAGCTCGGCTTTGACTTTGACGCATGGGCAGAAGCTGACACTCCCACAGCCCCGGTGATTGAGGCAGCCCCTGAACCCGAAACACTCCATGCACCTGATACCCTCCTCGATGACGGCGATGCTGTGAACGACATCCGGGCCCTCCTCATGGCCACAGACAGGAAGGACAGCGAAATACCATACGCCCAGACAGTAACGGCACTGCTCACGGCAAAAGCAGCCTCACTCGAACCTAATCACGAAATTTGCGCGGAACTCTATGGCAGGCTCAGCATGGCCGTCCCCATAATGCCCGACACTCCCGGTTTCAACGGTGCGAACCTTGCGGGGGCATTCCACGACAGCCCTGCACCTGACGTTGTAGGTGAGGGGCTCATGATTGCGGCATACCTCAACGCGATGATCTCACCTGAGATGCCTTACTCTGACTTTGAGCTCAAGACAAGGGCAGGGGAGCTCTCTTCAGGGTTTGATGAGTTCTTCCCGTCATACCGCGAAATGAGGAAGCTATTTTCGAGGGTGGCGGATTTCTACAGGAAGTTCGGGACTTTCCCGGAAGGTTTCCTTGAGAGCCTCAACAACCCGGAGGCAGGCACTGACACAATAGAGCAGATTAAGACCGATGCACTGGCAATGCTCAACCTCCCGGCGTTCAACAAGGAAATGAAGATGCTCCCTCCCTTCACGCTTGAGTACTTCGGGCAGTCAAAAACTGGCTGGCTATATCCCTGTCTCAAGGACGTATCAGATGACAACTCCGCCAACCTTGAGAGAGTCAGGGAATACGTGGAGAAGTTCTATGACCCCTCCGAACGCATAACCGGCGAGAAGCTCAGGGACGACATAGACACAATATGGGCCAAAACATGGCGCGAAAGGACAGCAGTACCCTCAAGGGTCAGGCCGCTGATCTCGAACCTCAGAACCAGCGTGATACGTGCGGCGTTCAACAGGCTGAAGGTCATGCATCGGTGGATAACCCTCACTGACGGGAACACAGGGGGCTACGACAAGGATTTTTACGCCGGAGCAAGGAACGCCATACTGTCAGCCATAGACGACGTAATGCCCAGGCTCGCGGACGTTCCCGGAAAATCCGTAACACTCTACGCACTCGAACGTATGCGCCGGAAACTTGACGCTCAGGAAGAACCCGAACCCTTCGCAGTCCTCCTCACGAACGGGATAATTCCCATTGACGGGGACGGTTACCCCATACTTGGCAGTCCCGGAACAAAGTACTATGAACCGTGGCGTAACGTCTCAAAGTTCAGGAATACCCCATGCCTGCCGCTGAGTGAGGCCGAAAGGTGCATACTTTACGAGTACAATTCCCCGATGTTCGAGAACCTGCACCAGTTGGAGCTAATCAGGAAGTTACGCGGTGAAGAGTCAGACCTTGGCGAGGACGAGGAACGCGCAAGGGAGGCCGCAAAGAAATACACCGATGATTTCAGGCTCCAGCTCATGACTGACTACGCTTTCGGGAGGATCTCCGAAGAGGACACCGAGACATTCAGCGCAATCATCAGCGGGAACATTCGCATCATGGACACGGGAGATTTCGGGTGCTGGAGGCAGTTCCTCAACGCCGTGAGACTTCAGGCAGATGACATTTCCGCCGCAAGCAGGGCAAGAATTACCGGGGAGATACGGGCCTGCATAGACACTAACGGTGAAAGCCCCGAACTCAGGGAGGCAATGGCACTTGCGGAAGCCGGAAGCCTCAATGCCGCCGAAGCCTGCATGAACAGGTACGAGTCGGCAAAATCAGCCGGTCAGTCCGTCTCAGAGATACACACCGAACAAAAGGAGATTGACGGTTTCAGGCGTTTCATGGCCATGTTCGGGAAACTCTACGATGAGTGCGACAAGTCCCGGAACAGTGGGAAGGCACTAAAGGCATTCGGACGCTCATACCTTGAGGACAACCCCCCGGAAGAATGGCTCAACTTGTCCCGCAAGCTCAAAGATGAACGCTCGGCAATACTCGACAACTGGCCCAACGGCATGGGCTGCACAACCCCCGAACAGATACGCAGCGTAATCAACGGCTTGGGATTCAGCGTTGACCCCGGAGATGACGCAGTAAGGCGCGACAATACCCACACGGGAATCAGCAACATGGAGATTTTCACCGTCAGAATGAAGCACAATGACGGGAGAACCTGCACCCACCCGATCGCAAAATTCGGGACAAGGCTTGATGTTCTCAGCGTGTTCGTGATTTACGGCTCAATAGTTCCCGGAAAAATCACCGACACGATAATGAACCTTGACCCCGGCGCGTCAGTCCTCCTTGTTGACTACCACGTGAACATTCCCTCAAGAAACCAGTTCGTCAAAGCCTTCAGGAACCACTACATGCAGGACAAGTATTTCCTGATGGTTGACCGTGTCCTTGCCCTCTTCATGGCACTTCAGGACATGGCCGGGAGGCTGCCCGTATTGCTCCAGTGCACACTGCCCTACACGTCAAGCTGCCCGTTCACGAAAGGGAGCGGATTTGTTGCCCCCGAAATGTTCTACGGGAGGGAGCGCGAACTTGCCGACATACGTAGCCCGAACGGCTCATCAATCGTATACGGCGGAAGACAGCTCGGAAAAACCAGCCTCCTCAAGCGTGCCGAAACCCTCGAACACCAGCCATCAAGGAAACGCTATGCCGTCTACAATGACCTTATAGCTGGCGGCCTGAAGAAATCCTTTGAGAATGGCTACGATGAGGCTGAACTGGTCAGATTCCTCACAGCCAACGTGAACGCCAAAGTACCCGGACTCCTCAGCACTGAAAGCCGGACACTTCAGGATATGTGCGGGAACATTGAGGCGTTGATCTCGTCGGGTGAAATTGACCGGATGATGTTGCTGCTCGATGAGGCTGATGCGTTCCTTGAGGCAATACGTGATGAGAGCTACGAGCCCTTGAGGCCGCTGGTGAATCTCAGGAACTCGACGGAAAACAAGTTCAGGTTTGTCCTTGCCGGGCTGCACAACGTAATGCGCGCCAAAAACTCAGCTTCCGACAACAACCCGCTAGGACAGCTCGGCTCTGCACTGTGCATCAGGCCGCTATCACCCTATGAGGCACGGAGGCTTCTGCTTGAGCCGCTGAACTACCTGGGATTCAGCATAGACCACAGCCGGCACCTTGAGACAATCCTGACGGCAACGAACTACTACCCGGGCGTTATACAGTACTTCGGCTATACATTGCTGGAGAAATTCACTGAGAGGTGCGACAACGCAGGGGCTGAAGAGTTATCGCCACCCTTTGACGTTGACGACTCACTTCTTGGCGGGGTAATCGGCTCACAGGAGCTCACAGGCGCGGCAACTCATACCCTCAAATTATCGCTTGGGCTGGACAAGTACTTCATGCTTGGGCAGTGCATCGCCTATCTCTACTACACGGGGGGCGGTGATGATGCCGGGGCGTTCAGGGGGTATTCAGTGAATGACATTGCGGAGGCTGACGCTGAATTGACGCAGTGCATGACCGGCGAGCCATACGAGTCCTATGATGCCATGCTCCGGGAAATGTCCGACATGGGAATACTGAGCAGGCTCCAGAACGGAAACTACAGGTTCAGGAGGCACTCATTCATCCGCTCGGTCTGGCCTGACGAGGACGCAGTGCTGAGGACCGGGGGAATGGAGCAGTAACATGGCCGGATCCATCCCTGAAAATTTCTGGTGGAAGAACATTACCGGGCCTTCTGCCATGATTTCGGCCGCCTCAAACGCACTCTCAGAAGGTTACAGCATAATTCTGGGAGTGCCGGGCTTCACCTCTTGGCCGGAAAAAATGCGGGAGTTCCTGCGCGAGGAAATTTCCGCCGGAGGAGCGTACATTACCATCATTGACGCAGGGCTTGAGTGCCCCGAAAAAGCAGGGGATTATCTCATCAGGCGTTTCGACACGGAACGGAGGTACAGGAGCAGGCTTTCGAGCGTCCAGGAATACTTCATGAGCACCGGGCTTTTGGGCGGCCATGTATTCTGGCTTCACAGCTTCAGGGACAAGGAGCAGGCTTCAGACTGGGTTGATTTCTGCTCAAAATACCCGTCAGACTCACTCAGCACCGGGCTCTTCATCATTGATACTGAAAGCGCGGGGCTCCAACCTTCCAGCCGGGTTAGGTCCGTGAACTACAGCGATTACGTCGAACGCTACGACACCCAGATATTCGCCTCGTTCCTCCTTGACGTTGAGGGCTACGGGAGACCTCACTACACGAGGGACTGGAAGGAATATGTCTCCGTACTTTCGGCCATGCTCTGCGGAAGTGATGCCGAGACCGCCGGGGCTCTCATAGGCTCAACTGACTTCATGCTTGATGACCCCTACGATGCCCTGAGAACTCTTGCGCAGGATCTCCCATACCGGGGGAAAGAGACGGGGCATATTCTCAGGCTTGTCCGTGATTATGATGACGCGGCTGTGAAAAACAGAATATGGACGGCACAGGTTCAGGTGTTCTTCCCGATGATAGAGCTTGAGAGGGTGAGGATAATACGCGGGACTGAAGGGCTCTCCGAAAAACTGAACACTGCCTTGATGTACAAGAACGCGAACGGCTCACCGATGAGACAGAGCGACGGGACTATAGTGCTGAGCTCCGAGGAACTCGACACGGGCGGGCTGTGCTACCTTCTTTGCGGAAACATGATACACCCGGCCGATAATGAGCTGAACGAGTATGTATCACTTCTGCGGAAGTTCAGGAACTCACTGGCTCACATGAAACCGTGCAATGTTGACGATGTCCGGGAATTTCTACGTTATAGGAGCTACTACAGCGACAAACTCAGGATTTGATGGGAGGGGGGAAATTTTGGTGGCGGCACCTGGAATCGAACCGGGGACACTGCGGGTATGAACCGCATGCTCTAGCCATCTGAGCTATGCCGCCTTGATTGGTGGCGGGGAAAGGATTTGAACCTTTGACCTTCGGGTTATGAGCCCGACGAGCTTCCAAACTGCTCCACCCCGCGATGTTGTGCCTTAATGGTGCCGGACGAGAGACTCGAACTCTCACGGACTTTACGCCCTCGGGATTTTAAGTCCCGTGTGTCTACCATTCCACCAGCCCGGCGATTGCACTGGTGATTTTAGCACGGGGGATATTTTACCTTTCATGTTATCCCGCGTCAAGGCTGAAAAATTCATGATGGTATAATTCCCGCATAATCTCACGAAAGGATTTAGTGAATTGGCCATGACTTCAGACATTGATTTTGTGATGCCCTGGGTTGACGGCTCAGACCCCGAATGGCAGAAGAGGAAGAGCGAGCATCTCGGCGAACACCCCGGCGGCGGCACTGACAACGGAGCTGAACACTTCCGCGAATGGGGCACCCTCCCCTACTGGTTCAGGGCTGTCGAGAAATATGCCCCCTGGGTCAGGAAGATACACTTCATCACGTGCGGGCAGGTCCCAGGATGGCTCAACCTCAATCACCCGAAACTTCACTTCGTCAGGCACGAGGACTACATACCCGGCGAATGGCTTCCTGTCTTCAGCTCACGACCCATTGAGCTCAACATACACAGGATTAACGGGCTCTCTGAACAGTTCGTATACTTCAATGATGACATGTTCATTAACGCCCCGGTAAAGCCTGAAGATTTCTTTGTTGGTGGTCTTCCTTGCTCAACCGTTGGACTTCACCCCGGCCCTGCAGAAATGGGAAAAAGGGCAGCTACGTGTGTCGTCCTTAATGACGTTCTTGTTGCGGCAGAAAATTTTGACTTCAGGGAAGAGTTCAGGAAGTGCCCAATGAAATGGCTGAGCCCCCGCTACGGTATGAAGGTCCTCGTGAAAACATTGCTGCTCCTCCCGTTCATGAGGTTCACCGGTTTTCATGAGTGCCACAGCGCAAACTCATATCTCAAGTCAACATTCATTGAGGTCTGGGAAAAGGAACATGAACAGCTTGAACGGACATGTGCTCGTCGTTTCCGTGATTTCTCGGACGTTAACCAATGGGTCATGGAGTATTGGCAGATGGCTTCAGGGAAATTTTACCCGCGCAGCCCTAAATTCTCGGCAGGCTATGGCGGCGGCAAGGGGACTCCTACCAGTTTTGTCCTTGACGACATAAGACACCACAGGCATAAAGTGATATGCATAAACGACTCTTCCGAGTTCAGCCATGAAGAGTTCGAGGAGATGTCCCGGAAAGTAAGGGAGGCATTCAGTGAGGTTCTCCCGGAAAAATCAGCCTTCGAACTGTAAAGCAGCTCCCCCGCCCGTCAATGAGCAGGGGAGTTATTCTTACACGCAACTAATATTTTCCCGGCCATGTCCTAAAGGAAGAGCCCCCTCATTTCCGAAACGTCAGCAACGCGCTGTATTGCCGCCATTGTTGCCGCCCGCCGCATCTTGATGTTCTTGGCCTCCGAATAGTCCCACACCCTGCGGAAGTTCCCCTTCATGATGTGCACCAGCTTGTTGTTGTACTCCTCCTCAGTCCAGAATGCACCCTGCAAGTTCTGAGCCCACTCGAAATATGAGCCTATAACCCCTCCCGAATTGGCCAGGAAGTCAGGCACAACCATAACGCCCGCATCGTCAAGTACAGCCTCGCCCTCCGGGGTAGTCGGGCCGTTAGCTCCCTCGACAATGTAGCGTGCCCTGATTTTCCCGGCAGTCTCTGAGTTAATGACACCGTCCCTAGCGCACGGGAAGAGAAAATCACATTCAGCGAAAAGGACATCATCAATCTTCTCACAGTTCCCGGTTTTCTCGAAACCTTCAAGCAGTTTCTTGGGATTAGCCCTCACTGTGTCGAACGCCCGGTGAATGTCAATCCCCCCAGCCGAATAGTACGAGCCCGTTATGTCGCTTATGGCAACTATACGGACTCCGGCATCGTTTAGCGTCTTTGCGGTGAAGCTCCCGACGTTGCCGAAACCCTGAACTGCCGCAGTCATTGAGCCCGGATTCTTGTCGAGCACCCTCATCAGCTCAAGCCCGCAGGTAGCTACTCCTCTACCTGTGGCCTCGTTCCTTCCCATGCTGCCCCAGTAAGATACCGGCTTGCCCGTGAGTATCGCAGGTTCGAGTTTCCCGCGCATCTTGCTGACAGTGTCGAGTATCCAGACCATCTCCTGACCGCCCGTGTTCATGTCGGGGGCAGGTACGTCGCTCCAGCGTCCGAGTATGGGCTCAATCCTCGCCGCATATGTCCGTGTGAGACGCTCCTTCTCGCGCCGGGACATAGTGAGGGGGTCGCAGCAGATGCCTCCCTTTCCGCCGCCGTAAGGGATTCCCGCAAGTGAGCACTTCCACGTCATGAGCATTGCCAGAGCCTCGCATTCGTCCATGTCTACGCCGGGGTCATAGCGTATTCCTCCCTTTGAGGGGCCGAGTGCTGTCGAGTGCTGTACCCTGTAGCCGTCAAAGACCTCAACGCTACCGTCGTCCATCTCAACAGGGATTGATACCTGCATCATTCGTTCCGAGTGGCTCAGTATTGAGATAAGGCGTTCATTGAGCCCCATTTCGTCAGCCGCACCGTAAAATTCCTGAAGTGCTGTGTTGAGCAATACATTTGATGATTTTCGACGTGTCTGCATAACCTTTACACCTCCAGATAAAATTAATCCCCCCTGCTTTCACACAGGAGGGGTTTCTTCATTTTCCGTTTCAGCTTCAGCCTTATGTTCGGCATTAATGACTGTCATTGCTTTCTGAATGTCCTTGCTGAGCCACGCCTCTATTGCCGCCTCAGAACGTTTCAGAATGTCAGGGAGCTTTTCCCGTTCTTCACCGTCGAAATGTCCGAGAACGTAATTTATCATGCTTCCCGGAGCTTTGCCGATACCTACTCTCAGACGTGGGACGTGGAGGCTTCCCAGTGCTCCGAGTATCGAGCTCAGGCCGTTATGTCCTCCAGCTGAGCCCTGAGCCCTGAGCCTGAGCTTCCCGAACGGTAAGGCCATGTCGTCATACACTATCAGGACATCATCAAGTTCAACCTTGTAGAAGTTCACAGCCTCACTCACAGAAATACCGCTTGAGTTCATAAACGTAAGGGGCTTCAGGAGGACTACATCATTCCACTTCCAGAACTCACCGTGAAATTTCTCCTGCGGCCTGCCCAAGTCATGATTGACCGCGAAAAAGTCAGCACATAGCCAGCCCATGTTATGGCGGGTGAAAGCGTATTCAGTTCCCGGATTCCCTAGGCCAGCTATGAGCCTCATGGTGTCCTACTTCTCCTCTGAGTCGTCTTCCTTTGCGGCCTTGCCCTTCGCCACTACCTCGACATCTGCGGCGGCAGGTGCTTCCTCTTCGGGTGCAGCGTCCTCAACTCCGCGTGAGGTTACGACGATTGCCACGACCTCATCAGGGTCTGCAAGTGCCGTAACGTTCTCAGGCAACGCAAGGTCCTTCACGTGTATAGCATCGCCAATGTTCAGCCCTGAGACATCTACCGTGATGACATCGGGAATGCTCATCGGCAGGGTCTCGACTTCGAGCTCGTGGACTGCCTCAAGCACTCCGCCGTCCTTGATGCCCTGTGATTCCTCGCGGCCTGCAACCTCAACAGGTATCTTGACGTTGATCTTGCGTCCCTTCACGAGGTGCAGGAAGTCTATATGCAGGGGGGTATCATTGAGGGGGTGCCTCTGTGCCTCGCGGATGATGCAGAGTTCCTCGCGGCCATCGGGGAGCTTGACGTTGAGCCTCGTTGACTCCCACCTGCCTGCAAGTATCCTCTCGATCTCGCGCATGTTCACCTTGCCCATAATGTTCTCGCTGATTTCCGGGCCGTAGATGATGCAGGGTACATACCCCGAACGCCTGAGCCTTCTGTTGTCGCACTTGCCCGTCTTCTCACGGGACTCCATCACTAACGTTACTATGTCTGCCATGAGTATAAATCTCTCCTTTGGTTGTTATGGATATGAGGCAATTATAGCACTCATTTGCGCCCGAACAGCTTAATCACAAGAGGCCACACCACCATGATGAAGACTATCTGCCCTGACTTGGCCATGAACTTGCCCACATGTGCCCCGAAAATCCCGGACATTAACCCGCCAAGATACCAGATCATCCACCAGAGAGGCAGCAACCCAATCACACAGATGATTATTCCCTTGACGTTCCAGCCTGTGGGCTCAAACCTGATATAGCGGCTCTCAATGTACCAGCAGAGCGCGAACGTAGCCATTGCCCCGGCATCTCCCCATGCGTCTATCTGCATCTTCACCGGGTCAACGAGCAATTTCCCGTCAACGTAGTCCATTGGGTAGGGCTTGTTCACGACATAGACGAGCGTCAATATCCCCACTAATGCCGAGACGAGCATAACTAGGCCGTCCTTCTCCGGGTGAGCTTCGAGGTAGTCGAGAACCTTCGCGGCAATCCACAGCGACAGTACACCAAGCACACAGCCTACAACGACATCTTGAGGGGTATGAACTCCGAGATAGTTACGGGAGAACATGAGGAGAAGTATCATCACGACCCAGAAGAGACGAACGAGCTTGTTCCGTGTGCACGTGGCAAGCCCCCCGTAAATCGGTACTGCCATCATTGTATGGCCGCTTGGGAACGAGTAGCCCCCTGCCGTCCTTATCGCATCACCTGCCGGGATTATCCGGGCATCACGTACCCAAGGACGATATACGCACGCCGTCAGCTTCACCATTGCGTTAATCGTCTGGCTTATCTTCCACGCATAGAGGATGAAGAGACCCTTGCGCTTGTTCAGGCACCAGTAAACGAACACAGGAAGAAGTAATATCTCCCTTATGCCGAAAAGCGAAATCCACTCCATGAACGGATCAAGCACGCCGTTGATGCTGTTGCGCAAATCCTGAAGCCAAAGCAAATATGTTATGTCCATCGTTGAACGTTACCTCCTTTACAGTCATTCTACATTCTAGCAGACCAGAAGGTCATCATAAATCCCCCCGCCACTGAATGACGAGGGGACTGTGTATGTTCCTTCCTGCCTTGTTGCGATTACGCCGCCCGTGAGGTGAACGCTAATATCCTCCGGCCTGATGTCTTAGCCGGCCCACTGCTCACCGTCATGCGAGCCATAACCCAGCATCTGGCACTGGCAATAGATGTAGCCATCTGAACCTTTGCCATAACCAAGCCATGAGCACGAGCAACTGAGGCTGCCTCCCGCAACGGCTTCAAGTTCGTCGAGATCGAGCTCCTTCATACCGGCTTCTCTCTTGAAGTCTTCCGCAGTGAGAGTGAATCCGTGAGAGGCCGCAAATTTGACCAGGCCATCAAATGCTCCATCCGTGCTGTTGACTCCTTCAACGAGAGAGTCAAGCTCTTTGCGGAGAGCCTCATCCTTTGACGCGAACGCCATAAATTCTTTTGCGTTGTCTGTCATGAAAACCTGCCTCCTTTAACGTAAAAGTTTTGTTACAGTTGGGTATCATATCACATAAATTACATAAGGCAAGCAAAATTTACTGAGCTTGTCCCTGAATGCTGCTCCGTATAAATTCTGTCTCCTCATCACGGTTTTTTATTGCCCCGTCAATTATCGCCAGCTTTATGGACGCAAGGGCATCACCTATAGCCTTGCCCCTCAAGCCCATAGCCTGAAGGTCTTTCCCGGTCAATTCCCCCTTGTAGGACATCCACAGCTCCATGTGTTCGACGATGAGCCGCCTTGCCTGCCGTGAGTTCAGGCACGAGAGCCAGTAAACCAGTGGAACAGGCCCGTAGTCCTTGAAGAATAGATAGGCCTCCGAGTTCTTGATGGTCTTCCAGCCTGCGCAGAACTTCTCGACATTTGGCCACTGCATAAAGCATCGTGTGAGCTGTTCGCGCTCGTTGGGGTTGAGGTTCATCCTGTCCATCGCCGAAAACCGGGCTTCAGGCTTCGACTCCGTGAATATCACCGCTATGGTTATGAGCCACTCCATGCCCTTGAAGTCGATACCATGACGACGAGTCTGCTTCATGAAGTGCTCCATCACCAGGAGCCTCCTGCCTGCATGTTCCGTTACCTTTACGCCGGGGAATAGGGACTCCCACACCCCAAGCTCCTGCATCCTCATCACTATTTTGCGTGAACATGACTCCTTGATGTTGAGTTCGAGCTCTGCACGTATCCTTGTCGTCGAGAGGAGCTCAAGGAGGCCGCCACGTACAGCACTCTTCAGGAGCCTCATTGTGTTGTCCTCAAAGCGCATGTTAAGACGCTGCTCTAACCTTATCCCCCTGAGAACTCGTGAAGGGTCCTCAACAAAGCTCAGGTTGTGGAGGATCTTAAGGAGCTTGTCCTTGAGGTCAGCACGTCCGCCGAAATTGTCAGTGAGAGTCCCCCAGTCGTCCTCGCTGAGTGAGATAGACATAGCATTAACGGTGAAGTCCCGCCGTCCCAAGTCCTGGCGCAATGAGCTGTTCTGAACGGTTGGAGTCGCCGCCGCATACTCGTAGAACTCCCTGCGTGCTGTGGCAACGTCTACCTTCTCGCCGTCAGGGAATGTTATTGTCCCTGTCTTGTAGCGTCCGTGAAGTGTTGCACGGCAGCCCGGTTCGTCCCATGAGGTTACGAGTTTCTCTGCATCACCCTCGACCGAAATATCTATGTCCGTGTTCGTTACTCCCATCAATATATCCCTGACAGTCCCGCCGACAAGATAGGCCCTCATTCCGAGCTCATGAGCCTTAGCCCCAAGCCTCCGCAATAATGACAGCGTCTTGAGGCTGAATGACTCCTCCATTAGGTGGGCTACGTTCTCGACCCAAAGGAAGCCGTCAGAGTCGTGTGATGTGTCCTCACCTGCGAACTGCCCCGAATGGTATAACGCCTTCAGGAGGTCAGCACGTGAGAGTGTCCCGGCTAATTTCCCGTTCTCGTCAAGGACTGGCATTTTCTCGAACCCATAAGTTGCCATCATCCTGTGAGCCTCGTCTATTGATGCCTCAGTTGAGAGGCTGATTATCCCCTGCGTCATGAAGTCCGAGATTTTCGCGCGGTCAAGGCCGTGAAGGTGTGCCTTGTCGAGATCCTTGCGTGTCATCATCCCTGCAACTTCACCGTCATCACTGATCACAGGGAGGGACTTAACCCCGAAGCGCAGCATAGTCCTGTAGCCCTCATCAACGCGTGCGTCAATACCAACGGCGATAACCGGCGAGGTCATTATGTCCGAGACCTTCATCATGGGAGTGATTGCCCCGGATAATCTCTGCTCTATCTCGTCGAGTAATTCCTTTGCGTCCCGGTCAGTGAGGGTTGCACTTCCTGCCTGATAGTGGCCGCTCCCTCCGTAGGGTGAAAGGAACTCCTTGACGTTGAGGATGCCTTCAACGCTACGGGCTATGATGTTGACCTTCTTGCCTCCGTTGTTGACGACAGCAATCGTTACGTGTGAGTCGCAATATTCCTTGAGCTTGTTCACGAAGACAGAAAGACCGTTAAAGTATTCCTCTGTTTCAGCCCATGTGAGACAAACTTTAGCACCGTTAATGTATTTCTCCCGGATGTTTTCGGCGAGGCTGTCTAGTAGTCTCTTGTCCTCTGATGACATGTCGGACTCAACCTGTGAGAGAATCCCGGACAAGTCAGCCCCAAGTTCACGCAGGTAACTCACGGCGGCAATGTCGCGCTCGGTTGTGGTCTCGTAGGTGAACGCCCCGGTGTCGTCGTATATCCCCAGCGCAAAGAGTGTAGCCTCATCGGGAGTAATCTCCTTGCGGTTGAGGAGTAGCTGCTCCAGTATCATCGTAGTGGCTGCACCTATGGGCTCATAGACGAACTTTGAGGCCGGGATGTCGTCAGGCGTGGGGGGGTGATGGTCGTAAACGTGAACGTCAACATCCTGACGGCCTGCGAGTGCCGCGAACGGTCCGATTCTTGCGCGTGAACGTGTATCGGCTACAACCATCAGCGTAACCTCATCGAGGGGGATCTTCTTGGGCTTGAGGAGCTTCTGAGTCCACTGCCTGCCCTGGCGTGAAGTGAAGTCGCGGACTTTCCGGGACATTGAGCCGGGAGGACAGATTACAGCATCGGGATAGAGCTTCTGGATGGCTATCATGCTTGCCAGTGAGTCAAAGTCTGTGTTGAGATGGCTTGTGATTAGTTGCATGGCTAATATTCTCTCTTTATGATGGGATGGAGAAAATCATAACGCAAAAAATGTTCCAGTCAACAAATTACGTCAGTCCTAACCTATTCATGGCCGTAGTTTGTTCGGCCTTCCTCCTTAACGTCAGCTGATACATAGAAACAATTTCCGAGTTTCACGCCTGCCTTGTGGTACAGGTCATCAAATCCCCAGTAAGGCACATAATCCTCGTCATAGTTCATCATTCCGTTGTCAGCGAGATTTTTCTTCCAGCCAGAAAGCTCATCGCCTATACTTGAAGGGTCAAACCTCACAACTACCCTCCTGTCAGCCTCGTCTATGTCCACGAAGAAGCCCCTTACCGTAGGGTTCAGATAGCTCAATGTCTGCCTGAAACTTCTCTCATCGTCCGGGTATCTTGTCCCTGCGTTCTTGTGCCTCCAGCCGTAATGAGACAGGAGATACTCCGCAATGTGCAAGGCTCTGGGTGAAGGCTCAAGGTGAAACAGGGTGAGCAGTGCTGTAGTATTCCTCCGCTGTGTCTTAAGTTCCCATTCGGCGGCATTAGGGAGCGGCAGATTGTTTTCCTCAATTCCGAGCAAGTCCTCAAGAGTGTTGCCTATAGCCCCGTCATTGTGGACGTTCCGGCGGTTCCTTATCCACCCTAAAGAGCGTATATCTCTCAGAGCAGCAATAATTGCTGGCTTTGTGAATCTTGTGGTGTCTGGCATCCTGATAACCTTTCTCTTGACATCTCGCAGTACTCCCGGGAAATGTCAATTCCGATAAAATCCCTTCCGAGATTTTTCGCCGCAACTGCTGTAGTGCCGCTCCCCATGAACGGATCAAGGATTATCCCTGCGAATGTGCTGGATATTATGCGCTCGACAAGGGCAACAGGGAACGGTGCCGGGTGCTTGTTCTTCATCTCCTGCGGGAACTCCCAGACATCTCCGTATGAATTTGCGTGTGGTGTTAGCCTGAAGCCCGGCTTTGCTATGAGGTATATGACTTCATAGGTTGGGAGGAAATACCCCGGGTTGAAGTTTATTCCGCCCTTTCTCTTCCAGATTATGATTTGCCTGACAGGGAAGCCCTCAACTATTTCGTGCCTGTCCTGAATGAGTCCGTCCTGAACCCTCCACTTGTGATTGTAGAAGACAGCACCGTCATTATTGGTTACGCGCATCATTTCCTGGAGGCAACCACGCTGCCATTGAACATATTCATCATAGGGCATATTGTCATCATAATCTGAGTAGCCATTTATCAGGGCAGCACCAGACCATTTACCGCCAGAACCGTTTTTCATTCCGTTCCCTGTTGAGTTCTTGAGGTTGTAGGGAGGCGAGGTAACTACCAAGTCAATGCTCTCACTGGGAATTTTCTTCATCTCATTGACAGCATCACCGCAGATAAATGAATTTCTTATCTCATCGATAACATACAATTGACCGACCTCATAATGAAAATTGTGGGATGATTTATTATAGCATTCTAATCACAGCGCAAAAACTTAACGGGGGTTAAGCTATAATTACAGCCGAAAAATTCTCAGGACATAAGGAAGGTTTCACAATGAGCAAATTCCTTCACACAAAGTATTCATCACTCACACCCTACGACACAACCGAAGAGACCGAAAGCCTCAAAGGATACATACGCCTCAACACTAACGAGCTACCTTTTCCCCCGTCGCCGCTCTCACTGGTCTATGCACACAAAGCCTCCGAGAGCATGAACTACTACCCTGATCCTGAATGCAGCCAGCTCGCCGGGAAAATTGCAGAGATGATGAGCGTCAAACCGTCAGAAATAGTTTTCGGGAACGGCTCAGATGAGATACTCAACTTCCTGTTTATGGCATTCTGTGAGAAGGGGGCAGCATTCCCCAACATCACCTACTCGTTCTACAAGATACTCGCAAAATTCCATGGCGTTGACTATATCCTGGTGCCGTTAAAGAATTTCAGGGTTGAGCCGTCATACTACAAGGACGTTAAAGGGAGAACTATATTCATTGCCAACCCAAACGCTCCAACAGGGCTGGCCTTGAGCCTGAAGGAGCTTGAGGAAATCATCAACTCAAACCCTGAGAGCCTCGTAGTGATTGATGAAGCCTATGTAGATTTTGGGGCTGAAAGTGCAGTGAGCCTCATCCACGAACACGACAACGTCATAATCACCCGGACGTTCTCGAAGTCGCGCTCAATGGCCGGGGCAAGGCTGGGCTGGTGCATGACCAACGAGGCACTTGCTCAGGACATCAGGAACATCAAGAACACACTGACCCCCTACAACATCAACGCAATGACTCAAGCGGCGGCACTGGGAGCACTTAAGGACGACGAATATACCCGGAGGAACATCAACATGATCTGCCGGACAAGGGACAACATGAAGACGAGGCTTCAGGAGATGGGATTTGAGGTTACGGACTCGTGCACGAACTTTCTTTTTGCCCGGCATGAGACAGTGAGCGGGGAAAAGATTTTCACGGCCCTCAAGAAATACAGGATAATGATACGGCACTTCACCAACCCCCCGGCAATCTCTGACTATAACCGAATCACAATAGGGACTCCCGAACAGATGCAGATAATGCTAGAAGTCCTGAAGGGGATAATCAAGAATGCGTCAGAGTAAGATAACCCGGACAACAAAGGAGACAGATATAACCCTGGCACTCAACCTTGACGGTACAGGGAAGAATGACATCAACACAGGCTGCGGATTTCTGGATCACATGCTTGTGCTCTTTGCGTCTCATGGCCGGTTTGACCTTGAGGTGAAGTGCAAGGGGGACTATCACGTTGACTTCCACCACACGGCTGAAGACGTGGGAATATGCTTAGGTCTTGCGTTCCGTGAGGCACTCGGCGAAAAGAAGGGCATAACTCGCTACGGGAATATGCTCCTGCCGATGGATGAGGCATTGATTTTGTCGGCAGTGGACTTTTCGGGGCGGGCATATCTGGTCTGGGACGTTGAGATTACGGCGCAGAAGGTCGGGGATTTCGACACCGAACTTGCGGAGGAGTTCTGGCGGGCTTTCGCTGGGAACTCACTGTGTACCCTCCACTTCAGGCAACTATCAGGGAAGAATGCCCACCACATAATAGAATGTGCGTTCAAGTCTGCGGCGCGGGCAATCTCTCAGGCCGTGAGGATTAACCCGGAATATGCTGACGAGGTGCCGTCAACTAAGGGGGTGATATGAGCATGGACTACCCGGCCAGGAAGAGCAGGGACGACAAGGAAATGTTCAGCGAGGTGGTCAGGGCGATAC
Organism: Synergistaceae bacterium; assembly: GCA_017405525.1. Classification (GTDB taxonomy): domain Bacteria; phylum Synergistota; class Synergistia; order Synergistales; family Aminobacteriaceae; genus JAFUXM01. The sequence goes on from JAFRAH010000016.1 coordinate 30,512, forward strand.
TGTCGGTTGTGGGTGATGATGCCGTGAGGATAATACTTTATGGCTCGGTTGCGAGGGGCGACAATACTTGGGAGTCTGATGTTGATATTGCTGTGCTGATTGATGGAAAGTACAACGCCCAATGCAGAAGGAAACTTTTCGAGGCAGTATACCCGCTTGATGTTAAGTATGATACCTTGTTTTCAGTGATACCGATTGAGGCATATCATTATTTTATCTGTAAGTATGAGATTCCGTTCTACATGAACATTGAGAAAGAGGGAATAACTCTGTGGAAGAAGTGCGCGTAGATTACTCAAAGTATCGTCTTGAGAGGGCAGAAGATTGCTTGAGTGATGCAGTGTTTATGCTTGATAAAGGGAAACTGCTTTCCTCGCTGAACAGGTCGTATTATGCCATATTCAATGCGATAAGGGCTGTAACTCTTCTTGACAATTTCGACTCAAAGAAGCATAAGGGAGTGATAGCCCACTTCAATCAATATTACGTGAAGACTAAGATATTCCCGCCCGATACATACAAGCTGATAGAGTCCGCCTTCAAACTGAGAGGGTATGCCGACTACAAGGACATGTACATAGCCGACCGTCAGGAAACGCAGGAGCAAATCAGCAATGCCGAATACTTGATCAGCATCATCAAGCCCTACCTTCTCGAACGCTGGGCAGAAATAGAACAGGAGGAAACACTAAAAATGAACGCAATATTCACCCGCACAAGCACCCGCCAGTTCACCCCCGAAAAGGTCGAGAGCAAGTACATCATCAAGATTATCCGTGCCGCAATGGCCGCACCAAGTGCCTGCAACCAGCAGCCCTGGGAGTTCTGGATCACCGATGACCCGGAGATTATCGCCCGGCTCTCTCAGTCGACACCATACGCAACCCCCGCGAAGAATGCTCCCGTTGTTATTGTCCCCTGTTACCGCACGAATGACCTTCCCGCCGCACCGATGGCAATAATCGATATGGCCATGTCAGCAGAGAATATCCTTCTTGAGGCCGAAGAGTTAGGGCTTGGAGCGGTGATTATCGGAATTGCTCCACTTGAGGAACGTATGAAGGCAGTCGGTGAAATCCTCAAGCTCCCGGAAAACTTCAAGGCATTCGCGATTATCCCCGTAGGTCATCCAGCCAGCAAGCACCCGCAGGAAGACAGATATGAACCCTCAAAAGTCCACACTCTATAGGTACGCTGAACTTCTCGCCTCATGCACAAGGGCACGCCTCACAGGTACGCGCGGGGCTGACGAGATATTCACCCTCCAGGTCATGGACTGCCTCCCGTCGGTTGAGTTCCTGCCGTCATCCGGGAACGTTGTAGACGTTGGGAGCGGTGGAGGACTTCCGGGGATAGTCTGGGCGGTTGAACGTCCTGACCTGAGCATCACACTTCTCGACAGCGTGGGCAAGAAGTGCATTGCCGTCAACGAGATAATTTCTGCCCTCAATCTCCCGAACGTCAAGGTAGTATGCTCACGTAGCGAGGATTACGCTAAAACTCAACGTGAGACCTTCAGCCTTGCAGGGGCCAGGGCTCTCTCATCTGCCGGAGTTACTGCCGAACTACTAGCACCCCTCGTGAAAGTCGGGGGTCGTGTGCTCACCTTCAAGGGCGAAAAGGTCAGTGATGAGCTCTCGGAAGTCAATAACCAGTGGCACAAGCTGGGACTGTCTGAACCGTCATTGCGTCATTACGGTGATGATGACTCCTCAAGGTGTATAGTCTTATGGGAGAAAGTATCACGTTGCCCGGCCATGTACCCAAGAAGAACCGGGCTTGCTGGGACAAAATTTTTCTGGGAGTGATGACGTATGAAGCTGAGTAACCTTCGCGATGCCTTCATGTTCATGCGGGTATTGTCGGCGGGTCTTGTAGTTGCGGGCTATGCATTCTTGGGTGTGTGGCTCTCAAACTGGCTCGCAAAAAACGGATGGCCCTTGCTGCTCTCACTATGTGCCGTCCCTGTTGTTGCTGCCTTCGGAATGTGGCAGGGCTGGCTCTTCCTCACTAAGGGCAGGGGCAAAAGAAATCCCCCCGGCCATAAAGACCAGAGGGACAAATCACAATCCTAATACGCTAACTTGTAGATCTCCAGAATATCCTCCGGCTCAAGTTCCTTCAGGACTCCATAGGGCAGGAGTTTGGCCGCATTCTCCGCAAGACGTTCAAGGTCATCTTCCTTCACTCCGAGTTCACGCAGGGTAGTGGGGGCGTTGATATCCCTGAAGAAGTCCTCAAGTGCCTCGATGGCCTCAAGAGCTTTCTCCTCGTCCGAGCCGTCAAAGATGTCGAACACTTCCTCCCCAAGCCTCGCGAAAGGTACAGGGTTATCCTCATAGAGATAGCGCGCCCATGCAGGCATAATCACCGACAGAGTAGCACCATGAGCCGCACCGAATAACAGGCTGATTGAGTGCCCCATCTTATGGGAGGAGAAATCACCCCTAGGCTCCCGTCCGACCGACAGGAAGCCACAATGAGCCATTGCCCCCGCAAGTGCATAGTCAGCCCGTGCGTCATAGTCCTTCGGGTTCTCGATGAGCTCAGGGATCACACGCATCATTGTTCGGATTAGCGCGTAACTCTGGCCGTCAATCAGCTCGCATTCTTCGTTGCCGTCAAGTACACGCTCCAGAATGTGGGCGATGATGTCAACCCCTCCGTAAATCGTCTGCTTTTCCGGGAGCGTTACCTGAAACGATGGGTCTATCACCGACACTTTCGGGTAAAGGCAGGGATTACTCATTGAGATTTTGTCCTCAGTCTCAGGGTTGCTGATTACGGATATGCAGTTGACCTCGCTTGATGATGCTGAAGCCGTGAGAACGCCATAAATTGGGAGTGCCTTAGTGATTTTTGCCTTGCCTGCGTAGAAGTCCCACACGTCGCCGGAATAGCACGAACCCGCAGCAATTGCCTTTGCCGTGTCGAACGCACTTCCCCCGCCTATGGGCATTATTGCGTCAATTCCTCCCGCACGAACACGAGCCACACCGTCGCGGACTTTTCCCACCAATGGGTTGGGCTTAACGTCGTTCACCTCAGAGAAAGCTATACCCTCCTTGCTGAGCATCTCCGTAACCTGAGAATATGCCCCGCTCTTGAACGTCCCCTTTCCGCCGAAAACAAGAAGTACCCCCTTCACTCCGTCAGCCTTGAGACGGGGTGCAAGTTCCTTCACTGTATCCTTGCCGAATATCAGGGCTGTAGGATTGTGCCACGTAAAATTCTGCATGTTGTCATCACCTAGAAGTCAAAATATTTCTTTGCGTTATGATAGCTTATGTTGCTGACAATTTCACTCAGCGTTTCGATGTCGTCAGGGAAGAAGCCCTCCTTAACCCATTCGCCGAAAAGCCTGCAGACTATGCGCCTGAAGTATTCGTGTCTTGGGTAGCTCAGGAAGCTCCGGCTGTCTGTGAGCATCCCAATAAATCCGGGAAGGTAGCCCAAGCTCGCAAGTGATTTCAGCTGTGAGTTCATGCCGTCAAAATGATCCTCGAACCACCAGGCCGAGCCGTGCTGTATCTTCGAGACCCCGAAAATTTCGTCGCCCTGGAAGCACCCGCAGACCGTATCGATCGCTGAGTTGTCGTTCCCGTCGAGGCTGTAGAGTATCGTCTTCGGGAGGGCATCAACACGCTGGAGTTCGCCGAGAAATTCTGCCGTCTCTGCACTTGAGGCCGTATTGTTCACGCAGTCATACCCTGTGTCAGGACCAAGACGCTCGAACATGGGTATATTGTTGTCCCTCCTGCAGCCGTAATGTATCTGCATGACCCAACCCCTTTTGTGGTACTCATGGGCAACGAAAATCATGAACGCCGTCTTGAACTTGTCCTGTGCTGACTCGTCGGGAATGTTGCCGTTGAGCCTTGACGTGAATATCGCCTCAATCTCTGCCTCAGACGCAAGGGCACACTTTACGGTGTTCAATGCGTGGTCGCTGAGCTTGCACCCGTGAGACGCAAAGAAGTCCATTCGTTTTTTGAGGGCAGCCTTGAGGTCAGCGAACGTTGAGATTTTCACCCCTGAGACCTCCGAGAGCTTGGCGAGATATTCCGGCCATGTCGGTTTCTCGATGTTCATTGCCTTGTCGGGCCGCCATGCAGGAAGTACGCGCGTCTTGAAGCTCGTATCTGCCGCTATTTTCCCGTGCCATTCGAGAGAGTCCACCGGGTCATCAGTCGTGCATATTGTCTCAACGTTGCTCATCCCGATGAGATCCCTCACGCCGAAATCAGGACGGTGTAACTTCTCGTTGCAGAGTGTCCAGACTTCCTCGGCTGTCTTTGCGTTGAGGACACCTTCATAGCCGAAGAACCTGCGCAGTTCAAGATGGCTCCAGTGGTATAACGGGTTGCCGATTGCCCGGCCGAGAACTTCAGCCCACTTCATGAACTTGTCGTGAGGATCAGAATCTCCCGTGATGTATTTCTCGCTCACTCCCGCACAGCGCATAAGCCTCCACTTGTAGTGGTCACCTCCAAGCCATACCTGAGTGATGCTGTCGTAGTGAAGGTTCTCGTAGATCTCTTTCGGGCTTATGTGGCAGTGGTAGTCGATGATGGGGCATTTAGCCGCCGTTCCGTGAAAGAGCACCTTTGCCGTTTCAGTGCTGAGAAGAAAATCTTTGTCCATGAATGACATTGCTATATGTTCCTCCTTTTGAGTTTGTTCACCAAGTTCTTCCGAGTTTTGTCAGGATTTCCTGAGACCTTTCATGTCCTCCCTGTGCGGCACTGGTGAAGAGCCTCAATGCCTCGTTGAAATCCTGAGCTACTCCCCTGCCCATGACGTAGAAACGCGCAAGGTTGTACTGTGATGTTACGTGTCCTCTGTTTGCGGCGTTCCTGTACCATTTTGCGGCCTCCTCGTAGTTCCCGGAGATCTCAGCCTTCCAGCCAACCGCGAACTGTGCCTCGACCTGTCCCATCTCTGCGGCTCTGTGGTATAGCATCAAGGCCAGCGCGTCATTAGGGGGGACACCCAAGCCCTCATCATAGAGAGTAGCGAGGCTGAGCATTGAGTTAGCATCATTGAGGTCTGCACCCATCTTCCACCATTTGGCGGCCTCTGAGTAGCTTTGTTCTGTGGCAGCCCCAAAGTAGCACGCACCGCCCAAAATGTACATTGCTTCCGTGTCGCCACTGAGAGCCTTAGCCGTGAGTGCCTGAAGTCCTCCACCTTCCTCGACCTGCCAGCGTATAACGTCCGACGCATCGCCTATCATGGCCGGATATGCCGGGAGTGCCGCAAGAACTGACAGGAACAGCGCAAGAAGAAGTGCCGGGATTTTCGCGCCTCTCATTCCTACAACGTCGCCCCCGTCTTGAATATTGCCATCCCCTGAAAACCATTGAGCTCGTTGCGGGTTTTTGCCCCGTTCGCCACACTAAGGACAAACTCGAAAAGTTCACGGCCTTTTTCCGGGATTGTCCCGCCGTCTACGAGTGTCCCGGCGTTGAAGTCTATCCAGTTCGATTTTCGCGAGGCTAAATCCGAGTTGCTGGAGATCTTCACCGTTGGCACAGGGCAACCGAACGGTGTACCCCTTCCCGTCGAGAAAAGGACAATCTGAGCTCCCGCCGCCGCAAGTGCAGTAGATGCTATGAGGTCATTACCCGGAGCAGATAGCAGGTTCAGCCCCTGAACGCTCACCTTCTCAGAATAGGCCAGAACGTCATTAACGGGAGCAGTCCCGCTCTTTTGGGTGCAGCCGAGTGCTTTGTCCTCAAGTGTAGTAATTCCTCCTGCCTTGTTCCCCGGTGAAGGGTTCTCGAAAACTGGAAGACCAAACGACGCATAATAGTTCTTGAAACCATTGATGAGGTTTACGGTTTTCTTGTAGGTTGCCTCATCCTTGCACCTGTTCATCAGGATAGTCTCAGCCCCAAACATTTCCGGGACTTCGGTCAAAATCGTACTGCCTCCCTGAGATATGAGTATGTCCGAGAAGCTCCCTATTGTCGGATTAGCCGTTATTCCTGAGAGGCCGTCGCTCCCTCCGCACTTGAGGCCAACAATCAGCTTTGACGTTGGGCAGGGGACGCGCTCATCACCCTTCATGATTCCGGCAAGCTCACGAAGTATCTTCATGCCTTCCTCGTGTTCGTCCCCGAAATCCTGAGAGACCAAGAACCTTATGCGTTCACTGTCGAAATCCCCCATGTAGGGCTTTATGGTGTCTATCCCGCTGTTCTCGCACCCAAGCCCAAGAATGAGAACCCCCCCGGCGTTCGGGTGAGTGGCAATGTCAGCAAGTATCTTCCGGGTATTCTCCTGGTCATCTGCCATCTGTGAGCAGCCGTAAGGATGAGTGAATGCCCTGACGTTCTCGATATTGCCCCCGATGAACTGCCTTGCCTCGTGCTCAAGTGATAGTGCTATGTCGTTCACACAGCCGACAGTCGGGATGATCCAGAGCTCATTGCGGACACCAGCCCTGCCGTCCTTTCGGAGGTAGCCGCTGAAAGTTCCGGGAGCACTTGACGGGATGACTGGGTGCGTTGGGTGGTACTCGTATTCATGCGCGCCTTCAAGGAGCGTGTGGGTGTTCTGGGTGTGGACGTGATGGCCTGCCGGGATTTCCGAGACCGCCGAACCAATCGGGAAACCGTACTTGATGATGGGATCGCCTTTATGGATGTCATGGAGTGCGACCTTGTGGCCCATTGGGATATTTTCGCGAACCTCAAGGCTGAACCCTGCCCCTGTAACCGGGACACTTGAGCCCTCACTGAGAGCATGAAGGGCAACAGCAACAGAATCAGACTCGTTAATTCGAATCAGCTCGTTCATTATTTTGTACCCCCATGAAAATTTTTTGGTGATTTGATTTATTATACAGTCATGAAAGATTAAAGGGGGAATTAAATTCATGATTGCGAAACTCTATATGCAGTTCCTGAAATTCGGGGCGTTCACGTTTGGGGGAGGCTGGAGCATTGTGGCACAGATGAAGGAACTCTATGTTGACCGCGAAAAATCACTCACTGATGAGGAGCTCCTCGACATAACCAGCATAGGCCGTTCACTTCCCGGAACAATGATCGGGAATATAGCCATGTTCTACGGCCACAGAGTCGCCGGGTTCTTGGGAGGGGTTGCGTGCATGTTCGGGATGATTACAGTTCCGATGATTGTGCTGATTGCTATAACGACATTCTACACGGCCTTCCAGTCTAACATCTGGGTAGCCTCAGCAATGAGAGGGGTAAGGACTGCAGTAGCTCCAGTGATATTGAGTGCATTGATGGGAATGATTAAGAGTGCGTTCAAGTTCCCGCCATGTTACGCGGTTGCTCTGGGAATGTTCGGGCTTTACTTCTTCCTGAGAGTGAGCCCTGTAGGTCTCGTGATTATCGGTGCAGTTCTCGGCGTGGCAGTCTGCGAATACTACGAGAGGAGGAGCGGCAATGATGATGCTGTGGCTTGAGTTGTTCTGGAGCTTCGTCAAGATAGGGTTCACGAGTTTTGGGGGGCTCTCAATGATACCGTTGATTTCCGGCGAGATGATCTCTCACGGCTGGATGACTGCCTCGGAAGTCTCTGACATTGTGGCGATTGCTGAGATGACACCGGGACCGCTGGGTCTGAACTGCGCGACATTTGCCGGGATGAGGGCGGCAGGATTGCCTGGGGCATTCATCGCGAACATGGGGGCACTAAGTCCGACGTTCACGCTGTGCTTCGTGGCGGCGGTATTCTTCGAGCACTTCAGGAAGAACAGGAGGCTCGGACAAATCATGACTGGTGTACGTCCTGCATGTGTCGGGATGGTTGCCGGGGTTGTGATTGACCTCGTACTCGTGAACTATGCTGACATGGCCGGGAAAATTCATGTGCCTTCTGCGATTCTTGGAGTGATTGACCTTGTACTGCTCCTGAAGTTCAAGGTGTCAATCCCGAAAGTGCTATTATTCAGCGCGGTAGTAGGAATAATATTGTACGGGGTGATGGGAATATGAACAGTGAAAACTTGCGGAAGGTTACAGAGTTGCGCCATGAACTCCACGAAAACCCGGAGCTCTCAGGCCATGAGACCGGGACAAAACGCAGGTTGATGGACTTCCTCGAGGCCAATACCCGGCTTGCGGTTGTCGACTGCGGGAGCTGGTTCTACGCTTCACGCTACGTTGAGGGGACAAAGGCAATCGCATTCCGTGCAGACATGGACGCTCTCCCAATGGACGAGGGCATAAACATTCCTCATGCCTCACGCAATCCGTGTATCTCCCACAAGTGCGGGCATGACGGACACAGTGCGGCACTCTGCGGTTTTGGGCTTGAGCTTGCCGGGCTTGACGTGAAACGCTCGGTATACCTCATCTTCCAGCACTCAGAGGAAAACGGGCAGGGGGCTCGTGAATGTTCGGGACTCTTGCGTGAAAGAAGTATCAGCGAGATTTACGCGTTCCACAACTGGAGCGGATGGCCTGAAGGGAGCATTGTAGTTCGTGAGGGAGTCTGTCAGTACGCTTCAGCCGGGATTACCCTGACGTTCGGAGGCATGGCATCACACGCAAGCGAGCCGGAAAAAAGCAGCAACCCCGCCTATGTCATCGCGCGCTTGGTCTCGGAGATTGAGGGCATGAAGGGCGCATTGTGCACGATCGTAAACGTGAACGTAGGAGGCCGCAACTTCGGGATTTCCCCCGGCGAGGGCTCAATATCCCTCACTGTCAGGGCAGAACGTGAGGCAGACATGAGAAGGTCCTACAACGCAATAATCTCACGGGCTGAAGAGCTGGCAGAGTCGGCATCAATGACTCTCGGCAAGAAGGGCAGCGACTATTTCCCTGAGACATCGAGCGACAAGGTTTGCGTTGAACGTGTCAGGAGAGCCGCAAAGTCCCTAGGGCTTGAGGTTGTCGACATGGCCGGACCGATAAGAGCCTCTGAGGATTTCGGGATATACACCAAGAGCATACACGGTGCGATATTCTACATTGGGAACGGGACTAATTACCCGGCAATTCACACGCAGGGCTACGACTTCAACGACAACATTCTAGGAAGTGCTGTAGACATGTTCACGGGGATTTACACAGACAGCGTGATACAATAGCACTCACGGGCAGTTCAGACGGCCGCCGATAATTGTCGGAGGAAAGTCCGGGCTTCACAGGGCAGGATGCCGGATAACTTCCGGCCGGAGCAATTCGAGGGACAGCGCAACAGAAAATACACAGCCGGTAAATTCAAGGCAACGGTGAAACGGTGAGGGTAAGAGCCCACCAGTCATGGAGCAATCCGTGAGCTATGCAAGCCCCATCCGAAGCAAGATCGAATAGCGGGATACAAAGCGGCCCGTTTTTCCCCGGGTACGATCGCTTGAGGCATTCCGCGAGGAGTGTCCCAGATAAATGGCCGTCTCTTTAACGAGCACAGAACCCGGCTTATGAGCTGCCCCCTATTTCATGAAGGGATTATATTTCACACGTTGGAAGGCATAAAATTTTACGACTGGCAGATACGGGCATTCAACCACATAAAGGACAACAGCGCAGTACTCTCAGCACCCACAGGCTCAGGAAAGACACTAGTAGCTTACCTTTGGGCTGGTCTCCTCACTCTTGACGGGAGCATTAACCCATTCCCTGACGCATCACGTATAATCTTCACCGCACCCATCAAGGCACTCAGCAACGAACGATATTTAGACCTCCGGCGAATGGGGCTTGATGTCGGCATTGAGACGGGGGACTTCAAGCGAAACGAGGGGGCTAACATAATCTGCTGTACTCAGGAGATCTACACGATGAAGTACGCACGAGTTCCGGGGCAGAAATTGATTGTTGACGAGTTCCACTACATATTCACTGACGAGAGCAGGGCAAGGACATACATAGACGGCATAAAGAACACTGACCCTGACACTCAAATTTTGGTCATGTCTGCAACGTTGGGAGGCATAAAGAACGTGGGTAGGTACTTGTCCTCGATATGCCAGCGTGAATTTGTGATACATGCAGGGAGGAAGCGGATAACCGAGCTCATCTTCCAGCCCGACAACCCGGTGATGTTGCACAACGTACATGATGCCCTGGTGTTCCTGTTCTCACAGAGGGGAGTTGTTGAGCTTGCAGACCAGATAGCAAGGACACGCAGGAAGATACCCCCTGAGAGCGTCAAACGTCTCAACGAGCTTGCGGCAATCCTTGAGGTCAAGAAGACGTTGCCCGGAATCTACAAGGGAGTAGGCATCTATCACGGCAGTATGCTCCCGAAGGAGAAGCTCTTAGTGGAGGCGGCATTCCGTGAGAGGCTGCTTGATGTCGTCTGCGGAACCAACGCGCTCGCATTGGGTGTGAACCTTCCTGCACAGTACGTGATATTTGCCCAGCTCGTGAACTACTACAACTACACTCCGATAACGCATAATGAGTTCCTGCAGATGGCGGGGCGTGCGGGACGCAAGGGCTTGTTTGACCCCGGCTATGTTACGTGGCTCAAGGACTCGGAATATGAATGCGGCTCGTTCAAGACGGGAAAAATCTTCAAGGCACTCATGGGCAAGTCATCAGAACCGGCAGTGATACGACTGAGGCCGTCATACGGGAGGTTATTGCGTCGTCAGGTGCTCATTGAGGACGAGGCAGAATATATTGCTGAATACTCGCTGCCAATGCAGGGGGCTGACTCGGCGTTGAGGGACTTGAAGGCGGGAATGCGGAAGATTGACATTCTGGCGAAGAGGATTGTCCGGCGGGGAAACAGGACACGATTCATGAAGATACTTGCTGAGATCTGGTATGACGAGATGGAGATAGAGGAGAACCTTGAGATGGCTCGAATGTTCCTTGACGAGGGCAACCCCAGCGCGTTAATGGCCGCAAAGATGATAATACAGTATGAGCGCAACTACCTTCAGGCACTCCTGAAGATAAAGCGATTTGCCAACCAGCTACCCAGTAACAGACGCTTCAGGCTGATGGACGAACTGAACAGGACGGTAGAGAGCATTGACCCGACGATTTACGGCTTTGAGGAAAAACTAGGGGAGATTGAGGCGGGCAGATAATGTGATATAATGCGAAAAATCTTCAGGAAGGGTGTAGACACGAGTGCTTGAAGTCGTTACGATAACCCATCATGCTAGTACGTCCCGGAGGAAGGATATTCTTTCGGGGCGTTTTTGTTGTGCAGGTCTCACTGGAGGGACTCGACCATGTTGAAGGGCATCAAGAAGTTTATCAAGTCCAAGCTGAGGCCAAAGAAAAGCCCTTTTGCTAGGTGGCTTTACAGGTGGCTTTACATGAAGTACGATGACATAAAATGCTTCCGACACCGACACATGACCTATACTCAGATTGAGGCTGAAATAGGCCGGAGGTATCAGTCAGTTTTCGGAAGGCCTCTCGACTGGGACAACCCCAAGACCTACACCGAGAAGCTCAATGTCGCGAAAATCTACATGCCCACGCCGCTCAAGACCAAACTTGCCGACAAGGTGGCCGCCCGTGAATGGATTGCGGAGAATATTGGCAGTGAGTACCTCGTTCCGTTGCTGGGGGTGTATGGCTCGTTCGACGAGATAGACTTTGACGCATTGCCTGAACAGTTCGTCATAAAGTGCAACCATGATTGCGGGAGTGTTACCCTCGTGAAGGACAAGGGCAAGATTGACCGGGACGCTTTGAGGAAGAAGTATGCCCGTTGCATGAGGCGTAATTGGGCGTGGATGAACCTAGAGATGCACTACCGGGAAATTACCCCGAAAATCATGGTTGAGCAGTTCATAGGGGACTCCATTAACGAGTACAAGTTTTACTGCTTCAACGGCAAACCCTGCTACTGCTTCACTACTTTCGGACAGAGACATGTTAACCTTACAATAAACTTTTACGATATGAACTGGCAGGTGGCGGCATTCACGCGCCCAGACCATAAAGCACACATAAACTTGGTAGAACGTCCGGCCAAATATAACGAAATGAAAGCAATAGCCTCTAAGCTATGTGAAGGCTTTGAACACGTCAGAGTAGATTTGTACGTTGCCGGAGGGAATATCTACAACGGTGAAATGACGTTCACTACTGCAGGAGGTTTCGGCAGGCTCTCCCCTGACGAGTGGGACTACAGGCTCGGTGACCTCTGGCCATTTGACACAAGCATACGCCGCAAAGTCCTCGCTGAACACTCAAGGCCGTAAATCGTCATCCCCCTGCCTGCTGGTATAATTTCCGTCAAGGTGATGCAACAATGACGGACAAGATTACCCAGTGGGCAGGAGAACTCCAGAGCCTCGCACAGGCCGGGCTGTATTACGGGCATGATGACTTTGACCGCGAACGTTACGCACGAATCCGGGACATTGCCGCCGAAATGGTCGCTGAACGTTCGGGTCTCCCAGTCGAGAAAGTCAGGGATCTCTTCTGCGGTGAAGTGGGCTACCAGACCCCCAAAGTCGACACGAGGGCAGCAATTTTCCGGGACGGAAGGATACTTCTTGTGCGTGAACGTTCAGGAAGGTGGTCGATTCCCGGAGGGTGGTGCGACTACAACATTTCCCCGGTCGAGAACACCATCAAGGAGGCACGTGAAGAGGCCGGGCTCAACGTCTCGGTGAAGAGCCTCATTGCCGTACAGGACAGGGCAAAACACAATGACCCTCAATACATTTACGGTGTCGTCAAGATATTCTACTTGTGTGAGGACGAGGGCGGGGAGTTCTCCCGGAACATTGAGACGAGTGAACGCCGCTGGTTCTCTGAGGACGAGATACCCTGTGAGCTTGCTGAAGAGAGATGCACGCTCGAACAGATCATGATGTGCTTTGAGGCTTCAAGGTCTGAGAACTGGACGGCAAGGTTCGACTAGTCTAGGTACTTGTCGCAGAAGACAACCTCATATGCTGTTGCTGATTTTTCGGCGGGGGGGAAGAATTTATGCCATTCCTTGACCACAAAAGCCTTCAGGAGATTTCTGCACCCTGAAGTGAACAATGCCCTCTTTCCTCCCTCGTGGTTGAGGCCGAGCATTCCAAGCATAGCCACAACGTCAGGCCTGTAGCTATCCCCAAGCGTCGGAGTTCCTGCATCATATCCCGTGAAGTCCCGGCATGTCTCTATGAGCTTGCCCCTCAAGCCAGCGAAGCCCTTCGGATTTTCGGGAGGGTTGCTCACGTCATAACATCCCCGCATAAATTCATTCCTCGTGCAGTGGTTTACCAGCTCCGAAAGTCCGTCAAATCTTCCGTCTTCTTTCTCTTGGGTTATCAGGCAAACAGGGGTATTCAGTCCGAGACATGGCATAGCTGTATGGAGGTTCGAAGTTATTACCGTCGCGGCGTTGTGGTAAACGTAAAGGTATATTTCGGCCAGCTTAAGCTTGTCCGTGCAGCTGACGTATGGGCTTACCGTTTTCGTGAGCCTTATTGCAGTTTTCCCGGCCATCTCTGAGGCGGCATCGTACACATCATCAGGAACATCAACGCAAAGTATATAGTCCCTTCCGCATGAGGTCTTGAGGTTCTTGTTCTCTTGGAGCGTCAGTGTAAGGCAGCCGGAAAAATATGCAGGAACGTCATTGCTGAGGAGAAACCTCATTGTGTCCTTGTCCCGGCATCCTACAGGGCCATTATTCCTGAGCCATTCCATGCTTGCCCTGCTCTTGGTGATGGAGCTCCGTATCTCACGGCTGAAGTGCATTGAGACAAGGAGAGGAGCTATGTATCTTGAAGGGGGGAAATTCTTGGGGCTGTGGGTGTACCATCCGTTGAGTATCATCGTGAAGGTGTCTCCTGAAGGTGGTATGAAGCTGTCGAGGCGTTCACGGTCTATGTATTCGTCAACATGGGGGATAAATCTTCTTGCGGCTATGCTCTGGATCTCATCGCATATGTTCATTGTGGAATATTTCAGGAGGGCATAGTTCGTCCTGAGTCCTGAGTCCTGAGTCCTGAGTCAATTATGGTGCTCATTCTGGATTTGTCAACCGCCTTTCTGTGGGATGAAGTGAATTATATCATGATGCTTTGTGATTTCCGGCCTGTTGTATAATTTCGCAAAACAAAAAATCTCAACTGGAGGTAAAAACTCATTCATGCCCTACGATTTTTCTAGCATAGAATCAAAATGGCAGGAACGCTGGAACTCTTCACACTGCTTTGAATCCCACACTGACCCCTCACGCGAAAAGTTCTTCTGCCTCGAAATGTTCCCCTATCCTTCAGGTGCCCTCCACATGGGACATATACGCAACTACTCAATAGGCGACGTAATAGCCCGCTTCCTCCGCAAGAATGGCCGCAACGTACTCTACACTATAGGATTTGACTCCTTCGGTATGCCCGCAGAGAACGCCGCCATAAAGTTCAAGACCAAGCCACATGACTGGACGCTCTCGAACATTGCCTACATGACTGAACAGCTCAAGCGAATGGGTTACAGCTACGACTGGAGGCGCGAGGCCATTACCTGCCTTCCTGAATATTACAGGTGGAATCAGTGGATATTCCTCCAGATGTACAAGCGCGGGATTGTCTACCAGAAAGAGGCTCCCGTGAACTGGTGCGAGACCTGCGGGACTGTCCTGGCGAATGAACAGGTTGTTGACGGCGGATGCTGGAGGTGCGGCCACCCTGTCCACAAGAAAAATCTCAAGCAGTGGTTTATCAAGATCACCGATTACGCCCAGGAGTTGCTTGACGACATCGAGAAAGACCTAAATCCTGGCTGGCCTCGTCGTGTCCGTATCATGCAGACCAACTGGATAGGACGTTCAGAGGGTGCAAGGCTCTCGTTCAGGATTCCCAAGCTCGACTATGACCTTGAGGCGTTCACGACACGTTTCGATACGGTCTACGGTATTACGTTCATTGCCCTTGCCCCTGAGCACGAGCTCGTCAAGAAAATGAAGGCCGCAATGTCCCCGGAAGATGCAGGGAAACTTGACGCTTTCGTGAAACAGGTTGCCTCTCAATCCTCAATAGAGAGATCTGACGCTGGGGCAGAGAAACTCGGCTTCAAGACCCCGTTCTATGGCATTCACCCGGTAACAGGCAAGGAGATTCCCATCTGGATAGCGAACTACATACTCATAGACTACGGCACCGGCGCAATAATGGGAGTTCCTGCACATGACCAGCGGGATTTTGACTTCTGCCGGAAATATGGCATCCCAATAATCCCCGTAATCAACCCCTCAGACGGAACGATACTTGACGGCGACACAATGACCCATGCCTTCGAGGAGGACGGAATAGCCTGCAACTCCGGGAAGTTCAACGGCCTCAAGACCAGCGAGGCAATCCCGGCCATGATCGACTGGGGCGAAAAGGAAGGCATCTGCAAGCGTGAGGTCAACTTCAAGCTCCGCGACTGGCTCATCTCACGTCAAAGATACTGGGGAACACCGATACCTTTCGTTTACTGCGACAAGTGCGGGGTTGTTCCTGTACCTGAAGACCAGCTCCCGGTGAAGCTCCCTGAAGATGTCGAGGTGAAGGAAGTAGGACATTCACCGCTCCTTGACCTGCCGGACTTCCTGAACACAACATGCCCTGTCTGCGGAGGCCCGGCTCGTCGTGAGGCTGACACTATGGATACGTTCTTCTGCTCGTCGTGGTACTTTGACCGCTACTGTTCGCCCGGCTGTGAGGATTCACCGTTCCACAAGGAGGACGTAGATTACTGGATGCCCGTTGACCAGTACATAGGCGGAATCGAACATGCCTGCCTCCACCTGATTTATGCCCGCTTCTTCGCCAAGTTCCTCACTGATATAGGACTCACTGATTACCGCGAGCCCTTCAAGAACTTGCTCACTCAGGGAATGGTCATCAAGGACGGCGCGAAAATGTCGAAGTCCCTCGGAAACACCGTAGACCCCACCGAAATGGTCAGGAAGTACGGAGCTGACACAATAAGGCTCTTCATCCTCTTTGCCGCCCCGCCCAATAATGACCTTGAGTGGTCTGACAGAAACGTTGAGGGAGCTCACAGGTTCCTCAATAGGGTGTGGCGTTACGTTGAGGAGAACGCGGAGAACCTCAGGAAGTACGGGACTAAGATTATCCCGATGAATGAGGTCAAGGGTTCGGCGTTGAGGGAGTTCAAGCGGAGGATACACACGACGATTGACAGCGTTACGCACGACATCATAGACGAGAAACAGTTCAACACAGCAATAGCCCGCCTCATGGAGCTCACGAACTCGATATACTCACTGGGTGATGACAGCCCCGAAGCATGGGAGCTCAAGCGTGAGGCCGTTGACGTGCTCCTGAACTGTTTATCCCCCTTCTGCCCCCACATCACCGAGGAGCTCTGGGAGATTCTCGGACATGACGGGATGCTCTGCCTCGAAGCATGGCCGGTTGCCGACACGTCCGCAATGGTTCAGGACAGCGTTACGGTGGTCGTCCAGATTAACGGGAAGGTGAGGGGGAAGTTCGAGCGTCCCGCAGGAATGCCCAAAGATGAGCTCACCAAAAGCATAATGTCCGAAGAGTTCATAGCCGGGAGAATTTCAGGGAAGGAAATCGTGAAGGTTATTGCCGTCCCTGATAAGCTCGTTAATATTGTGGTTAAGGGTTAAGTTTTCGTGAAAGTCTCCTGCTCATTACGGGCGGGAGATTTTTTTTTGCAGTGTATAATTCTCTTATCCTAATTATCCCAGAACAAAAGCATAAAGAAAGAAGGATGACCGTGATGCGCAGGGTAAGGAATGGTTTTACTCTTGTTGAGCTGCTTATAGTGATCGTAGTAATCGGTGTTCTGGCCTCAATGCTAATTGTCGAGGCCGCCGAAATGGAATCAACGTCAAAGGCAACGCAAATAGTCAACAACCTGAAACAGCTTCAGACCGCGGCAATGTCTTGGTATTGGGATCATGAGGGGCTTCTTGTGCTGAGTGATACTGACGGCTATACAGTAGGCGGGGTTAAAGGGCAGTCTTTGCATGAGCGGGTCAAAAAGGATGACATGGAGATAAAGAGATACCTAGCTAACCGGAACTTTTCCCTTAACAGGGGTGCTTCAGGCTATGGCGACGTAACAAAGCAGGGTCTTTATGCCGCAGTTGACGGGTATTCTGTGTATGTAGGCAAAAGCAACAGTGAGTATTATGTGTTCTACAGGATCTCATCCGATCCGAAGAAGAGCGACAAATCAAGGCTCAGGGAAAAGCTCAAGGGTCGCGCAAAATCCGCCCGCCTCATCACATACGCCAATCAGAAAACTTCACCATACAACGGTGAAAATATTGTAGGAATGGTTGTAATGACGTTCAGGCAGCAATAGCTCAGGAGGGAGGCCACAAAATGCCTCACATAATCGCGATAGAATACTCAGACTCACAGAGAAGGCAGCTCAAGGCAAAACTTGACGAGCTCGCAAAAAAAGGCTGGCCGTTATCCGGCAAGTATGAGGCTCAATCATTCGGGACATGGGAAAAACTTTTCGAGAACGCAATATCACCGGGCCTTTTCGCACAGCGTGAAGTTATCGTGATTGAGGAGGCCGGAGAACTCGGAGACTTCCCCGAAAGTTTAGCTCCCCTCATTGAGGACGAGGAAGCCAACACAATAATGATACTCATCTTCAGCGGGGACATGAAGACCCTCAAGCCCATCATCAAGCAAATCACCGTCATAAAGCCTGAAGCCCAAGTGCCGCCCTGGAAGCGTCAGGCATGGTTAGCCTCGCTCGCAAAAGATGAAGGCTGCAGGATTGCCCCCGAAGCCGCCCAGATGCTCGCCGAAAATATCGAGTCCCAGGAGGAATTGCGTTCGGAGCTCCTCAAGCTGGCCATGTATGCGGACGGACGGGAGATTACCGCCGGTGATGTCTCTGCTCTCTCGTTCGATGAGGGAGGCCGGGCAATAATGACGTTCCTTGACGGAGTGTGTGCGAACAACCCCCAAGACGTAGCCCGTTCATTGGGACACCTGAGAGGTGAGCCGGTCCTTCCAGTACTTGCGGCAATCACGAACAGGTTACGGCCTGCACTGGTCATGTCTTCATTTCAGGGGAAATACACGGATGAAGCGTTGAAGGCAATCGGACTTGACCCGGCAAAGAAGAGTTACGCCATCAACAAGGCAAAATCTGCACTGAAACTTTACGGTGCTGAACGAATAAATATATTCATGGCCAAGTCTTCAAGGCTCTCATTCCTAGAGAAGACCTCAAGGGCTGAAGGCTGGCAGGGTTTCGAGCTTGCTTTGTGGGAGCTCATGGCCAAAGTATAGACAGGAGGAGTGTCATTCATGAGGAAGTTATGTTTTGCGTTTATGTTGGTGATGCTGATGTGTCAGGTGTCTCACGCCGGGGAAGCTATGAGATTGCGGGGATATGCCCTGAAGTCCGGGGACTGCATAGGAGTCCTGGCACCGGCAAGCTACGCATCAAGTGATGACCTGGGGGCTGTGGAGCTGCTCAGGTCTCAGGGCTACAGGGTCAGGCTGGCACCTTCAGCGACGGCACTCTATGAGCATTTCGCCGGGACTGACAGGAAACGCGCGGAGGACATCAACGAGTTCTTCAGGGACGACAGCATCAAGGCCATCTTGTGCGTGAGGGGAGGCTACGGTTCGGCAAGGGTACTCGACAGGCTGGACTACGAGATGATAGCCCGGCACCCCAAGCCGCTAATCGGGTTCAGCGACGTTACTGCACTCCATGTTGCCATTGGGGACAAGTGCGGAATGTCGACAATTCACGGCCCCATGATGGTATCGTTCACGACACCAAGATTTGACTCGGAGTATACGCGCTCGAATTTCTTTGCCGGCCTAGCCAGCACTGAGGCAGTTGGCGAAATCCCAATGCCCGAAGGCCGCAATCTGGAGGCAGTGATTCCCGGCCATGCTGAGGGGATAATCACAGGGGGTAATCTCACGGTCTTAACGTCCCTCGTAGGCACACCGTGGGAACTTGACGGTAGAGGCTCGCTGTTACTGCTTGAGGAAGTCGGGGAGAAGCCCTACAGGATTGACAGGATGCTTAACCAGTTATGGCAGAGCGGACTTTTGCGGAGGGTGAACGGAATAATTCTCGGTGATTTTGTGGGCTGTGAGAATGATGACGCTGATGGTGTGAATGACTTTACCCTTGATGACGTACTGAAGCACTATGCCCGAATTTCACGCAAGCCCGTAATTCGGGGGATGCCTTCAGGACACGGGGAATATAATTTCTTCCTGCCGCTCGGAATACATGCCTCGATGAATGCCAGTGAGGACGGATCAGCAAGCCTTGCTATTGACATTCCGGCCTTAATGGAGCAATAAATCTAGTATAATATTCATATCCAGTACAAGGAGGTGCAACAATCATGCAGGTAACATCATTGCTTTCGGCAGGATACCTTGAGCCAATGCAGAACGTTCCGCGCGTCCAAAAGCTGACTGAGAACGAGAAGGAGATAGACCAGTCCAAACAGCAAAAGGAACAGGAGATACTCGCCGAAGAACAGGCACTAAAGGCCAAGCTCGGAAGCAGTACGCAAGTTCACACGGTATACCGCTACAGCATGGGGACTGACGGGAGACGCTACATTACCGGCGCATCAGTAACCATGAAGGGCAGTGAGGAGGACCTTAACCGTGTCAGTGGCGGCCCGGCAACCGAAGACTTGCAGAGCCAGAGGCAGGAAGCCCAAGAAGCCCGCAAGAGTGAAGACCGCGAGAACGAGCACAGCCAGAACATCATCAAGTCCGAAGCAGAGAAGCGTGAAGCCGAAGAGAAGAAGGACAAGGCCGAAGACAAGAAAGATGCCCAAATCCGGGAGCTCAAGCAGATACAGAACGAGGTCATAGCCCACGAGGCAGCTCATCAGGCGGCGGCAGGAGACTTAGGCGGCGGGGTAAGCTACACCTACACCCAGGGCCCGGACGGTCAGAACTATATCACCGGCGGCGAGGTCCCCATACGGTTCAAGGAGGGCGCGACACCTGAAGAGACTCTCAGGAACATGCAGAGAGTCCAGAACGCGGCAAGTGCCCCGGCTGATCCTTCAGGGCAGGACAGGCAGGTTGCGGCGAAGGCGGCGGCCTTGGCATCACGTGCAAGAAGTGAACTCTCACAGGAACACACCGAGTACATCGGCGAACATACAGAGACAGTCGCGAAAGGAACACCAATAATCGAGGCAGTAAGCAGGGAGGACGAACAGCAGGACGCAGAGAAGAACGGCGTTATGTCAGTTCTTGCGTCAGTGAAGGAACTGCAGCTTCAGAGCTTGTTGCCGGCAGCATGACAGTATTTGACCGTATGCTCAGCACGCAGGCGTTAATGTTCGTCTACGTGGTTACGGGCATAATCATGGCTAAATGCAACATACTAAGGCACGAAGGACGTTCCAGCTTCATTAACCTGTTGCTTGATATAACGCTCCCCTGCATGATACTGAACTCGTTTAACGTTGAGATTGGCATTGACGAGCTCATATCTGCGGGGGAGATTATGATTATTTCGGTCGTCTGTGTCTTCATTGCTTGGTTGACGGGTAAAGTCTTTTGGCGAAACCAGCCCCACGAACGCAAGGCAGTCCTTGAGTTCTCTACCCTCTTCTCGAACGCAGGGAATGCAGGGATGCCTATTGTTGCATCAGTTTTCGGGACTGAAGGAGTGTTTTATGCCTCGTTCTACCTTCTTCCTGTCAGAATACTCATCTGGACGTTAGGGCTCTCACTTTTTGTTGACGAGAGAGACACAAAGAAACGCATCATGACGCTCCTCAAGACACCAAGCCTCGTAGTTGTCTTTATCGGGATTGCGTTAATGTTCATGCCCTTCAAGCTGCCTTCAGTTCTTTCGGTGGCAGTCAAGAACATCGGCGACATGACCGGGCCGCTCTCAATGATGATAATCGGTGCGGCATTGGGTGAGTCAAATCTCCGTGAGGCTCTCGACATTGACGCGTTCAAGCTGACATTTGTACGTTTAGCCGTTCAGCCCCTGATATTCCTGTTCTTGTTCCGGGCACTTGGGGTTCAGGCTATCTTGTGGCAGGTTGCGGTAACGTTGACGGCCATGCCCGCGGCGGCCAACACCGAGATAATCGCCGAGATGTACGGGAAGGACTATGCATTTGCGGCGCGCTGTGTAGTCGTCTCGACCGTCGCATCACTGTTCAGCGTCCCACTACTCACTCTTCTTTTCTGAGCGTTCGAGATACTGAGGGGGTACTTCCTTCGTGAGCCATACGCCATTCACTGACCTGAAGAACTTATGCCCCTCCCTGTGCATCAAGCCGGCCTTCACGGTGTAGACTATGGGTTTTCCGTGCCGCCTTCCTGTCTTCATGGCCGTGTCGTAATCCCCCGACAAGTGAACGTAGAGCCTCGTCATTGGCCTTAACCCTTCAGCCTCGATACTGCGGGTAAATCTCTCACCTGTTCCGTGCCAGAGAATTTCGGGGGGCTCCCTCTCCTCAAGCTCAACGTCAACCTTCACTGAATGCCCCTGATTTGCTCGTATCTTTGTGCCGTCCTCACTGAATGAGTACCTTCCCTTGCTGTCAGTCGCTACGATATTGGCGAGGGTCTCAGCGTCAATCTGCCGTGTCCTGTTGATGCCCTCGATGAGTTCGTGAACGTCTGCCCAGCCGTGAGAGTCAAGAGTTACCCCGGCAATTTCGGGGTGATGACGCAATATGAGTGATATGTACCTGCTGAGTGATGAGTTCCTGTCTTTCTCCCTGCTCATGGCAAAAAAAATCCCTCCTGCTTGAATTATACAGGAGGGCGTGAATTTCTCTCTCTATGCTGCGGCTATTCGTGCCTTCTTCAGCCAGTCCTTGCCGTCAACAAAACGCGACACAATGAACGAAACGACATAATCCCCTGCGGCATTGATCATTGTTGCGGGAGGGTCTACGAGGTTTCCGATTGCCACGAGGATCGGGAACGCAAGCTCCATGTGGTTCGGGAAGAACAAGGCGCAAATGATGTACTCGCCAATATATCCGCCTCCAGGTACTCCGCTCATTCCTACAGCCGAGAAGACAGCCACAAGAACAATCATCGGGAGGTCCGAGACAGTGAGGGGCTGACCCAGTACACCCATAACGAACGCAATCTTAAGGACACACGAGAAGCATGAGCCGTCCATGTGCATAGTAGCTCCGAGTGGAAGGACTATATCCGAAACGTCGCGGGAAATCCCAGTGTCAGCGGCGGCCTCCATGTTCGTGGGTATCGTTGCGATTGATGAGCATGTTCCGAGCGAGACCACTGCAGGCTTGGTGATGTGCCTGAACATTTCGCGGACACCGTCAGACCCTGCACCTATCCATGCCATAACAGGGAACGCCGTAAAAATGTAGATGAAGCACACAGGGTAATACACTGCCAGAGCCCTGACGTAATCCTCCGAGATTTGGGGGCCGTAAGTTGCAACGAGGTCAGCGAAAATCGCGAAGAATGCAACAGGCGCATAGTACGTAACTATGTTCACGAACTTGAGCATTACTGCGGTGAGGCTCTCTAGGAATTTCCTCACTGGTTCGCCTGCAGTGCCGCTCAGATTTGCCGCAAACCCGAAAAGCAGCGAGAACACGATTAACGGGAGCATTGCCCGGCGTGAGAGGAGAGCAACGAAATCCTCAACCGTGAAGAAGTTGACGATCATCTGCGTCATTGTGGCGTGATTGCCGATTTCCTCGTGGGCTATGTTCGTCCATGCTGAGATTACCGGCGGGAAGATGAGTACCAGCCCGAAATATATCACTGCGGCAATTGCTCCGGTGATGACGAACGTGATGACCGTTACCCACATTATGCGGCCTGAACGCGCAAGGTCCCGTGTGTTTGCGACGGCCCCGGCAATCGAGGCGAAGACCATCGGGACGACAATGCAGAACATGAGGCGGATGAAGATAGTTCCGAGGAACGCAATGCTTGAAGAGAACTCAGGATAGATATAGCCGGTCAGTGCGCCAAGTATCATGGCAACAACAAGAACCGTGAGGAAAAGGTAATTCCTCGCTACAGAATTGGCTTTCATTGATTGTGCCTCCTGTGAAAATTTTTTGACGGGGATATTATAGACCAGTTAGGGGGGAAAAAAGCTATATTGTCCAGTCGTTGAGCTTGAGACCGTCTATCCGGGAAAATTCTTGTGTATTGTTCGTGATGAGTGTTGCGTTGTGGGTGAGGGCTGTTGCGGCTATGAGCATGTCGAGGTAACCTATCACTTGGCCTTTGCGTTCGAGTGAGGCGCGTATCTGGCCGTATGCTTTTGCCTCAAGAAAACCAAACGGGATAACCTCTTGATATGAAACTCTTTGTCTCCTTGAGAGTGTCGGCGGCTCTCTTGCTCTTGTATGCCCCGTGCATAAGCTCCCCCATGACAATACTGGGAATCTTTATGTTGCGCGGGCCGTACTCCAAGAATCTGGCATCAATGACTTCTGCAACTTTCCCTTTGCGCATGTATTGAATGCAGATGTTCGAGTCGAGGAAGTACAGCATCCCTAGAACCCCTCCAGAACAGGCGGCACAGCGTCAGGGTGAATTATGAATGTCTCATCATCAATCTTGCCGCAGAAAGAGTGAATCCTCTCCCAATGAGCTTTCTTCTCCTCATCAGTCATGAGGTCTTCATCCCAGAGCTTGCGAGCCTTAAATTCTTCTTCTGTCATTTTGTCTTTCTCCTTTCGTGGAATAGGCTCATTATAACACGTGCACAAAAAATCCCCCTCAGTCCTGAGACCAAGGGGGACTCTCAAATTCATTCACCTATTCGAGGAAGAACACCTGCTCAAGTTTCGGCTGTGCTCCCGTAACAGGATCCATCTCCATCGTCATAACGTCCTTCATGTACTCGTTCCAGCGGTCGACTACCTCACTCTGTGCCTGAGTACGTGCCGCAAACTCTATGCCCTTCTCGCACTCGTAGTAGCCGAAGAGCTCGTCGCCTACGTTCCAGATTGTGTAGTTGCTTATTCCCGCGGACTTCAGCAGGTCCTTGAGTTCAGGCCAGATATTGTCGTGCCTTCTGCGATATTCCGCAAGCATTCCGGGCTTTAGCCTTGCCTTCCACGCGTAACGTTCCATGTGTGTAGCTCCTTCCTTCAGTTTTCAGCATGATAGCACATATAGGGTTATTCCGCGAAAATTCTTCGGAGCATGTACGATTTCATCAGGTTGTGCATCGCGTAGGTTTCCCCCGACACAAAATTATTCTCGCCCTCAGTGAAGAACTGCCCTGTGTCATTCCTGGAGACCATCCCGGAGATTACGCCCAAGTGTTCGCCCGCCCAGTCAGAAGCCTTGAGGCCGTAGGGACATTCACCGTCAAGCCCGAAAACTTCAGCTATCGTGTCAGTCAGGTAGAAGCCTGCGTACCATTTCCCGCCCCAGTCGTTCACGCCGGGCATGTTCACTTCAGGGGAGGGTCTGCCGTCATCAGTGCGCTCGTAGAAGTGATGTCCTGCCTTTGAGCTGTCGTAAGTGCCTAAGTCGACGCTGACCAGTGCGGTAAAAATCTTGTCGGCGTTGAAGGTTGATGCCCCCGGAAATTCCCTGCCAGCAAGTCCGTAGATTATCGCCGTGTCAATCATCCCCTCAAGTATCACGTTCATGTAGTCGATGTGAACTAGCCCATGATTTATGACCGTACCGTCAGAGTTCAGGTTTGACCCGTGAAGAACGTCAAAGGCCGTAACGTCTTCGGGGCGTGCAGTCGAGGACATGAGGAGCTCCGTCAGTTTGTCCTGCCACTTGTGATTGTTCGGGTGCTCAGGAAGCATACACACAGCAAGCGAAAGTATCCTGGAGTTCCAGGCGTTCTCCTCGCCTTTTGTGTCGTTGTCGTGAACTAGCCTGCCGTTCTCGTCCCTGAAGTAGGGCACTCTGTAGTCATTGAAGCGGTCTGACTCACTCACGAGCATGTTGACCACATAAGAACGGTCAATGTCCTCCAGTTCGTCCCACAAGAGCCAAGCCGCGAACGCAATATTCTCTGCCCACAATGCACTCTGCCACTGACTGCCCCAGCCTGAAGCCATGTTCGAGCAGTGAGACCTTGCCAGTGAAGCAACCAGTTTCACCGTCATGGCCTGAGCGTCCTCCTGACTTATGCCGGTTATGTCCGGGTCATAGAGGCCGAACTTGAGGGCTGAGGCCACAGTGAAGCACAGATGCCCCCAAGGACGCAATGAGTTTTCCTGCTGTGTGCTGTCTATGACGTTGGGCAGGTAAAGGTAGCGTTCATTCCGCCAGTTCGTGAATGAGGCTGAAGACTTCCTGATTTCGTTTTCCTCGAACGCCGATAATTCCCCGCTACTGTATACGAAGCTCGAAGACTTCAGGAAAGCCTGACGTTGCCCGCTGTTCCACTGAGTATTCAGAAGGTACTTGAGGTTTTTGGCGATGATGTCCGAAAGAGTGCCGGGCATTCTCTGAGTGTTTATCCTGCTCCATTCAGGGAGGCGGACAACTGAGGGAGTGATCTTGTGCCTTGCATGTGCAACCCCTAAGCCAGCTCCTGCAGCAATCACAGCAAGAAGGACAAAGGCCACGTTCAGGCGGAAGTCTGAGCTCCTTCCTGCGGCGGCCTTCAGCTTTGTGCGTGAAAATATTTCGTTGAGGAGGTAAAGCAATGCCATAGTGAGAAGGAAAATGATTAACCCTGAGAACTTGGCGTGAAGCTCAATGTGAAAGCTCCGTGCCAAAAAAGACACAAGCCTTGTCGCTGCGTGGATGACAATCTGGTTCATGCAAACATAAATGATTGAGTTTCTGCCGATGTACTGAAGGTGTGAGTCTAGTTTTGAGGTCTTAAAGTATGAGTGTATCAACTTGGAGAGGTTGAGGCCAACGATTGAAGAAACCAGCGCATTAACGAACGAAAATATCATGCCCCCCCCCCCATTGCCATAAATACCTAGTCGCATGTTCACGTAGCCATTCATGAAGATCATTGCTGTAGCTACAACCCCGGCAATAAGCGTCTGAGGCAGTGATAGCGTGAAGAGTTTTCCGTGAGTGGTGAGCAAATATCCCGCGTGGTAGAGACCAAGCCCAACACATGAAGCACCAAAAGCCCAATACAGACGGAAAGGCCAGACATGATAGGCAGTGAGCCCGAACATGGTCAACAGGATGATGATGACGTTGCGGGTGAACTTATTGCGGACAAAGATGGAGAGCGCGTAATACATGCATTGTGTGAGGAACAAGGCAGTGAGAAACCATAAAGCCCCCGCCAATCCTAGACCTTCGGTGTTCACCAAGAGAAGATGCCTCAGCATGGAGAGGTAATCTAGTCCCCTGCGATTCATGTAGAGCCACACGAGATAGTGAAATGCCCCGAAACATACATAAGGGATTAAGAGAGTACGAGCCTTCTTCCTGACAACCGACAAATAATTACGCTCTTCAGGGTTGAAGAACATTCCCGACACGAAAAAGAACATTGGCATGTGGAAGGCATGAATGAAGTAGTCAAACCTTCCACCAAAGCCTATATGCCCCATGACCATGAAGATTATTCCGAAAGCCCTGAAGATGTCTACATAGTCAACCCTTCTGACACTCATAGAAACCGCCTCCTTAACGGCAAAAAAAAATGACCCGGCAATCTTTCAGCCAGGCCATCAATATATCACAACCTAAAGAATGTTAATCCACGCGTCCACTGTCTCGTTGTTGAACGTGTTGAGCTTGTTGAGGAAGCTGATAGTCCCGCCGTCAGCAGCCCTCTCAATCGTGAGCGTCCCTACCTCGCCAGCCTCGAACGTCTCGCCTTCCTTGCCGGTAATCTGACCCTTCACGAACGCAACCGCCGCATATGATGCCGCATAACCGAGCTGTGTGGGATTCCACAGGAACGTCTCGTCAGCTATTCCCTTGTTGATGAACTCCTTCATGTCTGACGCAAGAGTGAGGCCGGTTACCTTCACGTTACGTTTTGCGTCCATGATGCACTTGCTCACTGCCGGGGCTCCTACTGTCGTGGGAACGATTATTCCCTTGAGGTTCGGGTATTTCTCAAGGAGTGCCTGTGTCTCGTTGAACGACTTGGTATATTCGTCATCGCCATAAACTACGCCGACAAACTCAATCTTCGCATATTTCGGGTCGCCGCTCTTGAGTGCCTCCTCCATGAAGGAGATCCATAAATTCTGGTTGGGAGCTGTGGCCATTGCCGAGAGGATTGCTATCTGTCCTTCGCCGCCGATTGAGTTCACCATCGAGTCAAGCTGTGTCAGAGCGATAACCTTTGCGCTTGCGGGCTCAACGTCCAAGTCCCTGCCTTCGGGGTCAACGGGAGCGTCCCACGTTACGACCTTGATGCCAGCCTCGCGTGCCTCGTTGCAGACATCGACCAGTGAGGCCGGGTCATTCGCCGAGATGCAGAGGACATCAACACCCTGTGCTATGTAGTTCTCGATGATACGGATCTGACCGTCTGAGCTGCCATCATCCGGGCCGTCGTGCATGAACGTGAAGCCGAGCTCGTCAGCCGCCTTCTGGAAGCCAGCTACTCCCGCCTGGAAGTAGGGGTTGCCTGACTGCTTGTAGACCACGCCGATTGTGATACCCTTTCCCGGTTTGTCCTCAGCAAATGCCGAGACCGTGAACACAAACGACAAAACCAACACTAACGCTAAAACTTTCTTCATGATGATACCTCCTGAAATTATGAGTTATGAGCCGCCGCAGTTTCTGCCCTTCTGCGCGCTACCCTTCTTGCGTTCTGCCAGTCCTCCACCAAGTTGGGGACTAAGACGCTCAATATGAGGATTACGCCGACCGAGAGATTTACCGCGCTGTCAGCGAACCCGAATAATGTACCCAGTCCGAACTTCACGACCCCGAAAATCACGAGCGATATTGCCGCACCTATGACGCTGCCCTTGCCGCCGTCCGTCGAGAAGCCCCCCAGTACTGCCGCAGCGATTGCATACATGTGGTAGCCGTCCATGATGTCCGCTTTGACGCTTGATGACGAGTTCCCCACGAAGAATATTCCCGTTACTGCGCTCATCAGCCCGGCAATCACGAAGCACCAGAACTTTATGCGGTCGGTCTGGACTCCTGAGTAGTACGTGGCTGACCTGTTCGTGCCTATCGCGAAAATCTTGCGACCGTTGCCCGTCATGTGAAGCCACACGAAGAACACCACCGCGAACACAAGAAACACCGGCAATGACACAGGGACTTTCACGCCCGCAATGTCTATCAGCTTGTTGAGTGCCGAGAGCGAGCGGAACGTAGGATCCTTGAAGGTCAATGTTTCGCCGCCAATGATGAGGTAGCTGAAGCCCCGGAAGAACAACTGAGTAGCCAGCGTGATGATCATCGAGAAGAGCTCCTTGAACCTCGTGCACAAGAACCCGTTCAACGCCCCGCAAATGCACCCAACAGCAAGGCAGGCCATGAGTGAGAGAGTGAGAGCGACAGGCCCGGACATTCCTCCGAGAACTGCAAGGTTGTTGTAGGTTACTCCGAGAGTTACGACGCTGAGAGTCCCTATTGCCCCGACCGAAATATCTATATCACCCATCGCGAGGATAAGCATCATTCCGAGAGTCATGAAGCTGTAGAGGAAATACGGTCTCATTGAACGGACGACATTCGCGAAGTAGAACACGGGACGGCGTGAGATACCTGCAGCGACTCTTCCCGCGTCAACGTACCAGAACACAACGCATACTACCGCAAGGAGTACCAGCAGGAAAAATTCCCAGCTCGTAAAGAAATCACGTATCTTCTTCATGGTTATATGTTCCTCCCTGCTAAGTCCTGTTTTGCTGAGATCCTCTGAAGTATCACGTTCAGGAGGATAGCGAACAGTAACAAGATGCCCTTGATGAACTCCGTAATCATTGAGTTGCCGATTCCCATCTGTGGAATTGCGCTGTCAATGAACGCAACCATCAATGCGCCGATTACGACTCCTGTGATTTTCCCGTAGCCTCCCGTAACGCTGACACCTCCGAGAACGCAAGCCGCAATCGTGAACATCTCATCACCTGTAGCAGATCCCTTCTCGATTGCCGCATAGAACGCCAGCCACATTATCCCCGCAAGACCTGCCGATGCCCCGCAGATTGTGTGAGCAAGTACGCGTATCTTGTTGAGGTGAACCCCGCGCATCTGTGCTGCCTCAGCGTTTGAGCCCACTGCGTAGAGGTTGCGGCCTGTCCTCGTGTAGTTCAGGAACAACGCCGTA
Organism: Synergistaceae bacterium; assembly: GCA_017405525.1. Taxonomy (GTDB): domain Bacteria; phylum Synergistota; class Synergistia; order Synergistales; family Aminobacteriaceae; genus JAFUXM01. The sequence goes on from JAFRAH010000016.1 coordinate 59,650, forward strand.
GCTATCACCACGAGAACCGCAAGCCATACTAGGAACGGAAGACCGAAAAGCTCATGATTGATGAGGCTGTCCTTGAAGGCTTGAGTGAGCTGTGTGGGGTTGACCTTGTTCATGCCTAAGAGCCACTGCATGGGGATTAACGCCCTCACTATGTAGCTTGTGCCTAACGTAACGATTAACGCTATAACCCGTCCGTAGCTCATCAACACGCCGTTAATTGCCCCGATTGCCGCACCGATGGCTATTCCGAGTACGAACATGAGCAACGTGTTCTGTATCACTCCGAGTCCCATGAGCTTCCCCGCAACTGCACCAGCAAACGCAAGCACTGCCGTCGTGGATATGTCGATAGAGCCGACGAGGAGGACACAGAGCATTCCGCAGCACATGACCATGTTTATTGAGCCGTTCTTGAGGACGTTAAGCCACGAGTTGGACAGGTAGCCCGGAACCCTGACGTTCACGACCGCTAGCAGCAACGCAAGGACACCTAGCAGTGGAAGTTCCCTGTGCTCAATGAGGAATGAGTATATTGATTTGTGTTTTGCCATTTTCCCGGTTACCTCCCTATGATGCCGCTTTGCTCTGGGGCATGGCCGCATTGAGTATGATTTCCTGAGTGAGGCTCTTTGTGTCGGTGAACTCTGCCGTAACTTTTCCCTCGCTCATGACATATATACGGTCAGACATGTTGATGACCTCCGGGAGCTCTGAACTAATCATGAGGATACCCAAGCCCTGAGAGGCAAGGTCGCTCATTATCTCGTAGATTGCCGCCTTGCTCCCAACGTCAACGCCCTTTGTCGGTTCGTCAAGGATAATCATCTTCGGATTTGCCGCCAACTGTTTCGCCACAACTACCTTCTGCTGATTGCCGCCCGATAATGCCCCCGTGAGTGTGTCGGTGTCGGGTGCCTTAATCGCAAGCAAGTCCTTCATGCCGTCAGAGAGCTCATACTCCTTCTTGCGGCTGATGAATATACCGTTCTGGCATTCTTTGGCCATGACTGGGAGGGAGATGTTGTGATTGATTGACCACTGGAGCAACAAGCCGTCCTTCTGCCTGTCTTCTGGGAGATAGCCGAGTCCTTTGGCCATCATCTGGGTAGGTGTATGTCCGTGAATCTCCTCGCCCCTGAAGATGATTTTGCCGCTGTCAGGCTGGTGAACCCCGAACACTGCCTCCATGACCTCAGTACGTCCTGCACCGACAAGCCCGGTCAAGCCCACGATTTCCCCGGCCTTCACGTTGATGTTCACGTCCCGGAAGAATCCCGTCCTGCTCAAGTTCTCAAGCCTCAACAGCTCTTCTCCCACCTGAGCCTCTTTCTTGGGGTAGAGCTGGTTGATGTCCCTCCCAACCATCTGGTGAATGAGGAATGACTGTTCAACCTCGTGCAAGTTCCACGTCCCTATGTATTGGGCATCCCTGAAGACCGTAACGCGTTCAGCAAGCCCGTACATGTCCTCGAAACGGTGGGAGATTAGGATTATCCCGGTGCCCTGATCCCTGAGTCGCAACGCAATCTTGTAGAGTGCTTCTGCCTCACGCTGGGACAATGCCGCAGTAGGCTCGTCCATGATGAGGATTTTTGCGTTCATGGAGAGTGCTTTTGCGATCTCGACTAGCTGTTGCTGAGCCACCGACAATGACCCGACCGACACCGTAGGGCTGAAGTCAGCATCAACAGCCTCAAGTAGCTTCTTGGCTTCGCGGTTCATTCTTGCCCAGTCGATGAAGGGGCCTATCTTGAACTCATGGCCTGCAAAAATATTCTCTGCCACGCTCAAATCAGGGTAGCTTGCGGCGTGCTGATAGATTGCGGCAATCCCACGTTCCTGAGCAATCACAGGGTCAGACATCACCACGCGTTCACCGTTGAGGATAATCTCGCCACCGTCAGGCTGATGCGCTCCAGTGATGACCTTGATGAACGTCGACTTCCCTGCACCGTTCTCACCTGCAAGGGCGTGGATTTCCCCGGCCTTCAGGTTGAAGTGGACATTGTCGAGAGCCTTAACGCCGGGAAAAATCTTCGTGATGCCGTTCAACTCTAATATGTATTCAGATTTCGGCATGTCCTCACCCCGCTACATCATGCTTCTGTAGAGAGCCTTTATCTCCTCGACGTTCGTATCTCTTGGGTTGCCGGGGCAGCAAGCATCAGCAAATGCCGAATCACTCAGGAACTGTACATCTTCCTCCTTGAGTATTCCCTTGAGGTCTGCAGGAATCCCAACGTCAGCAGAGAGCTTCTTTACTGCCGCAATTGTCGCCTCGCAAGCCTCATCGTCCGTCATGTCGCCGATACCCTCAACGCCCATAGCCTTGCCGATTGCCCTGTAGCGTTTTCCTGCCGCCGGAGCGTTGTATTCGAGGCCATAGGGGAGGATTATTGCGCAGGCCACACCGTGGGGAGTGTCATAGAGTGCTGAGAGTCCGTGAGCCATGCTGTGGACGATTCCGAGTCCTACATTCGAGAAACCCATACCTGCCACATACTGGCCGAGTGCCATACCCTCGCGGCCTTCAGGTGTCCCGGCAACCGCACCCCTCAGGCTGTGGGAGATGAGCTCAATAGCCTTCAGGTGGAACATGTCCGAGATCTCGCAATGTCCCTTCGTGATGTAGCCCTCGATTGCGTGGGTTAATGCGTCCATTCCTGTTGAGGCGGTGAGTCCTTTGGGCATTGAGGCCATCATGTCGGGGTCAACTACTGCGATTTCGGGAATGTCATTCGTGTCGACACATACGAACTTGCGCTTCTTCTCCACGTCCGTAATCACGTAGTTGATGGTAACCTCTGCGGCTGTTCCTGCTGTCGTTGGTACTGCTATCGTGAAGACAGCGTGCTTCTTCGTGGGAGCGACACCCTCAAGGCTCCTAACGTCAGCAAACTCCGGGTTGTTGATGATGATTCCGACTGCCTTAGCTGTGTCCATTGCCGAGCCCCCGCCGATTGCCACGATTGAGTCAGCCCCGGCCTTCTTGAACGCCGCTACACCGTCCTGAACGTTCTTGATTGTAGGGTTGGGCTTTATGTCGCTGTAGATCTCGTAGGCTATTCCTGCCTTGTCGAGGAGCTCAGTAACCTTCTGTGCAACCCCGAACTTCAGCAGGCTTGCATCCGTGCAGACGAGGACTTTCGTTTTCCCGCGTGCCTTGAGGTCATTGGGGATATTCTCGATTGCTCCCTTGCCATGATACGATATGTTGTTGAGTACTATACGGCTTGACATTGTGATTATTCCTCCTGTCTCTAAGATAAGTAGCCTTCCCTTGCCTTGACACCGAACCTGCCTTCAAGCAAGTGCATCTGCTCATCCGTTATTGTGTTCACCAGCGGGAGGTGAGCTATCTTCATGTAGATTTCCGCTGCCTTTTCCGCCGTCTCAATGAGCCCGAAAGCCTCGTCAATGTCAACGCCTGCCCCGTAAAGTCCGTGCTGAGCCCAAACAACGAGCCTAGCAGTCCTCATCTTCTGTGCTGTAGCCTCGCCTATCTCGTTAGTCCCGCAGAGCATCCACGGAAGGACATTAACGCCGTCCGGGAAAACTACGATGCATTCAGTGCACATCTGCCAGAGCGTCCGGGTAAATGCCTTCTCGTCGAGTGAGTGTACGTAGGTCATGGCCAGCAGGTTAGTGGGGTGGCAGTGCATCACTACCCTGTTCGAGGGGTTGACGCTGAGCCTTGCGGCGTGGCTCATCATGTGCGCGGGGAACTCGCTCGTGAACTTCCCCCCGTCAGTGAAGCCCCATAAGAGCCGGGCATTCTCTCCTCCGTCAACAATCTTCACGAGGCCGAGATTCACGCCGGGGTCATACTGTACGTTCTTGAAGTATTTTCCCGTCCCGGTAACGAGGAAGTATTTTCCCTCAAGTTCGGGAGCCTTGAAGCCTGTCGGTATTGTCCTGATTACGCGGTTGATGTCGCCATATTCCGAGACTTCTTCCTCACTGAGCATCAGGGAGATATTCCCGCCGTTTCGTTCGTCCCAGCCGTGAGCGTACATGTTCGTTGTCGTCCTGACCATCTCGACAAGGAACGGGGCTGTGAGTATGTCCTTCATGGCCGTTTACCCCCTCTTGCTGAGTACGTCGCGCTCGTACTGTTCGACCTTCGGGAACCATTCGCCGTCAAGTGGTTTCCCGCAGACCCTGCAATACTCCTCCCAGACATCACCGAACGGCATAGTCTTGAGCTCTTCCTGTGCAACCATGAGCTTGCTGAACTCGCCCTTGTCCTGCATGGCCTTCAAGTCATCGTTGGGCTGAAGGAGTGCATAGAGCAGTGCCTTCTGAGCGTTCCTGTAGCCGGTTGTCCAGGCAGATATACGGTTTATTGACGCGTCGAAATAGTCGAGGGCAATATTCACTCGTCCCTCAAGACCTCCGCACCTCACTATCTCGCGGGCAATCTCCTTCATCTCATCGTCAAAGAGCACAACATGATCCGAGTCCCATCTCACAGGGCGCGTAACGTGAAGGGCAATCTCCGGGAAGAACGCAAGCAATGCCGGTATCTTGTCGCTCACTACTTCGGTGGGGTGGTAATGCCCGTTGTCCATGAGGGGAATGCACTTGTCCATGTTCATCGCGGCATAGCTCAGGGCAAACTCAGCACTTCCTACCGTATAAGCCTCAACGCCAATTCCGAAAACCTTGCTCTCAATGCAGGGCTTGACCTTCCTGAAGTCGTAGGGCTCTGAGAGTATTGCGTCAATTGCCTCACGGTATCTTTTGCGCGGGCCTAACCTGTCGCCGGGAATGTCCTTGAAGCCGTCGCCTGTCCATATGTTCATGACGCAGGGCTGACCTAACTCATCAGCAAGGTACGTGCTTATGCGAATACATGCCTTGCCGTGCTCAATCCAGAAGTTCCGGGTATCCTCATTGGGTGATGAGAGTGTGAGGGGGTCGCATTTGGGGTGTGAGAAGAACGTGGGGTTGAAGTCGCAGCCTAGTCCCCTGTCCTTGCAGAAGGCCGCCCATTTCGCGAAGTGCTTGGGTTCGAGCTTGTCCCTGTCTGCCCATTCAGTGCCCTCAAAGATTGCGTAGCTTGCGTGCAAATTCATCTTTGGCGTTCCGGGAATGAGGCTCATAACCTCGTCAAGGTCTGCCATCAATTCATCAGGAGTCCTTGCGCGTCCGGGGTAATTCCCTGTGGTCTGGATGCCCCCGGTTAATGGCTTGCTTGGGTCGGTGTCGAACCCACGAACGTCGTCGCCCTGCCAGCAGTGGAGCGAGACAGGTACACCCTTCAGCTTATTGATTGCCGCGTCGGTGTCAATTCCGAGAGCTGAATACTTCTTCTTTGCTTCCGTGTAACTCATGATTACTTTACCGCCTCCATTTGTATTTTGAGATTGCCCAGTGCTGTAGCCTCAATCGGTAGGGCAATAACTTTCTTTCCTGTTGCCTGTTCAGTCAGTGAGTTGAGGAACTTGTTCTTTGCTCCCCCGCCAACTATGTAGATGCTCTGATACTTCCTGCCCGTAACTCTCTCTATCTCGTCAACGGCCTTATTGTAGGTCAACGCTAAAGACCTGTAGGCACACCTGAAGTAGCCTGCAGTACATTTCGGGGGGTGAGGGAGCTTAGCGTCAAAGGCTGACTTCATGCTTTCTGGAGCCATGAACACCTTATCGTTTGCATCAACTGTGTGGTCAAAGTGGTTCTCTTCTGCCTCACTGACGATTTCCCCGAAGTCTTTTCCGGGGCACAACTCATCACGTAACCTGTTGATGAGCCACATACCCATAATGTTCTTGAGGTAGCGGGTGTAATTCACTCCTCCCTCATTCGTGAAGTTTGCGGCCATGCTCTCAGGTGTGGTTATTGGCTTGGGTATCTTCACACCGAGCAAGCTCCATGTTCCCGACGAGATATATATTTCGTCGCCCTCCATAGGGATACCCTCAACCGCGCTGGCTGTGTCGTGTGTCGCGCAAAGAACGCACTGAATGCCCCTGTACGTTCCCAGCTTAGTGCCCGGCATACTGAGCTCACCGAATAGATGTGCCGGAAGTCCCAGCCCCGCGATGATCTCAGAGTCATACGTCCCTGACTCAGCGTTGATCATCCCGCCTGTCGTAGCGTTCGTGTATTCGTGGGACTTAACCCCGCAAAGCTTGTACATGAGGTATTCGGGCATCATGAGGAAGTCAGTAACACCCTCAAGCCTTCCTGCAGTTTTGTCCGCATAGAGCTGGTAGATTGTGTTGAACGTCTGGAACTGAATGCCTGTCCTGCCGTAAAGCTCAGGGAACGGGATTTTTGCGTGAACTTCAGGGATTGCCCTTTCGGTTCGGGTATCGCGGTATGCATAGCACGGGAGAACTTCATCATCACCCTTCATGAGGACGTAATCAACCCCCCACGTGTCCACCGAGAGGCTGGCTATCTCCGGGTAATCCTTGAGTGCCTCATCTATTCCGTGCTTGACGTGCGAGAGGAGAGCCTCAATGTCCCACGTAAGATGTCCTTCACGTTCAGTTACTCCGTTCGGGAAGCGGTAGAGCTCCTTCGTCATGACCGAGCCGTCTTTGTCCATCCAGCCGAGAAGATGACGGCCTGAAGATGCTCCTATGTCTACAGCAAGGTAATACTTCATGAATATCTTTGCTCCTCTGCTGAAGTAGTCTCAGGAAATATTTTATTGTTATGGAATTTTTTGATGCTGTAATTATGGATTAACGGTGTGTGAAATTCAATGAGTGGTTAAACGCAAAAAGTATCGTTATGTGCAATCCCGGTAGTGCTTGGGGGTCTTCCCGTAGTACTGGCAGAAGAGCTTGTGGAAGTGTGTCATGTTCTCATAGCCCACCATCATGGCAATGTCGTCTATCCTTTCCTCAGTGTTGAGTAAGAACCATGCCGCTTGTGAGAGCCTCTTTTCCTGGAGGAGCTCCGTAAAGTTCTTGCCTGTCTTCTTCCTTATGAGGCGTGAAAGTGTCGTGTGCCCATAGTGCAGGAGCCCGGCTATCTCGTTGAGGCTGCCTGTCCTGTAGTTGTCCTCGATGTAACGCAAGACCTTCATGATTACGTTTTCGGACTCATAGGAGAACTCGAGGGTGTCGGTGCATTCGAGGAGCTCAACGAACAGCAGCCCCATAGTGAGCTGATAGATGCCTCGCTTGTTTGAGGGCTGGGTTATGAGTATCCACAGCAGGTTTTCGACCAAGTTCTGGACTGGCAGAACATCAGCAACCTTGAAGTAGAGATAGCCTGAGCCCCTCTCGCCTGTAATGCAGCTGAGTATGAAGTGCCTTAGTGGTGTCTCCTCATTGCCCAAGAACGACAGGACACCGTGGAAGAAGTCGGGCTTCACGATGAAGTTGACGGCAATGTCATTCTTCCCTGCCGCCTCAATCTCCTGCCTTGCGTGCTGGCTCAACATAAGTAGCTCCCCCTGCCTCAAGGTTATTGGCGTTCCGTTGACGATGTGCCTTGTGCTGCCCTTGCACATGTAGACGAACTCGACGTAATCATGAGTATGTTCGGGGAAATTGATGAAGCGTGTATGAGGGCGTATCATTATGTTTTTCCCGCGAGGTAGTAACTTATCGCCGCTGATTATGTCCCTGTCTCCGGCCATGTAAATATCACGGTCAATGATCTTGCGGCCTGAGAGTATTTCCTTCTCTTCCTCTGTGATGACGCTTAGGTGTTGCATAATCTTTTCATTCATGCAGATATGATAACAAACTCGTGAAAACTTGCACGGCCTTTAACGGTATGATATATTCCAACGAATTTTTTCAGAACAGGAGATTTTGCATTGAACATTCAGGAAGTAAGCGTATTCATAATCTATCTCGTATTCATGCTGGCAATAGGCGTGTGGTTCTTCTTCCGCGACAAGAACCAGACGGAAAAGGGCTATTTCCTTGGCGACCGAAAGATGGGCCCGTGGGTTGCCGCACTCTCAGCCGGAGCCTCAGATATGAGCGCGTGGGTATTGATGGGGCTTCCCACGTCAATATACGCCTTGGGTCTCGGTCAGGTGTGGATAGCTGTCGGTCTTGCTGTGGGGTATTCCCTGAGCTGGATCTACGAGGCACCCCGCCTGCGTACGTTCTCGATTGAGGCCAACGACTCAATCACCGTCCCTCAGTACCTCACCAACAGGTTCATGTCCCAGTCGAAGGCATTGCAGCTCATCTCTGCGGCAGTCTTCCTTGTAGCCTACACGATATATGCGGCATCGAGCATCAAGGCTTGCGGAACACTCTTCAACACCGTAACAGGGATCGAGACGACAACGGCCATGTACCTTGCGGCAGTAATCGTTATCAGCTACACGTTCTTGGGGGGCTTCTCGGCTGTCTCATGGACTGACTTCTTCCAGGGAATGCTTGTGTTGCTGGCAATGCTCATAGTTCCCATTGTTGCGGCAGGAATGCTTGAGGCCGGGGCATCGGCTAAAATCGACACTCCCAACTACTGGAACGTCTTTTCGTCATGGCAGGATATAGTCTCAGGGCTTGGCTGGGGGCTTGGCTACTTCGGAATGCCCCACATAATCATCCGCTTCATGTCGATAAACTCACAGAAGGAGCTCAGGAAGTCGGCTAAAATCGGAATCTCATGGACGGTGATAATCCTGACGTTCGCGGTACTTGTCGGAGTGGTCGGGCGCATGTTCATAGGCTTTGACGAGAACGTGAACAGCAATTCCCTTGTGTTTGTGGTAATGACAAGGAGGATATTCCCGGCTCTTGTGTCAGGGCTTCTTCTTTCGGCGGTATTGGCGGCGGCAATGAGCACGGCAGACAGTCAGTTACTTGCGGCGGCTTCAGCTTTTGCGTCGGATGTCTATCACCCTGTAATTCGCGGGAACAAGGCGAGCAACCGTGAGATGCTCTGGGCAGGGCGTATAGTTGTCCTGGCGATTGCTGTTGCGGCACTGATGATAGCGTCAAGTCCCAATGCAGGCTCGATAATGTCCCTCGTCTCGAACGCATGGGGAGTATTCGGTGCGGCATTCGGCCCGGCAATAATGCTCAGCCTCTTCTGGAAGCGCGCAACTTTCGCCGGGGCATCAGCGGGAATATTCGTCGGTGCTGTCGTGGATATAGCTTGGCTGACGTACATGGCCGATACTGGGGTCTACGAGATAATACCGGGGTTCTTTGCGGGATTAGTGGTTGCGGTTGTAGTATCGCTCATCACGCCCAAGCCCACGAAGGAAGTTGAGGAGCTCTTTGACCGTGCACTTAAGGCGGCTGAAGAATAGAGCTTGTGATTTCGTGAGGGTCTCCTGCAGTTTATGCGGGAGGCTCTTTTTTTGTGTGCGGGCAAAAAAAATACCCCCCGTGAAATTTACGGGAGGTAGTGATATTCTCTTGTCTATGCGTTCATGGACTTCATACGGCGGGCCATGAGTTCCTTGCGTCTTGCGGCTGTGTTCCTGTGCATTACTCCCTTGACCACTGCCTTATCGATTACGCTCTGGGCAACGTTGAAGCTCTTTGCGGCATCTTCTGCGTTCCCTGCGTCAACGGCCTCAAGAAGTCTCTTTACTGCGGTCTTGCACCTTGAAGTCCAGTACTTATTGTAGAGCCTGTTGCGTTCAGATATTCTTACGCGTCTTTCTGCTGATTTCTTGTTGGGCATAAATATTCTCCTGATTCCTATAGTGATGGTGCCGGAGGGGAGACTCGAACTCCCACAGAGTTGCCCCCGGCGGATTTTGAGTCCGCTGCGTCTACCATTCCGCCACTCCGGCAATTATTGATTGTGCATAAAATACACTTGCTTTAGTGTTTTGTCAAACCTATACCCTGTCATTCATTCCGTTATCCTTGAGGTACTTCACGGCCTTGCGAACTTCTTGGGATGCTCCCCTTCTCGTGATGAACAACGTATCGGGCGTATCAACCACAACAATATCATTCACGAGGTTGAGGACGGTTAATTTACCTGTTGAGTGTACGAGGCAGTTCCGGCTCTCAAGCATCACAGCCTCACCTACCGCGACATTCCCCCGTTCGTCGCACTCCAGAACGTCATCATGAAGTGCGTCCCATGAACCGACATCCGACCACCCCGAATTAGCCATCGGGACGACAGCCACACGTTCAGCCTTCTCCATTAGGGCATTGTCGAAAGATATATTCTTGACGGCCGCGAAATTTTCCCGGACTTTCCCATTTGAGGACAGCCCGAAAAGTTCAGGGTCAGCACGTTCAAGCTCACGGGATAAACTTTCAGGGGTAAAGATGAATATTCCTCCGTTCCAGAGATAGACACCCTCAGAAAGATATTTTTGCGCCGTCTTCAGGTCTGGTTTCTCGACGAACGCCTCAGCCTCAAAGTAACCGCCCTCAAATTCCCGGCCCTGACGAATATACCCGAACCCCGTATCAGGTCTCACTGGAGCAATCCCCAACGTAGCGATATAGCCATCACGTGCTGCCTTAACGCCAATTTTCAGGGCATCGGTGAAGGCTTTTGTGTTCCTGATGAATGCATCGCTCGGCACAACCACCATAACATCATCATCACTTGCACCCTGTGATCTCAGTTCCTCGACCGCCAGTAATATAGCCGGTGCAGTTCCGCGCGCAAAAGGCTCCTCAATGATGAACCCATCCGGCAGGTTGTCAGCACCTAAAATCTCTCCTGACTGGGACATAACTAGGTCATGCCACTTTGCCCCTGAGATGACCCGGAGATACTCAATCGGTATCATGTTCAGCATTCGGAGGGCTGTGGTCTGTAGTAACGTCTTGTCCCCGTGAAGACGCAAAAACTGCTTGGGGAAATTCTCGCGCGATAACGGCCATAACCTCGTGCCACTTCCGCCGCTGAGTATAAGCCCGTAAACATTGCTCATTCTAGTTCACCTGCTTCTGTTCGCCCTTCTTGAGCATTTGGGTTATGCTCGTCGACAGCAAGGGTATAGGGTCAACGAACTGCCCGCCAAGAACTAGGCTGTAATGAAGGTGAGGCCCTGTAACTCTTCCTGTTGCCCCTGACTTCGCGACTATCTGGCCTTTCTCGACCTTATCGCCCTTCTTCACGAGAATATTGCTGAGGTGGAAGAACACCGTAATTACCCCGTTCCCTGAGTCAATATAGACACTCCCGCCCGCGTAGTAGTGGAAGCCCGCAAGTACTACAGTCCCTGCAAACGGTGCTCGTACGTTTGTCCCTGTTACTGCCCTAATGTCCGCCCCATTATGCCCGGCTCTTGGCTGTCCGTTGTAGACCCGGCTCTTCCCGTAGGTACTCGTGAGGGTTATGCTGCTCAATGGAGGCTGTGGGGGGGTAGTCCATCTGCGGGCTGAGGTCATCGTTCGTAGTGCTGTACCTATGAGTTTCTGCTCGTTCCGTATTCTTGTGAGCTCCTTCTTGGGCGGGTTGACCATCTTGGGGCTGACGGTCAGGTTTTCTTTCGGGTACTGCCTCGCCTTGAGGAATATGTTACCTGAAGCCTTGTACTGTTTCCCTCCCTGAATGAACTCGAAAAGTATCTTGTACGTTCCAGGCTTTATGTTCCTCACGTCCGAGCCAAGAAGTCCGTAGGAGATCCTCCCTGCACCTCCCTGCTCAACGTCAAGGGCTATGCTCCTGTTCATCCATGTTACTGTAGGTGAAGAGTAGGCGGCTGTCGAAGTTATGGAGACCGCGAAGGCCTGTCCAATGTCCCAGCTTGAGGGGAAATTCACCCATGAGGACGCAAAAGATGATGATGCCGTGAAGATTACGGCAAGAATGACGGCGGCGAATAGTCTTTCTCTGCGCATTGTAGTGTGTGCTCACTCCTGATTTAGTTTGTCGATAAGTGCAATAATGATTTCCGAGAGCCTGCGTGAAAACTTCTTCATGACCTCGATAACTTCCTGACCGCTCAAAGTTTTTTCCGGGTCAATTCCTGCGGCCATGTTTGCGGCACATGACAGCCCTGCAACCCTCATTCCCATAGCATTGGCCGTGATGACTTCCGGGACGGTCGACATTCCCACGAGGTCAGCACCCATTATAGCCAGCATTCGGATTTCTGCCGGTGTCTCGAACGAAGGCCCGTTCATTGCGGCGTAAACTCCCTGCCTCAGTCCCAAACCAGCGAGGAACTCCAGCATTTCCGGGTCATATGCCCTGCTCATGTCTGGGAAGCGTTCATTCCACCTGTCATCGTTCGGGCCTGAAAGAGGGTTGCCGCCCATTAGGTTGATGTGGTCTTTCAGTGCTATCACTTCACCGGGGCTGTAGCTCGTGTTTATTGCTCCTGATGCGTTGGTGGCTATGTATTCCTGAGCTCCCATCATCCTGACTACTCTCACCGGGAAAGTTACTGCCTTCATGGAATATCCTTCGTAGCAGTGAACTCTACCTTGAAGGAGAATTACCGGCCTTCCGTGAATTTTCCCGGCAATGATTTTCCCGGCATGACTTGGAGCTGTTGAGCCCGGCCAGTTGGGGATGTCCTTTGCGTTAAGGGTAATGCCCTCCTCAATAACTGCGGCAATATCTCCTAGACCTGAGCCGGTTACTATGGCTGTCTTTGGTGTGAACGGTATGAATTTCCTGATGTTCTCCAATGCGTCAAGTGCTTCATCATAATCATAGTTAGGCATAAAACTAATCACCTCCCTTAATGTTTCAAGTATTCTAGCATAAGGCCATGATACAATTACGGCCATCGCATAAATTCTTGAAGGAGGGCGAAATTCGTTCATGTCAGAGAAACAGGAGAGGGCTGTAGAGCTCAAGAACAGGACGGGAGATTCACACTACAATTGCTGCCAGGCAGTAGCTTGCGTGTTCAGTGAGGAGGCCGGGGTTGATGGGGCGACACTCAGGAAGTTAGGGGCTGGTTTCGGCTTGGGGATGGGAGGAATGGAAGCAACCTGTGGTGCATTGTGCGGGGCTCAGATGATTTTGGGGCTCATGAAGTATCAGGGCAAACCAATACGGAACGAGGCAAAAGAGCTCTGCCGGGCATTCACGGAGAAGTGCGGAGCGTCAATCTGCCGGGAGATTAAGGGAGTTGGGACGGGCAAGGTGCTTTGCTCGTGTGATGACTGCGTGAGGAATGCCGTTGAACTTGTCGAGGGGATGATATAGGGCTTACCTTCTCCCTTTTTGTCCGGGCAGTGGCTTGGCGATAATCTTCTGCCACAACGAAATATATTGCTCGTGAAGAAACGTAGGATAGTCCCTGCTCAAGTCTGGGCGTTCCCACTTGTACACGTCAGCCCTCCCGGACAAGTAACGCCTGAGAGCCGCCGGTGTGTCGTCATCGATAATTATTGCCGCACTCTGGGCTCTTGCGTTCTCCAAGTACTCACGAAGCCCCGCAAAATTTCCCTTCTGCCACCGCTCAATACCTTCCGGCCTGTCAACCTTGCACCCTGCCGCCCGCAACAATACTCCTGCCGAGCCGCTGAAGTCGCAAACAGCTACATCCTTCAAGACCTGCCCGACAAGTACAGAACTCGACATTCTGGCCTGAAACTCAGCAAGCCGCCGCTGGTAGTATGGGTAGTTCTGAGCGTCCCACTCTGATAGTACGGTCAATACCCTCTGAGCAACGAACGGGATAACTGACGGGTCATATAGTGAGCTTGTGCTTACAGGAAAAGGTGAGTAGAGATACTTGACTGTGAACTTGCCCTGTGTCTTTATGCCGGAAGCCTGAGCGTCATTCTCATCGAGGGCAATGATTTTCGTCCCGTCCTCAAGTTCCCGCAAGACCTTTCCGCGCTCATTCATCACTAAGTCGCCGTTAGCGTTCCAGATTCTTATGGGTGTAACGCTGACTTCCGGGCCGCCAATGAACGAGGCAAGGAGGGCAAGCCATGGGTGAGTAACAGCAACATCGAGCTTGTCATCACACCAGCCTGCTCCTCCTGAAAGAAATATTATTCCCAGTATCAGGGAGATCAGTCTAGTCGCCAAATTTCCCCCTCAAGTCTTCAAGCATGAGCTGAGCAGTTTTTGCCTCAGCACCTTTCCGGGTCCTGTCAGTCTCGACATGCTCAAAGCCATTCATGTAGAGCCTCACGGTAAAGACCGGGGCATGTGATGGGCCCTCAACGTTCAGGAGCTCATAGTTTGGCAGGGGCATTCCGCGAGCCTGAAGCCACATCTGGAGCTCTGACTTTGGGTTATGCATTGCCGACTGTTCTTCAGCATCGTTGAGGAAGAGTTTCTTGATCACTCTCTCAGCAGAAGCCACGCCGCCGTCAAGACATATTGCGCCAAGAACAGCCTCCATTGCATCAGCGCATACGGATTTTGGCAGCGAGTCGGACTTCAGAGCATGGCCGTGAAGGATCATGTAGGGGATATTCAGAGCCTGAGCCTTCCTGTAGAGTGTATCTGCCTTGACGAGTTCGGCACGCATTTTCGTGAGTTCGCCCTCGTCAGCATCAGGGTACATTCTGTAGAGCGTCCTTGCAGTAATGAAGCTGAGTATAGAGTCGCCGAGAAATTCAAGCCTCTCGTTGTTCTGGAACAGCCCGTACTCATTGGCGAAAGACGAATGGCACAGAGCCTCCTCAAGAAGGAGAGTATCATCGAACCTGTAGCCCAGATTGTCCTCAAGTGCCGAAATATCCCGCTCGTCAATTCTGGCCTTACTTCTCAGCGGGCCATGTTCCTCGTCAAATTTTGCCATAACGCTCAAACGCAAGCACCCCGTTATGCCCGCCGAAACCGAAGCTGTTCACCAGCAGCCTGTCTACGTTCCTGTTCACGCCCTGCCCCGTGGAAATGTTGATGTCGCATTCAGGGTCAGGAGTCTCGTAGTTCAGCGTGGGATGAATGTAGCCCTCCTCGATTGCCTGCAATGATGCAATGACCTCAAGACCACCGGCAGCACCGAGACAGTGCCCAATCATTGACTTTGTTGATGTTACTGTGATGTTCGGGGCATAATCGCCAAAGACGCGGTTAATCATCCCGGCCTCCATCTTATCATTGAGCCCTGTAGATGTCCCGTGAGCATTGATGTAGTCGACCTGTGATTTCTCCCAACCTGACATGCTGAGTGCCCTTTCTGTGGCGTAAGCTGCTCCTTTTGCCTCCGGGTCAGGTGCTGTGATGTGCCCTGCGTCGCATGAAGTACCATAGCCCGTGAACTCCGCGTAAATGTGAGCCCCGCGTGCTAGTGCATGTTCGAGCTCCTCAAGCACCACAACGCCAGCACCCTCGCCCATGACGAAGCCATCACGATTGAGGTCGAACGGCCTTGATGCGTGCTCCGGGTCATCGTTGCGGGTTGAGAGTGCCTTCATTGACGCGAAGCCTGCAATCGCTATCGTCCTTAGTGCCGCCTCAGTTCCGCCGGAAATAATCACGTCAGCATCATCACGGATTATTGCGTGATATGCCTCGCCCATCGAGTGGAGGGAGGTAGCGCATGCCGTAACCACGCAAAGATTAGGGCCTTTCGCACCGAGAACTATTGCGACGTAGGCAGTGCTCATGTTGCTTATCATCATTGGGATGAAGTAGGGGCTGACTCTCCTTGAGCCTTTCTCGCGCATTATCCCGAAGTTGTTGAAGGATGTCTCGATTCCTCCCTGACCTGTGCCGATATACACGCCTAATCTGTAGGGGTCAACGCTCTTAACGTCAAGACCTGAGTCCTCTACTGCAAGTTTTGCCGCCGCAACCGCAAACTGTATTGCCCTGTCTGAACGTTTGGCCTCTTTCCCCGGCATGTAGACTGAAGGGTCAAAGTCCTTTATCTCCGCTCCGAAGGTAACTGGGCAGTCGCCTAAGTCAAACGTTGTGATGTGTGATATTCCGTTCTTGCCGTCCCTGAGAGCCTGCCAGTAATCTTTTTTCCCGGTTGCTATGGGGCTCACCGGGCCTAATCCTGTAACTACTACTCTGCGTTTCTTGTCTGTCAAGTAATTCACGCTCCTCTATATACAAAGAGGGGGACAGAACCGATGAACAAGTCCTTCCCCCGTTAAACGGCCTGTGATAAATAGCCTTGTTACTCCTCCACGCCGATTTTGCTGAGCGTGTAGTTCATTGCCTCGCCTACTGATGTGAGCTTCTCCGCGTCCTCGTCAGGTATCTCGATGTCAAATTCCTCCTCGATGCCCATGATGAGTTCAACGATGTCAAGCGAGTCTGCACCAAGATCCTCGACAAAGGTCTTTTCCGGCGTTACCTGGTCTTCCTCAACGTCAAGGCGGTCTGATACTATGGCCTTCAGTTTCGCTACAACTTCTTCTTTCGTCATGTCGTTTCACCTCCCTTCAGGGGTTAATGTCATTGCTGATACATTAAACCATTGTCATGCCCCCGTCAACTGCGAGGACCTGGCCGGTTATATATGAGCTGTCTTCACGTGCAAAGAATGCCGCTGCCTTTGCCACTTCCTGGGGGCTGCCTATCCTTCCGACTGGTATAGTCCTGAGTATTGCCTCCTTGACTTCGGGTTTCAGTATATCAGTCATTCCCGTATCGATAAAGCCGGGAGCTATTGCGTTTGCGGTTATCCCCCTGCCTGCATACTCACGAGCTACTGACTTCGTGAACCCGATTATGCCTGCCTTCGAGGCTGAATAGTTGCACTGTCCTGCGTTCCCTATGAGCCCGACTACTGACGCTATATTGATGATGCGGCCGTAGCGTGCTTTTGCCATGTCCTTGATGGCTATCTGTGTGCAGTAAAAGCATGATGTCAGGTTGGTGTTGAGGACTGCCTGCCAATCTTCCGGCTTCATCCGCATGAGCAACGTATCACGGGTAATTCCGGCATTGTTGACGAGAACGCTCACTGTTCCGAGTGATGCCCTAGCTTCGGCGAACATCCTTGCGGCCTCGTCGTGAATGCTGACGTCTGCCCTGAATGTCTCTGCCTGAACTCCCAGCGTCCTAGCCTCAACACAAAGGCTCTCTGCGCTCTCTGCACTGTGGTTGTAGTTTATGGCAACGTCAAAGCCATTCCGGGCAAGCTCTAAGGTTATTGCCCTGCCTATACCTTTTGCGGCTCCTGTTACGAGTGCAAGCATGTCTATCACTCCTGAAGTAGTTTGCGTAATTCTTCGAGCTTTGAGGGTGTTGATGCTGATACTGTAACTGCACCCTTGATGCATTTCTTGATGAGACCTGAGAGGACTTCACCGGGCCCGACCTCATAGAATGCATTAACCCCAAGCTCAGCGGACATATACGCGGCTGAATTTTCCCATAGTACCGGGCTGAACGTCTGGGCGTAAAGGCTCTGCTGAATTTCTGCGGGAGATTTTACGGGTTTTGCGTTCACGTTGGCGATAATATCATACTTTGCCTCATTCCACGAAATTTTTGCGAATTCCTCGCGTAACTTTTCGGCGGCGGGCTTCATGTAGATGCTGTGGAACGGTGCGCTGACACTGAGCTTTACGGCTCTCCTGACACCGAAAGTTTTTGCCTGGGATATTGCCTTGTCGATGTACTCACTCAGCCCTGAGATCACGATTTGGCCGGGGCAGTTGTAGTTTGCCGGCCTGACTTCGCCACCCGGTGCAACGGTCTCACAGAGCTTCACGGCATCATCAGGTTTTGCGCCGATAAGTGCCGCCATTCCTCCGAGACCTTCGGGGACTGCTTCCTGCATGAGCCTTCCGCGTTCACGTACGAGCCTGACAGCGTCCCAGAACGAGATTACCCCGGACGCGCAAAGTGCCGTATATTCTCCGAGACTGTGCCCGGCCATGCATACGGGGGAAATTTCCGCTCCCATCTCGTCAGTCAACACCCTCAAGGCGGCAATGCTCACGGTCATTATTGCGGGCTGTGCGTTCTTCGTGAGGGTGAGCTCATCCTCCGGGCCAGCAAAGATTAGACTCGTCAGGTGTGAGGAAAGAGCATCATCTGCCTCCTCAAAGACAGCCTTAGCGCATGGGAAGGTCTCGAAGATTTCACGACCCATTCCGACAGACTGAGAGCCCTGACCGGGAAAACACAGTGCATATTTGCCGGGCATCAGGCTTTCACCTCACCTATACGCGACAAGATTCTTTCGGCCTCGCTGAACATGTTATCGATGATGACCTTTGCGGGCAAAATCTCGTTGACCATGGCCGCACTCTGTCCTGACATGAGGGAGCCCCAGTCAGTGTCGCCGTCAACAACAGCAGCTCTCAGCTTGCCCGTACCCAGTGCCTCAATCTCCGACGCGGGGGCACGTTCAGCCTCCAAACGCTCGAACTCAGCAGTGAGCTTGTTGCGCAGACACCTCACAGGATGCCCCAAGCTCTGGCCGGTTATTGCGGTGCTCCTGTCGCGTGCGTCAAGTACTGCCTTCTTGTAGTTCATGTGAACGGTGCATTCCTCGCAGCATATGAACCTCGTACCTACCTGCACACCCTCAGCACCCAGTGCAAACGCGGCGACAACTCCCCTTCCGTCAGCGACACCTCCCGCACAGATCACCGGGATCTTCACGGCCTGTGAGATCTGAGGAGTGAGCACCATTGTGGTGAGCTCGCCAATATGACCGCCTGCCTCCATACCTTCAGCGACGACGGCATCAGCTCCCTGCTTCTCGACACGCCGGGCCTGAGTTACTGACGCTACTACGGGGATTACGATTGTACCGAGCGGCTTCAGTCGTTCGAGGAATTTCCCCGGACTTCCTGCACCTGTCGTTACTACAGGGACTTTCTGCTTCACTGCTACCTCAAGTGCTGCCTCAGCAGTCGGGGACATGAGCATGATGTTCAACCCGAAAGGTCTTCCGGGCTCGATTAGCTTTTTGGCCTTGATGATTTCCTGTTCGAGGATTTCAGGGGGGGTGTTTGCGGCGGCGATTACTCCGAGACCTCCGGCATTGCTGACGGCTGAAGCTAGTTCGGCATTCGCTACCCAAGCCATTCCGCCCTGAATGATTGGGTATTTCGTTCCCAACAACTTGCAGACGCGGTTATCTTCTCTCAGTAACATTTTTTCACCTCTCTATATTTCACGGTTTATCTGGGCTGTTCCGTCCTCAGCTATGAATTTCCTTGCGGCTGATATTGCGCTCACTATTGCCGGGGATTTTGACCGTCCATGTGCCTTTAAGACAGCTCCCTTAACCCCAAGCAACGGAGTCCCGCCGTATTTCTCGTAGTTGAAGCGCGACAGTAATTTCTTCACGACCGGGGCAAGCAATAACATTCCTGCTTTGGCCATGAATGACTTTCTGACCTCATCAGTGAGCATTGACTTCAAGCCCTGAATTAACCCTTCTCCGAGCTTTAGGGCTATATTCCCGTTGAAGCCATCACAGACGATAACATCAGCCTTCCCGAAAAATACTTCATTGCCCTCAATGTACCCCTTGAAGTTGAGGCTGTCCTTCTTCTCCATGAGCTCGCGGGCGGCCAAGACGGTATCATCACCCTTAATGTCTTCGCTACCGTTTGAGAGCAGCTTAACTTCAGGATTGCCCACACCCAGAATCTTCCGGGAATAGACACTGCCCATCAATGCGAACTGAAGCAAATTCTCAGGCTTGCACCTGACTGTTGCACCGACATCGAGCATGAACGAGACATTTGACGTTGACGGTACGGGAATACCCAAAGCCGGGCGGTCAATCCCCTCAATCCTGCCGACAACAAGGACACCTCCCGCAACGATTGCCCCGGTACTCCCTGCACTGATGCAACCCTGTGCGTCCCCGCGCCTGACCATCTCCATAGCAACACGTAGGCTTGAGTCCTTCTTCTTGCGTATGGCGTTGGCGGGGTGTTCGTCGGGGTCAATGACTTCATCAGCCTGTTCAATGTGTATTCTTGGGTGAGGTGAAAGACAGGACTTTATGCGTTCCGTGTCGCCTGTAAGGATTATCTCAATGTCTTCATATTCCCTGCAAGCCTCGGAAGCTCCCTTGCAGATTTCGGCGGGGGCGTTGTCTCCTCCCATTGCGTCAAGTGCGATTGTGATTTTTCCGCTCAAGTTCTATTCACCTGCCTCCTGTTCGAGTATCTCAATGATGAAGCGTCCTACAAAAATTTCCTTGTCCCCTGCCCTTGTCCTGACACTGACGATTCTTCTGCCCTCATGATTCACGCCGACCTTAGCCCGCGCAATTAGGACATCGCCGACGTGGGCATGACCCTTGTACTCCCCGCGCATTGAGCCGATTATGACCTTTGCGGCATTTATGGCGGCAACAGCAATCGATCCTGCCTGAGCATAGACGTAGTTATCGCTGACTATGTCCGTGAACCTGAAGGCCATATCCCTAGCGGTGCGCAAGACTGAGAGGGCCCATTTGTCTGGCTCAAGCTCTAGGAGTTCGCCGATGACTTCGCCGGGGCTGAGGGACTGGAGCTTGCTCATTGCGTTTTGTGCCATTGTCCTTATGCGTTCCCGGAGTTCAGGGACACCCATAAGTGCGCGGTCAAGCCTCACTGTAGAGATGCTGACATTCAGGCGGGAAGCTAATTCGCTGTCGGTCATCATGGGATTTTCGGCGAGTATCTTCGCGAGCCTGTCCTGCCTTAATTTTCTGCCGGGATTATCTTTTAGCACCTGATTATATTACCTCACTGCAAATTTGAATGCCGAAAAGTATATTTTCCCTTTCGTTTTTCGTCAAGCCTGTATAATCTCACAAAAGGAGGTAGCTCAATGCCAAAACGTTTTGCTGAAGTGAACGAATCTTATTGTGTGTCTTGTGGTGCGTGTATGTCCGTGTGTCCAAAGGGGGCAATAAAAATCGTGAAGGGATGTTATGCGTTTGTCGACAGGAATTTTTGCGTGGGCTGTGGAATTTGTGCCCGTACCTGCCCGGCTGGAGCAATCGAGGTGAAGGCTCATGAAGTGGCGTAATTGGTTGTGGCTCTGGCCGGTAGTCTATTTCGCGCTCGGAATGTTCAACATACTCTTTGCGTGGCTCGGAATGATTGACTTCATGCTGCCGTTGCTCTTTGCGATTTTTGGGGGCAACAAGAATTTCTGCAACTATTACTGCGGAAGGGGAATGCTATTTTCGTTCCTGCCCAAAAAGTTCAAGTGCTCAAGTGGTAAACTTGCCCCCCGCTGGCTCTCGTCCCAATGGTTCAGGTATGTCTTCCTCGTGTTCTTCATGGGAATGTTCGCGAATGTCTGCTGGCAGTCATGGCTCGTCTTCGGGGGCGTTGCGTCAGTGAGTGAGGCTGTGAGGCTGCTCTGGGTGTTCCGGGTTCCTTGGGGCTGGGCATATACTGCCGGGAACGTCCCGGGCTGGGTCGCACAGTTCAGCTTCGGGCTCTATGGCTTGATGCTCACGAGTGCGATTATCGGGCTGGCAGTGATGGCGTTGTACAGGCCAAGAACTTGGTGCACCTTCTGCCCAATGGGTACGATGACACAGGCAATCTGCAAGCTCAAAGCCACCAAAACCAAGAAAATACCCCTCCCATGAAAGAGAGGGGCAAAACTTTTTTCTCTATCCCTGCAGATTTTTGAACCGTTTGTGAACATAATACAAGAAGCAGGGATTTTTCCACACATTACCGCCGAGCGAGTATATATAGCTGATGTCTTTTCCGTTTTTCCACAGCACATAAGGCAGGCTCAATTGGTCTCTGTGCGTGAAGCGTTCTATCTCTTTCCACCAGTCATTCATGATTCCGTGAAGCTCTATGTCGTTGCACTTGCGGATAATCACCGGGGATTCAGGAAGCCCGAAATGTTCCGGCATACCCTGACTCCTGTAGAAGTCCATTTGCTGACGTGTTGCCTCGTATGTCAGAACCCCGCCCGCAAAACAAGCGGCTGCCTCGTCATATATGCAGTCCCTTAAGTAATGCATGTGCATTGCTATAGTTCTTCCGTCGTCAATCAGTGAATACACGAGGGGTTTTATGTCGCAAGTGATTCTAAATGAGCCGTCAATATATACTGTGTAGTCGTAACCTTCCGGGAGTATTTCGTCAGGATGGAGCTTGATGTATCTCTGTTTCTTCACATTGCTGAGTCCGTCAAGCCGCGCGGGAACAGGTATAGCCCTCCATGTATGCCCCCCCCCCCCCCTATGTGTAATTACTGCAGAGGAATCCGTAACAACGTAATAATCAATATCATCATCAATGTATACGGGATCTTTCAAGTCATCATAGCCGCCGGTTATAACAGTGTAGACAGCAATTTTTGCATCGGGGAATTTCTTTTGCGTTGGGGTAAAGATATTCATGCTTTCAGGTGTCCTGTTTGCGTTCCTCAAACGCCGTATGTAGTCGTTCGTGCAGTAATCGTAGCGGGCTTTTAGTTTGCCGTATATCTTCCTCAACGGCCAAGTGAAAAGCAGAAACGGGTTCTTCATGGCTTTCTTTATGCGTGATGACATGCTCATGCCTGCTATTGTTTTGAGGTCTTTCTCCTGCCGCCTCAAAAACTCACCGTATACCTCAAATACAACATCGTTAATGCTTGTACTCATAGTTTCACCTCACAGCACATAATTTTATCAGAAACCCCTCCCGTAACTCAGAGAGGGGCAACAACCTTCAAGTCCTAGAACTGGACGAACGCCGGAGTATCTGCCGGGGCATTCAGGAACTTCTTGAGCTCGTCATCAAGTTTCAGGAGGGTGATCGAGAAGCCTTCCATGTCGAGGGAAGTCATGTAGTTACCCACATACGTCCGCGCTGTCTTGATGCCCTTGCTGTCCAGTACTTCCTTCACGTGCCGGTTCGCAACGAAAAGCTCCATCAACGGAGTACCGCCCATACCGTTCACCATCACTGCAACCTCATCACCTGCCGCGTATATTCCCTCAGCAAGGATTTTCCCAAGCAACTTGTCGGCTATTCCGTTCACGTCAGAGATCTTCTCCCTGTGTGTTCCGGGCTCCCCGTGAATGCCGATGCCTATCTCTATCTCGTCATCAGCAAGCTCAAAGCTCGGTTTCCCCGCCGCAGGTACTGTGCAGGCATTAACCGCCATTCCCATTGAGCGGACGTTCGCTATGACCTTCTCCGCTACCCTCTTCACTTCCGGGAGAGAGAGCCCGGCCTCAGCACTTGCACCCGCTATCTTGTGGACAAAGACAGTCCCGGCTATTCCCCTGCGTCCTGTCGTCCATGTCGAGTTCTCCACTGCCACGTCATCCGCAACTATGACCTGCTCAACGTCAATTCCCTCATCTTTGGCCATGTCAGCCGCCATCTCGAAGTTCATTACGTCGCCCGTGTAGTTCTTGATGACGAGGAGGACTCCCTTTCCGCCGTTGACCGCCTTCACTGCCTCGTAGACCTGATCGGGTGTAGGGGACGTGAAGACCTCACCGGCAACAGCACCGTCAAGCATTCCGCGCCCGACAAAGCCCCCGTGTGAAGGTTCATGGCCTGAGCCGCCGCCAGACACAAGCGCAACCTTGCCCGGATTACCGCCCGAACGAACTAGGACGTTGAAGCCCTCAAGCCTCTTCACGTACTGGGGAAATGCCGCAGTCATTCCGTCAAGCATCTCATCTACTATGCTGTCTACTTTGTTGATTAACTTCTTCATGATTTATTGCCCTCCTTATAGTTTGTTGGCCTCCCGCGATTCTTCCGCCGCCGAAAGCACCGCGTCAACACTTCCTCCACCTGCCGCCTCAACAACCGCACACACAGCACCCTCAACAATAGGAGCATCAGCTATCACCGCGTTGATCTCGCGCCCCTCGTCCTCCAGGAGCTCTATTGCCGCCTCAGCACTCATTATTGCGCTCCCTATGTCCGCAAGTATCACCACGCCATCGCCTGAGTCTGCCTCGACGATTGCGTCAGCGATTCGTTGTGCGTCAGTACCTGTTGAGCCGTCCTCAAGTCCTCCTGCAGGGATTAACCCCTCAATTCCCTGTGCCATCTCGCGGGCTAAATCACAAACCCCTTCGGCTATCTTCCAGCTGTGAGACACTATTACGATGCCTACCATGTCGTTACTTCCCCTTTATGTAGTCGCGTATTGCCTCAAGCGTAATCATGGCCGATGTTGCCCCCGGATCCTGATGGCCTATGCTCCGTTCACCGAGATAGCTCGCTCGTCCCTTCGTGGCTATTATGGTCTTTGTGTACTCGACACCTTCACGGGCTGCCTCACATGCCGCATCAAGTGCCCCGGCCATGTCTGCACCCTCGTAGAGCCTCCGGGAAAATGCCGTGCTTGCCGGGATGATGGCATCAAGCATTGTCTTCTCACCCTCTACAGCTTTTCCGCGCTTCTGGATACCAGCGATTGCCGCCTCAAAGACCGCCTTCATGTCTTCGGGAGTGAGTTCGGTCTTTCCTGCCGTGATTTTCCCCGCCTCCATGTATGCAGTGCCATAGAGCGGCCCGGATGCCCCGCCGACTTTCGAGAGGAGGGTCATTCCTGCCTTCTTGAGCGTTGCGCCGATGTCCGTATCTTCGGGGGTAAGTTTCTCCATTACTGCCTGAAAGCCCCGTGCCATGTTTATGCCGTGATCTGAGTCGCCTATCTCGCGGTCTAGTTCAGTGAGAAGGTCTTTGTTCGCCGTGATACGTTCTGAGATGAGGGAGATGCATTCATATATTCCGCCAGGCATTTAGTGATTAAGCCTCCGTATAAATTATTTGGGATGAGCAAGATATTACACCAAAAATTTTTTGAGGCAACGTACACTTTCCATAACCCGGTAATTCGCAAAAACGCAAAAATTCCTTATTCCCAAATATATATTTTGCCCGTAAAATTCTGAGCATCCACAAAAAATTTACTTTCACACACAGAAGGGAGATACTCGCTCAATGGATTATGCAATCGGTATAATTCTCCTCCTTACGTTCTTTGCCCTCGCCTGGTACTGCATCAAGGGCTTCAACCTGATGATCGGCTTCCTCGTCATCACCATTCTGTGGACTGTCCTGCCTCTCGCCGGAACCCTCTTCGTCCCGCAGGCTTTCCTCGACGCTAACCCAATCCTTAAGTTCGGAGCCGGGACAGGAAAAACCCTCGTCCAGATACTCAACAGTATATACCAGTCAGCACCTGAAGGCTGGGGAACTACCCTCGTCAATGTCTGCTGGGGTGCATGGTTCGGCAGGGTCTTAATGGACACAGGAATTGCCTCGACACTCATACGCAAGACCGTAGAGCTCGGAGGAGACAAGCCCGCAGTAACTATCTCACTGCTTAACCTCGTTACTGCTCTCATCTTCACGTCAATGACAGGTGCAGGCCCCGTTATCGCAATCGGCGTTATCGTACTTCCTATCCTCATGTCGCTGGGTGTACCGAAGGCTATTGCTATGTTCTCCTTCATGGGAGCTGTGGCCGCCGGAATATACCTTAACCCCGTGAACTTTGCGCAGTACCGTGCATTCTTCATCAAGCCCTCAGACATGCCCGACTTCACGCTTGGCTGGTATGCCTCACACTGGGGATATGCCGCACTCGCTATCATGCTGGTAGTTACGACACTCCTCGCACTGTTCTATCTCGGACGCTCAAAGACACGCAGGCAGTGGGCAGCCCAGACAAGGACACCTCAAGCAGCACAGAAAGATGCACCGATATACACGCTCATTCTCCCGGTAGTGCCAGTAATCCTGAACATAGCCTTCAACTTCTCGGTAATCGGCGGCTTCGTCATTGCAGGTTTCGCGGCATTGTTCCTTTGCGGCAGAATGTCAGGGACCTTCAGGGAGAACTGCCAGCTCGTCAACAAGCTCTACTATGAGGGCGTTGTGGACACTGCACCGCTCGTAGGCTTCCTGCTCACCCTCCCGATGTTCAACTCAGTGGCGGCCTATGCATCACCATACTTCAACGTCGTAATCGGCGGGGTCATGCCAACGTCAGAACTGGTTGTGTGCGTGGTCTTTGCGGCACTGCTCTTCATGGGACTGTTCAGAGGCCCGATGACTCTGGTCGGCTGCGGGGCGGCTACCCTCGGCGTGCTCTCGAACGTGGCGAAATTCTCCGTGCCGTTCCTTTACGGCGTGTTCGCTATCCCGACAATAACCGTCAATATCGGCTCATGCATCACTCAGTCATGGGTTGCCTGGGGACTTGCCTACACGAAAGTTGAATCCCGCGACTTCCTGAAGCTCTCAATACCCAATGCCTACGCTACAGGTATTCTCCAGTATGCCGCAGTCTATCTCTTCCTTGCGGGTCTGGGCAGTGCATGGATGGCGGGCTAAACTCAGGGAGGAAAAATCACAATGCCAGAGAATGAACGCCGCAGTGTCCGTATGGGTATAGACGTAGGAGGTACATACACCAAGTGCGTCGCAATGGACAACCTTACGCACGAGATAATCGGCAAGAATGAAGTCAAGACTACACACGATGACAAGGACGGAGTGGCCGCAGGAGTAGTCCAGTCGTTCCGCAACTGCATGGCCGAGAATGGCATTAAGCCTGAAGATGTCGTGTTTGTCGCCCACTCAACGACACAGGCAACTAACGCATTCATTGAGGGGGACGTGGCTAATGTAGGAGTTTTCGGGGTAGCAGGAGGATGGTTCGAGAGCTTCCTGGCAAGAAGGCAGCTCGCACTCAAGGACATAGTGCTTGACCCAAAGACCCAGAAAGTCATCAAGGTCTTCAACGCTTTTGCCCGCAAGAAGGAGCTTACCCCTGAGCTCGTGAACAGCACAGTAGATGACCTCATCGCCAAGGGTTCGCAGGTAATAGTTGCGTCAATGGCCTTTGGTGTCGACAGCATGGACGAGGAACAGATGATACATGATGCCGCCGCGTCAAAGAACGTCCCTGCAACAATGGCATCTGACATAACGAAACTCTACGGCCTCACAAGAAGGACACGTACCGCCGCAATTAACGCCTCGATACTGCCCAAGATGATAGCCACAGCAAACGCCACTGAAAGCTCAGTGAGGAAGGCCGGGGTTACAGTCCCGTTGATGATAATGCGCGGGGACGGCGGAGTAATGGAGATCTCGGAGATGAGGAAACGCCCAATACTCACGGCACTGTCAGGCCCTGCGGCTTCGGTCATGGGATCATTGATGTATCTCCGTGCCTCGAACGCAATATATTTCGAGGTCGGCGGAACTACAACCAACATCGGCGTAATCAAGAACGGAAGGCCGGGTGTCGACTATGCACAGATAGGCGGCCATGATACATACATAAGCTCCCTTGACGTTAGGATACTCGGCTGTGCGGGCGGCTCAATGGTTCGCATAAACGACAAGGAAGTTGTTGACGTTGGCCCAAGAAGTGCACACATTGCAGGGTGTGAATATGCCTGCTTCACTCCTGAAGAGGAGATAGTTGACCCGCAGATTGAGCTCATCAGTCCCAAGCCCGGAGACCCAGGAGACTATGTAGTTATCCGCCTCAAGAGCGGCAAGAAGATCTGCTTCACGAATACTGACGCGGCTAATGTGCTTGGTCTCATTGACGAGAAGTATTTTGCACACGGGAACGCTTCAGCCGCAAGAAAGGCCATGCAGCCGGTAGCCGACAAGCTCGGAATTACCGTTGAGGAGCTCGCCACCCAGATACTGGAGAAGGACTACGAGAAAGTCAGCGCGTGCATCAACGCATTGGCCGACAAGTACCAGTTAGACCAGGAGAGCATGAAGTTGGTGGGTTGTGGCGGAGGAGCTGCCTCACTCGTCCCGTATTGCGCGGAGAAGATGGGCTTGCAGTACAGTATCCCCGAAAACGCAGAAGTAATCTCGTCAATCGGTGTTGCCCTCTCAATGGTCCGGGACGTTGTCGAGCGCGTCATCCCCAACCCTACGCAGGAAGACATCAGGGATCTCAAGAAGGAGGCTGTTGATGCCGCAGTGAGTTCGGGAGCATCACCTGACACTGTAGAGGTGCACATAGAGATAGACAGCCAGACCGGGAAAGTTACGGCGATTGCTACGGGCTCAACGGAAGTGAAGACGACTGACCTCCTCAAGGAATGCGACGAGGCAGAGGCAGAACAGTTAGCGCGTGAGGATTTCGGCTCAAAGGTCAGCAACATACACCTTGCCGCAAAAACCGACAAGTTCTACGTCTATCAGGGCGACAAAGACGAAAAGCACCCCGTCCGCATTGTCGACAAGAAGGGATTTATCCGCGTCCAGTGCTCACAGGCTGAAGTGGTCAAGTGTAAGGTCAGCGAATACCTCGATGAAGTCCGCAGGTTGTGGGAGGATACCGCAGTGTTCAAGACCGACAGCATATTACGGCCTGACTATTTCGTGTGCTTCGGGCCCCGTGTCAGCGACTACAGCGCAGTTGACCTCGACCACATAGAGCTCTTGATGGATCTCGACATTGGCGACCGTGATTCGGATGAGGAGATCATCATTGTCGGCTCAATAACCGAAGTCTAGCAGTAAATCACCTGCCCCTCTCAGTCTCAACGGGAGGGGTATATTTCTATCCTATGGACTGGCAATATATACGCGAAAAATGGAAGCCAATAGCTGAAGGGTTGTTCGGCAAGCAGAAATCACCGCGCTATGAACGCCCTCACTATGCGTTGCGCCCGGTTGAGTACATTCTTGAACGCCTCGTGAATATCCCGGAGCTCGACTGGAGGCACTATGCTTTCTCCCGTGAACCCCTCAACGGAAAATTCACCCCCTCACAGCGTCTTGACTGGATGAGGAAGTCCCTCGAATGCGGAAGAGATTATGCCCGTCGGATGGCCTCAGAGTTCGGGAGTGATGACCCGGAGGTTATCGCCCGGAAGCTCGGCCTCAAGGTGAGTTACCCCCAATACCCGGAGAAGACTGACAGGGTACTCTTCGCGGAGTTCGTGATGCCCGACCGCGTAAACATCTTCATGGACGCAGTGAGACGCGCGGAAAAATTACTGCAGAGGCACGCAGTGAGGAGGCTGCTCGGCGAAAAACTGAACCTCTCAAAGGTCATCTTGTCGCATGAGATATTCCACCACGTGGAGGACAAGTACAGCAGCGAGATATTCACACGAACCGAAAAGGTCAGGCTCTGGAGCTTGGGGCCACTGCACAATGACTCCGGGATATTCGCGCTTGGTGAGATTGCCGCAATGTCGTTCGCCAAGGAGCTCAATCACCTGCCTTATTCGCCGTATATCCTTGACGTGTTCCTAATGTATGATTATTCAGCAGAAGAAGCCGGGGGGCTCTATGAGGAGATTATGGAGCTCTCAGGGCTTAAGCCATAAAGGAGCTGGTTAATTTTATGAGCATAAAGATCCCGTTTGAAGAAATGAAATCGACCGCAAAAAAAGCCTTCCTCAATCTCGGACTTACTGAGGAACAGGCCGAAACTTGCGCACATATTCACGCGTCATCAAGTGCTGACGGAGTAGAGAGCCACGGAATGAACAGGATACCCCGTTTTGCCGAATACGTCAGGAAGGGCTGGGTAAACATTCACGGAAAGCCCCGCCTCGTCAAGGCCAAAGGTGCAGCAGAGAACTATGACGGTGAACTAGGTATCGGCATCATCAACGCCCTGTTCTGCTCCGAACGCGCCATGAAGCTGGCGGATGAGCACGGTATAGGTCTCGTTGCACTCAGGAACACGACACACTGGATGAGGGGAGGCACTTACGCGTGGAAGATGGCTGAGGCTGGCTACGTCGGCATCAGCTGGATCAACACCGAAAGCTGTATGCCCATGTGGGGGAGCGACACAAAGAGCGTCGGGAATAACCCATTCTGTATCGCAATCCCTAGGGAGGACGGGCAGATTGTCGTTGATATGGCCATGAGCCAATACGCTTATGGGAAGCTGGGGGTTTACAGGCTTGCAGGAAAGAAGCTGCCTTACCCCGGAGGTTTCGACAAGGACGGGAATTTGACCGATGACCCCGAAGCTATCGAGGACTCAATGCGTATACTCCCAACGGGCTACTGGAAGGGTACGAGCCTCGCAATAGCCCTCGACATTGCCGCCGCCGCAATCTCGAACGGTCTCTGTGGCTCAGACATGGACGCAAACAACAACGGAAGCTGTACGGGATGCTCACAGATATTCATCGCGATAGACCCCTACATGTTTGGGGACAAGGAAGAAATTCAGGCCATGATGAACCGAAGGGTAGCCATTGCAGACGCGGCACACCCGATTGACCCCAAGCACCCGGTGAAGTGCCCCGGCGAAAGCACCATAGAACGCCGCAAGAAGAGCATGAAGGAGGGCGTTGCTGTCGACGAGAACATCTGGGAACAGGTCTGCGCAATCGCTGAGGGTAAAGACCTTTCAGGACACATAGAGTAGAGGAGGCTCACACGGAAAATGTTTAGCTGTAATGTTTCACTGGCAACGAAATATGACTACCTCGCCGAAAAATTCAGGGCTGGCTACAAGTGGCTTTCTGAGACCGACATTAAGGCACTCAATGACGGGAAATACAGCATCATGGGTGATGACGTTGTGGCTGACGTTCAGAGCTACACGACAGAACCGGCAGAGAAGCGCAGGTTTGAGACACACGACAAGTTCTTTGACATTCAGTACATGGCCGAAGGGTGCGAGTTCTTTGGTGTGTGCACTCGTGAAGGGTTGAAGCTCAAGGAGTCCCGCCCGGCAAATGATGTCGAGTTCTACGATGACCCGGAGAATTTCAGCATGGTCTTTCTCGGCGAAGGGGATCTTATCGTCGTTGCCCCTGAAGATGCCCACAAGCCCCGCTGTGCAGTCAATGCCCCGGCAAAAGTCAAGAAGGTAGTAATCAAGGTAAGAGTGTAACAATCAATCAAGAAAAGAGGTAAATCATCATGCAGGTAGTTTATGACATGGGTAACGGTTTGCGTCTCGTAGATCTCTCGAAGCTCGTAGACCCCGCAACAGAAACAAGACGCTGCAAGCTCCACAGGTTCAACACAGGCGGCCCTATCCCGGACTTTCACACGAACGTTGACATCATGACGCATCTCGGAACACACGCAGAATGCCCCTACCACCACAATGACGACTGGCCGGACGTTACGGGAATCCCACTGACCACGTTTGTGGGACGCGGCGTTTACGTGGACTTCAAGGAGACGTGCGCGAAGAGGGCTCACATTTCGGCGGCAGATTTAGACCGCGAAGGCAAGAAGATACGTGAGGGCGACATCGTCATAATCGACTCGTCCTACAAGCTCAACCCCTTCACTCCCGACACGAACACCGACAAAGACCAGAGGCTCTTAGTGAACGGCGAAACAGCAGAGTGGTTCAAGGCCAAAAAGGTCAAGGCTGTAGGATTTGGCGACGGCGTGTCAATCGAGAACTGCAACGAGGACGTGAAACCCTTCCACGATATTTTGCTGGCTGAGGGAATAATCTTCATCGAGGTGCTGAAGAACCTTGAGCAGCTGAAGCGTGATGTCTTCTTCATGTCGTTCTCACCCCTCCCGATTGTTGGGCTTGATTCGAGTCCCGTTCATGCCTACGCGATTGAA
Organism: Synergistaceae bacterium; assembly: GCA_017405525.1. GTDB lineage: Bacteria > Synergistota > Synergistia > Synergistales > Aminobacteriaceae > JAFUXM01. Next base: position 90,942 of record JAFRAH010000016.1, read on the forward strand.
GGGCTCGCGGAGTTCTCGGAATGAGGATCGCAGTAATTGGCGCGGGAGCTATGGGCTCGATTTACGGCGGAAGGCTCTCGCTGAAGAATGACGTTTACCTCATCGACACCAACCCTGCGGTGATTGAGGCAGTGAACACCGGCGGACTTGTCCTTGAGGAGAACGGGCAGGACAACACCTACAGCCCGAAGGCATTAACCAGCGCGGCAGGACTTGAGCCCGTTGACTTGGTTATCCTGTTCGTGAAGGCTCTCTACTCGAAGGCGGCACTCAGCGGAAACAGGAACATCATCGGCCCTGACACGTACCTTATGACCCTGCAGAACGGCTCAGGCCATGAGGACATACTCTCGGAGTTCGCGACGACCGAGCGCATAATCATCGGCACAACTGAGGACAACGGAGCAGTTCTTTCTCCGGGACACATCAGACACGGCGGCAAAGGCAACACCAACATCGGAATGCTCGTTCCTGACACTCAGGGTTTCCTGCCCAAAGTGAAGGAATGCTTTGACGCTTGCGGTTTCAACGTGAAGATACACAGCAACATTCAGCAACTCATCTGGAACAAGCTCTTCGTGAACGTTGCCCTCAGTGCAGTAACAGGCATCCTAAAGTGTGAGATCGGCTACGTCTACGAGAACGAGAATGCTTTTGCCCTCACCAAGTCGCTGCTGCATGAGGCCGTAACTGTTGCCCACGCTTTGGGACTTGAGGCTGACGAGGCGGCAATAACTGACGAGATCATAGGCGTGTGCACGAACTCCCCCCACGGCGTAACGTCAATATGTGCTGACCTCCGGGCAGGCAGGAAGACGGAAGTAGCCACGATAAGCGGCTCAGTAGTGAGGGCGGCGGAAAAGTGCGGGGTTGATGTCCCGTGCCACAAGTTCATCGTGAACATCATCCACGCAATGGAAAACATGAAGTGAGGCGGAAAAATCATGAAAGCAGTAAGGATTGTAGAACCCTTCAAGGTGGAGTGCATTGACGTACCCAAACCAGAACCCAAAGAAGGCCAGGCATTGCTCAAGATTGAGGCGGCAGGAATATGCGGCTCGGACATCGGGGCATTCAGGGGGACAAACAACCTCGTGAGTTATCCCCGGATTATCGGCCATGAACTTGCCGGTACTGTCATCAGCATACCGTCAGACAACCCCAAAGGCATCAAGCCCGGCGACCGTGTTGTGGCTGAACCGTACATGTTCTGCGGTCATTGCTACCCCTGCAGGATTGGCCGGACGAACTGCTGCACCGACATGCACACTCTGGGAGTTCACACTGACGGCGGAATGTGCGAGTACTTCTGTCACCCCGCGAAAATGCTCGTGAAAGTTCCCGACGGCATGACGTGGGAGCAGGCGGCAATGGCTGAACCACTCACTATAAGCCTTCACGGTATCCACAGGGCGGAGCTCAAGGCCGGGGAGTTCTGCGCAGTTACGGGGGCCGGGCCGATTGGTCTTGCGGCGGCAATGGCGGCTCAGGCTTACGGCGCGCACGCAATATTGATTGACATCGTGCAGGAACGTCTTGATTTCGCGAAGAACAGTGCAGGCATCGAGTACGTCATCAACTCAGCGAATGAAGACCCTGTAGCGCGAATCCGTGAGATTACCGGCGGGGACATGGCCCAAGTGGTGGTTGAGTGTTCGGGGGCTAATCCGGCGATACGTTCGGCACTCGTGGATTACGTCTCACATGCCGGGCGCATAACCCTCACAGGCTGGCCGAAGAAAGAAACGAGCCTTCCCACTGACCTCATCACCAAGAAGGAAGTAGACATCAGGGGAGGAAGAAACAGTGCGGGAGAATTTGAGGAGGCACTTGAGCTCATTCATTCACGGCGCGTTGACATGGAGAAGATGCTCACCAAGACCGTAACACCTGATGAAGCACCTGCAGTAATCGTTGACATCGAGAAGAACCCCGGAAACTACATGAAGGTTGTCGTGAAATTCTAGGGTCAAAAAAAAATGCCCCCTGCTTTTGTGGCGGGGGGTTTATTGTTTGTCTTACTGTCTCGCCGTCAGACCACCGTCAACGCACAAGACCTGCCCGGTAATGAAGTCCGCCGCCTGACTGCACAGGAACAACGCCGCCGAAGCAATATCACTTTTCTGGCCTATTCGTCCCAAAGGTATCCTGTCAGTCAACGACCTGTAGAACGCCTCATCGTCAAGCTGGAATGAGTTTATCGCCGTCCTAACGAACGTAGGGGCTATAGCGTTCACGTTTATGTTGTACTTTCCCCATTCACAGGCTAGCTGTTTCGTGTACATGTTCACAGCTCCCTTGCTCGTGCAATAGGCTATGTAGTCCTTGTCGGTGCCGATTATGCTTTTGACTGACGAGAGGTTGAGGATTTTCCCGGATCTCTGGGGAATCATGAAGCGTCTTCCTGTCTCGCGGGTTATCGTGTGCATGGCCGTAACGTTCAGCCCCATAACGTCAAGGAATGAGTCAGTGTCGTAATCTTCGGCGGGCTTGAGTATGTTCTTCCCTGCACAGTTCACGAGAATATCAACCGTCCCGAATTTCCCAGCAATCTCGTCGAGCATCTCCACGATGTCGTCCTCGTCGTTAAGGTCGCAGCTCCTTCCGTTTATGCCCTCGACATTTCCGGCATTCCTCCCGCAGGCTATGACCTCAGCACCGCACTGCCTGAATGCCTCGGCTATCTCGCTCCCTAGTCCCCCAGTCCCGCCGGTGATTAGTGCTGTCTTTCCCTCAAGCGTGAATATCTCCCTGTAGTTCATGTTATGAGCCTCCTGAATATCTCTGTGAGTGAGAATTTCTGCGTGTCCTGCTGTGCCGTCATGGCCTCCGAAAGATAGCTGTAGACCTTCTGCATTGCTTCAGGCTGTACATAATCGGGGCTGTCCTTTTCTCCGCCGTGCATCGTCTGCAGTATCTCCATCTGCGAAAATATCATCTCGAACTCCGGGGGCTGTCCCAGCAGCCTGTCGCCGAATGACGCAAGAGCCTTCATGTATTGCACGTCCCACTTAGGCACGATTGAGACGCTCAGGACAGGAACGTGATACTTCCTGAACACTGCATCATCGCCGGGGGGAATGTACCTCGTGATTTGGGCGTTGTGCCTCCTGAGTATCTCCCTGCCAGTGAACCTCCTGAAGGCCGGTTTATGTTCGTGTCCTTTTCCGCAGACTATGATGCTGTCCCCATAGCCGCAAACGTCAAGGCACAAAACCCCCGCAACGTCCTTCACGTTATGGGTTTCACACCAGAGACTTGCGCCGGTGTTCCCGTATTCCTCGCCGTCAGTCAGGAGGAACTCAGCACCCACCCCCGAAGCCTCAAGACTGCCCCGAAGGTCTATCAGTATGCAGACTGCGGCCATGTTGTCATTTGCACCGGGGCTGTCCCTGAAGTTGTCGTAGTGTGCCGAGAAGACAAGGCAGCCTTCACCGCCGCCGCATGAGCTGAACGAGAAGTTGACGGTGCGGCCTGAAGTGTCCTCCTCGCGGGAAAACTCTATGCCCTCCATCGAGAGAACACAAGCCAGTGCCTCCCTCCTTATGCGGGGGGCTTCCTGAGACAGTTCCAGAAGGTGCCGGGATATTCCCATCAAAGGCAGGCCGAAAGCGGAACCTTGATTACTATCTTGCGGATTTTTGCGGGAATGCCGTTTACTGCGATTGCCGGAACGTGAACATCCCACGGGAAATATACCGCGAACGTCCCAACCTCAAGCGGAATTATCCCCTCGCGAATTTCCGGGTTGTCCTCGTAGAAGAGTATATCCCTCGCTGTGGCTAGGAGATCCTCGCTCACGGTATTAGTGCCGTCGTCGTTGTAGTATGCGGCGTTCTCAGGGCCTCCGTCTGCAAGGAACTGGACATCAATATATTTTCTGTGGATTTCGGGGCGGAGTTCATTTCGGGGTTTTGTCTCAAGGTCAAGAACCTGAAGGATCATTTCAGTACCGTCAAGGTTAATGTCGAATTTTCCGGGCTCATGTGCCTTCATGTCGTTATCTCTCAGGTACTTTAGGGCTGCCGAAAGCGGCGAAGGGAGAAGTTTTAACTGTGTCTCAAAGAACTCATTGTGAACATTTCCGTAAAGCATTAACGTTTTTCCTCCTCATTGTGTATTTCCCAGAAGGCTGAACACCGCTTCAGGCTGTTGATTAGCCTGTGCAAGCATGGCATTTTCCGCACGGCTCAGTATCTGGAACTCTATATACCTCATCGTTGACTTGGCATAATCCGCGTCAGTTATCCTTGAACGTGAATCAGTGAGGTTCTCCCCCGAAATGGCAAGGCTCGACATCGAATGCTCCAAACTGTTGCCGTATGAGACTATCTGCGTCCTCTGCTTCACTATGCTGTCGATTGCCTCATCAATGTACGTTATTGATCGCTGGGCAAGCTCCCTCGTCATTATGTTCACGCGGTCAACCCCAAGCATCTCAGCCGAAACATTCCCGAACTGAACGGAAAATGTCTCGTCCTGATTTGTCCCGGTCTGGAAGGTTATTCCGTTGTCCGCAAGGTGAATGTTGGCTGTGTATGTCCCTGTTGAGGTCATGAGGTACTGCTTTCCCTGTTCGTTCCATGACGCTGATGTCCCTGCCATAGGGTCAAAATCAACGTCAATATTCGGGTGAATTATCCCGTTGAGCTCATGGCCGGTTATCTTCATGTCCGACACCACAACTTCACCAGTATGTGCGTCATACACTGAGACCGTGAAGCTGCCTTCCTGTGATTCCTGTATTGTGTTGAGACCCAAAGCATGGAGAACGTCATCATTGCCCGCAAAATATATCTCGCCCTCCCTGCCCTGAACTGCGCTCCGTATTACTATCGTTGTCCTTATGTCGTAGCCTGTGATGTTCCCGTCGTCGCCATACATGGCCGAACGTGAATACACTGACTCAGGGGTCAGCTCCGTACCGTCCGAGAGTGTCGCGAAGTGCCCGGCATCATCCGTGTATACTGTCTGGCCGAGACCGAAGGCTATTGCGTCGTTGAGTTTGCCCGCTACGTCCTTTAGTGTGTCCTCACCGTAGAGCGTAAGGCTTGCAGTTTTGCCGTTGCCCTGTATCACCGTGAGCTTCTGGGGTTCTGAGACGATGAACGTGCCTTCAGACGTTCGGAACTGGTCTATCTCACGCAGTGCCTTGTCGTAATACACCTCAATATCCCCGCCGTCTGACTCTATAATCATTGTTTCTGCCGCACTCATGATGTTGGTCTTCTGGATCTGAGACTTGCCGGGGTCTGAACGTACCTCTATCCTGTAATTTGACTCAGCGTTGGTTTTACGGCCTTCCTCGTCTATCGTGAGAAGTCCGCCTTTTACCCGCACCTTCACTTTTGGGTCGCTGGCTGACCACAAAGCTCCTGCAGATCCGTCAAGCAGCTTCCTCGTGTTGAAGTCCGTATACTCTGATATTCTGTTGAGCTGATCCCTGAGACCTTCAAGCTCTTCTTGGGCGTGTATCCTGTCCTGTGAGGTCAGGCTGTCATTCCCGGCCTGAACTGAAAGCTCCCTCATCCTGTGAAGGAGGTCGTTAGTGTCCCCTAATGCACCCTCAGCAACCCGGAGCATTGATATACCGTCTTGGGCATTCTTTACGGCCATGTCATAGCCCTTAATCTGTGAACGCATCTTCTCGCTTATGGCAAGTCCAGCGGCATCATCAGAGGCTGAATTTATCTTGAGCCCTGACGCAAGGGGCTGAATTGACTTGCTCATCATGTCATCCGCTGCTTTTGTAGCATTGAGGGCTGACAAGGCTATAAGGTTGTTGTTTATGATCATGGCAATCATTCCCTTGATGATTAAGATACTGGATATTGTGTTAATTATCGGGTAAAGAGCCCAAAAAATAAATCGCATGTTTTGACATAAAATATGAATTTCTGTATCATGCTTTACATCTCACAATACAATTCATTAGGAGGCTGTTCACTTTGAGAAAGTTTTATGCCTTTTCCATTGCGTTACTTCTCGTTATGTCTCTTGCAGGGGCATCAATGGCGAAAGATACCCTAGTGGTTGCCGACCAGTACGACGCAACAACCCTCGACCCTATTGGGCACAACGACTACCCCACTTCACGAGCCTGCTCACACATCTATGATACTCTCGTGTTCCTCAACCCTGACGGTACATTGAGGCCGGGGCTTGCCGAGAGCTGGGAGTTCCTCTCAGATACTGCCTACAAGATGAATTTGCGGAAGGGTGTAAAGTTCCACAACGGCGATGAAATGACTGCGGCGGACGTGAAATTTTCCCTTGAGCGCGCAAATACACCGGCAGGCTCACACATTCACACCTACTCTCAGGATTTGGACTACGTCGAGATTGTGGACGACTACACGGTCATCATCCACCTCAAGAAAGTAAATTACCCGTTCTTCTCGTCCCTCGTTCACAGCTGGGGCAATATCGTCTGCAAGAAGGTAGTTGAGGCGGCGGGCGATGACTACGGAATGAACCCGGTAGGCACCGGCCCGTTCAAGTTCAAGGAATGGGCAAAAGGTGATCACTATACCTTTGAGCGTTTCGACGACTACTGGGGGAACAAGGCAAAGTTCCAGACCCTCATAGTGCGTTCAATCCCTGAGCCTACGAACAGGACAATAGAGCTTGAGACGGGAGCAGTGGACATTGCCTACCCCGTAACGACAATCGAGCTTGGACGCATTCAGGACAACCCAGAGCTTGAACTTCAGCGCAAGGTCATCCCCTCGACCACCTACATGGGCTTCAACGTCCACAAAGCACCGTTCGATGACCTCCGCGTGAGGCAGGCTATCTTTGCCCTTCTTGACACCGTGAACATTCAGCGTGCAGTCTTCAGGGGAGTGGGTGGAACTCCCAGGAGCTTAATCCCTTCAGCCACAAAGTACTCAATCAACAATGAGCTTCCCGCGCATGAAAGGAACGTAGAGCTAGCCAAGAAACTTTTTGCTGAGGCAGGAGTAGATCCGTCAACGTTGAAGTTCATCATCAGGTCAAACGAGCGCAAGGAACGTATAGACATGGCCACGATAATACAGGCACAGCTCCTCGAACTCGGAATACAGACAGAGATAATGCAGCAGGAATGGGGCGCGTACCTCAACGTCCTTCAGCAGAAACAGCATGATGTGTTCCTTCTTGGGTGGGGTCTCTCAGTGCCTGACCCGGATTATGCGGTCGCCGGGCTTCTTGAGAGCAATGCAGGGACGAACTACACGACGTTCTCAGACCCGAAACTTGACGAGATGCTTGCGAGGGGCAGGAGCCTTCCCGATGGTGAGGAACGCGCGAAGGTCTACCGTGATATGCAGCTCTACATCAATGAGCAGCTCCCGATGATTTACCTGCACAATGACGAGGCAATCGCAGGCGTGAGGAAAGTCGTGAAGGGATTTGAGGTTGACCCGTTCGAGGTGCATTCATTCAGGAACGTTTATTTTGAGGAGTAACACCCTTTCAGCGTAACACCCAAAGCAATCATGACGGCAGGACATCACGACAAAAGCCTGCCGTTAATTTTTACCCACATAAGGAAGTGATTTCATGCTCAAGTATATTTTGCGGCGTATATTGATGCTTATTCCCGTATTATTGGGCGTGGCATTCTGTGTATTCACGCTGCTCTACTTCACTCCGGGCGACCCCGCAAGAATGGTTCTCGGAGACCTTGCGACTGACGAGGCGATAAAGGAGTTCCGCGACAAGGAGGGACTCAATGATCCGTTCCTCGTACAGTTCGGCAATTACGTCTGGAAGGCTGTAGCTCATGGGGACATTGGGAGGTCGTACAGCTCAAAGCGTCCCGTGATGCAGGAGATAATGACGGCATTCCCCTACACGCTGAAACTCTCGGCGTTCGCAATGATTATCGCCATCATAATCGGAATACCCTGCGGAATAATCTCGGCCATAAAACAATATTCATGGTTCGACACAATAACGATGATTTTCGCCATGATTGGGCTCTCAATGCCTGTCTTCTGGCTCGGCTTGCTGTTGATACTGTTCTTTGCGGTGCGTCTGAGGTGGCTGCCGTCGTCGGGGTTCTCGACCTTCAAGGCAATGATACTCCCCTCTGTGGCACTGGCGGCACAATCAATCTCAATGGTTACGCGAATGACCCGGTCATCAATGCTTGAGGTCGTGAGGGCTGACTACATTCGGACGGCGCGGGCAAAAGGCCAAAAGGAGAGCATAGTTATCGGTGTCCATGCTCTGAGGAACGCATTAATCCCTGTAGTAACTCTTTGCGGCCTCCAGTTCGGGCAGTTATTGTCGGGGGCAATACTCACTGAGAGCATCTTTGCCGTTCCGGGAGTGGGCAGGCTCATGGTGAACGCGATAATGAGCCGGGATTACCCCATGGTTCAGGGTGGGGTTCTCTTCATCGCAATAACATTCAGCATCGTGAATTTGCTCGTTGACCTGCTATATGCCTACATTGACCCGCGCATTAAGGCAGAACTCAAGTAGGAGGGAGGAAAAATCATGACAGACGAAAAGATTATCCCTGAGCTTGTGCGCAAGAGAAGAAGCCCGTTTGTTGACGTGTTATTGAGGCTGAGCAAAAGCCCTCTGGCAATGTTCGGACTGGCAATAATATTCGTTCTTGTGTTCTGCGCAATCTTCGCGGAAGTAATCTCACCATACAGCCCCATAAAGCAGGACTTGATGCACATGTTCGAGACACCTTCAGCGTCCCACTGGCTCGGAACTGACGAGTTCGGCCGGGACATTCTCAGCAGGCTCATCTACGGTGCGAGGGTCTCACTTCAGGTTGGGTTTATTGCTGTGGGAATTGCCCTCATCACCGGCGGAATGCTGGGGGCAGTCTCAGGGTACTACAGCGGACGGCTCGACAACTGCATCATGCGTGTGATGGATGTGCTCCTGTCGATACCTCAGACGTTGCTGGCAATCGCTATTGTTGCGGCACTTGGGCCGAGTCTCATGAACCTGATGATAGCTGTCGGGATCTCGGCAGTCCCAACCTATGCGCGAATAGTCCGGGGCTCTGTGCTCTCAATCCGTAGCATGGAGTTCATCGAGGCAGCACGTGCGGCAGGAAGCTCTGACCTCCGAATAATCCTCCGGCACATAATCCCAAACTCAATGGCTCCCATAATCGTTCAGTCAACGTTAGGTGTTGCGTCGGCAATCCTGAATGCGGCTGGGCTGTCGTTCATCGGCTTGGGCATTCAGCCGCCAAATCCTGAATGGGGGGCTATGTTGTCGGGAGGAAGGCAGTACATACGCGACTACCCGCACATGACGCTTTACCCCGGACTGGCGATAATGCTGACGATTCTTGCGCTGAACTTTTTGGGGGACGGCCTGCGTGATGCGCTTGACCCGAAGCTGAAGAGGTGATGACGATGAACGAGACTATGCTAGATATTCGGGACTTGACGATACACTACGAGGTTGAAGGCGGGATTGTACACGCTGTTGAAGGACTCAACCTGACACTTGGGCGCGGCGAATCACTCGGCTTTGTTGGCGAGACAGGAGCAGGGAAAACCACAACCGCACTCGGAATAATGAGGCTGATACCCAACCCGCCCGGCAAAATCAAGTCCGGGGAAATCATCTTCAACGGTGAAAATCTCCTCACCAAGTCCGAAGCAGAGATGCGGAAAATCAGGGGGGCTAAAATCGCTATGATCTTCCAGGACCCAATGACGAGCCTTAACCCCGTTATTACTGTGGACAAGCAGATTGCAGAGATGATTAGCCTTCACAGGAACGTCTCACACTCTGAGGCACTCAAACTTGCGGGCGACATGCTGGAACTTGTAGGGATACGCCGCGAGAGAATGCACGATTACCCCCACCAGTTCTCCGGGGGAATGAAGCAGAGAGTAGTTATCGCGATTGCCCTTGCCTGCGACCCGGAATTGCTGATTGCCGACGAGCCTACTACTGCCCTTGACGTTACGATACAGGCTCAAGTCCTCGAACTCATGAAGGAGCTCAAGCAGAAATTCTCGGCCTCAATGATACTCATCACCCATGACTTGGGTATCGTTGCCGACATCTGCGACAAAGTAGCCATAATGTACGCTGGCCGTGTGGTCGAATACGCCGACAAAAGAGCACTCTACACCAACCCCGTGCACCCGTATACGCGAGGGCTGTTCCGTTCTGTGCCGGACATTGACGAGGACGTTGACGAACTTCCAGTGATTCCGGGACTCATGCCTGACCCGGTGAATTTGCCTTCAGGTTGTGCGTTTCACCCCCGCTGCAGCATGGCCACAGAGGAATGTGCGAAAGTCAGGCCTGACATGCAGGAGGCTGAACCTGGACATTATGCGGCGTGCCCTGTGTGCATCAGGAAGTTCATGAATGGGGAGGCGTTATCATGAGCGGGTCATATATTCGTGTCGAGAACCTCAAGAAGTATTTTGCCACCAAACGGGGAATGCTCCATGCTGTCGATGATGTCAGCTTTGAGATAAAGAAGGGCGAGACTTTGGGGCTTGTCGGTGAGTCAGGCTGTGGGAAGTCAACGTTAGGACGCTGCTTAATCCGGTTACTTGACAGCACGGCGGGTAAAGTCCTCCTCAAGGACAACGAAGGCGGCGGCTACACTGACATCACGAAGGCATCACCGCGCGAGATGAAGGAACTCCGCAAGAGGGTGCAGATAGTGTTTCAGGATCCCTATTCGTGCCTTAACCCTAGGCTTTCGGTGTGGGAGCTCATAGCCGAACCCCTCATAGTGAACGGAATATACTCCGACAAGAATGAGATGCGCAGGCGTATTCGCTCATTGATGGACACTGTAGGGCTTGCTGAGCGTCTGGAGAACAGTTACCCCCATGAACTTGACGGAGGACGTAGGCAGAGAATAGGCATTGCACGTTCCCTTGCACTCAACCCGGAATTTATCGTTCTTGATGAGCCGGTCTCAGCGTTGGACGTTTGCATACAGGCGCAAATCTTGAACCTCCTCAATGACCTTCAGAAGGAATTTGCCTACACCTACGTGTTCATATCCCATAACCTGAGTGTAGTCCGTCATGTCTCGGACAGAATAGCAGTAATGTACCTCGGCCAGATAGTGGAGCTCTCGGAGTACAGGGAGCTATTCAGCACGCCACTTCACCCGTACACGCAGGCCTTATTGTCCGCAATACCCCTCGCAAAACTGGACGTTAAGCGCGAACGTATTATACTTGAAGGCGACGTGCCAAGCCCTATTGAGCCTCCTGAAGCCTGCCGTTTCGCCGGTAGATGCCGTTACGCGAAGGACATCTGCAGGAATACACCCCCTGCGCTGAAGGAGATTCTGCCGGGACATTTCGCGGCATGTCATTATGCAAAGGAGAATATGCAGAATGTACACAACGCTTGAACACTTCCTGAAGTACGTAACGTATGACACACAGTCGGACGAGAAAGCCGGATTAGCCGGGAAAGTCCCAAGCACCGACACACAGTGGGAGTTAGCCCGTGAGATGGAACGTGAACTCAACGAGCGCGGCCTCAAGGACGTATCAGTGAGTGAGCATTGCTACGTCATGGGAACACTCCCGGCAAACACAGCCCGGAAAATCCCCGCAATCGGATTCATCACACACATGGACACAGCCGCCGAAGCCTCCGGGAAAAACGTTAAGCCCCGCGTCGTGAAGAACTATGACGGCGGTAATATCGTCCTCAATGACGCGCTGAAGGTCATAATGTCCCCTGATGATTTCCCGTTCCTGAAGGACTATGTCGGCCATGACCTAGTGGTTACTGACGGGACGACTTTACTGGGAGCTGACGACAAGGCAGGAATGGCTGAAGTCATGGGTGCAATCGACTGGCTCATAGAGCACCCGGAATTTGAGCACGGGGACGTGAAGGTTGCCTTTACGCCTGACGAGGAGATAAGCGAGCTTGCGAGTCATCTCGACATTGAGGCATTCGGGGCAGATTTTGCGTACACACTTGACGGCGGGGCACTCGGTGAGATCAGCTACGAGAACTTCAACGCCGCCAGCGCAACCGTAAAGATACATGGCCGCTCAGTGCATCCGGGCTCGGCTAAGGGCTTGATGGTCAGTGCCGTAACTCTTGGGTGTGAGTTCCTCTCTATGCTCCCTCCCTACGAGACACCGGCAACTACAGAGAAATACGAGGGCTACTACCACTGCCTGACGTTCAACGGCGACACTGAGAATGCAGAGCTCCACTTCATCATCAGGGATCACGACATGACGAAGTTCGAGGGACGCAAGAAGTTCTTCACTGATTGTGTCGAATGGATGCGGAGGAAGTACGGGGCTGAACGCTTGGAGCTTGAGATGCATGACCAGTACTACAACATGCGCGAGAAAGTGAAGGATCATATGGACATTGTGGAGCTCCCGGTGAAGGCCATGAAGGCAATCGGCATCACTCCATACTTTAAGGCCATGAGGGGCGGCACTGACGGTTCGGCGTTGTCATGGCGGGGGCTCATCACTCCTAACCTGTTCATCGGCGGCCATAACTATCACGGACGCTTTGAGTTCGTATCGGTGCAGGTGATGGAGAAGGCAACTGAGACCGTCCTGAAAATTCTTGAGCTTGCCGGGAAATAGGACATGAAACGCGTTGTCCCCCTGCGCGTAAAATCAGGGGGAATTATTTTTTGGGGAGGAATAACAATAAGAGACGGCCGGATTACGTGTTCCCGCTGTTCCACATGTCCTCAAGCCGGATTATTGTGAACCCCCTACGCTTCAAGCCCTCAATCACTCTTGGGAGTGCCTCTACAGTGTTGGGCATTCCCGAATGCATCAGGATAATATCACCGTTTCGTGCACTCCCTATCACTAGGTTATAGATCTCCTCAGCAGGCCGCCCGGTATAGTCGGCAGTGTTGAGCGACCAAAGCCCAAGAGGAAGATTCATCCGTCTCATTGCGTTGAATATCTCCATGTTGAAGTGCCCTCCAGGTGGCCGCAAAAATCTCGTCTTCCGTATCCCTAAACGTTCAAGGACTTCATCGCACCGTTCAGCCTGACGCACAATATGAGCCGTATGATCCTGATAGAGTCTTGGATGAGTGTATGTGTGGTTGGCGAGCTCGTAGCCCTGTCGGTGGAGCATCAATGTGATGTTGCTGAAGCGTTCGGCGAATTTCCCCACGAGGAAGAACGTTGCCTTAACGTCATAGCTACTTAGTATTGCGTCAAGTTCCTGCATTCCTGTTTCTCTTGGGCCGTCATCGAATGTGATTACTACTTCCTTGATGAATGGGTTGCCTTTGGCGATTCCATATTTGGCGCGCTCGTCAGACAATGGCCCCCACTCTATGACTATGAACAGTGCCAAGATTACCAGCATTGATTTACGTAGCATGAAAAATTCTCCCGTGTGAAAAATTTTTGACGGCCTGATTATAGCATTGGTAAAAAAATTACCCCCTCAGCTCAAAGCCAAGGGGGCAATGAATTTCCCTGTTACTTCCTGAAGGGTGCAAGCAAATCCTCATCCCATCCTACAGGTCTGAAGAACCCTCCGTAAAGCTCCGCAAGATGTGCCTTCATCGTCTCGCTCTGGTAGGCTGCTACTACCTTGCTGTATACCTCAAGTTTTGCGGGGTCAGAAAGGTCTGCAGTACGTGCCGCAATAAGATTCCAATACTCTTTTTCCCGCGCCTGGTCAGCAAACACCGCATCACTTGCCTTCAGTCCATAGTCGAGGGCGTAAGTGTCATTGATGACCCCTGCCGCAATGTCAGGCAACGCTGAAGGTATCGTGTTTGCCGCAAGCTCCTGTATCGTTATCTTCTTGCTGTAGCTGGCTATGTCCTCCTTCGTGGGGTTGAAGCCTGCTCCCTCGCGTAACGTTATGAGCCCTGAAGTCGCGAGTACCTTTATTGCGCGGCCTCCGTTTGTCGGGTCATTAGGGATTGCGATAACGTCCCCGTCCTTGATCTCGTCGAGGCTCTTGATCTTGATGGAGTAGAGATTGAGCGGCACTACGAACGTGTTGGCTATGTTCGTCAGCTTGTAGCCCCTGCTCTCAAGTTCATCGGCGAAATATATCCTGTGCTGGAAGCCGTTAAGGTCAATATCTCCGTCAGCAAGTGCCCTGTTCGGCGTAACGTAGTCGGTGAACTGTATCACTTCAAGGGTGATGCCTTCCTTCGCCAGCATGTCCTTGACCGGCTGCCACATCTCATCGTAGACGCTCCCGGTAACTCCGAGCCTCACGGTTACGTCAGCTCCTGCACTCAATGCCAGAGCAAAAACTAGTACCAACGACAGCAAAAACTTTCTTGCCATAACTGAATTACATCCTTTCGTGAAAATATCTATCAACACACGGAATAAACATCATCCCGTTATGTCCCTGATCAGTCCTGCAGGAAGTCCTGACGCACTGGGGTGAATATGTCGAGGAGTTTTCCCGCCTCAATACACAAAGTGCCGTGAACGCATCCGCCCGGAACTACAACCGAGTCGCCCGCAGAAAGTTCAACGCTCTCACCATCTGCCGAGTACCTGAAGCGTCCCGAAAGAACGTAGCTGCACTGAGTGTGTGGGTGTGAATGCTCCGTCCCCACAGCCCCCGCCTCAAATCCTACCTCAACGGCCATCATGTCATCATTCCAAGCAAGGACTCGCCTTGTAGTTCCTTCGCCCAAGTCCTGAAGAATAGTATCACTATGACGCGAAAATGCAGCCTTCATTAGTGAGTGTTCCTCCTAGCCAAATATTCACCGAGCCACTGGACGACACTAACGCCCGCAACAAGTACTCCCACAACAACCCACGTAATGTCCTGCATGTTCCTGTCATGGCCGTAACGTATCGCGAAATCACCCAGCCCCCCGGCACCCACAGCCCCGGCCATCGCGGTCAGTCCCAAGAGGCTGATGATGGTTATCGTTACTGCGCGGATTATCGGTGCAAGGCTCTCACGCAAATATACCCGGAATATCACCTCAAACGGGCTTGACCCCATCGAGAGGGCAGCCTCAACAAGTCCCTTGTCGGTCTGTGCAAGCGCGCTCTCAACCTGACGCGAGAAGAACGGCGTTGCTCCGAATACTAGGGGAACTATAACACCACGAACGTATATTGCAGTGCCCATAATTGCGCGTGAAAGTGGCATTAGTGCAGTCAGCAATATGATGAATGGGATTGAGCGGAAAAGGTTAATGATCTTGTCGAGCACCTGATAGACTGGCCGGTTCTCCATGATTCCGCCGGGTTTCGTTACGGTCAGGATTATCCCGAATATCAGCCCAAGCACGAAGATTATTGCCCCCGACCATACCTCCATCAACAACGTATCACCGCAGGCCTTCCAGAACTCCGGCAGTCTACGCATAAGGTTCGGCAACAGCGCGTTAAGCTCTGGCATCCTGAATCACCTCCACACGAATATTTTTCTCCCTGTAGTACTTCATGGCACGTTCTATTCTCTCGCTCTCACCGTTGAAGATTACGACAGTCCCGCCAACCATGACCCCCGCAACAATCTCGACATCAGCAAGAATAATGTTGATCTCAAGGTCAAATGCACGTGATGCGTATGATATTAGGGGTTCCGACACATCGGCATGAATATACACCAGCCGGGCCATGACCTCGCCGGGCTTTAGCCTGACCATTGGGGACTCGTCCTTGATGAGCGTCTCAATCTTTGAGAGGTTTGACGTTGTTCGGACAAAGTTGCGCGTAACCTGATGCTTAGGGCTTGAGAATATCTCGAAGACATCGCCGGACTCTATGATTTTCCCCGCGTCCATAACCGCCGCACGCCTGCATATGTTCTTCACTACCTCCATCTCATGGGTAATCACTACGATGGTCAGGCCCAGCTTCCGGTTCAAGTCCTTGAGGAGCTGGAGGATTGCCCCGGTTGTCTGGGGGTCTAACGCACTCGTAGCCTCATCACAGAGCAGTATACCCGGATCATTGGCGAGGGCACGGGCGATTGCTACCCTCTGTTTCTGGCCGCCTGAGAGTTCGGAGGGGTAAGCGTTCTCCTTGTCGGGAATGTCCACCAGTGCGAGGAGCTCACGGACTTTTGCGCGCACCTGTTCGCGTGTCATGTTTCGGAGGGGGTAGGCTACGTTCTGGAGGACTGTACGGGAGGGCATGAGGTTGAACTGCTGGAAGATCATTCCGATTTTCGTGCGTGCCTTGTAGAGTTCTTTGGGCTTGAGGGCGGTCATCTCCACGCCGTCGATTTTGACGCTGCCGGAGTCCGGGCGTTCGAGGAGGTTGATACAGCGGACGAGGGTTGATTTTCCTGCTCCAGAGAAGCCGATAATCCCGAAGATTTCGCCGTTGTTTATCTTGAGTGATACGTCATTGACCGCATGAATTGCGCTGTTCTTGTCAGCATGGAAGTTCTTTACTACGTGTTCAAGTTCAATCAATCGTTCTCAAACCTCCTGTGAAAATTTCGATATATTATACAGAACCACGCAAAATTTACTTCATTACCCGTCAAAGGAACAGGAGTGAACAGGGCATAAAAATGGACGACCTCCAATAGTTCGGAAGCCGCCCGTTGTTTTCGTGTGTTCTAGTCTCTAGCCAATCTCGGCAATGAGTTTCTCGACAGCCTCGCGTGCATCATCCGGGAGCTTGTCGATACCGCCCCTCTCGGTCTCGCGGGACTTGATGAAGTTCAGCCTGTCCTGGAACCTCTTGCGGAGCTGAGTCCTGTACTCGTCATTCTTGAGGTCAGCGTCAAAGCCCGGAATCTCCATGATCTTTATGCCGGTCAGATTCCCGAAAGGTTTCCACTCAGCTTTGCCCTCAACTATGCGCTCAATGATCATGAGTGTGTTCTCTTTGCCTACAGGCTTGCCCATGAAGTTGCCCGTGTTGAGGATGTAGCAGTCGACACCGTCAGAGATGAGAGCCTTGAACCTCTCGTAGTCCATGCTGAGCGGGTAAGTCCTGAACGGGTTAGCATAGGGCTCACAGACCAGTGCGTCAGGGTCAACGCCTGGTGCTAAGTTCTCTGCACTCGTTCTCTTTGTGGCCAGTGTTGCGCCAAGAACCGAAGCCAGCGACGGGCCTTCAAGTTTCAGCACGGGCGGCAGTGTCGGGTCTCTCATCAGCCAGAATATAGCGTTGAGGGGCTCGTCAATCCTGTCGACTCTGTTGGGCGACCACAGGCGGGACTTTATGGCTCTTCCGTTGCCGTTGCGGATGTCTTCAGTTACAGCTATGAGCTTTCCGTCAGGTGTCTTGATGCAGCCGCAGTTCTGGAGGGTCAGTATGAACTTGTTATCCGGGCATCCGATGGGGTAATCTGCAACCTTGTCGAAGTATGTCGGCTCAAGGGCGATTGCGTACTTGTCCTTCACGTTGACGACGAACGCATCATCAT
>JAFRAH010000017.1 GCA_017405525.1 Synergistaceae bacterium
ACACACCCGGACACATGCCGAACCCGGAAGTTAAGCCTGCGAGCGTTGATGGTACTGTATGGGGTACATATGGGAGAGTAGACCGCTGCCAGTTTAGATTACACAGGGAGGAAGCTCATTCGTTGGGTTTCCTCTTTTTTGATGAATGGGATTATCACTTCCCCTTGAGCTATCCTGTTCCCGAAAGTTCCTCCGAAACTCACTATATACCCCTCGACACCCTCAAAGCTCCTCATTGGGCGCGAGTTCACACACTTCCCGCAATGCGTGCACGTCTCAGCCCTCCATTCAGGACGCAACCCCCCCTTGATGCCAACGCTCATACAGTGCCCGCGCTAGCTCCTGAGTGTTGATGCAGGCGTTCCCACATACTGGCACGCCGTTATCGTCCTCACCCTGGGCCCGCTCGCCCCCGGAGATACCCCGCCCGTAGCAAGCTCTGACTTCACCGCGTCTATGTCCTCGTACTGTATGAACGGTATCCCTATCCCCTGCCTTGAGGTCAGATGTATGTAGCCCCATCCGTATTTCTTCGAGACTTCAAGGATTGCCGACAACTGACCCGCTGTTACGGTGCCGCCAACTATTCCGAGCCTCAGCGAAAAATACTCAACCGGCCTCTGATGCATGAAGCCGCCCCTCTTCAGCGCATCATAATCTATTCCTGCCGCCATTGATTCACTTCCACTTCCTGTCTGTCCACAGCAATAATTTGTACATGGCCGCTCCCCATATCAGGAACAGCACGATGATTACCCACATTGATACGGGAGATTTATACGTGTCAGGGTTCATGTACCTGTCAAATTCCGGGATGTCCGCGTAATAATATGCCCCCTCCCCGAAATCTAAGCCGTCAATCAGCCCCAAGTGATTTGTCATGATATACACCGAAAGAATAACGGACAGGACAAGAATTATTCCCGCCGTTATCTTTGCTGCCCTGCCTCTCATCCTGCCCGCCCCAGTTACTGCGCTATTGATGGCAACGGGAAATATCTACCGCTCAATGCTATATACACCACTGCAAACGTCAGTACGATGTTGAAGAGCTGACAGACTACGTAGAGTATCAGCGGCTTGCCTCCTGATGCCTGATCTCTGAGTTCGCGGAAGTTCGTTGACAGCCCTATGCTCGTGAAGGCCAGACAAATGCCCAGTTCTTGTACGATACCTTCTCCGTCCCCTTCTTATCGCGCGCCGTGAAGAACACTCCACAGCAAACGCAATGAACCCGATCAATATATTGAACCGCCGTTGTCTGCCCCAATTTGCCCAGTGCCGTGCCTGCCGCAGTTACTGCACCGGTCGCGTCAACAGTACCGCCGATTAACGCCCCGCCCATGAGCTCACCGATTGGTGTTCGAGGCTGCCTCTAATGTCCCGCACACTGATGTTGCTGAGGCTATCGTTATCACAAACGGGTCATTGTCGATCTTCAGGATTTTACGGCCAAAGTACCACATGAATATTATTACTACCGGCGTTACTATCTAGGCTATGGCAAGTCCGTAGAGCCCGAAATTCACGATGTTCGAGAAGAGGACTGAGAAGCCCATTACCACAAGGCCGATCTTGATGTAGTATTCCGTCTGCACTTCAGGTTTCAGGAACTCAGGGACTCCCAGAATGTTCGAGACCGCAAGCACTATGAACGTCCTGGCGAGCCTGACCCAGAACGTGGCATTAACCTGCCCAGTAAGTTCGGTGATGTTGTGCCACACCTTGAAGCTCAATGCCCCCGCGTCAATCCCTAAATATATACACAAAGCCGGAGAGATTTTGCCCCGATAACTTCCCGGCATCTCCGGCCATTGCTTACGTTTCTTGCGCATAAAAAAAGCAATAACTACTATACTGTTATGCATACCCTGTTGGCCTCCTTCAAGCCTAGAATTTTTGTTGCGGGGAATAATGTACCCGTCAAGTATGTTTATCAAGCTGTAGTAGAATTACTGCATCAAAATTTTTCTCAGGAGACTTTTTCGGACATGACAGGAAACGAGATAACTTTACCCCAGATGCTTGAACGCCGCGAGAAAAGAGCAAGACTTCAGGCCGCGTTCCTTCAGGAGCATCATTCGCCGCTTGTGTCATTCAGCATGAACATTCCCGGCCCGGTCAAGACCAACGAGCTCATACGCAGGGCATTCGACATCGGGGAAATATTATTGCTTGAGGGACTGAGGCACATTCACGCAGAAATTCTTGACGCGTCAGAAACTCACGAGGACACAGGAGACGAGTTATTGCTTGCTGTTGATGCTGACCCGGAAGAACTGAAGACCTTAGCCGTTAGCATTGAGGAGAGCTCGCCGGTTGGGAGGCTCTTCGACATTGACATTATTGACGCTCAGGGAAGAAAGCTATCACGTGAGGGGTTCAGGAAGTGCCTAATCTGCGACAAACAGGCTCAGGAATGCGCAAGGTCAAGAACTCACACAGTACAGGAAATGCAAGAGGCCATCAATGACATTCTCACGAGGGGGCTGATGGGATGAGGCATTCGGGAATTATCGCGGCTTTGGTGCTGTCCTTCGTGCTTTGCGGCCATGTCGTCCCGTGCTATCCGGCTTCAACGTCCCAATACTCAAGGGAGTACAGCAAGAACTTCTACCGTTCGTTGTCCCGGAGGCTCAGCAAGAACAGGGCAGATTACTCCCGCCTAAGTGATGCAGAGTTCGTGAACTTCCGGGAAATCCACACTACAGGCATTGCTCCGGGAAAGCTATTCCGTTCCTCATCGCCTATAAGCACGTGGGGTAACCGCAACGCCATAGCCGACAAACTGTCAGAGCTCGCGGGAATCAGGACGTTCATCAACCTCACCGACACAAACCAGGGCATGAAAGAACACAACGGCTATTCAGGGAGCTACTACAGCAGGCAGAAAGTCATCGGGCTAAACGTCAACCTCAAGTTCAGCGGCTCAAGGTTCAGGAAGGGATTAGCGCGGGGCATCCACTTCATGGCCGTGAATGAGCCCCCCTACCTGATACATTGCAGTTTGGGGAAGGACAGGGCAGGCTTCACGTGTGCAGTGGTTGAGTGCCTTATGGGTGCAGGCTCTCAGGAAGTTACGGCGGATTATCTCGTGTCGTTCTACAACTACTTCGGGATTTTGCCCGGCTCAAAGGAATATGACTTTGTCGCTAATGCTGAGGTCAGGCGTTTTCTTGCTGAGGCATTCGGGGTTGAGAGCATTGACGGGGTTAATCTGAGTGAGGCGGCTGAAAGATACCTTCTGAGCATCGGGGTATCGCGTAAGGATATTTCGGCATTGAGGCAAAAATTATCCCCTCCCAGTGAGTGAGAGGGGGGCAAAATTATTCTTCTTCCCAGAGACGCTCTAACCTGTAGAAATCCCTTCCCTTGTGGCTGAATACATGCACTACTATATCGCCTGCATCTATGAGCCTCCAGTTAAGGCTGTGCTCTCCCTCAATCCTGCACTTTCTGCCGGAACGTTCAAGCACTTCTTCAGCCGTCTCCGTGAGTGTCTTCATGTGTGTCTCAGAGTTCCCGGTCGCAAGGACGAATGCATCAGCAAGCCCTCCCCTGTCCTTGAGGTTGAGGGTGATGATGTCCTCGCCGTTTTTGCCGTCAAGTGCCGCGGTGATGTCTTCGAGGATTTCGGCCATGATTAGCGTTTTACCCTCGCTCCTGCTCCGCCCATTATTGCCTCGACTTCCTTGACGCTCGCCATTGACGTATCGCCCGGTGTCGTCATTGCCAGCGCACCATGAGCCGCACCGTAATTCACGGCCTTTTCGGGGTCGCCTGTCGTCATGAGACCGTAGACCAGACCAGAAGCGAACGAGTCTCCGCCGCCTACCCTGTCCATGATTTCGAGGCCGTCATATTCGCGCGACATGTAGATTTCGCCGTCAGCCCAGCATATGGCCTTCCAGTCGTTCACGGTTGCGGTGCGTACAGTTCGGAGGGTTGTAGCTACTGCCTTGAAGTTCGGGTATGTTCTTGCCGCCTCGCCGATCATCTTCTTGTAGCCGTCAAGGTTGAGTTCCTTCAGGTTCTCATCGTTGCCCTCAATCTTGAAGCCCAGGCACGCCGTGAAGTCTTCCTCGTTGCCTATCATGACATCAACATACTGTGCTACTTCCTTGTTCACTTCCTGAGCTTTGGCCTGACCACCGATTGCGCTCCACATTGACGGGCGATAATTCAGGTCATACGATACGAGGGTGCCATACTTCTTTGCGGTCTTGCAGGCAGCTATGACGGTCTCGCAAGCCTGTTCTGAGAGTGCCGCATAAATCCCGCCGGTGTGAAGCCAGCGGACTCCGAGTTTGCCGAAAATATAATCGAAGTCGAAATCTGACGGTGTCGCCTGGGATATTGCCGTGTTGGCCCTGTCTGAGCAACCAACCGCGCCCCTGATGCCGAAGCCCCGTTCCGTGAAGTTGATACCGTTGCGGCAAATGCGCCCGATTCCGTCCGTCTTCTTCCAGTAGATGAGACTGGTGCTGACTCCTCCCTGCTCGATGAAGTCCTTCATGAGGCGACCTACCTCGTTGTCAGCAAACGCCGTGATCACTGCCGTATCCATCCCGAAGCACTTGTGGAGGCCGCGAATTACGTTGTATTCCCCGCCGCCTTCCCATGCCCTGAAGGAACGTGCTGTGCGTATTCTTCCCTCGCCAGGGTCAAGCCTGAGCATTACCTCGCCCAAGCTCACAGCGTCAAACCTGCATTCACTCTTTGGCCTTAAGTTCAACTGCATGTTACTTCCTCACTTCCTTAACGATTTCCGCAGCCTCTTTCACGAGAGCCGCAACCTTGTCCCATTCCCCGGCAGTAATGAGATCCTTCTTGACCATCCAGCTGCCACCGCAAGCTATGATCCTGTTGTAGGCCAAGTAATCGCGTACGTTCTTCGCGCTGATGCCGCCTGTGGGCATGAACTTGAGGTCAACATAGGGTGCCGCAACAGCCTTGATCATGGCCAGACCTCCGGCAGGTTCTGCGGGGAAGAACTTCACGACCTTCAAGCCGAGCTCAATAGCCTGCTCCATCTCGCTGGGTGTCTGAGTTCCGGGGGTTATGGGTATGCTCACGTCTAGGCAGTACTGGACTATCTTGGGGTTGAGGCCGGGACTGACGATGAACTTTGCTCCGGCGTTCATGGCACGGTCAACCTGCTCTTTCGTGAGGACTGTACCGGCTCCCACGAGCATATCAGGGAACTCACGGGACATTATGCGGATACTCTCTTCTGCGGCGGCTGTCCTGAACGTTACTTCGGCGCAAGGAAGGCCGTTCTCACAGAGTGCCTTTGCGAGGGGTGCGGCATCTTTCGGGTCATCGAGGACTACTACGGGGATTATTCCGATCTTGCTGAACTGTTCGAATATCATGTTACACATCAGCTCCTTAGTTGGTGGATGAATATATTATATTGCAGACTGTCATGAAGGCACAACGTCTAAAGCATTGACAAATTCAGGGACGAATAATATTATATTGCCTCCCCACGAAATCATATATACGGCACATTGACAGACAATACTGGCAGGATAATTTTTGCGGCTCAAAACCCGGATTAGTCCTGCTGAGTATTCAGACAAGGCAGCACCTAACATATTCAGGAGGCAGCCAATGAGCTGGTTCAGTATTCAGAGAGAACGCAGGGAACTCGTGAAGGAATTATGCGACGCGCTCGAAAAAGGCACTGCACCATGGCAGAAACCCTGGAGCGAAATAGTCAGTGATTGGCCGAGAAATGCAGTAACAGGACACAAATACGGAGGCACTAACGCAATGAGGCTCTATTCACGTGCGGGTAAACTGGGCTATGATGACCCGCGCTGGATGACCTACAGGCAGGCTCAGGACTTAGGCGGGTATGTTCTTCCGGGGGCTAAGGGGATTCACATTCAGTTCCTGGTTGACGATGTGCCAGTGCCCAAGCTCAGGAGGGACGGAAGCCCTTTTCTTGATGCTCACGGCAGGCAGGTAATCGAGCGCAAGACAATCATGAAGAGCTATGTTGTGTTCAACGCCTCCCAAGTTTCGGGAATACCACCCTATGAAGTAATGGAGCACGAGCCTGTGAAGGAATGTGAGAAGGCAGAAAGAATACTCAGTGAGTCAGGAGCAGTGATACATCACGGCGGCAATGAGGCATTCTACAACGTAACCAAAGACTACATAGGGCTTCCCCCAGCAAGGAACTTCAGGACATCAGCGGACTACTACGCTACGGCACTTCATGAGCTTACGCATTGGACGGGGCATGTGAGCAGGCTGAAACGGGATTTTACGCGGGGGTCTTATGCGTTCGAGGAGCTTGTGGCGGAAATAGGCTCAATGTTCGTCTCGATGGAGACAGGGATTGACCAGACGAAAGAGCATTTTGACGAGCACGCGGCATATGTGGGAACGTGGATCAAGCGCATCAAGGAGGACAGTCAGGCGTTGTTCAGAGCAGTGAGGCTTGCACATGACGCGGCAGAATATATCCTGAAGTATGAGCGTGAACGTGAGAAGGAACAGGATAAAGCATCGTAGAATATGAATGACCCCCGGCCATGTTCAACCGGGGGATTTTTTGTGCCTTTTTGCCCGTTTGTTGTTACTCGTACTCCAGATATGCCCCCTTCATGGGACTGGCCGCCAAATCGCTGAAGAGCCGCAACACTCCCCTGCTGTACTTCTTGGCATGAGGCTTCCAGTTCTTCCGGCGTTCGGCCAAAATCGCGTCAATCTCCTCCGGGGTCTTGCGTTCACCCTTAACGCCCACAATGTCGAGCTTCCGCGCGAAAACGTCAAGCTCAATCATGTCGCCCTCCTCAACGAGAGCAATCGGCCCGCCCGCCATGGCCTCAGGGCTGCAATGACCGATTACCGGCCCGGTCGATGCCCCGGAGAATCTCCCGTCAGTGATGAGAGCTATAGCCCGTCCAAGTTCGGCATCTGAGCTTATGGCTTCGGACGTGTAGAACATCTCAGGCATTCCAGAACCCTTGGGCCCTTCGTACCTGATGAAGACGGCATCACCCTTCTTCACTTTGTGGTGCAGGACTGCGTCAAGGCATTCCTCCTCACTGTCGAAAGGTCTTGCGTTGAGGACAGCCTTGTACATTTCCGGCGGGCAGGCTGTGTGCTTGATTACCGCTCCTTCTGGCGCAAGGTTGCCCTTCAAGACGGCAATGCTTCCCTTTGTGCCAATTGCCTTGTCGTATGGCCTGATTATGTCCTCTTTCGTGATGCTGATGCTGTATTTCCTGTTGGCCTCGTCAAGCCACTTCTGGCATCTCTCGTAGAACCCTCCTGCCTTGAGGTCATCGAGATTTTCGCCGAGTGTCTTTCCCGTTATCGTCTTAGCGTCAAGGTGAAGGACTCCGCGTATCTCCTCCATGATTGCCGGGACTCCTCCAGCATAGTAGAAGAACTCAGCAGGCCATTTCCCCGCAGGTCTCAGGTCAAGCAAGTAGTGAGCCCCCCTGTGCAGACGGTCGAAAGTGTCGCCGGTAATCGTCAGTCCGTATTCATGAGCGATTGCCGGGAGGTGCAGCAGGCAGTTAGTGCTCCCTGAGATTGCCGCGTGTACCATTATTGCGTTCTCGAGGCTGTCCATCGTTACGATGTCGCTGGGCTTCGTGCCTTCACGTGCGAGCTCAACGATACGTTTTCCGGCATTGTAGGCGTAATCCACGAGGTCAGGGCTTGTTGCGGGCAATAACGCACTTCCGGGAAGGGTCAACCCCATAGCTTCGGCCATGATCTGCATGGTTGAGGCCGTCCCGATGAACGAGCAGGCACCGCATGAAGGGCAGGCGTTGTGTTTCGCCCAGGTGAGTTTAGCCTCGTCAATCTCCCCACGCTCGAACTTCGCCGAATACATACCCAGCTGCTCAAGCGTCAAGAGCTCAGGCCCTGCGCTCATTGTCCCGCCCGTAACCATGATTGACGGGATATTGACCCGTGCCATCCCGATTAGGTTGCCCGGCATTCCCTTGTCGCATGACGAGATGAATACCCCTCCGTCAAACGGGGTTGCGTTGGCGTGAATCTCTATCATGTTGGCGATCATCTCACGGCTCGCAAGGCTGAAGTTTATCCCGTCATGTCCCTGGCTCTCACCGTCGCAGATGTCCGTGCAGAAGTATCTTGCCCCGTAGCCTCCCGCATCACTGACTCCCTTCCTGACTGCCTCAACGAGCTTGAAGAGATGCCCGCTTCCGGGGTGGCTGTCTCCTGCTGTGCTCTCGATGATGATCTGGACTTTGCCGAGGTCTTCAGGCTTCCACCCTGTACCTATCCTCAACGGGTCAAGTTCCGGCGCAATCTTCCGCATTTTCTGGCTCGTTAGTTCCATTCCTACATTTACCCCCTTCGTTATTCATGGGCTTCGTGTATGCTGGTCTCCTCGTTCTTTATCTCCCAGTGAATAAGGAACGTCAAAGCTCCCCTCAAGAGGATTATTGCCCCCAGTATGATCAGCTCGCTCTCTTCTCGAACTATAACCGTCCTCAAGACCTCGCCGCCTAACTTGAACTCAAGAGCCAGCGCAATACCCTGTGCAAGCGTCAGCCTGATGTGAGGGTCTCTGTGTACGTACTGCCAGATGCTTTTTGCGGTCGTAACCATGAGGACGGCAACCCCTATGCACTCCATCAAGAGAACCCCATACTGAACGACAAGACGGAAGACTAACTCAATGTTTTCCAGAAGCTCCATGTTGTATTACTCCTCCCGAAATTAGAATGATGATGCCTCTAATTTTACCCTGAACGCGCATAAAATAACCCCTCTGCCATGAAGACAAAGGGGACAATACATATACTCTAGAAGCAGAGAGAGATGATTAACGCCACCAAGAACCCGGCAACACCTACAAGCGTCTCCATAATCGTCCAGGTCTTGAGGGTGGTAGTCTCGTCAAGACCAACGAGGGACTTCACCAGCCAGAACCCCGAATCGTTGAAGTGTGAGCAGACCGTAGAGCCCCCTGCAACTGCGGCGACAACACAGGCCTTGTAGAGCGGAGTCAGGCTCTGTACGGCAGGCATTGCGGCGACAATTCCTGCGGCCATCGTCATGGCTACTGTGGCACTTCCCACGCAGATACGTACGAGCGTCGCAACAAGGAAGGCTACTACCACTATGGGCATGTTCACGGAGGCTACAGCGTTCCCGATAAGATTACCGATTCCCGAATACTGGAGGACGTAACGAAGTACACCACCGCAAGCCGTAACGAGGAGGATTAACCCCGTAGGTTCGAGGGATTTCGTCATGACCTTTTCGAGTTCCTCCATAGTGTAGCCATGCTTGAGGCCTAAACGGTACATCGCGAAAATCGTAGCAATCAGCAGTGCCACGAACGGCTCACCCAAGAAGTTGAACACGGGCATAACTCCGGCCATCGAGGGGATAACGCCGAAAACTGACTTAAGGATGATCAGAAGGAGGGGGATTAGTATTATTCCGGCGATTGTCGAGAAGCTCGGCAGTTTGGACTCGTCAAAGTCTGCCTGGTTGCGTATCGACTCAGGGACAGGGACAAAGTATTTCTTCCCGCAGTAAGCTCCCCATATTGGCCCGGCAACAATCATCGCCAGAGTTCCGCAGAATACGCCGATAAGTATCACGAACCCCAGGTCAACGCCTATCATGTTAGCCACGAGGACAGGGCCCGGTGTCGGGGGGATGAACGCATGGCCTACAGCAAGTCCGGCAAGCAGCGGTATCGTGTAGAACAGCGCGCTCCTGTTTGTGCGTTTGGCCAGAGAGAACGCAAGGGGTATCAGGATAATCAGGCCAGCGTCAAAGAACACTGGAATAGCTACGACAAGCCCGGTAATTCCGAGTGCCCACGCTGCTTTTTCGTCCCCAAACTTCTTGACCATCGTAACGGCCAACGTCTGAGCACCTCCAGAAGCCTCAAGGATTGCCCCGAACATTGAGCCCAGTCCCACGAGTAACGCTATGCCCCTGAGTGTTCCGCCCATTCCGTCATTTACGGACTGGACGATAAGCGGCAAAGGCATTCCGGCAATGAGACCGATAGCTATTGCACCGACAAGGATTGAGATTATTGCGTGGACTTTGTACTTGATGATGAGGAGAAGAAGAATTACCAGACCGATTAACGCACCAGCAACCAGGCGCGTCGAATCCAACACTACACCTTCCATGTGTGAAAGCCTCCCTGTGAATATGAATTGTGAAACGTCTTATGTATTTATGGATGGGTGAATTATATATGCAAACAAATTCAGGGTCAACAGTCTTTTTCCTTCTCCATGAGGTGCAAAATCATCTGACGATTGTATATCAGGTGCATCTCCATTGCGCACTTTGCCCCCGTGTGGTCATGTCGTGAAATTGCCTGAGTGATTGCCCGGTGGGTCTCTATGGTCTCGTGGAGTAGGAGCCTGTGAGTTACGTTCGCGAACGTGAAGACAGCCGACACAATCAGCGGCACTAACTCCTCTACTACCCTGTTCCTGCTGCAATGGGCTATCTTCTTGTGGAACTCTATATCCTTCCTGACGTGGTCATGCCCCGAAAGGTAGAGTTCCTCCACCTCATCACACAGCCGGGTAATCTCCGCAATGTCCTCATCAGTGGCATTCAGTGCGGCACGTTCGGCAATACCCGGCTCAATCATCAGGCGAACGTCAAAGAGCTCAAGTGCAAGCTGCAGCCTGTCGTTGTAGCGGGACAATCTCAATGGGTCATCCTCAACGGTGCTTGTGCTGAGGACGAAAGTGCCTGCTCCCTGCCTGACCTCAAGGACTCCTTTCGAGGCGAGGCTCTTCACTGCTTCCCTGATTGTGCTTCTTCCTGCGCTGAATTTCTGGGACAAGTCAAATTCATTCGGTATTTTTCCGCCGAGTAGTGAGGGGTTTTCCTGGATGTAGCGTAGTATTTCGTCCTCAACCTGTGAGACAAGATGCCTGCGGTCTGATTTATGGTTGTTAGTCATGATGCCTGAAATTCTACCAGAATCAAACCGCAATTCACAGCCTGCTTAGCGAATGTCTAGCCTTCTTGCTCCGTCAGTTATGCCGGTCTCGTAGAATGATGCCTTGCGACCGGTCAATCTCTCATACTCCGAGCCTACGTGTTCGGTGAAGGTCTTGACGTGTTCGCTCTCCACAATGCTGACGGTACAGCCCCCGAATCCTCCGCCGGTCATTCTTGAGCCGACAACTCCGGGGAATCCCCAGGCAAGCGAGGCCAGTATGTCGAGTTCGGGGACAGTTACGGCGTAATTGTCCCTGAGTGAAACGTGTGATGCGTTCATGAGCCTCCCGAACATGTCCAGATTGCCGGACTTGAGGGCTTGCGAGGCTTTAAGTGCCCTTGCGTTCTCACTGACTGCATGGACAGCGCGGCGCAGGTTCACCGGGTCCTTCACGCTGTAGGAGACTTCATCGAGCTCATCAGGGGACAAATCACAGAGGCAGGATATACTGCGTACTGCCTTGATGTCCGAGAGTGCGGCCTCACACTGCTGACGGCGAAGGTTGTACTCACTGCCAACGAGGGAATGAGGGACGTTTGAGTTAGTGATTATGATTTTGTGGTTGCCCAGCTCAAGGGGAGCATATGAGTAGTCGAGGGTTGAGCAGTTGAGGAGGATTGCGTGATTTTTCCTGCCCATGCTGACGGCGAACTGATCCATTATCCCGCAGTGCATTCCGACAAAATCATTCTCTGCCTCCTGTGAGTATAATGCTGCCTTCACCCCGTCAATGCCGAGACCCAAGAGGTCGCTGAAGATTCGGACGGTCAAGACTTCAAGTGCCGCCGATGATGAGAGACCTGCACCGTCGGGCAAATTCCCGTTGTAGAGAATATCGAGGCCGGAAGTGAGAGCATGGCCGTGCTTCATGAGTGTGCTTGCGACACCGAGAGGGTAGTTCACCCATGAACGCGGGCCTGTGAGCTTGCCGGTGATGGTGCTGTATTCTGCCTCGAAAGCCGAATCATATTCACCGTCAAAGTTCAGGGAGTAGAGCCGCAATTTCCCGGTGTTGTTCCTGCGTGCTAGGGCGTAAATCCCGAAGTCTATTGCGCACGGGAAGACATAGCCGCCTTCATGGTCAGTGTGTTCGCCGATTAGGTTCACTCGTCCGGGCGAAAAGAACATTTCTGCGTCAGTGTCAGAGCCGTAGATTTTCCCGAATGCTTCATACATTTCTTCAGTCATGGTTCAATCTCCTTGTAGATTTCCCTGCGGTGGCCGACTTCAGTGATAAGGATTAGTATCTTGTCATCCTGAATGTCTGCTATTATCCTGTAATCCCCGACACGGTAGCTCCAGTAGCCTTTGAGTTTGCCCGCTAAAGGTTTCCCGTATGCTGTAGGGTCTTCACAGCCTTCAAGGTGCTCATCTATCCATGCATATATTCTTTTGCTTACAGACGAGTCCATCTTGTCGAGCTGTTTCTTAGCCTTTCTGTCGTAATCAACTTTGTATCTCATCAGATTATCCCCAGCATTCTGCCGACTTCCTCATGAGTATACGTTACGGGGTCAGCCTCATATTCTGCCTTTGCGATTTTTGCCGCCCTCAAGTCCATTATGTCCTCGATGTGTTCAAGAAGAGCGTTCTTTGCCATTTCCCCGAC
>JAFRAH010000018.1 GCA_017405525.1 Synergistaceae bacterium
CAAGCTCAAGGACAAGTTCATTGTGGGACATGCCGGGCGTTTCATGCGCCAGAAGAATCACGGCTTCCTGATCGACATATTCGCGGAGATACACAGGCGGCGTGATGATGCTGTGCTGCTCCTTGCGGGGGATGGCGAGCTTATGGACGAGGTTACGGACAAGGTCATGCGTCTGGGGCTGAATGAGTGCGTTGTGTTCCTGGGGAACGTCCACGACATGGAGAGATACTATCAGGCAATGGACGTGTTCATACTGCCGAGCCTGTACGAAGGTCTGCCGGTTGTAGGGAGTGAAGTTCAGGTGTCAGAGCTTCCGTTCCTCTGTGCTGACACCGTTACGCCTGAGACGAAATTCTGCGACAACATGCGCTTCATGTCCTTGCGTGAGAATGCGAGGGACTGGGCACGTGAGGCTCTCCGAATCTCGAACGGCCATATTCGCCGGGACATGAGCCAGCCTGCACGTGATGCCGGGTTCGACATCAAGGCTCAAGGTGCGAGAATGTCCGAATGGTACTGTCAGTTGCTGGGGATATAGAGTAGAGGAAGTACGTTACTGCTAGGAGATCCCCGGAGCCTCCCGGAGAAATCCACCGTGAAATGAACTCGTCATCAAGCCGCCGGATGTCCTCAAGACCGAAGCCTGAACTCACCATCTCATGAGCCGTCCTCATGACCTCTTGGGCTGTCTTCATGTCGTGGCGGGATATTATGTTCGTGTCGTGTGCATGTGCCATAATGTGGATCAGCGTCATCGCAAGAGCGTCATTCATGCTCAGGCCGTCAGCAAGGTAGCGTTTCAGTGCAGGAAGTGATGCCTCCCTCACCGAAGGATAGCCCGCCTCAGCCTCGCCGCGTATTCCTGTGATGCCATGTTCGAGGTAGACACGCTCCCCTTTCGTGAGCATGGCCGGGGATTTTTCCCGAACCCCCGCAAAGTCAGCACTGCATATCCCCCTGCACATATCAGCCGCAAGAGTCATAGTCCCTTCAGCCGTAAGTTCACGCCCTGAACCCGAAAGATACCCCGCGCATGAAGCCAGAAGTCCCAGCGAGAATATTTCCCCCTTGTGAGTGTTTATGCCGCCGGTTGCACGGAACATTCTGCGTTCGGCCTCAATCCCAATCTTGCGGATGCCCGGAAAAATTGAAGCAGGAGGAACGCCCACAGCTCCCCCTGCAAATCCTGCCTCCGTGAACTCACTGAATGACCCTCCCAATGATGCCGCGCTCTTCATGAACGTGAAGAAGTCCATATCCCTGTGAGCTCCTGAGTTGTTGCGATCAACGAGTCCGGGCTTTGGGGTTGCCGACACTTCAAGGAGCATTGCCTCAAGTGCCAGCCTTCCGACTGCCTCACTCGTCATCATCGTCTTCATCGTCGTATTCGTCCGAGTCATCGTCAGTGTCAGTTTCGCCGTATTCCCTGCCACGTATCCTGTCCCAGAAGAGCCAGAGCCTCCACACGCATTTATACGCCGCAGGTATCGAGAGCATGGCCAGCATTCCGCCCGCAATCAGGCCGCCAATCGCAACGACAGCAATCGGCCTCTTCATCTCCGAGCCTCTTCCTGTTGAGAGCAATGGGAGCAGTGAGACGACCGACGTAACCACAGCCATCAATAGCGACTTGAACCTGACGTGGCAAGCCTCTTCAACCGCCTCATAAGGGTGAGTTCCCTTGAGCCTCAGAACTTCCGCGTAATCGACAACAACGATTGCATTATTGACGACCATACCGACAAGCATAATCATTCCTATCAGTGCGAATATTGAGATGTTGACCTCAGAGATGAGCATTGCCGGGACTACACCGATTGCTGCCATTGGGACTGTGGCAAGAATAACAATGCTGTAAATCCACGACTCAAGAATTGCCGCAACAACCAAGTACGTAACGACGATAGCAATAACCAGTGTCCTTATGAGTTCCGTGAAGTTCTCGGCCATGTCTTCCTGTTCACCGCCGAAATTCACCGTTACGCCTTCGGGAAGAGTCATGCCCTCGACAACCTCACGCATTCTTGCATTGCCCTCACCTGAAGTGATGTAGCGGACATTCCCCGTAACGACGACTGCCCTCTGACGCTCAACCCTCCGTATCTCGGTAGGTGAGTCGCTCCAAGCAACGTCAGCCATCTCATCGAGTGGAACAAGCCCGTAGCTCGTCATTATTGGGAGTTCGTGGGCGTTGAAGATGTCGCTGGCCTTGTCCCGTTCAATCCTCGCCTTTATGTCGTACTCATAGCCTCCCTGCCTGAACTTCCCTGCGTCCCTGCCGATAAGATAGCCCCTCACTATTCCCGCAAGGTCTGAGATGTTTATTCCCAGTGGTGAGAGCCTCCAGCGTATTGGCTTGACCTGAAGCTCAGGTTTTCCCATCTCCATCTCAATGGTGAGGTCTCTTATTCCCGGAATTTTGCGGCCTCTTGCGCGTATCTCCTCCGCAAGATTGTAGAGCTGGTTCAAGTCCTCGCCCTTTATCTGTATCTCTATGGGGTTGCCAAAACCTGAACGTGTCGCGGCTATGGCTATCTGTACTCCCGGCAAGTTCGAGAGATAGGGACGTATCTTGTCGGCCAAGTCTTGGGTTGATGGCCTGTCGGGGTCTTCAGTCATGTAGAGTGCTACTTGTGCCTCACTGATTGAGTTGCTCCTCATTGAGCTGGCTACTGTCGAGACTACGTTCTTGATGTATTTCCGTTCGGGCAGGGTGTTGATGTAGTCCTCAACGTGATAGATCAGGTCAGCCGTCCGGTATATGGATGAGTTGTTGTCGAGCGTCAGAGTAATCCTCACAGTACCGTCATCCATTGAGGGGGTGAACTGCGTGCCGATGAAGCCGCCCAACTTCAACGAGCCGTAAGTGGCAAGAACGGTGAACAGAACCGTAAGCATTGGGAACCTCATAGCCACATGAAGGATGATGAAGAAGAGATCCCTGAAGCCGTCAAATATCCAGTTCCACCAGCCGGTTAATATCTTGCCGATTAGTGGGAGCTCGCCATTGTCGTTTTTGTCCTTCTTCATTCTTGCGGCCAAACAGGGAGTTACTGCCATTGTTACCCAGAGTGAGAAGGCTGTAGCATAGACGATAGTAACAGCGTAGGGTTTCAGGAACTGCCCCGCAATCGTGCTCATCAGTGCGACGGGCATAAACACTCCCAAGTTCGTCAACACTCCCGCAAGAACGGACATTGAGATTTCTACCGTGCCTTCTTCTGCGGCCTCGAAAGGCTCATATCCCATGTCCCTGAAGCGGTAGATGTTCTGGATGATGAGTATTGCGTTCATGACGAGCGTACCCATCGAGAGCGCAAGGCCGAGCGTGCTCATGAGGTTTAGGGTGTAGCCGTGAATCTGAAGGGGAACGAACGTTGCGGCAAAAGCTACGGGCATCGAGAAAGCAACAATGAACGTAGCTCCGAACCTCCCCAAGAAGAGATATATCACGAGTGCGGTCAAGGCTATACCGATTGCAGTATCACGGATGATGTTCTTGACTGCGGACTCGACAAACCCCGTGTCATCGTAGGTGTACTCAAACGTAAAATCCGGGTAGTCCCTCATTGTGCGTGTCATGAGGCGTTTTATCTGCCTTCCTGCCTCGACAACGTCAGCATTTGAGCGCGGGCTTATCCTGAGCTGAACTACAGGGTGCCCGTCTGCCCGTGCCATGCTCCTCTGGTCTTCCTCGCCGTCCACAACCTCGCCTAGCATCGAGAGCCTCACAGGCTGGCCGTTGGGTGTGGGTATGAGGATGTCCTCCAGCTGCTCCACCTCGTTGAACTCGCCCATGAGACGCAACGATACTTCATCTTTCCGCTGGGTGATGTAGCCTGAAGGTGTCGTCTGGTTGTTCGCCGCAACGACATTGCACACCTGCATGTAGTTGATGCCGTAATCGCTCAGTGCCGCAGGGTCAAGGTTAATGTGTATCTCCCTGTCCCTTCCGCCCGTAACGTCAACTCGTCCCACTCCCTCAACTCGTGCAACAACCGGCTGAATCCTGTCCTCAATAATCTTCTTGGCTGTCTTTTCCGGCATTGATGAGCTGAACGAGATAATCAGGAATGGCTGGGCTGATATGTCGAACTTGCTCGAAACTGGCTCGTCGGCATCATCAGGAAGATCCGGGACGTTTGCCTTCACCTTGTTGTTCACGTCGACAAGTGCAAGGTCAGGGTTAGTTCCTGCTTCCATCTCAACCGCTACCATTGAGATGCCTTCAATTGAGTATGTTGTTATGGACTTGAGATTTTCGAGGTCGGCTAATGCGTCTTCGAGGGGCTTGCTGATGAGCTGTTCGATTTCGTTCGGGCCTGCTCCTGTGTAGGTAGTTCGGACAAGGACAAAGGGGAGCTCAACATCAGGGTAAAGAGTAACGCCTAACGTGAAGTAGCTTGAGATGCCTAACAGTATCCATATGACAACAGAACACCCGGTAAAGACCGGGTGCGTAATGCAGAACTTTATGAATCCTCTCATGAATGGTTATCCCTCGTTAGCTTCGTCTGCAGTGCTTCTCCCAGCGACTGACGCATTCCTGATGATCTCGGCACCGTCATAAAGTACCCTGTTGCCGCTGGTGATTAGTGCATCTCCGGGCTTGAGCCCTGACGTTACTACCACTCTTCCTTCGCGTCCCTCGCCTGTTGTTATGGCTGTGAGCTTGGCCTTGCCCCCGTCCGCAACATAGACCGACTGAGTATTGCCGCGATAGATTACGACGTTCGAGGGGATGACTACAACGTTCTGCTGACTGCTGACCTTGAACCTTCCCTCAACGTAAGTTCCCGGAAGAATCCCGGAGTTCTCCGGCAGTCCAACTATTACGGGGTAGAGACCTGAGCCTGGCTGAGCTTCGGGGCTTATGCGTTTTACCCAGCCGTTATGTGTCTGGCCATCAACGCGAATCTCAACCGTAGTGCCTGCATTGATCTTCATGATGTCCTTCTTCGAGACCATGAGCTGAGCCTCCATAGTCTTGGGGTCAACGATTGAGAGCAATACCGCCCCAGCCTCTGCAATTTCTCCGGGCTCAACGTTACGCGCCGCTACTATTCCGTTGATGCTGGCCTTGAGGCTCGTTCTCTGGAGTGATGACTGCGTGGACTTCAGGGCTGCCTCTGCCGTCTTCATGCGTGAATATGCTGCGTCAACCTCGGACTTCGAGATGCCTCCCTTTGCGTTGAGCTGCTTGAGCCTGTTGTAGTTCAGCACTGCCTCATCGTATGCTGTCTTCCCTGACTGTACCTGTGCTCCCCTCGCCGCAACCTGAAGGGTTATGAGTGTCTGGCCTGCCTTTACGGGGCTTCCTACGTCAACGTTCACGCTCCTGACTATCTCGCGCTCGTAGGTTGTTATGTTCTGTGTATGTGCGCTTTTTGCCTGGCCGTAATAGCTCCTCCAAGTCTCCCAGTTTGTCGTCTTCAGTATCTCTGTCTCAACGGGGTAAACTGTTTCTGTCTGTGTTTCGAGCGAACGAAGATTAGCCGCGGCCTGTGCAAGTTTAGCCCTGACCTGAGTACTCACGAGGAAGCCCACACCGACAAGTGCCAATACCCACAATAATATTCTTATGCGTGTAAAAAATTTCAGCATAAACAAACATCACCTCGTATATAAATTTTTGTGTGAATGTATCTTGTGAAACCGCATTATAGCATAGTGAAACACAGCAACATGAATAAAATGTGAAGTGAAAGAGTGAAGAAGGGAGGCCTTGAGGTTATAGTGCCCTCTTGAAGTCCCCCCTGTCAACAACAACCTCATAGCCTATTGAGCGCATCCGATTGCTGAGGCATTCCCTGCACTGCGCTGACTCCTCGCCCGTGCATATCTTGTTGTCGTAGAGCTCGTACTTCCTCCGAACGTTCACAGGCGACAAGTTCGGCATGACCACATTAGCACCCGACATTATGCCCTTCTCCCGTCCCAACGGGTCAATAGTCCCCAGTGCTGTAGTCGCTGGCAGTAGGACAGGCGGGTGAACCAGACGTATCACCGACAGCAAGTAGCACGTCAGCTCAAGCGTCCCGGCTGGCTCGTCCCTGAACGGCGTATCCTTGTGGGGAATGAACGGCCCAATCCCGCACATCTCAGGCCGGAACGTCTCAATGAACTTCAGGTCTTCCGCAAGTATTCTTGTTGTCTGGTACGGACTGCCCACCATGAAGCCGCAACCAACCTG
Organism: Synergistaceae bacterium; assembly: GCA_017405525.1. Taxonomy (GTDB): domain Bacteria; phylum Synergistota; class Synergistia; order Synergistales; family Aminobacteriaceae; genus JAFUXM01. Next base: position 6,194 of record JAFRAH010000018.1, read on the forward strand.
ATAGCCCAGTTCCCGGAGTTCACGAAGGCAATTCATTCGGTTATCCCACGACATGGCCGGGGGGTGAAGCCTCGCGTAATGCTCAGGGTCAGCCGTCTCATGCCTCAGCAAATACCTGTCAGCCCCGCAAGCTCTCAGGTGCTCGTAGCTTGAACGTGAACGCTCGCCCATCGAGAGAGTTACGGCACAATCAGGATGGCTAGCCTTGATGCTCCTGACTATTCCCCCCAAGACCTCATCAGTGAAGTATGAGTCTTCCCCGCCCTGAAGAACGAACGTCCGAAATCCCAAGCTGTAGCCCTCATCAGCACACGCAGTAATCTCGTCGGGGTTAAGCCTGTAGCGTTCACAGTGAGGGTTGCTGCGTCTGATGCCACAATATAGACAGTCATTGCGGCAAATGTTCGAGACCTCAATTAGACCGCGAACATAGACGTGATTCCCGTAGATCCTCCGGCGTTCCTTCACGGCCAAATCACGCAAGAGCCTCGCGGATTCCTCGTTGCGCCCGGCTATCAGGCGTTCGTACTCCTCAATGCTCAGTGAGTGACTCTCTGACAGCTTACGGATTAGCGGGGAAATGTCTTCGGCCATGAAGCTACTTCGAGAATGCTATAGTTACGCTCACACCCTCAAGTTTCCCGATGCGTCCCGAAAGTGCCGAGATAACGTCCTGCGGTGCGTCAAGTGCTATGCTGATGATGTTGATGTTCTTCTGGTGGTAGGGCAGTCCCATTCGTCCGATGATGTAGTTCCTGTACTCGTGAAGCGTGGCGTTAAGGGTCTCGATTGAGTTCGTGTTCTCCACTATGATGCTCATTACTGCTACTCTCGTTTCCATGTGGGTAAATCCTCCTGTTATCTGTAGTCCGGGTAAAGCTCTTTTGCCCGCCCGTCTGAAACCTCAAAGTGCTGGTAGTCCTTCACGGTCTTCCAGTCTCCTCCCCACTCAAAGCCCCTCTCAGTGAAGAGCCTGAAGCACAAATCCCCGCGCTCAATCTTGTAGGGGAATGTCCTTGTCCTGTCGGTGTAGTTTCCTGCTGTTGAGGGCTCTACTGTGAGTTTACCGTCTACTGTCTTGATGTAGGGATTATACAGCGTGTTTATGTCGACCGCCAAACCTAAGCCGTGCTTTGAGATTCTTGTTGTGTGGGAGATAAAGCGGAAGTTGAAGCATGAAGAATTGTTGTCCCTCATTGATGCCTCATCGTCAGCATCGTACTCATCTACCAGCCTCACCCGCTCAATGGGATAGCCTGCCTCATAGAGTGCCCTGAAGATGTCGAGAACGTCAGAAGCTATGTGAACGTTGCAGACGAGTTCGCCTTCATGGGTGATGCCGTTGATGTCCTTGTGGAGAATGTGAAGGTGTCTCAGGTCTTCGAGGGGAATGGGGCAGTTGTCCTTGTAGGATTTTCCCTTAATCCGTGCGAAAGTATCAGCATCAATTTCTGAGATAGTGAAGTCCCCTAAGTCTTCCCCCCAAAAAACGGAAGCCTGAAAAACCAACCACAGAACCGCCACAACTAACATAAATTTTCTCATGAGTAAGTAACCTCTCTGCAATGCAAAATTGTATACTCTGCTACAATATAGCATATCCACACAAAGGAGGCGCATTACACATGATCAACCTGAAGAGCTTTGACACTCTCGGCAAGAACGGCCTCGCAATGATGCAGACAGGTCTCAATTCCGCCAACGCAGCAAGTGCCAAGGTCATGGAGAGCGGGGCTGACCCCATGAGCATAGCTGAAGCCTCAATGGACATGAGCGCGGCAAAGGTCCAGATGGCAGTAGGGGCATGGCTCGTGAAGTCTCAGAACGAACTCATGGAGAGCTCACTGCAGATTTTCGGCATCGGTCAGAAACACAGCGGGCTCTACTAGACCTGCACAAAGCGGCCTGCCTTGAGTTCACCGGGCAGGCTGTATTCTCACACTAAAAGGGGGGCTTGGCTTAATACATGGAGCCGACAAAAACCCAGGACGAAAAACTTTCACTCATTAACGGACGCATTCACACGCAATCAGGAACAGCCTCGAACATCACATTTGAACATGGCCGCATCGCCTCAGTTGATGACGAGATAAGCAGCCTCGACGGGAAAATAATAGACCTTCACGGGAGGACGGTACTGCCGGGATTTTGTGATTCAAGCCTCGATTTCCTCGCATGGTCAGAGAACCAGGAACGCCTCAACTTGGGCGGTGTTCACTCAGTTCGGGAGATGTCCGAAGCAATAGAGACGTATTCACACGCAAACCCCAAGCCATTACGCGGCTGGTATGTGGCCTATAACCTCCCTGAAGAGGTCATAATCTCCCGCGATGATCTGGACTCGGTCATCCCTGCACTTCCCTGCGCAGTGATTGACGCGAAGAACAGCCATGCAGTGCTCAACACCCCGGCCATGAACGAGTTCAACATGCCGCAGGACAACGTAGAGCTTGACGAGTTCACACAGCACCTCCCGGAACTCAGCGACGAGGACATAATCCACCTAGTGAAGACGTACACCCCCAAAGTCAGCGCAATGGGCATCACTGAGATATGGGGGGACTTTTCGGGTTATGGGGACGCAAAAAGACTGTGGGATATATTGTTCGATGATGCCTATGAACTCTTCACCTTCAGGATGAGGTGCAACTTAGGGTTTGGTGATGTCAACTCGCTCAATGAGTTTCTCTCTTCAGGATTGAGGACAGGGGACGGCCTTCCGTTCTGCAAGCTGGGGGGAATACTCTTAGATGGCAACCTAGAGCAGCAGGAACAGAAGAACATGATAGTATCGGCTCATCTTTCAGGCTGTCAGATAATCAGCGACAACAACAAATCCTGCCTTAACGCCCTCGAACGCGTCATCAAGAAATCCCGGAAGAACTCCCGCCACGTAGTCAAGGACATCACAGGCAGCCTCATAGAGAGGATGAGACTGCTGGGGCTTGGGGGCATTGTGTTTCCTGGACAGGAAGATGACTTCATTCACGAGGCATTCCAGAACGGATTAGTGATTTCGGCAGGAAGCGGCCAGTCTCTCACATCACCCGTAAAGTCGATAAGCAGCCTGGTATCTCATGGCCTTAGTGTCGCCGAAGCACTGAGCATATACACATGGTCAGCGTCATGGAACAGCATGAACGAGTCCCGTCGTGGCGAGCTTGCTGTGGGGAATGATGCGGACATAGTGATACTTGAGCAGGATCCGTTCCTAGTGAGGCCGGAAGAGATCGCTGGAATTGACGTAGCTATGACGTTCTGCGCCGGTTGTGCAGTATATGACTCCGGGGCAATATGATTTATCAGGAGGAAAAATTTTCATGAGTACCAGCAAGACAAAACGCAGCGCGGGAATATTACTGCCGGTTACATCACTTCCCTCAAAGTACGGCATAGGAGATTTCGGGCCAGAGGCGTTGAAGTTCGGGAAGTTCCTTCATGACGCGGGGCAGAAGATATGGCAGGTTCTCCCGATGACGACGATAGACCCCGGATGCGGGAACTCACCCTACAGCCCAACGTCAGCATTCGCGGGGAATCACCTTCTTGTCAGTCCTGAACTCCTCATTGATGACGGCCTCCTTACCCCCGAAGAACTGAAGAAGTCTGCGGCAAAATACGACTTCACGAAGAACCCCGGACGTGTGGACTATGAGTCAGCGCGCGAGTTCAAGACCGAGATACTGAACGCTGCCTACAAGCACATGATGAAGGGGAATAACTCAGCATTCAGGACGTTCACGGCAGGGACAGAGTGGCTTGAAGGTTTCGCTATGTTCAGCGTCATCAAGCAGGTACAGGGTGGTGCTCCATGGTATGAGTGGCCTGACGAACTGAAGCACCGGGACACTGAAGCCTTGAGGAAATTCCGGGCTGAATACTCTGAGGAGATTTCACGGCAGGAGTTCTACCAGTATATATTCTTCCGTCAGGTCAAGGCTCTTCACTCGTACCTGAATGAGCTTGAGATTGAGATTGTCGGGGATATGCCGCTATATGTTACGATGGACTGCGCGGATGTCTGGCAGAATCCGGGACAGTTTGACCTTGACGAAGACTTGACCCCCGTAACAGTTGCGGGAGTTCCGCCGGATTACTTCAGCGCGACGGGGCAATTATGGGGCAACCCCACCTACAAGTGGAACGTAATGGAGAAAGACGGCTTTGACTGGTGGATTAGGCGGCTCAGGAACTTACTGGCCATGTTCGACAAGGTGAGGATAGATCACTTCCGTGGGCTTGCGGCTTACTGGGCAGTACCTTACGGCGAGGAGACCGCGAAAAATGGCGAGTGGGTAGATGTCCCTGATGGTTTCTTTGCGGCACTGAAGGAGAATTTCCCGGATATGCCATTCTGGGCTGAGAACTTAGGGATAATCACTCCTGACGTTGAGGAGCTCAGGAAGGACTACGGACTGCCGGGAATGCTGGTGCTTCACTTTGCGTTCGGGAATCCTGCCGACAACCCCTATGCTCCCCACAACCACACGAGGGACTCGGTCGTCTACACCGGCACTCACGACAACAACACCTCAAGGGGTTGGTTCGAGAATGACGCGACTGAGGACGAGATCAAGAACTTTGCGTCATACATTGGGCGTGATGTCATGGACGGCTATATATTCACGTCAGAGGTTACGAGGCTTGCTGTGAGCTCAGTGGCTGACACCGCGATTATACCCATGCAGGATTACTTGAGGCTTGGGGCTGAGGCGAGGATTAACGTACCGTCAACGCCTTCGGGCAACTGGTCATGGAGGATGCAGGAGGACGCTATACCTGACGGATTGGCTGACAGGATACGTGCGGCCTGCAAGCTCTACGGGAGGGTGTAACGTGTCAGCAAGATACTACATCTCCTACGGGAGCAACATGAACGTGGAGAAGATGAAGGTACGTACACCTGACGCGGTCATACTGGGCAAAAGTGTGCTCAAGGGCTGGCGTTTGCAGTTCAGGTACGGGGCTAACATCATCGAGGCTTCAGGGGCAGAGACACCCGCCGTAATCTGGAGCATCTCAGAGCAGGACGAGCGAAACCTTGACGACTACGAGGGCTTTCCTGACTTCTACATCAAGAGGGACATGAATATTCCTGTTACGTCCCTTGATGGCGGGGACTTGGGTGAGTTCACTGCAATGGTCTACATAATGACTGACGAGGCCGTGAAAGCCAAGAGCGTTAATCCTGTTCCTCCTGACTACTATTATTCGGTGATTGATGAGGCTTATGGGACATTCGGTTTCGACAAGGGCATTCTCATTGAGGCATTGGAGGAGGCAAAGAGCCTGAAACGTTGAGCGTTGAACTTCCGGGCATGTATTCCGTGCGATTATGTGCCCCTGTTTCTCCCGTCATGTCAGGAAGCCGGAGCGCACAAAAAAACCCGCCATCTTGCAGCGGATTTCGTTATCTTTTCGTTATCTTCTAGTGTAACTTGGTGGGCCCACCTGGACTCGAACCAGGAACCTTCCGGTTATGAGCCGGTGGCTCTAACCACTTGAGCTATGGGCCCGGCTCGAACAAGGCAAGATTTTACACGTCCTGTTGTTTTGCGTCAAGCCTGAAATTTTTTCCCCGCCAAATATCGAAACATGTATTATAATCTGAGACTAACAACAATCCATTACCTTTTGGACAACTTAATATCTCACATTCAGCACAGAAAGGATGCAGACAGTCATGAAAGAATTTACGTACGTCATCACCGACCCCGTAGGTATCCACGCACGTCCCGCCGGTCTTCTCGTCAAGGAGGCCAAGAACTTCAAGAGCACCGCAACGTTCATCAAGGGCGAGAAGTCAGCAAAGGCAACCGCACTCATGAAGCTGATGGGAATGGGCATCAAGCAGGGTGATGAGGTTCTTATCCGCGTTGAGGGCGAGGACGAGGAAGCCTGCGCCGCCGCTCTGGAGAAGTTCATGAAGGAGAATTTCTAGGCTATGCAGACCTTCAAGGGTACGAAGATCGTAAACGGAATAGCCATCGGTAAGATCAAGGTCTACAAGGCACCCGTCTACGAGATCAGCGAAGAACTCGTAAGCGACATAGCCGCCGAGCTTGAACGCTACGAAGCCGCCCGCCTGAAAGTCCAGGAAGACCAGAACGCCCTCTACGACAAGGAGATGAAGGCCGGGCACAAGGACACCGCCGGAATATTCGAGGCTCACGCACTGATGCTTGACGACGACGACACACTCAATGACCCCTGCAAGGAGATCATGGCTGAGGGACATACGGCAGAATATGCGGTGCGTCAGGCATTCGACGAGGCAGCCCAGCAGTTCAGCGAGATGGAGGACGAATACTTCAGGGCAAGGAGCGCGGACGTTATCGACCTGAAGAACTCAATGCTTGATGTACTTTTCGGCGCAGACACTTCAAGCCTTCAGGGTACAGAGCCCGCAATACTCGTTGCTGAGGACTTGGCACCCTCTGAGACAGTGAAGCTCGACAAGTCATTACTTCTCGGCCTCGTTACTCGTCAGGGCAGCTCAAACAGCCACACCGCAATATTAGCTCGAAGCATGAACTGGCCGACGCTTATTCAGTGCCACGACGTAGCTGACGACTGGGACGGGAAATTTGCCATCCTCGACGGCTACAACTCATGCATCTACATTGAGCCGGAACAGGATATCATCGACAAGCTCACGGCAAAGCAGAAGGAAGACCGCGAGAAAGAAGCCAAGCTGCAGGAACTCAAGGGACAGCCCAGCGTAACGAAGGACGGCCAGAAGGTAAGGCTTTACGCGAACATCGGCGGCCCGAAGGACATCAAGGCAGTCCTTGAGAATGACGCAGAAGGTGTAGGCTTGTTCCGTTCTGAGTTCGTCTACCTCAACAGCAAGGAAGACCCATCGGAAGAAGCACAGTTCCAGGCTTACAAGCAGGTGCTCGAAGGATTAGCCCCACGTCTCGTAGTCATCAGGACATGCGACATTGGTGCCGACAAGACGATTGACTACATGCACCTCGACAAGGAGGAAAACCCCGCGCTTGGTTTCAGGGCTGTGCGTATATGCCTTTCACGCCCGGACTTCTTCAAGCGTCAGTTGAGGGCACTTCTCAGGGCATCAGCATTCGGGAATCTCGGTATCATGTTCCCGATGATAATCAGCCGCTGGGAAGTCCAGGAGTGCAAGAAGATTCTTGAGGAGTGCAAGAAGGAGCTCGAGGCAGAAGGCCAGAAGGTCGGGAAGTACGAGATCGGCATAATGATTGAGACACCGGCCGCCGCATTGTGTGCAGATGAACTAGCTGAGGAAGTCGACTTCTTCTCACTGGGCACTAACGACCTCACGCAGTATACGTGCGCAATTGACCGTCAGAGCGCAAACCTTGAGAGGTTCTCTGACACACACCACCCTGCGTTGCTGAGGCTCATACGCGAGACAATCGAGGCAGGACACAGGCATAACACATGGGTAGGCATCTGCGGTGAGCTCGGTGCAGACCCGACACTCTCTGAAGAGTTCCTGAAGTGGGGAGTTGATGAGCTCTCAGTGAACCCGAAGAGCATTCTTCCTCTCCGCGAAAGAGTCAGGAATATGGATCTGTCGAAATACAAGACTGAAGCCCCCAAAGCTGAAGCCAAGCCTGAAATTAAGGCCGCAGAGAAGCCGAAGGGGTTATTTGGGAGGTTATTCGGATAAGATGTTATACGGAGCACTAGAAGCCGGCGGGACTAAGATGGTCTGTGCAGTCGGCAATGAGAACGGCCAGATTCTGGATCAGCTTTCTATCCCCACAACAACGCCTGAAGAGACAATGCCGAAGGTAATCGAGTACTTCAAGGCGAAAATCTCACCTGAACTGCCCGAAGACGAGAGGATTACCGCACTCGGTATAGCCTGTTTCGGGCCCGTTGATGTCCGCAAGAACTCGAAGACTTACGGAAACATACTCAACACCCCTAAAATCCCGTGGCGAAATTACCCGATGGTCAAGGCCATGAAGGACGCTCTTGATATTCCCGTAGGCTTTGACACGGACGTGAACGGCTCACTTCTGGGCGAGGCTACATGGGGAACAGCAAAAGGTCTCACTGACGCGGTGTACTTCACGATCGGAACAGGCATAGGAATGGGCGCAATGTCCGGTGGAAATCTCATTCACGGAATGCTGCACCCGGAGGCAGGACACCTCATCATGTCGAGAGTTCCCGGCGATGAGTACAAGGGTCATTGCCCTTCACACGGAGCATGTTTCGAGGGTATGGCGGCAGGCCCGGCAATCGAGGAACGCTGGGGGAAGCCCGGTAAAGACCTCGCCGACATGCCGGAAGTCTGGGAGCTTGAGGCAAAGTACATAGCTCAGGCAATCGTGGATATTACCATGACGTTAAGCCCGCAGAAAATCATTCTTGGCGGCGGCGTGATGGGACAGTCGCAGTTGTTCCCGCTGATAAGGAAGTATGTTACTGAGTACATCAACGACTACATCAGCACGAAGGAACTCCGCAACATCAACGCCTATATTACCCCGGCGGCTCTGAATGGAAATCAGGGCATAATGGGAGCAATAAGGCTTGCTGAGATGGCGGCAGAAGAAGAATAGAACACGCTCTTAATCGCCCTGCCCTGTGTAGAAAATTATGCGGGGCGGGGTTTGTTGTGTATAATACGACGAAATAACAGTGAAAAAGAGGCAGAAACTTTTATGGCTGACGTTCAGAAATTAGACCCCACCAAGAAAGAAGTAAATCAGGATTTCAGAGATATTGACATGGAGTCTCTCGGTGAAGAGCATATCAACCTCGTGTTCACTCTAGGACGCGAGAATTTCGGCGTTGATGTCAACCTTGTGCGCGAGATCGTCCGTGTTCCCTCATTCATCACGAGAGTCCCCAATGCCCCGGCATACATCAGGGGGGTAATCAACCTTCGCGGAACTATAGTGCCGGTGTTCGACATGCACCTCAAGATCGGAATGGCAGGAAAGCCCCTCACTGACGAGGCAAGAATCGTAGTTATCGCCATCAATGAAGTAACGTTCGGAATGATCGTGAACTCGGTGCGTGAAGTCCTGACTATCTATGATGCACAGCTTGAGGTAGCCACGAAACTATCATCATCGATTGACCGGCGTTATGTTCTCTGGGTAGCTAAGCCCGCAGATGACAGGCTGATACTTCTACTTGACGTGTCCAACCTGTTCGAGCTTGACCAGATTTTAGAGGACAGCGAGTAGGCTCTTTATGCGCAAGTTTTTTTTTAGCGTTCTAATCCTCCTGAGTCTTTGTGCATGTGCTTTTGCTGATGCAGTACTCTACAGGGGCTCAGGCAACATTGGGGCAGTACAGACCGTAGAGAGCAATTCAGCCCTTTGCGTACCCGTTGACGACACAGGAAGGCTTCTCGGATTCACGGCTTCACGTTCAGGTGAGGAGCTTCTGCTTTCTCGGGGCAATGTTCAGGTTCGTGTAGTTGCTGGTTCGGCGGCGGCATGGCATGGAATGTCGATTATCCCGCTGACTTCTGCACCGTTCGAGAGGGACGGCAGGTTGTGGCTCGATACTAGGAGCGCGGTATCACTCTTCCAGAATTTCGCAGGCTCTGGGGCAGGCAACAGGCTACGCTTCAGCAGGATACAGGGCGGCACAGTAACGGCGGCAAGTGCACGGGCTGATACTGAGTTCGGGAGCTTCGAGGAGTCCAAACCGGCAGTTGACCTCCCAGCCATCATGAGCAGGACTTCAAGGCCATCACCCGCACCTGCAACACAGCAACCAGCCCCGGCAGTATTGGCGGCATCACCAGTTCAGGATACTCCGGCGGCACGAAAGCCTGCAAGTTCACCGGCACAATCCACACCGTCAAAGCCTCAACCCAAGCATGAGACGTTCAAGCCCAACGATCGGAAGACAGAGAAGGGTGAATACTACAGCGGGACAATTCAGGGCATAAGGTGGACATCACAGGAAGGAAAAACCAAGAAGATACGTGCCGTTGTCATGGCCGATGATGGAGCTGACCCGCAGGTCTACATGAACGGAGGGGAACTTCACGCGCTTTTCTCCTCAAGCCTCGAAAACCAGAACAGCATAGCTTCACCATTCTCAAACGTAAAGGCTGAACTCAGGAGCACATCATCAGGAATTGATTTAGTGTTCACTCCCAAAGGCATAACCAAGGCTGAAAAATTCGTCCTCAATGACCCCAAAAGAATAGCATTTGATTTCTTCTTTCCAGAGAGCGCGAACATAATCGGCACAGCACCCGCAACCACTACCCAGCCCGTACAGCTCCCCGGCCAAGTCTCACAGCAGGCGATACCATTAACGCCCGGCAATCCCCCGTCATCAGCTCAGAGGCCAGACAGGGCAATAACCCAAGCACCTCCCCCGGTAATCACGAACATACCTGACACCGAACGAAGGAGCAGCGTCCCGGCAACTATGAGGCTTCCGAGCACTATAACCATTCCGACAAGCCAGCAGGCCGCCGACAGGTTAGGTACAACAATACGGAACAACGGCCACAAAACCGTAGTCATTGACCCCGGACATGGAGGCAAAGACCCCGGAGCTTCAGCCAACGGAGTAACCGAGAAGAACGTAAACCTCGCTATTGGCCTTGAGCTTGAACGCGTGCTCACTGCAAGAGGCTACAACGTCATAATGACCCGGAGGACTGACGTTTACCTGAAACTTCAGGAACGTACAGACATCGCTAATGACGCAAACGCCGACCTTTTCGTCAGCATTCACGTGAACGCCTTACCGTCAAAGAAATCAATGACCGGTTTCGAGATCTACATCATGGCTTTACCCACTGACAAGGACGCAATGAACCTCGCCAAAATCGAAAACAGGGAGTACGTCGAAGGCAGAGGCATGGACACGGAGAACGTTGACCGAAGAACTGAAATGCTCCTGAGAATACTAGGCGACATGCAGCAGAACAACAAGATTTCCGAGAGCACTGATTTTGCGGCGGCACTCTACAACGCAGGAGTGAGGAGCGGCCTCCCAATGAGAAGGGTTGCTCAGGCACCTTTCTTTGTCCTCAGAGGTGCAGGAATGCCCGCGGTCTTGATTGAAACAGGGTTCGTAACCAACGCAACGGAAGCACAGACACTGACAACTCCGGCATACCAGCAGAAAATAGCTCAGGCAATGTCTGAAGGCATCATAAACTATCTCAGGTAACACGAAAGGTGGAAGAGAATTGCCCCCCATAAGACGCACACCCAGCAATGACGGCACTAACCCCAAACCAGTCCGAAGAAGACGGCAGCAGGTACAGCAGGAATTAGCTGCCCAGAGAAGGCAGGCACAGCACCAAAAAACCAAGACCTCCACGCCGGATTATGACGAGAACAAACCAACTCCCTTAATGCTCCGGGTTTTGCTCTGGCTCGGAATAATTCTGCTCTGTTTCGTACTCGGCTACCTCGGCACGTCATTGGCTGTAGACTTCCTTAACCGTAAACTTTTCCTCAAGCCCGAAAACAGAATAGAGAACCAGGAGGACTTATCCCACTTCAACGAGGCCGAAAATGAACGGAACGCAAGGAACTCCCTGAACTCAGCTTCAGATGTCCAGCAGGTCATGTTGATTTTGTGCCACGTTAAGGATGACTCACTTGTTGAGACACGCAGGAACTTCATCTTACGCCCGCAGGAAGACATAATCAGGGATGCAGTTCACGAAATTCTGGCAATGAGCGGAGTTCCTAATGCCGGGAAAATAAGACTGCTCCACGTCTTCAGGAATGATGATACTGCATTTCTGGACATGCCGGGGCAGTTCTCCTCAGCCTTGAGCTCAATGGGAAAACAAAAGAGCCTCCTCCTCATTACCGGGATTGTGAGGACAATGCAGGAAAACTTCTCGCCGATCTCACAGGTCAGGTTTCTCATAGACTCGAAAACGCCACAATCAGGAGGAACAGTAGACCTCTCATCAGTCTGGAAGCTGCCAAAGAAAAGCTGAAAATTTCACGGGAGGCGTTAAGGATGTTCAGCAAGCTGGTAATAGCTACAGGTAATGAAGGAAAGTACAAAGAGTTCACGGAGATAATCAAGCACATAGCAGGCGGTGATTTTGCCGGGGAAATAGTTTTTGCCCCCGACACCGCAAAGTTCGCAGTTGAAGAGACTGGGAAGACCTACGCGGAAAATGCCATGCTCAAGGCCAAAGCATGGGCGGAGAAAACAGGGCTTCCCTGCCTCTCTGATGACAGCGGTCTTGAGGTTATGGCACTCGGCGGAGCTCCTGGGCTTTTTTCGGCGCGTATAGTCTACGGAAGGGAGATCGACAAAGTTGCGTGGCTCCTCTCCAAGATGAAGGGGGTATCCTACAGGCGCGCAAGGTTCTCGGCGGCATTGTGCCTTTGCGTTCCGTGCGAGTACACGCTGATCACTGAGGGCTACTGCATGGGAAACATAGCAGACTTCCCGGCGGGCTCTAACGGTTTCGGCTATGACCCCGTATTTATCCCGGACGGACATGAACTCACCTTCGCAGAACTTCCCACAAGCCTAAAGAACGACATATCACACAGGGCAAACGCATTCAGGAAAATGGTCTACCTCCTGAAATGACGTGCGATGATGTTCTGTTCGGCCGCCTGAAAATCCTCCAGCCCCAAAACGGCCCGCGCGTCAACATGGACACTATACTTCTCTCGTCATGGGTCAGGGTACGTTCAGGGACACACGAGGTTCTTGAGGCAGGCTGTGCTTCGGGGGCAGTGTCCCTCATTCTGGCCATGAAGTACGGGAGCATTCACGTTACAGGCATCGACATTCAGGAAGAGCTAGTCAGGCTTGCGGAACTCAACGCCACAAACAACGGACTGAACGACCGGGCAAAATTCATTGCCGGGGACATTAGGGACAAGGACATATTGCCGCGCGAACACTTTGACGTTCTCGTGGTCAACCCTCCGTACTCGTCGCTGAGCTCGGGACGTGAGAGCCCTGACATTTCCCGGACTACTGCGAGGCTTGAGGCTTCATGCACACCTGATGACGTGGCTGAACTTGCCTTCAGGACGCTGAAATGCAGGGGGAGGCTCTTTGCGGTCTTCGCGAGCGGTAGGCTTGATGTCTTCATGGCCGCAATGATGAGACACAGGATTACACCCAAGAGATTACGTTTCGTTTACCCCAATGAAGGCACCAACTCAGGAATATTCTTGTCCGAGTTCGTGAAACTTGGCGGCGAGGGGTTGAGCATACTTCCGCCGCTTTATGTGGGGGACAAGGAAGGCAACTATACCCCCGAACTCCTGAAAGCCTATGAGCCCGACGGAAATATATAGAGAAACGAGGAGATAAAATTTGTATCAGGCACTATCACTTTGCGCATTGCTTTTCATTTCCAGGAAACTAAAGGAGGCAGGAATACCCAGCACAATCCTTAACGTGTCAATGATTCTTTATGTCTTATGGGAAATATTAGGCTTTGTTGTGGCCTATGACATAGCGAGGGCTGAAGTCGATATTTTCCCGCTGCATTTTGCCGAGATAATCCGTTCCGTTGATGTTACGGTGATCATCATAATCTTGCTGGGGTTCTTTGCGTTCTTTGGCGTTGACTTGATTACGGGCTTCAGGGGCTACACGAAACAAAAGGCACTCCTTGCGCTGTTCCTTCTTGCCTGCGTTACCATCTACGGAATGGGGGAGGCTTATTTTGTCCGCAGGAGAGACATAACGATACCCACAACAAAACTTCCTGAAGGACTCGACAGATTACGCGTTGTCTTCCTCTCTGACGTTCACATAGGCGGACTGTCTACCTTGATGCATCTTGAGCGGGTCATCAAGATTGTGGAGGAGGCCGGGCCCGATATATTGCTTCTTGGCGGCGACACACTCGACGGCGACATGAGCTACAGGGCTGAAGAACTGGCACTCCTGAAATCGGCGGCAGGCAAGGCACGTTACGGGGCTTTTGCGGTGAATGGTAATCATGAACACTACTGGCTTCTTGACGTTGACGTTGAGGGCATCATCAGGGAATGCGGCTATCACCTCCTCATTGATGAGCGGGTGGAGACGGCGGGAATAACCATCATCGGAATGGAGGACATAAAGAAAGGCTGGCTAAAGGTATTCCTGAAATCTGAAGACGCAAGCAGGTTCGTTCTTGTCCTGAAACACCGGCCGGGTCTTCCGTTTGACGCTGAAGGACGCTTTGACCTCCAGCTTTCGGGACATACTCACGGCGGGCAGTTCTGGCCATTGGGCTACTTCAAGAACATGGTGGCAGGGAGCACTCAGGGATTATCCCGCAAGGCAGGGGGCTGGGTATACGTCAGCAACGGCTCAGGCTTCAACCACGCAATGATGAGGCTCTTTGTTCCTCCTGAAGTTACGGTTATCGACATAGTCAGGGAGAAATGAATGCCCCTCTCAATCGTACCGACACCAATCGGAAACCTTGAAGACATTACGCTTAGGGCACTCCGGGTTCTCCGTGAGGCTGACATTATCGCCTGCGAGGACACAAGGACTTCAAGCATACTTCTGAGGCACTACGACATTCACAGGCCGCTAGTCTCGTTCCACGTCCACAATGAGAACGACAGGATGCCCTTCCTCATGGCTAGGCTCAGGGAAGGCTTGAGGGTTGCAGTAATCTCTGACGCTGGAACTCCGGGAATCTCAGACCCCGGCTGGATACTCCTCAAGCACGCAATGGATGAGGGGCTTGAAGTTGACGTTCTCCCCGGGCCGTCCGCAGTAATCCCGGCAGTTCTCTTGTCGGGATTGAGCCCTCAGCCTTTCGCGTTCCTAGGCTTCCCCCCGGAGAAACATGGCGACCGCGTGAAGTTCCTAGATGGCATGAAGGATATTCCGTTCACGTTGTGCTTCTACGTTTCGCCCCACAAGGCAGGAAGGCAGATTGCAGACATGGTTGACGTTCTCGGCGACAGGGAGGCGGCACTAGTCCGTGAGATCAGCAAGGTCTATCAGGAAGTCATCAGGGGGACTCTCAGCATCATACTTGGGCGCGTCAATGAAGGCATCAAGGGTGAGCTCGTCCTTATCGTCTCAGGAAGAAGTGAGGCAGTCAGTGAGGCAGTCAATGGGGAATGGAGGGAGGAGGCTTCGGCCATGCTGAGGGCTGGAATGAGCATCAGGGACATAGCCGCGGAGGTTGCCGGGAAATTCAGCGTTCCCAAAAATGACGTTAAGAGGTACGTCATAAGCCTTCAGTGATTTTCGTCAAACACCAGGTACTCGTCAAAGTCAAGCCAAACTTCCCCGCCAATACTAAACTTCCCGTAGGTGTTCCCCGGTGCTATAACCCTCAGAATTTCCCCGCCAATATCAACCCGGCAGTCATTCACATCACCCAAATAGTATTGCTGAAGGATTTTCCCGCGCAATACCCCGCCGTCCTGCCTCATCGTGATATTTTCGGGACGCACGCCAACAACTACAGCCCCGGTTTTCCCGCCCGTGTAAGTCATTTTCTGGCCTCCCGGAAATTCCACCTGACCCCCCGAAGAAACGCCGCCAATGAAGTTTATCTTCCCGACGAAATCCGCAACAAACTGATTTTCAGGCCGCCGGTAAATATTCATCGGGGTATCAGACTGCTGGACTTCACCGCGGTCAAGAACTATAACCCTGTCGCTCATTGCCATTGCTTCAGTCTGGTCATGTGTTACGTAGACAACAGTTATTCCGAAACGTCCCTGAACTTCCTTGATCTCGAAACGCATTGATTCCCTCAACTTAGCGTCAAGGTTGCTCAGCGGCTCATCAAGCAAGAGTACTTTCGGGTTCGACACAAGAGCCCGGCCAAGTGCCACACGCTGCTGCTGCCCCCCGGAAAGTTCAGCCGGCATTCTCTGGACATATGGCGACAGGTGGACAGCCTCAAGAATATTCATGACCCTTTCAGTTATTTCGGGACGAGGAACGTGCTTCATCTTCAGGGGATAAGCGACGTTGTCAAAAACATTCATGTGAGGCCACACAGCATAGGACTGAAAGACCATCCCTATATTCCTGAGATTTGGAGGGACGAAATTACCGGCACTGCTCACCACAACATCATCAATCATGATTTCACCGGCTGTAGGTCTCTCGAAGCCCGCTATCATACGGAGGATTGTAGTTTTCCCACAGCCTGAAGGCCCTAAGAGCGTGATAAATTCGTGGTCATTGAACTTTTCGCTGAAATCCCGGATGACCTGGACACTGCCATAATTCTTTGTGATATTGGTCAAAGTAATGGAAGACATGTTAAATCACTCCTGCATCATATGGAAAATTCGCCCTTGGTCAGCTTGTTCAAGAGCCAGTTCACAGAAACAACCATTACGAGAATACCTGTTGCTATTGCTGAGGCTGTCTGTTGGCTGTGATAGGTCTGGTACGTGAAGAGCTCGTAGCCTATTGTCTTTGTGTCAGTCGAGTATAGGAGCGTCGACATAGTAAGCTCGTAAAAGCTCGGCATGAAAATCAGGAACCACCCCGCCACAACTGAAGGAGCTATCAAGGGCAATGTTACGTCCCTGAAACTCTGCTGCCATTTCGCCCCGGAGATCAGTGAAGCCTCTTCAAGCGATGGGTGAATCTGGCTCATTGCCGACACAATCGTACGCATCCCCATCATCAGATACTTCACAGTGTAAGCAACGACCATAATCGTGAGTGTGTTATAGATGTTTATCCCGAAACGTCCCGACATTGTCATGATGAGTGCGAGAGCAATAACTACACTCGGTGTACCGCTCCCAAGTGTGATGAGGAAATCGGGGATATGCCGGGCTTTGGCCTTTGTCCGGGTCAGGAGCCAGGCCATGACGCAGGATATGAACGTTCCGACAGTTGCCGCCGCTGATGCTGATATGAGGCTGTTCTTTGCCGTGTCGAGAATGCCTTTGCGGGTGAGGAGAATGTTCCAGTAACGCATAGTGAAGTTCGAGCCTGAAAGTGGCTTGCCGAGATTTTTCGTGAATGATGTCATTGCGACTGTGGCGAATGGAATTACCACCACCACAACCGCGAAAATGGCAACCAAAATTGTTATTGGCAGCCTCCATTTACCGAGCTCTATGATGTTGGGACGGGTTGATTTTCCCGAAACCGTTATGTACTGTCTCTTTCCACAAACGAAAGTCGAAACGTAAAGGACAATGTTAGCCGTTACCATGAGGGACACAGCCAATGCCGTAGCGTCAGTAAGTCCTTCCTTAGAGCCGACATAAACATAGTCGATGATTCTTGTCGTTACCGTGTCGATTTTCCCCGGTGCACCAATTATTGAGGGTATCCCGTAGCATGAGGCCGCCGACACAAAAACCAAGAGCCCCGCCGCAACAACTGAAGGCAGCATAACCGGGAATGTTATAGTCATCAGGGTCTTCATTGGGGACGCGCCGGAAATCTTCGAGGCTTCCTCAAGTGAAGGGTCCATTTTCTCCATTGCCCTCGAAATCGTAATGAATGCATAGGGATAATAGAACGTCGTAAGAACCCAAACAAGCCCACCTATGCTGTAGATGTTGAAGGGATTTTCAGGGAGTCCGAAAAGACCGGCAATGAAAACGTTCAGCGTCCCAACACGAGGATTCAGCAACCTCAACCACGCCATAGCACCGACATACGGGGGCACCATGTAGGTCATCACGAAAAGCGTCCTGAAGAACCGCCGCCCGTACATATCCGTGCGACCGACAAGCCAAGCCAGCGGGAAGGCAATCATCACTCCGAAGACCATAGAGAGCCCCGCAGTGATGAGAGTATTCCGCAGGGCGTTCCAGTTCAGGGGGTAGGTGTAAATTCTCCTGAAAGCCTCCAGAGTGAAGCCGTTTTCGACGCAAAAAGAACGGAACACCAAATAACACATAGGGAAGACGTTGAACACAAGAAGGAACAATACAATCGCCGAAATCAACGCCGCCTTTACGTCAAAACGAGACTTCCCCATTTTTCCGGCTACCTTGACTTTACGCGTTCCTCAAAGTTCGTGCGCAGCTCTGTGCGTTCATTCAGGCAGTGCTCCCAGTCAACCGGCATTGCCCGCGTGAATATCTCAGCGGTCGATATTGAGTCATATGGTACTGCCGGAGGAGTCTTCAGAACCGAATGCATCCATCCCTTCACGATATAGCTCTGTCCTTCCGGGGAAAGGAACCAGTCCGTGAGCTCCTCGCAGATTTTGGCTTGGCCGTGCGCGCTCCACTTGTCCGTTATAGTCATGATTGGGGACGGAACGCAGATTACACCGTCGGAAGGGTAGATCACTGAAAGCTCGCTGTCTTCTTCCTCGCGTTTCTTGAGCACTGACTCCTCAAGTATCATTATGACCTTACACTCGCCGGTCTCAAGTTTTGTCAGTGCCACTGAGCCCGACTCAACCATGACGTGATTTTCCCTGAGCTTGTCGAAATACTCATAGCCGTACTTGTCCTTGAGTGCCGAGATTGCGACAAGGGCTGTCCCTGCGGTCAACGGGTTGGGCATTGAGATAGCACCGTTTAAGCTCGCGTCATAGGCGAAATCCCTGAAGGACTGGGGAAGTTCCTCCCTCCTGAACTTTTCCGGGTTGAAGGCAAGAATCATGTTGAGGTTACGGACGGGATACCAGTAGCCTTCCGGGTCATACTCTAGGGCAATGTTACCGGCCTCCCTTGAGACGTAGGGATGAAGGAGACCCTGAGCCTTGAGCTCAAGTGCATATGACGGGTCGGCAACCATGAGCATATCACAGCCGAGCTTTCCTGTGTCTCTTTCGGCGGCAATCTTGGCCTGAAGTGTCCCAGTTCCACCGTAGAAGAACTCGATGTCATAGGCCGGGAATTTTTCGCGGAGTACCTCAGTCATTGCCTCGATGATGTCTTCATACATTGATGTGTAGATTGTTACCTTTGGTTTTTCTGCGGCCCATGCTCCCGGTGAGAGAAGAGCAAGCGCAACAAGAAGAGCAGTAAATTTTTTCATTGCCTGAAACCTCCTGTGAGTTTTCCAGAAATTATAGCCCTAAAACAAAAGTTCCGAAGATTTTATTTTTTTGTGTCTATGAGTAAAATATACTGCATTGATGAAACAGGAGGAATTGAAGATTTTGGATCAGGAAAGAATATACTCCGTGAGAGTGGGAGAAGAAGAATTAGTGTTCAGGACAGGACACACCGCAAAACAGGCTAACGGATCAGTGATTGCCTCACATGGCGACACAGTCATGCTCTCAACGGCCTGCATGTCGGACGAAGTGAGGACAGGAATAGACTTTTTCCCGCTTGTTGTGGACTATGAGGAGAGATATTACGCGGCAGGGAAGATCCCCGGAGGATTCATCAAGAGGGAAGGCAAGCCGGGAGACAGTGCAATACTTGGTTCAAGGGTAGTAGACAGGTCGATACGTTCACTCTTTAGCGATGACATGCGCAATGATGTCCAGATAGTGAACACCGTCCTAGCGATGGATCAGGTATTCCCCCCGAACATTCTCGGCATTAACGCGGCAAGTGCGGCACTCTCAATCTCAGGAATCCCTTGGGGCGGCCCGGTTGGTGCTGTGAGGATTGGGCTCATTGGCGGTAATCTCGTGGTCAACCCCACAGAGAAACAGATGAACAGCTCAATGCTCAACCTAATAGTTGCCGGCCATGATGACGGAATAACGATGGTCGAGTCAGGCTCATATGAGGTCTCGGAAGAACTACTAGTTGATGCGCTTGAGCTTGCACATTCGGAGATACAGAAGATAATAGCGTTGTTCCGAAGAATGAAGGACGAAGTAGGGAAGCCTGAACTTGAGGTGCCAGCCCCTGAGAGTTTCCCTGACGTTGACGACTGGATACGGGAAAATCTCGACGGTGAAGTAGATTCAGCAGTGAGGATACAGGAAAAGAAACCCAGAGAAAAGAAGATAAACGAGATAAAGGCCACAGCAAAAGAACATTTCAGCGAACTCATCAGTGAAGACCCCACCAAAGACGAATACATCAGCGCATACATAGACAGCCGCGTGAAAGCCATAATGCGCGGAATAATCATCAACGAGCACATCAGGGTAGACGGCCGCAAGATGGATCAGATACGCCCGATAACCTGCGAGATAGGAATACTCCCGAAAGTTCACGGCTCAGCACTATTCACACGCGGTGAAACACAATCACTAGCTACGACAACGCTCGGAATGGTCGGCGAGGATGACCAGATTCAGGACGGCATAAAGCTCAACGAACCGGCAAAACGATTCATCCTGCACTACAACTTCCCGCCCTACTCAGTCGGTGAGGTCAGGGCAATACGAGGTCCCGGCCGCCGCGAGATTGGGCACGGCGCATTGGCTGAACGTGCACTGCTCCCGGTTATACCCAGTGAGGAGGAGTTCCCGTATGTTATCCGGGTGGTGTCGGACATTCTGGAGTCCAACGGCTCAAGCTCACAGGCCAGCATTTGCGGAGGCTCACTCTCGATGATGCACGCGGGAGTTCCCATAAGATGCCACGTTGCAGGTATTGCGATGGGTCTCATCAAGGAAGGCGAGAAAGTCCAGATACTCACGGACATCCAAGGACTCGAAGACCACTATGGTGATATGGACTTCAAGGTTGCAGGGACAAGGGCAGGAGTTACGGCTCTGCAGATGGACAACAAGGCCGGAGGAATTACCCGCGAGATTCTCGAACGTGCACTAGGTCAGGCAAGGCGTGCAAGGCTGAAGATACTTGAGGAGATGGAGGCAGTAATCCCAGTACCGAACAAGATCTCACCTGATGCACCCAGAATAATATCGTTCGAGATTGACCCCGACAAGATACGCGACGTTATAGGCTCAGGCGGCAAGGTAGTCCGCAGCATAACCCAGCGCACGGGCGTGAAGATGAACATTGAGGACAACGGGATAATCACGATTTCCGGGCCGACGATGGCACAGGTTGAGGATGCACACGCTATAGTCCTCTCACTGACACGGGAGCTTGCGGCTGGTGAAGTCTACTATGGCACCGTAACGCGCCTCCTGAACTTCGGGGTATTCGTCGAGTGCCTTCCGGGTAAAGAAGGCTTGCTCCATATAAGCGAGGTCAGCACTGCCAGAGTTCCGAGGGTTGAGGATGTCTTCAAGCCCGGCGACAGGGTTCTGGTGATGGTGAAGGAGATTGACGAACAGGGACGCGCTAACCTCACGCGCCGCAGGATTATGGCCAATGAGGAGAAAATCAGGGCGGCAGGACTTGCCCACGCACTCCCGGACGAAAGGGAACGCGACAACCTCATAGCCACGCTTGCATCACGTGAACGCGGTTACTCGAACTTCTCGATGCGCGACAGGGTAGGAGGCTCAGCGGCAGGCAGCATGAAGTACCTTGAGCGTGGATACTCGTCAAACCGCTCAACGAGGAATGACTACGATTATGGACGCGAAGGAAGAGGCAGGCGCAATGACAGAAGGAGGGATTACTGATGCCCGGCGAAATAGTGGTGAAGATAAAGCGTGAGGCCAACACCATAGCGATACCTGAATACGCAACACCGGGAAGTGCAGGCGTTGATTTGTGCTCGATGAAGTACTGCATGATCAAGCCCAACGAGATGGCGTTAATCTCAACGGGAATATACCTCGAAATCCCGGAAGGCTACGAGGGACAAATCAGACCCAGAAGCGGCCTCGCAATGGACAGCCGTATAATCATCCCGAACAGTCCCGGAACTATCGACTCGGACTACAGGGGGGAGATCCGGGTTCTCCTCCTGAACATGGGAGATGAGCCGTTCACCCTGAGATTTGGCGACAGGATAGCTCAGCTCGTCTTCATGCCAATAGCGCGGGCTAAGTTCACTGAGGTTAAGGAGCTTACACCCACAAAGAGAGGCACAGGAGGCTTCGGAAGTACAGGAATGAGATAACTCACACAACGACAAGAATTTTCCCCTTCATGAACGCGTGAGGGGGAATTTTTTTTGTCCTATAATATGCCGCGAGGTGATATTGTATGAAAAAAGTTTTAGCGTTAGTTTTTCTGTTCGCACTCTTCTGCGTGCCTTCATGGGCTGCAGTGCCGGACAAGGACATCATCATACTCTACACGAACGACGTACATTGCGGGGTTGATGACAACCTGGGATATGCCGGGTTCGTGTGGTGCGTGAACGAGGCCAGAAAGCTCACACCCTACGTTACGCTTGTTGACGTTGGCGACTGGGCACAGGGCGCAACAATCGGGGCAATCTCTCAGGGCCGCTACATCCTCGAAATCATGAACGCAATCGGCTACGACATCGCTGTTCCGGGAAACCATGAGTTCGACTACAACTGGGGACAGTTCGAGAGCTTCGCGCGTAACCTGAAGTGCGGCTTCCTCTCCTGCAACATCAGGGATCTCAAGACAGGTCAGCTCATCTTCAAGCCCTACAGGATACTCACTTACGGGGACGTTAAGGTTGCGTTTGTCGGAGCTACAACTCCTGAATCAATCGTGAAGACAACTCCCTATTACTTCATGGACGAGGAAGGGAATTACCTTTACGGCTTTGACGGCGACAAGACAGGCGAGAAACTCATAGCCTCGATACAGAAGGCCGTTGACGACGCAAGAGCAGAAGGTGCTGACTATGTCGTTGTAGTGGGACATTTGGGCGAGTATGAGGACGTTACGGAAGTCTGGAGCACTCCCTACATTGCGCCGAGAACTAGGGGAATTGACGTGTTCATTGACGGGCATTCACACGAGGTTACTCCGGCCATGATCGTGAAGAACTCTGAGGGAAAGGACGTAATCATCACCCAGACAGGGACGAAGCTCAAGAACGTGGGCAGGCTCACTATAGGCACGGACGGGGCAGTGAAGACCGAACTGCTGAGCAATTTTGACGGCAGGGATGAGGCCACAATCAAGATAGTGAACGACATCAAGGCACGCTTTGAGGACACACTTAATGCACACCTGAGCTATTCGAGCTTTGACCTTCTTGCGATGGACGAAAATACTGACTGGCTCGTGAGGAACGGCGAAACCAACCTCTGCAACATAGTAGCTGATGCATTCCTTGCCTCAGCACGTGAGACCAATACAGGCACGGCAGATATAGCCATCATTAACGCCGGAGGGTTACGCAGCAACATCAAGGCCGGTGAAGTCAGGTTCAGTGATGCCCTGAGTGTCCTTCCGTTCAACAACACCGTGTGCATCTGTGAGATTCCGGGGCAGTCTATACTTGACGAGCTGGAGATGGGGGCGCGCCTTCTGCCTCACAACAGCGGGGGGTTCCTCCATGTTGCAGGAATGACATACACGGTTGACGCAACGATACCGACTCCCGTGATCCTTGACGACAAGAATATGCTGGTTGCGATTTCAGGAGACCGCAGGGTTAAGGACGCAATGGTGAACGGTGAGCCCCTTGACCCGGAGAAGAGCTACAAGGTTGCCTCGATAAGCTACATTCTCTACCAGAAAGGAGACGGCCACCAATTCAGGGGAGCAAAAGTAATTGAGCCTGACTACATGGCCGCAGACAATGCATTTGCGCACTACTTGAGGGATTTCGAGAGATTGCCTGAGAGATACAAGGAAGCTCAGGGAAGAATCACAATCATAAAGTAGCAGTGAATGAGCCGGGGAAAATCACAATCCCCGGTTTTTGTTTCACTTCAGGTAACCTCCCAGTAACTCAGCCCACTTCATGACACCCTCGCCGTTCATGTGAAGACCGTCAACCGTATACTTCAGAGGCAGCTCGTCATCACTCCCCACAAAATACGAATACAGATCCAGCAGCTCACAGCCCGTTTCTCCGGCAATCGTCTTTATTTCGGCGTTGATGGCGTGCATCTTATCTTTGGGTCTTCGTGGGTCGAGCCCTGAATTTGTTGGCAGCAATGTCTCAAGGTATATCTTCGTTGACGCTGAGCCTTCCTGTATCCTCCTGATGATTTCGCGAATGTTCGAGGCTATTTGCTCTGTGGTCATGCCGTATACTATGTCGTTCGTGCCAATGAGGAGGAATAATTTTGCGGGCTTGAGGCTGATTACCTCATCAAGCCGTGAAAGAACCCCCAATGTGTTGTCGCCTGCTATTCCTCGGTTGTGTGTTTGGAGCTCAGGGAATATTTCGTTGAACTTCACGTAGTCCGTAATGCTGTCCCCTAAGAACACAATACCCCCTTCATGTCTCGGCATCCTCTCGTAGATGCTGGCGTGTATCCTGTAGTAGGCATTGCTCATTATGCTTTCAGGTGCTCTTTCCTGCGGTCTGGTGATGTAGCAGTAAGTTCCGAACGACGACAACAGCGCAACAATCACTAACAATGCAAGCAACTTCAATTTCTTCACGGTAAAACTTCCTCCTTTGAGTGTGATATTCAGGGTTTATAGTGCAGGCTCGGTTTCCTGTCAACTTCAAGGACGAGTAAACTTTTGTTCAGTTTTCAGCGGGGTTTGACGCAAATTTTATTCACGGATATAATACCCTCCAACAAAATTTTACGGAGAAAAAAATTTACCATGAAGAAAGTTTTTATTGACGGAAGCGCAGGAACGACCGGCCTGAAGATCTATGAGCGTCTGAGTTCACGCAAGGACATCGAGCTAATCACACTGTCAGACGAAATCCGCAAGGACATAAACGCCCGCAAGGATGCCCTGAACTCGGCAGATATAGCGTTCTTGTGCCTCCCTGATGATGCCGCACGTGAATCCGTCTCACTCACTGACAACCCCAACACCGCCATAATCGACACGTCAACAGCCCACAGGACAGCCCCCGGATGGGTCTACGGCCTCCCGGAGCTCACAGAACAGCGCGAAAAGGTCAGAGCCTCGAAACGTGTCGCCAATCCAGGATGCCACGCTACAGGGTTCATTGCCCTCGTTGCACCGTTGGTTGAGGCAGGGATTGTAGCACGTGATGCCCGGCTGTCGTGCTTCTCGCTTACGGGCTACTCAGGCGGCGGCAAGAAGATGATTGCACAGTACGAGGCCGAAGGAAGGGACAAGCTACTTGATGCCCCACGTCAGTACGGAGTTGCACAGAAACACAAGCACCTCCCGGAAATGTCGAAGGTCTGCGGGCTTGAGGTCGCGCCGGTATTCTGCCCTATAGTCGCGCCGTATTTCGCGGGAATGGAGGTTACTGTTACTCTCCACTCTCAGGACATCAACGGGGACATTGAGGCACTCAAGGACTGCTACAGGAACTACTACAAGGACGGCGTGATCTACTTCACGGATGGCGATGATTTCGCTGAAGGAGGGTTCTTGTCGGCGGGGGCATTCGCAGGACGTGATGACCTCGAAATCACAATACAGGGCAATGATGAGCGTATATTGCTGGTCTCACGTTTCGACAACTTAGGCAAGGGCGCATCAGGAGCGGCAATACAGAACATGAATATCATTCTCGGCCTCGACGAAACAACAGGGCTGAACGTAAGGAGCTGATTACCCATGAAACCGACAGAACGCGCGGAAATACTAGTACAGGCACTGCCATACATCAGGAAATACACGGGAAAAATCGTAGTCATCAAGTACGGCGGCAATGCAATGACGAGCGAGACACTCAAGCAGCAGGTCATGGAGGATATAGTGTTGTTGCGTCTCGTAGGGGTTAATGTCGTCCTCGTTCACGGGGGAGGCCCGGAGATTAACGCACTCATGGACAGGCTGGGGAAAAAGCCCGAATTTGTCGACGGCCTAAGAGTTACGGATCAGGAGACGATTGACGTTGTCCAGATGGTTCTTGCCGGGAAGGTCAACAAGTCCCTCGTGAATCTCATCGGCACTAAGGGCGGGCGGGCTGTCGGACTATCAGGGATTGACGACAAACTCATTCAGGCGAAATTCAAGGACGAGCGGCTCGGTCTTGTGGGCGAAATCACCGGGATTAACCCCGAATGCGTCTATGACCTCCTCGCGAAAAGCTACATCCCCGTAATCTCAACCATAGCGAGCGGCGAGAACGGCGAAATCTTCAACATCAACGGAGACACCGCGGCGGCCTATATCGCGGGGGCATTGCACGCTGAACGCCTAATCATGATGACCGACATAGCCGGGATTCTGCGCGATCCCAAAGACCCGTCAACCCTCATCCCTGAAATCACAGTGTCAGAAGCACAAGAGCTGAAACGTTCCGGGGTAATCACGGGCGGAATGATTCCGAAGGCTGACTGCTGCATCAAGGCAATCACAGAGGGCGTGAACAAAGTTATAATTATGGACGGAAGAGTCCCTCACTCGATATTGATTGAGCTGTTGACGG